>CAMCFO010000001.1 GCA_945874155.1 uncultured Bacteroidales bacterium
TTTTATTCACGGCCAGGGCCGCGTAACTTATTGAATTTTTAACGAACTATTGAAAGAATCATTTCGCCGCTCTCTGTAGTTCCGATGGCCACCGGCCATCTGCAATCATTGTTGTCCATATTTTACAATCCTGTATGTTTCCTGTGTACCTTCCTGAGAGCCTTCAAGAAGTCCTCGGCCAAATTGTCGTCTTTTCGGCAGTCCGGAAGCCGGGAGATTTCCTCCAGTTCGAAATATTCAATGCCCCTCCTCCAGACGAACTCCCCGAGGCTCTCTCCTGAAGGGCGGCTCTGTGCCTCATGCATGAACTTGTCCACGAACTCCTGCTCTTAGCAGTCCTTCCACCAGAAAAGGCGTGTCCCGTCCTGCTCGCTTATCTGCTGCACGGTCACGTCCACCTTCACCTCGAAGGTGTTCATCCTCAGAAGGTCCGGGACAGGGTAGTCCTGATGAGTCACGACTGCATGAGTCGCATAGCACATACAGATATGGTCGAGTTTCGGATGCCTCAGCCAGCTTTCCGCCCAGCTTGTGCCGTCGTCAAGATGATTATCAATATCGAGTTCGGCGTCGCTCATCGAGGACTTGTGTCCGCAGCCCGGATTCCAAAATGGACGGCATGAGATGATTTCCAGGTCTCCCTTGACATCCCTCTGGAGGGTGGCGTTGACAAGGATCATCCTCGTGAAGTCGGACCCGTAGAACTCGTCGTCCTCCAGATGGAGTACGTCCTGCGCCGAGTCTCCCCAGTACTTCAGCGTCCCTTCAACCGTGAGGTCATCGTCCTTGGGGTCCATCGGGAGGTCGAGGATGTTCCGGTACATCCTGCCGGTCCTGGAGAACATGTCGCAGGTGAGTTCATACAGATGTGCATTGACGCTCTCCATCCTTTTTACCTCTGCCTCGGAGCAATGGATTTCGAACATCTTCGAAAGAAGATAGTAGCGTCTCCCAAGCAGGTCCTCGACCTTTTCGGCAGTCCTTTCGCTCTTCTCCCAGCGTCTGGACGAGAGCTTCAGGGGGTCTCCCGTGAGGCGGAGTATGCTTTTCTCCACCTTCTGCACCTCTGCGCGGTACTTCTCTATTCTCTCTTCTTCCGGGAGTGTCTCAAGAGCATCGATGGTCTCAAACCATTTCATTTGCTGCTCATATAAATCGCCGTAATGTTTCATTGTTTTTTGAATTTTATGCTGCAAATATAGTATATATCACTGCAAGAATATGGCAGGAAGAAATCCTGTCGCAGAATCTTTAATGTGCTGCCATATTCTTGCAGTGAAACTTGCTTTCTTTGTACTCTGAAACCAATAGACACAGTATATGACACTTTATGAATTACTCCGCAAGGTCTCGTTCGACGAGCTCATACCCACTCTGAAAGGGGTGTATGACGTGAAGGATATCTACTCCTACAGGGAGGCGTTCAATGAGCTTATGCTCAAGTCTAGAATATCTTGACAGGACTCTGGAAAGGAACGGAGGCACGATGGAAGTGAGTTCTGGCAGGAACAGTTCTCACCCACTGCCGTACAATATGTCGTTGGCGGGGCCTTCAAGGGCGAAGCCTATCACATAAGGTTTTGCTAAGTAGGCGTCAAAATAGTAAGCACAAAGAATGAGATGAATTAAATTGACTATATTTGCGTTATACTTTCGATTCATCTCAACTGTTATAGAAATTATAACCGACAACAATTCAAATAGTAACTTTGTATGTACAAACACATTCTCACAATCGCATTATCCACTCTGTCTATTTGCATTTCCCATGCTCAAAGCACTTGGATGGACAATCCTTTTGCATCGAAGGGCACAATTGTCGCTCCGGTGCTGAGCAGTTCGCTTGTGGATGAGATTGTGATTGTTTCCGATAATCCTGGAGACTGGAAATTCAACGCATCTTTAGAAAATGATGGAGAGAAAGAAATAATCAGCATATCGATGGACGCTCCTCAGCCGTGTGCACCGGCAAAGTTCAACGTCTATTTCACATTTCCTCAGAAAGGCGCCTTCAACACTTGGAGTTCGGACGTCTATTGCGGAACCCATCTCGACCCGTTCTGGGGCAGCAGCAACGGTTCCAGCGCACTTGCGTTCAGAATGCCGCTCTATGAGTATTTCGACGACAACGATACAAACTGCCTGACAATCGCATGCAGCGAGACTTTCAGACGGGTGGAGGCAGCCCTCGGCGTGATGGAGGAAGGTTGCGACGTCTGTTCGGAGCTGCGTTTCTTTAGAGAAGCCGAGGCTCCGATGAGCCATTATGAAACCCGGATTATGCTCGACGGGCGTCGCGTGTTTTGGGGAGAGACCATTCAGGAGGGCGTCAGGTGGATGATGGAAGAAAAGGGTCTACAGGCCTTTGACACTCCTGAAGCCGCTTTCGAGCCGCTCTATTCAACTTGGTACCAGTTCCACCAGAACGTGACTGACAAGACAGTCGAAGAAGAATGCAGGCTCGCGGCGGATCTCGGAATGAAAACCATAATTCTTGATGACGGATGGCAGACTGCCGATGGAAACAGAGGTTATGCTTTTTGTGGAGACTGGAGACCGGCTCCCGAAAAATTTCCGGATATGGCCGCACACGTCGCCGCAGTGCACAAACTCGGTATGAAATATATGATTTGGTACAGCGTGCCTTATGTCGGATTCAACAGCGAAGCATACGCAAAGTTTGAGGGAAAATATCTCTATATTGACTGGGGCAGCCGCTGCGCCGTGCTTGACCCACGTTTTCCGGAGGTCAGAAAACATCTTGTGGAATTGTATTGTAAGGCGCAGAAAGATTGGCATCTGGATGGTTTCAAACTCGATTTTATCGACAGTTTTGGGCTGCGGGGAGAGGATCCGGCCGTAAAGGAGAACTATGCCGGACGCGACATTATGAATGTCAGTGAGGCGGTGAATGTGCTGATGAAAGAAGTCTCCTCTGCGCTGAAGGCCATAAAGCCGGACATTCTCCTTGAATTCAGGCAGCAATACATTGGACCGGCCATCAGACAATACGGCAATATGTTCCGCGCCGCCGACTGTCCCGGAAATGCGAAGGACAACAGAATGAGAATAGCTTCGCTGAGGCTCACGAGCGGCTCGACGGCCGTACACTCGGATATGTTGGAATGGAATCTGGAAGAAACTCCGGAGAATGTCGGACGCGCGATAATCAACTCTATTTTCGGAGTCATCCAGTATTCCGCGATGTTGAAGGATATTCCGCAAGAACATCTTGCTGTAATGCGAAAATGGATGGCATTTGCATCAGAGCACCGCGAGACTCTGCTGCATAGCGAGTTCCGCCCTCATCACCCCGAACTTGGCTACCCGCTCATCGAGGCAGAGAGTGACTCAGAACTCATAATTGCCGTCTATCAGGACAACGCCGTCGTTGAGGCTGCCCCTCGCGGCAAGCGTCTCTACATCCTCAACGCATCCGGATCTGAGCGCATAGTCATCCGCCGCGGTGACAAACTCCGCACTGTAAAGGTTCCTTGCGGTGACTGGAAAGAGGTGAGATGATGGAAAGATGCGGTCTCCATTAGCCCAGCCTGTTATCTAAAGCAAATTGATTTTGAAACTCAGCGAAAATGGTCGATTTCTGGCCATTTTCGCTGAGTTTCTTGGAATTTTTTCATAATACCGGCAACGGCTGAGGATGGTTTCATCCCCAATAAACTTTTACGTAAAAATATGATTTTTCTACATTTGCTCAAAAAATATCACCACAGCGCAAAGACTTAAGCCGGATTTTGTGTAAGTTTGCGGAAATTGCGTTGTATGAGAAAATTTTTAGTCTGCATAACCTGTCTGTTGTTTCTGATAAGCCAGGTGGTGGATGCAGCTCCGAGACGGCGGAAGAAGGCGGTCAAGAGGATGGCTCCGTTGGAACAAGTCGGTTTTCAGATGCCTTCAACGATAACGGATACCGTGAAGGCTGTTCCGGCCAAGGGGCTGTATATGAATGCTCTCGACCTGCTTCAGGGACAGTCTGCCGGGGTCAATGTCTCCAGCGACGGTATCAATGGCAACGCGGTGCTCAACAGCGTGAGGGTGAGAGGATCTTCTTCCATCTTGGGCGCTAACGACCCTATGGTCATCATTGACGGAGTGATTTCAGACATCACTGCTCTTTCCGCTCTCTATCCGTCCGACATCGAGAGTTTCACGATTTTGAAAAACACCTCAGAAACAGCTGCTTATGGTTCCGACGGATCTGCGGGAGTGATTCAGGTCAAGACCAGGATGAACTCCGGAGAGGGGTTCCGCATAGCCTATGAGGGCCATTTGGCGGTTTCAGCTCCATACGGCGGTCTGCAGATGCTCTCCGCCGATGAATACCGTGCCGTGGCAGCGGACAGAGGCCTGTATATCAACGACGGAGGCAGTTCCACGAACTATTACTCCGCTCTCACCCGTCCTTCCTTCGTGCAGAACCATTATGTGGCATTGGGAGGGGGCTCCGGTCCTTTCGGCTACAGGGCATCCGTGGGATATGCCCAGGACAACAGTGTGCTCAAGGACAAGGGCAACGATAATATAGTCACAAAACTGGATGTGAATCAGACACTTCTGAATGACCGCATAAATCTGGACCTGGGTGTAGTGGGGTCACTTTCAAGAAACTATGGACTGAATGACCCGAAGAAAATATTCTATTCCGCCGCCTGTCAGAATCCCACCTACGACGCGGAAGCAAATTTCCGTAATCCCAACGCCGTTCTCATAGGTGCGCCTCTCGCGATGATTGCTGCCAAAAACGACAGCCGCAATATGAACATCGCCACTCACGCATCATTCAGTTACGATATTCTCGACTGTCTTGCCCTGAATGCTTTCGGCTCTTATTATTTCACATCCTATGAAACTGCATTTACGGATGGAGGCAGTGCATCCCGCAGCGAATCCAAAAAGGACGACCTTTTGTGCAATGTCTCCCTGCAATACGACAAGACCTGGGGTGACCACAATTTCTCATCACACATCAGGACTGAATATCACGTCGAGCGCAACTCCGGATTCCGGACTGGGGTACGCTCACTTGCCAATCCTCTTTTCGGTTACGACAATCTCGGGGCAGCCTCCTCAATTCCGCTGGGTGGTACCGGCAGCAACTATCTCGAAAAGAAACTGCTCTCCTTCGGAATTGAGCTCGATTATCTTCTGATGGGACGTTACAAATTCGCGCTGAATGCCCGCACCGACGGCTCCAGCCTGCTCGGCGATGCCCACAAGTGGGGATTCTTTCCGTCTGCTTCGTTCGTCTGGAATGTCAAGAAGGAAGACTTTCTCGTTGACAACCAAACCGTTTCATCGCTTAATTTCAAGGTCGGTTACGGCCGTTCCGGAAATATCGGAGCCATCAATTCTTATGTGAACGGCAATTATGCGCAACCAGTCGGTATGGTGCCTGTCTATGGCTATCCCGTCCTGGCTCTCGGAACCACGTACAATCCCAATCCGGACATTGGCTGGGAAAGAGTTTCTTCCGTGAACATAGGCGCAGAACTCGGGATGTGGAACAGCCGCTTCCTTCTCACAATCGAGTACTACTATTCCAGGACAGACAATATGCTCTATGTGTATGATGTGCCCGTGCCGCCATTCACCTACGACAAGATGCTCGCCAACCTTGGCAAAATGAGCAATATGGGTGTGGACCTGGGCGTTGCCATTGCTCCAGTCAAAACCAGTGACATAGACCTTGTCATAAGTGCAAACGTCTCCTGGCAACGCAACCGTCTGGAATCGCTCAGTGGCACCTGGATGGGGATGGAACTGGATGCCGACCGGATTTCTCCCATAGCCTCAGTTTCTGGGGCAGGACAGGTCGGAGGTGACAACAATGTGGTTTACCAAATCGTGGGAGAGCCTGTTGGAGTGTTCTATCTACCTCATTGTGAAGGACTTGTACAGAATGAAGACGGGACCTGGCGCTATAATATAGTGGACCTTGACGGCGATTCAAGCGTGGACCTCGGTGATTACGGAGACCGTCAGGTGGCGGGGCAGGCAATTCCGAAATTCACTCTTGGCTCAAGTATCAGTTTCAGATGGAAAAGTCTCTATCTCATAATGCAGATCAATGGGGCATTCGGCCATAAAGTCTTCAACGGAACGGCTTTGGCCTATAGCAATATGACTTCATTCCCATCCTACAACGTGCTCAGAACGGCCCCCGGGAAAAATATTGCAGACCAGAGAGTTTCCGACTATTGGCTCGAAAAGGGAGATTATGCCAATATTGAGCATCTGACCTTGGGTTACGAATTCCTGCTTCCCAAGTCGGCTGTCCAATCCCTGCGTATCTCATTCTGTGTCAAGAACCTGGCTCAAATGACATCCTATTCCGGCCTCACACCTGTGATAAACAGTTATGTGGTGAACAGCACTCTTGGAATAGACGACAAGATGTGCTGGCCCCTTTTCCGCACCTACTCTCTGGGATTCAGTATAAGATTTTGACAATGAAGAAGTTAATCATATTGTCCGCGTTGCTTCCGTGCTTTGTTTCCTGTCTCTACGTGAAGGTGGGGGACAGTTTGCCGCACGATGAGATTTACTCCACTCCGGCAGATGTTTACAGGAATGCAGTCGCAGCCCTCTACAACAATTTGGGCAGTAATCAGGAATCCATAGGCCTGCAGGGCACCTGTCGTGGAATCTACGACTACAACACCCTCACCACAGATGAGGTCATTGTACCCATCCGGGGAGGGGACTGGTATGACGGAGGTTATTGGGAGAACCTATATTTTCACACCTGGGAATCCTCTGACCGTTGCCTCTATACCGTATGGACCTATCTGTTCAGCAATATCAGCAGGTGCAACGCATCTCTGGATGTGCTGGCGCGATCATCGGAAAACTGCGGTGTCGAAACAACCAATGCCTGGATTGCAGAAGTGAGGGCGCTGAGGGCCATTTTCTTTTGGTATGCTATGGATTTGTTCGGAAACATTCCGATAGTGGATGAACACAATAAATGGCAGGAGCTACAATCTCCCCGCAGTCAGACATTCCGGTTTATTTTCAACGAGTTGCAATACTCTCTGGAGTATCTTCCCATAGCCCGGAGCAACGAAGAGGGTCTGCACTACGGCAAGGTCACTGCGCCCGTGGTGTGGTTCGTGCTGGCAAAACTGGCTCTGAATGCCGAAATTTACTCCGATGACGACTGCACGGACGGAATCGGGCAGGACGGTTCCGCAATAATGTTCGAGGTGGAAGGAAGCAAGCTGAATGCTTGGGAGACCTGTATCTTTTATTGCGACAGGCTGGCGGACATATATGGCTTGGAATCAATGATCTCGAGCAATTTCAGCACCGGGAATGAGAAGTCGCTTGAGAATATCTTCACCATCCCGGCTGACAGGGAGTCCTACAAGGTGGAATATCATTACCAGTTCCGGTCCATCCACTACAGCCACGGTGCCGCCTATGGCTTTGAAGCAGAAAACGGCCCCTCAGCCACGCGTAAGGCAATGCAAGTTTTCGGATATGGCACCCCGTCTCCCGATCCGAGGCTATGGGCAACATTCAGTTTCGATGAAGTGAAGGTGGGAGGTGAACCGGTTCTGACGGAAGATGGGAGTCCTCTGGTCTATTACCCTATGGAAGTGGCTCCGAATCTGACAGACAGCCCTTTCAAGACCACGGCGGGGGCCCGCTTCAACAAATATGAAACCGATATTCACGCCTACGAAAACGGCAAACTCCAGGACAATGACATAGTCCTGTTCAGATTTGCGGATGCACTTCTGATGAAGGCAGAGGCACTTGTGCGCAACGGTCAGGACGGTACACCGTCTATGGCACGGGTGCGTGAAAGGGCCGGAGCTTCCCCAAGGGAGTGTAATCTGGAAACCCTTCTGGAAGAGCGTATGCTGGAACTGGCTTTGGAAGGCTGGCGGCGTCAGGACCTCATACGTTTCGGGAAATACCATCTGGAATACGATATGAGACCGCAACTGCCTTCCGAGACCGATGCCCACACAATCTTATTCCCCATTCCGCGCAAATGCATAGAACTCAACGGAAAGTTGAAGCAGAACAAGGGTTACGAATGATCTGCGGCTTGCGCCCAATGGCTATATGAAATTGAAAATGAAGACCACAATCAGAGTTGCAGGCGCAAGATAGCGGATTGCGAAATACACCAGTTTGTAAATTCCTGTGTTGCAGCTGCCTTTGTTGGTGAGTTCATCCTGTACAGCGGTCTTGTCCATTTTCCAGCCTACAAAGAGCACTGCAATCAGGGCTCCGAAAATAAGCAGTATGTTGGAGCAGAGATTGTCCACGAACCCGAAAATCTCCTGGGAGAATGCGCTTCCGACCCCAATCAGCCATATCACTGAAAACATTATGATGCAGGCTTTCCTGCGGGGGATTCTCTTTTCTTCCACCAGCCAGGCAATTCCGGGTTCCACAAGGGAAATGGTCGAGGTGAGGGCGGCGACAACTACGGTCAGAAAGAAGAGTACGCTGATTGCCCTGCCCAGGAAAGGTGAAGCCTGGCCCATCTGAACAAATATTTCAGGGAGGGTTACGAAAAGCAGCCCGGGACCGGATTCAGGGTCGATGCCCTTGGCGAAGACTGCCGGCATTATGGCGAAGCCTGCGATTATTGCAAAGACAATAGAGGAAATGGCTGTCCAGATGCCTGAGGTCATCATATTTTCCTTTTTGCTGACATAGGAGGAATAGGTTAGAATGATGCCCGAACCTAAGGACATAGAATAGAAGGACTGGCCTATGGCTGCAACTATGGTCCGGCCTGTGATTTTGGAGAAATCGGGATGAATCAGATATTCAACTCCTTTCGTCGCTCCGGGCAGCCTGAGGGCATATATCATTATTATGATTATGAAGAGGAACAGCGCCGGGATGGAGTATTTGCTGAATTTTTCTATCCCGTTCTTCACCCCGCAGGCCACCACCAGGCAAGTGATACCGAGCATCACCGTGCCGAATGCCAGGGCTTTGTAGCCGGAGGGCAGGAATTCGCCATAATTCAAATTGAAAGAGCGGAGAAAATATTCCACTGACCATCCGCCCACTATGCTATAATATGAAAGCAGCACGGTGGGGGTTAAAACTGAAAGTACACCTAAAATGTTCCAAAATGACTTGGGAGCGAGTTTTTTCATGGACCCCACTGCGTTGAGCTGCGCGTGACGGCCGATTACAGCTTCTGCAAGGAAGATGGGAAGGGATAGTAACAGTGTGCAAATCAGATAGATAAATATGAATGCAGCGCCTCCGTTTTCCCCCGCCATATACGGGAATCTCCATAGGTTTCCAAGTCCGATGGCAGAGCCTGCATAAGCCATTATGACTGCGAAACTGCTGCCGAAACTGTCTCTTTTTGCTGCTGACATAACAATTTGTAAGTAGATTTAGGTGCGCAAAGGTAATATAATTCTGGAAAATTCATTATCTTTGCAGTCCTTTTTTGATATTGTCAGTCAGAAAGGGCTATGCCTCCGTAGTTTAATGGATAGAATTTCAGATTCCGGTTCTGACGGTTGCGGTTCGATTCCGCACGGGGGTACAAGTTTTTTCATCCCGCATTTTTTCCGGCTATGTCCGGTATCTTATGGGCATCTGAAAAAAATCGATTTTTTCCTTTGCAATTGCAAATATCTTTTATATTTTTGCACTCGCAATTGAGCGGACTTTTCCGCAGTAAATTTTTGGAATTATGTTAGTAGTCGTGAACGTCATTAGCTTGCTAGTCCTTGTCATTAAGATAGTTGGACCGGGAAAGTGATGGCATCACGTGTGATAAAGCATACTGGAGCGCTCTTCCCGGAAAATCGGAAAGAGCGCTTCGATATTATTTGAAGTAACAATTTGAAAGGACTATGAAACACGAACTCAGAAGTGCAGTGACCCAAAACGGCAGACGAATGGCCGGAGCCAGAGCCCTGTGGATAGCAGCAGGAATGAAGAAGGAACAGATGGGCCGACCGGTAATTGCCGTAGTGAATTCTTTCACCCAGTTTGTTCCGGGTCACACTCATCTTCACGAAATAGGCCAGATAGTCAAGGCGGAAATTGAAGCCCAGGGATGTTTTGCAGCTGAGTTCAATACCATCGCAGTTGATGATGGAATCGCAATGGGCCACGACGGAATGCTCTATTCCCTGCCTTCCAGAGACATCATAGCAGACTCGGTGGAATATATGGTCAATGCCCACAAGGCAGACGCGATGATTTGTATAAGCAATTGTGACAAAATCACCCCGGGAATGTTGATTGCTGCAATGAGGCTCAATATCCCTGCGGTTTTCGTGTCGGGAGGCCCTATGGAGGCAGGAGTTATGGGCTCGCAGAGACTCGACCTGATTGATGCAATGGTGAAGTCCGCAGACCCTTCCGTAAGCGACGAAGATGTTGCCGAAATTGAAAATTCCGCATGCCCGGGTTGCGGCTGCTGTTCCGGAATGTTCACGGCCAATTCAATGAACTGCCTCACGGAAGCCATAGGCCTTTCACTCCCAGGTAACGGCACTGTTGTCGCCACCCATAGCCGGAGAATAGAACTCTTCCGCAAGGCCGCCAGTCTGGTTGTCAGCAACGCATACAAATACTACAGGGATGGGGACGAGTCCGTGCTGCCCCGCTCAATAGCCACCCGTGGAGCTTTCCTCAATGCAATGGCCCTGGACATAGCTATGGGCGGTTCTACCAATACCGTGCTTCATCTCCTTGCAGTTGCAAATGAGGCCGGAGCGGACTTCAAGATGTCGGATATAGATGCACTTTCCCGCAGGGTGCCTTGCCTGTGCAAGGTGGCCCCCAACACCAACAAATATCACGTTCAGGATGTGAACAGGGCAGGCGGGATTGTCACCATTATGAACGAACTTGCAAAAGGCGGTCTTGTGGACACTTCCCTCAAAAGGGTGGACGGAATGACGCTGGCTGAGGAGATTGACGCATATTGTATTGATAGTCCTAATGTTACGGAAGAGGCAAAAGGCATTTACTCAAGTGCACCGGCCAACCGTTTCAGCACCCGGATGGGCTCGCAGGACAATGATTATGAAACTTTCGATACGGACCGCAGCGATGGTTGCATCAGAGACCTTGCCCACGCCTACACCACAGACGGAGGCCTCGGAGTGCTTTTCGGAAACATAGCAAAGGACGGCTGCGTAATCAAGACCGCCGGAGTGGACAAGTCCATATGGAAATTCTCCGGCCCTGCGAAAGTCTTTGATTCTCAGGAGGCTGCCTGTGAGGGAATTTTGGGCGGAAAAGTCAAGGCGGGGGATGTCGTGGTCATAAGTTACGAAGGCCCTAAGGGAGGCCCTGGAATGCAGGAAATGCTTTATCCGACCTCCTATATCAAGTCAATGCACCTGGGAAAGGAATGTGCCCTGATAACTGACGGCCGTTTCAGCGGGGGAACCTCAGGACTCAGCATAGGACATATTTCTCCGGAAGCGGCAGCGGGGGGCAACATTGCCCTGGTACGCGACGGGGACATCATAGAAATAGACATACCCGAAAGGAAAATCAACGTCCGTCTCAGCGATGAGGAGCTTCAGCTCAGGCGTGAGGAGGAACTTTCGCGCGGAAAATCGGCATTCACGCCTTGGGAGCGCAAAAGGGAAGTTTCAAAGAGCCTCAAAGCCTATGCTGCAATGGTCAGCTCGGCGGACAAGGGTGCAGTCAGGATTATTGAATAGCAATCTTAATACCCGATATTTCTGAAAACACGGAGGAACAAAACTGAAAGATATGGAAACAGACCAGACACAGAACCGGCTTACCGGAGCCGAAATTCTCCTGCAATCTCTTGTGGAGGAAGGCGTTGACACCGTTTTCGGTTATCCGGGAGGTCAGGTAATGGCCTTGTATGATAAACTTTTAAACTATTCCGACAAGCTCAGGCATATACTCGTCCGTCACGAGCAGGGAGCCATACACGCGGCCCAGGGCTATGCAAGGGTGAAGAATACCCCCGGAGTTGTCTTCGTTACCTCCGGTCCGGGCGCGACCAACATCATCACGGGTGTAGCCGACGCAATGTCCGATTCTACCCCGGTTGTGGTGATTACGGGACAGGTGCCCTCCAGTTCTCTCGGAACGGACGCATTTCAGGAGGCCGACATCATAGGTCTCACTACTCCTATTTCCAAATGGAATTATCAGATCAGGCGTGCCGAAGACGTGGCCTGGGCAGTGGCAAGGGCATTCTACATTGCCGGTACAGGCCGTCCGGGACCGGTGGTGCTGGACTTTACCAAGGATGCGCAGACTGGATTTGCCGAGTTCAAGTATTCCAAGTGCGATTTCATCCGCAGCTATGTGCCTGAGGCTGAGGCTTGTGAGGCTGAGCTTGACGAGGCTGCAAGAATGATAGACCAGTCCTCCAGGCCTTTCGTGGTCTTCGGTCAGGGCATATTGATGAGCGGGGCAGAACAGGCTCTTATGGATTTTCTCAAGAAAGGGGATATACCGGCAGGTTCCACTCTTCTCGGACTGAGCGCCCTGCCTTCCGGATTCAGCCATTTCGAGGGTATGCTCGGAATGCACGGCAATCTCGCTCCTAATGTCAAAACCAATGAATGTGACCTGCTCATTGCTGTGGGTATGCGTTTCGACAACAGGGTGACCGGACCTGTCTCTACTTATGCCCGTCAGGCGAAAGTCATTCATATAGACATAGATGCATCCGAAATAGGCAAGCTTGTGCCGGTGGACTTGGGCATTAATGCTGATGCGCGCAAAGTTCTCGAGGCCCTGACTGCCAAGATTTCCCGCGCCGACAGGCACGAGTGGAGGGAGAGTTTCAGACAGGTTAGAAAAGTGGAAGATGAAAGGGTCATCCGTCCGGAACTTGAGCCGGAGACAGGCGACATAAGGATGGGCGAGGTTGTCGATATGGTTTCCCAAGTTACTGAAAACAAGGCTATTGTGGTCACGGATGTGGGCCAGAACCAGATGGTTGCAGCCAGATATTCCCGTTTCAATCAGACCCGCAGTTTCATTTCTTCCGGAGGATTGGGCACTATGGGATTCGGCCTTCCTGCAGCCATAGGCGCAAAAATCGCAGACCCGTCAAGACCCGTTTGCCTTTTCTGTGGAGACGGAGGTATTCAGATGACCATCGAGGAACTGGGAGTGGTGATGCAGGAAAATGTCGGAGTCAAAGTTGTCATACTCAACAACAACTGGCTCGGCAATGTGAGACAGTGGCAGGAGATGTTCTTTGACCGCCGTTATTCCGCAACCAGGATGATGAATCCGGACTACACTCTGATTGCCCGGGCATATGGCATTGACAGTGAGGTGGTTGATTCCCGTGAGGAATTGAGGGGAGCCGTGCATAGGCTTTTCGCTGACGAGCGCGCCCGCATTCTCATAGTCCACGTTGCGGAACAGGAAAATGTGATGCCTATGATTCCGCCGGGCAAAAGTGTCAACGAGATAATGATTTCTGAAACTCAATGGTATAAGTAATCCTCAAATCTGAGGCAACTTTTTATTTTCATATTATAATTATGGACAACACGGTTCGAAGATATACGGTAGTTCTGCACTCCGAAAACCAGATCGGTGTGCTCAACCAGGTGGCCAACATATTCACCAGACATAGCCTGAATATGTCCAGTATGTCTGCAAACGCCTCCCCGCTGGAGGGAATTCACACGATTTCCATAGTTACCTACACCGTGGAGAAGAAAATTATCGAGGTGGTGCAACAGCTGGAGAAGAAGGTGGACATAGTGAGGGCCTTTTACTATTCCGACGAACAGACCGTCTATAGGGAACTTGCCCTGTACAAAGTGCCGACAGACAAGATTATAGGCTCCGGCAACATAGAGGACATACTCCAGGGCTATTATGCAAAAATCATAGAAATCAACAGGGACTTCACGGTAATTTCCAAGGTCGGCACCACTGAGGAAACTCAGCAGCTCTACAACGAGCTCAGCCGTTTCGGGGTGATGCAGTTCCAGCGTTCCGGCCAGATTATGGTCTCCCGCGAGAAACAGGAGCCCCTTTACAAATATCTTGAAGAAAGAGAAAAAGTTAAATCCAAATAATTGTTCAAAATTATGGCAAAGATTAATTTTGGTGGTGTAGAAGAAAATGTCATCACTCGTGAAGAATTCACACTCGAACAGGCAAGGGAAACACTCAAAGGCGAGACCATCGCTGTCATTGGTTACGGCGTGCAGGGGCCGGGTCAGTCTTTGAACCTCAGGGACAATGGTTTCAACGTGATCGTGGGCCAGCGTCCGGGCAAAACCTACGACAAGGCAGTAGCTGACGGTTGGGTGCCGGGCGAGACTCTTTTCGGCATTGAGGAAGCTTGCGAAAAGGGTACCATCATTATGTGCCTGCTTTCAGATGCAGCAGTGATGTCCGTATGGCCACGCATCAAACCTTACCTCACTCCGGGCAAGGCTCTGTATTTCTCACACGGTTTCGCAATCACCTGGAGCGACCGCACAGGCTGTGTGCCTCCTGCTGACGTGGACGTGATTATGGTGGCTCCTAAGGGTTCAGGCACAACTGTGCGTTCACTCTATCTCGAAGGCCGCGGAATCAATGCATCCTTTGCTGTATATCAGGATGTTACAGGCCGTGCATACGAGCGCACCGTAGCCCTCGGCATAGGCATAGGTTCAGGATATCTTTTCGAGACCACCTTCCAGAGAGAGGCAGTTTCAGACCTCACAGGAGAGCGCGGATCTCTTATGGGTGCAATCCAGGGCCTGCTTCAGGCACAGTACGAAGTGCTCCGCGAGCACGGTCACACTCCGAGCGAGGCCTTCAATGAGACAGTTGAGGAACTTACCCAGTCTCTTATGCCGCTGTTTGCCCAGAAGGGTATGGACTGGATGTATGCAAACTGCTCAACTACAGCCCAGAGGGGTGCCCTTGACTGGTATCCTCGTTTCCACGATGCCATCAAGCCTGTAGTGGAGCAGCTCTACGAGAGCGTGCAGAATGGAACAGAGGCTCAGATTTCCATTGATTCCAACTCCAAGCCGGACTATCGCGAGGGTCTTGAGAAGGAGCTCAAAGTCCTCAGGGACAGCGAGATGTGGAAGACTGCGGAGACAGTTCGCACACTCCGTCCGGAGAATAAGTAATCTCCTGCATTATGGACAAGAATCGAGTCTATTTCTTTGACACAACCCTGAGGGACGGGGAGCAGGTGCCGGGATGCCAGCTGAATACGGTTGAGAAAATCCAGGTGGCCAAGGCTCTCGAGTCCCTCGGAGTCGATGTTATCGAGGCGGGTTTTCCGGTGTCCAGTCCGGGGGATTTCAATTCCGTCATCGAGATTTCCAAGGCTGTGACCTGGCCTTCAGTCTGCGCCCTCACCAGAGCTGTGCAGAAGGATATCGATGTGGCTGTGGATGCCCTCAAATATGCAAAGCGCAAGAGAATCCACACCGGAATAGGCACTTCCGACTCGCATATCAGATACAAGTTCAACTCCAACCGTGAGGAAATCCTGGAGAGGGCTGTGAAGGCCGTGAAATATGCCAGGAATTTTGTGGACGAGGTGGAATTCTATGCAGAGGATGCTGGAAGGACCGAGAATGAGTATCTTGCAAGAGTAATTGAAGCTGTGATAGCCGCAGGTGCGACCGTAGTCAACATACCTGACACAACGGGCTATTGTCTTCCTGCAGAATATGGGGCAAAAATCAAGTACCTGTGTGACAATGTGCCCAATATCGAAAACGCCATCATCTCAACCCACTGCCACAACGACCTCGGAATGGCAACCGCCAACACTATGGCAGGACTCCTGAATGGAGCGCGCCAGTGTGAGGTGACCATCAACGGAGTGGGCGAGAGGGCCGGCAACACCTCCCTTGAGGAAATAGCGATGATCATCAAGTCCCACAACGACATAGACCTGCAGTCCAATATCAACACCACGAGGATTTATCCTGTGAGCCGTATGGTTTCCAACTTGATGAATATGCCGGTGCAGCCCAACAAGGCCATAGTGGGACGCAATGCCTTTGCCCATTCCTCCGGCATACATCAGGACGGCGTGCTCAAGAATGTCTCCACCTATGAAATCATAGATCCGAAAGACATAGGTCTGGACACCAATTCCATAGTCCTCACGGCCCGTAGCGGTCACGCGGCACTGAAATACCGTCTGGAGTCTCTCGGAGTCAAGCTCAGCGAGGAAAAGCTGGACAAGGTATATCAGGAGTTCCTCAAACTTGCGGACAAGAAAAAGGAAGTCTGCGATGACGACATCCTTATGCTTGCAGGTGCGGACCGCAGTCACGAGCAGGTCATCAAGGTGGACTGGCTGCAGGCCACCAGCGGCATAGGAATGAAACCCGTGGCATCCATAGGAGTGGATATAGCCGGGGAGAAATTCGAGGCGGCCGCAACTGGAAACGGTCCTGTGGATGCTTCCATCAATGCCCTCAGGCAAATCGTCAAACGCAAAATCAACATCAACGAATTCACAATCCAGGGTGTCACCAAGGGTTCCGACGACTCCTGCAAGGTGCATATGCAGGTGGAGCACGAAGGGCGGATTTATTACGGCTTCGGGTCCAACACGGACATTGTCACCGCTTCGGTGGAGGCCTATGTGGATTGTGTGAACAAAATCCACAGCGTCTGAGATGAATACCCTATTCGACAAAATCTGGGACTCCCATATTGTGGACCGCATTGAGGACGGCCCTCAGCAGATCTATATCGACAGACTCTACTGCCACGAAGTGACCTCACCACAGGCTTTCGAAGGCCTGCGTGCAAGGGGCATCAAGTGTTTCCGTCCGGAGAGAATTTTCTGTATGCCGGACCACAACACCCCCACCCACGATCAGGACAAACCGGTTCAGGATCCGGTTTCGCGGAAACAGCTGGAGACATTGGATGCAAATGTCAGGGAATTCGGACTGACATATTTCGGGATGATGGATCCGCGCAACGGCATAATCCACGTGGTGGGGCCGGAGCAGGGACTGTCTCTTCCCGGTATGACCATAGTCTGCGGAGACTCGCACACATCCACCCACGGAGCTGTGGGCGCAATAGCCTTCGGAATCGGAACCAGCGAGGTGGAAATGGTGATGGCCTCCCAATGCATACTCCAGTCCAAGCCCAAGTCTATGAGAATCAAAGTGGAGGGCAAATTGGGCAAGGGAGTGACAGCCAAGGATTTGGCTCTTTACATAATGAAGCAGATCAGCACTTCTGGTGCCACAGGTTATTTCGTGGAATATGCCGGAAGTGCAGTCCGGAGCCTGACTATGGAAGGCCGTCTTACCCTCTGCAACCTTTCCATAGAAATGGGGGCGAGGGGAGGATTCGTGGCACCGGACGAGACCACTTTCGCCTACCTCAAGGGCCGCCCGTATTCACCGAAAGGGGATGATTGGGACAAGGCTGTGGAATATTGGAAGAGCTTGCGCAGCGATGATGATGCTGTGTTTGACAAGGAGATTGTTTTCGATGCAGCCGACATCAAGCCTATGATAACCTACGGCACCAATCCGGGAATGGGAGTTGAGGTGTCGGGCAGAGTGCCTGCACTTGAATCCATACCGGAGCAGGGGCGTGAATCCTTCTGCAAGTCGCTGGATTATATGGATTTTCATCCTGGGGATGCGATGATTGGCAAGAAGGTGGACTATGTCTTCCTCGGGGCTTGCACCAATGGCAGGATTGAGGATTTCAGGGCATTTGCCTCCATCGCGGCAGGCCGTCACAAAGCTGAGAATGTCGTTGCCTGGCTGGTTCCGGGGTCTTGGGCAGTTATGGAGCAAATCAAGGACGAGGGACTGGATAAGGTGCTGGAAGCTGCAGGTTTTGAAATCCGTCAGCCGGGTTGTTCGGCCTGTCTGGCTATGAATGACGACAAGGTGCCTGCAGGAAAATACTGTGTCTCAACCAGCAACCGCAATTTCGAAGGCCGTCAGGGACAGGGGGCAAGAACCCTTCTCGCCAGCCCTCTAACTGCGGCTGCAGCAGCAGTAACCGGTTGTGTCACAGATCCAAGAGATTTACTATGAAACAGAAATTCAATATTATCGAAAGTACCTGCGTGCCTCTGAAGGTGGAGAATGTGGACACGGACCAGATCATCCCGGCCCGCTTTCTCAAGGCGACCACAAAGGACGAAAAATATTTTGGCGATATGCTGTTCAGGGACTGGAGATTCGATGCTGAAGACAAGCCTAAACCGGATTTTGTTCTCAACCGTCCGGAGTTTTCTGCCTTTCCTGCCGAGGGAGTGCATCAGATTCTGGTGGCAGGCAAGAACTTCGGCAACGGCTCCAGCCGTGAACACGCTGCCTGGGCCCTGGCCGGATATGGATTCAGGGTGGTGATTTCCAGCTTTTTCGCCGACATCCACAAGAATAACGAATTGAACAATTTCGTGCTTCCTGTAGTGGTGCCCGAGGATTTTCTTCAGGAGCTTTTCGATACCATTGAAGCTGACAGCGAGGCCAGAGTGAGGGTGGATGTGCCGTCCCAGCGAGTTACCAATCTCACCACAGGCCGCCAGGAAAGCTTCGAACTGAATGCGTACAAGAAGTATTGTCTGATGAATGCCCTTGATGACATTGACTATCTTCTTGAAAATCAGGATAAAATAATTGCATACGAGAATAAGAGATGAAACTTCGAATAGCAAGGCTTCCGGGTGACGGAATAGGACCCGAAGTGGTGGAACAGGCCGTAAAGGCCGTGGATGCCGTTTGCGCAAGCTTCGGACACGAGGCTGAATATGCTCACGGCTTTGTGGGAGCCTGTGCCATAGACAGATATGGAGATCCGTTTCCGGAAGAGACTTTCCGTCTGTGTATGGATTCCGATGCTGTGCTTTTCGGCGCAGTGGGGGATCCCAAATATGACAATGATCCCACTGCCAAAGTGCGTCCCGAACAGGGATTGCTTGCAATGCGCAAGAAACTGGGCCTCTATGCCAATCTGCGTCCGGTCGAGACTTTCAAGTCTCTGGTGCACAAATCTCCCCTTAAGGAACATCTTGTGGACGGAGCAGACTTTCTGTGTGTCAGGGAATTGACCGGAGGAATGTATTTCGGGGAAAAGGGCCGCAGGGATGATGGCGACACTGCCTACGACACCAATCTCTATCACCGTTACGAAATCGAAAGAATCCTCAGACTCTCCTATGATTACGCCAGGCGCAGACGCAGACACCTGACCGTGGTGGACAAGGCAAACGTGCTGGAGTCTTCCCGTCTCTGGAGGCAGATTGCTCAGGAAATGGCCCCGCAGTATCCGGATGTGACCACCGACTATATGTATGTGGACAATGCCGCTATGAAACTCGTTACGGGACCGAAGTTCTTCGATGTGATGGTGACTGAAAACACCTTCGGAGACATACTCACGGACGAGGCAAGTTGCATTTCCGGTTCTATGGGACTGCTGGCATCGGCATCGGTGGGGGAACATACCTCAGTTTTCGAACCCATTCACGGCTCTTATCCCCAGGCGGCAGGCAAGGACATAGCCAATCCTGTGGCTACCATACTTTCGGCTGCGATGATGTTCGAATATGCTTTCGGACTTATGGACGAGGGGAAGGCAATCAGGGAGGCTGTGGCAGCTTCGCTTGAAGCCGGAGTGGTGACAGAAGACCTTGCAGATGGAGGTCCTGCGTATGGCACTGCTGCTGTGGGAGACTGGATTGCATCATATATTTCGGAAAAGAATAATAAATAAATCAAATAGTTATGGCAAATATTGATTGGGATAAACTGGGCTTTGATGCCTATAGGACCAAGACTCTGGTCTTGGCAAGATGGAAGAACGGACAGTGGTCCGAAATCACTGAAACTGACGAGTTCCAGTTTGTTCTGGACCCTTTCACTTGTGTTTTTCACTATTCCTTCGCCTGCTTTGAGGGTTTGAAGGCTTTCACCCAGAAAGATGGCAAGGTAGTGCTCTTCCGTCCATACGAGAATGCACACAGGATGCAGAGGTCTGCACGCTTTCTCGGACTTCCGGAGCCTTCCGACGAAATGTTCGTTCAGATGTGCGAGATGGCTGTGAAGGCAAACCGGGAGTTTCTACCTCCTTATGGTCACGACGCTTCCCTTTATGTGCGGCCTTTGCTTATGGGAGCACAGCCCAAGATGCAGCTTACCCCTCCTAATGAAGTGATTTTTGCGGTGATGGTGGCTCCGGCAGGCAGTTACTACGGAGCCAATATGAAGTCTTTCTCCGCAGTGATTCCTCTAAATTACGACCGTGCGGCTCCTAAAGGTTCAGGCAGTTACAAAGTGGCTGCGAACTACGCCTCCACTTTCAGGCCGTATCAGATAGCTCACGAACAGGGCCATATGGAACTGCTCTATCTCAATTCCAGCACTCACGAATTTATCGATGAGTTCGGTTCTTCCAATTTCTTCGGTATCAAGAACAATACTTATGTCACTCCGCTTTCGGACAGCGTGCTGCCTTCCATCACCAACAAGTGTCTGCAGGAGATTGCCGCAGACCTCGGACTTAAGGTGGAGAAGAGACCAGTGCGTCTTGAGGAACTTGAGGAGTTCGAGGAGGTGGGAGGCTGCGGCACTGCAGTGGTCATCAATCCTATGTCTCATATAGAGGTCAAGGAAGTTCTTGAGGAAGAACCTGTCAAGAAGGTTTACCGCTTCTGCCCTGACGGCGAGGTGGGACCTGTCAGCACCCGTCTGTATAAAACCATCACCGGTATTCAGAAAGGTGAGATTGAGGACATCCACGGCTGGTGCCACGAGATTAAGGATTTCTGATTCCCGACCGGCCTTACCGGGCAACTAAAACAAATGTTTCGGCGTCATCGAGCACCGGGAATTTCTCCCTGTACTCTTTCAGAATATTCAAATTGACATCGCCTTCTGCCACCTCTTCCATAGAGTCCGTGCAGGAGGCGATGGTCATTCCATAGGGGTCAAGCAGCACGCTTCCTCCGTCATACACGCAGGACAGGTCTGTTCCCACCCTGTTCACTCCAGCCACAAAGCACTGGTTCTCGATTGCCCTTGCCCTAAGCAGACTGTCCCAGGCAAATCTGCGGGAAGAAGGCCAGCTGGCCACATAGATTATCATATCGTAATCCCCCTTGTTCCTGCTCCAGACCGGAAACCTCAAATCGTAGCACACCAGAAGAAGGATTCTCACTCCCTTCCATTCCACCACCACCCTTGAGTCACCTCCGCTGAACTTCCTGTGCTCTCCTGAGTAGGTAAAGAGGTGTTTTTTGTCATAATACTGAATGGAATCCGGAGTGACAAAATAAAATCTGTTCACTTTCGCCCCGTTCTGCAATTCCACGGCAATGCTTCCTGCCACTGCACAATCCCTTTCCCGGGCAATCTCCTGCATAGCTTTCAGCCCCTGCGCCGGTTCCGTCTCGCAGTCCCCGTTGAAACCCGTGCTGAACATTTCCGGGAGTATATAAATATCTGCCCCGGGGCATAGTCCAATCTGATTTTTAGCCTTTTCAATATTCTTTCGGACATCTCCCCAGACTATGTCCATTTGTACCAATGCAGTTTTCATAGCTTTTCTTAACCTATTGAAAATCGGGACTTTCTTTAATCCGAACCAAAAATTTTGCACAAAATCTGTGCAAAGATAGCGAATTTCAATATTGTTTTCTAAATTTGCAGTCCCCAAGCGGGTGTAGCTCAGCGGTAGAGCATTGGCTTCCCAAGCCGAGGGCCACGAGTTCGATCCTCGCCACCCGCTCCATCTTTCCGTGAAACAGACCTATTCAAGTCGGGTTTCACGGATTTTTTTTGAAGCTCTGAATCTGTTGGGCTTCAGACACTGTTTTGAAATATATTTAAAATGATATGTTTATGAAGAAATTACTTATCCTTGCAGTATTGTCCTGCGCAATGCTGTCTTCCTGCTGCAACGGGAAGTATGAGACCGTAAAGGGAGATTTGAGCCAGACTCAGATTTACACCCTGGACAACGGCCTCAAAATCTATATGAGTGTGAACAAGACCACTCCGCGCATCCAGACTGCCATTGCAGTGAGGGTGGGAGGCAAGAACGACCCGGCTGAGACTACTGGTCTGGCCCATTATTTCGAGCATCTGATGTTCAAGGGTACAGAGAATTTCGGTACCTCCGATTATGCTGCCGAAAAGCCTCTGCTTGATGAAATTGAGTCCCTCTTCGAGGTCTATCGTGTGACCACCGATGAGGCTAAGCGTTCAAAAATCTACCACCGCATCGACTCCCTCAGCTACGAGGCTTCGAAGATTGCCATCCCCAACGAGTACGACAAACTGATGTCCCTCATAGGTGCACAGGGGACCAACGCCTTCACTTCCACCGACGTGACCTGTTATGTGGAGGATATCCCTTCCAACCAGATCGAGAATTGGGCGAAGATTCAGGCGGATCGTTTCCGTCATCCTGTCATCAGGGGCTTCCACACCGAGCTGGAGACCATCTACGAGGAGAAGAATATGTCCCTCACCCAGGACGGCCGCAAAATGTGGGAGGCGACCCTTGCAGCCCTCTTCCCTCACCATCCATACGGCACCCAGACGGTTCTGGGCACCCAGGAGCACCTGAAGAACCCTTCCATCACCAATGTGAAGAACTACCACAAGACTTGGTATGTTCCGAACAATATGGCAGTCTGCGTGGCAGGAGACTTCGACCCGGACTATATGGTTTCAGTGATTGAGAAGTATTTCGGCGATATGGAGCCTAATCCTGAAATCCCTGAGTTGCGTGCAAAGGTCACTGCCAATCCGGCTACTCCTATCACCGAGCCGCTGGAGGTTGAGGTGAAAGGCCTTGAGGCTGAGTATCTCTATATGGCTTGGAGACTTCCTGAAATCACCGACAAATCCATCGATGTTGCAGAAGTCGCAGGATCAGTTCTGAGCAACGGCAAGGCAGGACTCATAGACCTGGATCTGAACCAGCAGCAGAAAACTCTCGTCTCATTTGCAGAGCTTGTAACCCAGCCGGACGGATGCGCAATGATACTCGGAGGCTATCCTAAGCAGGGACAGACACTTGAGCAGGTGCGCGACCTTCTTCTTGAGGAAGTGGCAAAACTTCGTGACGGCGACTTCGACGAGGCTCTCATCAAGTCCATCGTGAACAATATGAAGAAGGACTATATGAGCGGTCTGGAGAACAACAGGTCCAGGGCTATGGAATGTGTGGATGCCTTCGTCAACGGCGAGGATTGGGCTGAGCACTCAGGCCGTATAGAGCGCATTTCAAAAGTTTCCAAGGCAGATATCCAGGCCTGGGCAGCAGAATTCCTTGCAGACAACAACTATGCTGTCATCTACAAGAGACAGGGAGAAGACAAGAGCGTGAAGAAAATCGCTGCTCCGAAGATTACTCCTATAGTCACCAACCGTGACCTCCAGTCCGATTTCCTCGTGGAGATTGCAAATTCCGAGGTGAAGCCGATTGAGCCTGTGTTCGTGGACTTCAAGAAGGAAATGTCAGAGTTTGACCTTTGTGACGGCGTGGAAGTGCTCTACAAGAAGAACACCATCAACGAACTCTTCAACATCAGCTATATCTTCGACATCTCCAAGACCCAGAAACCTGAACTCCCTCTTGCGCTTTCCTATATACAGTATCTCGGCACATCAGAAATGAGCAATGCCGAAATATCTGCAAAGATGTATGACCTCGCAGTGGACCACAGGGCAGGTGTAGGCAAAGTCCGTACGAGTGTAAGCTTCAGCGGTCTTTCAGATTCGATGGATGAGACCCTGACACTCTTCAAACAACTGCTCGATGATGTGCAGGGCGACGAGGCAGTTCTTGCCAACCTCAAATCCGACGAAATAAAGAGCCGTACCGACAACAAGCTCAACCAGTCAATGTGTTTCAGCGCTCTCAGCAACTATGCTTACTTCGGGCCGGAGCAGGCTGTGTGCGGAGTCCTCAGCGATGAGCAGATTATGGCCCTTACTTCCGAGCAGCTCATTGATGCAGTCCGGGATCTCTTCAATCACGAATGTGAGGTGCTCTATTACGGTCCGGCTTCCCAGAGCAGCCTCAAGAAGAGCCTCGCCATCCTCCACGACGGCAAAACCGAGTTGAAGGAAACTGAACTTGATATGCCTGAACTCCAGCTCACCCCAACCAACACGGTGCTTCTCGCTCAGTACGATGCAAAGCAGCTCTATTTCACACAGTACTCCTGTGACGACAGGGAGTTCGACCCTGAAAATCAGGCAGGTATCGAGCTGTATGACAACTACTTCGGAGGCGGAATGAACAGCGTGGTGTTCCAGGAGATGAGAGAGGCGCGAGGACTTGCATATTCAGCCTGGGCCAGCTTGAGCAGCCCGGAGTGGAAAGACGGGAAATACTACTATATGGCCTTCATTGCCACCCAGAACGACAAGCTCCGCCAGGCACTTGATGCCTTCGACGACATCATCAACAATATGCCTGAGTCCGAGGCAGCCTTTGCCATAGCCAAGGAAAGTATGATTAGCGACCTGAGAACCAAAAGAATAGTGGGCAAGGATGTGCTCAACAGCTATATTGATTGCCGCGACCTCGGACTTGACGAGCCTCTCGATAAGGCCATCTGGGAAGCAATCCAGACTATGACACTCGATGATGTGAAGGCTGTGCAGAAAGAATGGGCGAAGGACCGCAACTACACCTACTGCATACTCGGCGACATCAAGGACCTCGATATGAACTATCTCAAGACTCTTGGTCCTGTGAAAATCGTCAGCATAGATGATATTTTCGGATATTGATTTATGTTTTGTAATTGATTGATAATGACGCGGATTGCTTTTCCCGAGCATCTCGCGTCATTTTTTATGCTTTGTTTTTTACAGATAGATTTTTATATTTGTAAGGATTTGCATTTTTGAATTTGTATCGAGTCAGAGCATACATTGCCATTTTTTTGGCTGTATTTTCATTGTCTTGTCCCTTGGCGAAGGGACAGGATACCGAGGTGTCTCAGAACATCAAGGCTCCTTCAGATCGCCTGCAGGGATGGGACCGCTGGTCTTTCAAGGTCAATGCCCTCGAGTTGCTCTGCACCGTGCCCAATTTCTCTGTGGAATTCGACCTGTCCTCCTCCCCATATGCCCGCTCCACCCTTTCATTGGCAGTGAAATACAATTGGGAGACCTGGCATACCCTTCCTCCAAGGCTGGTGTTCAATATGCTGGAGTTACGTCCTGAATACCGTTGGTGGTTCCGCATAAAACCTCGTGACGGGAAACGTAATTGGTTGTCCAACAAGGCTTTCTTTGCTGGAGCCTATGCCCAGGCCGGGAACTTTGCAATCAAGCCGGGCACCTATGGCATACAGGGACCGCTCTATGGAATTGGAGCCAGTTTCGGCTTCGATTTTCCGCTCTACAGCTATCGCAGGCTTGCACTTGACTTCGAACTTGGCGTGGCTGCCGGCCTGCTGGTCTGCCGATCCGATGGATTTACAACCAGCCGCAGCGGAACCGAATATATTGTGGTCCCGGAAAGATCCAGGCCTATGCACCTGGTGCCATATCCGGCCTTTACCGAAATCAAAGCCTGCTTTGTCTTCCGTTCCCGTTCCATCAAGGACAAATACGTGAAACAGGATCAGCAGAAACTCATAGAGAAACAGGAAAGGGAAGATGCTAAAGCTGCCGAGAAGGAGCGTAAGGCTGCTGAGAAAGAGCGCAAGGCCGCAGAAAAGGCTGCCGCCAAAAAAGCAAAGGCTGGGGAGGTGCCTGAAAATGAATAGATTTTGTCTTGTCTTCCTTGCATTTTGCTGCACAGTCTCCTGCGTGATGCTGGATTTGAGCGTATCCGATGCCGATGCCGTGGACTCAAGGGTGAGTTTCGAATGTGTCTGGCCAGACATCAACGCCCGCCTTGGTTGCGACAGCGTCTATGTCCTTATGAACCGTTCCACTGACGGGGTGCGCTACCTCTATGCCTCATCTTCCGCAGAGACCATTCCGGACACGACTGCGATTTTCGGGCAGTATGTGGCTATGAGTTATTCTCTCAATACGGATGATTATCAGATAGAAGGACGCTCGGACTTCCTTTCTTCCTCGCTGACCTATATCCGCGATTTCACTGCGCATACCCTGACCGTGCCGATGGAGACTGTGGAAGCTCTCAGGGGCAATTCGGGCCTGGATTTCAATGCCTCTTACAAATTCATATCCATTCCGACCCAGATCTATTCCTCGTCGTCCCTGGTGACAGTTTCCGATGTGGCTGACAACAATTTCCGTTTCAACTTCACTCCGGTTCTCACCAATCTCAAACTGAGGCTTGTATTGCGGGCCGAACCAGGAGTGTCCATAACTTCGGTTTCCGGGGAGATTTCAGGAGTGCCGGCTTCCATCAACATCAAGGATGCATCCACGAGCGCAGAGGACCTTGCCCGCATAATCTTTCCTCTGGTCCGCAGCGCTGACGGCACCTGCACTGCAGACCTGCTGGTGACGGGGCTCTATCCTTCGGAATCGGCCGAACTGCTCACCGGACCGGGCATACTTCGCCTTTGCGTCTGTGCCGGCTTTTCAGGTTCTGAAAAGATTTTACACCCTGCATTAAACCTCAGGGACCTTATCGTATCCAAAAAAGTTATGGTTCCGGCGGTGCAGGAGGGCAGATATGTGACCTCGAGCCGCAGCCTTGAACTTGCCGTAACCCCAGAATTGCTTGTGGGGCTGGACAGTTTCATAAGCACTGGAGGCGGTGACGGTGTGGGACAGTGGTTCGACTCCGATGTTCTGATTGATGTGGAATTGTAAGTATGCGAAGGCCAACTCTCATATTGATGCTCGTTGCAGCCCTTCTTCTTTCCTGTGCCGACAGGGCGTGGGTGGGAGTGGTCGAAGGCGAGTATGACGACAGCGAGGACCTGCTCCCGGTGCCTGTGCTGGTGGGCGTTGGAGATCCTGACCAAACCAGGGGTACGGGCGCAATGGACGCTGATGAGGGTCATCCCTTCAAAGAGGTGGATGTCTATGTATATGCTTTCAACCGAAGCAGCGCAGCATCTTTCACCAAACTTGCCAATTCTTCTCCAAATGATTGTCTGATAGATGCTTCGCTTGATTCTCCAGGCTCCAGAGCGGGCCGCAAGGCTCATTTCAACGGCACCGATCTCTATGTGGATTGGGTGAATGCATCCGCTTCGACATACTATCCTGCAGGTACCACGGATGCTTACGACTTCTATGCCTATTTCCTGGATGACTGTCCTGTTGCGTCCGTCACCAGAACCGCTGACAGGATAACTATGCCTGTGGAAATAGACGGTGCAAGGGACATTATGAGCGGCAGGGCTGAATTCAGCGAAACATCACTCCCTTCCACTTTTTCAGAGACTGAGAAGATGCTGCTCCGACAGAGGGCATTCAGTGCCTACACGGCCCGCAGGGGAGTGAACCCGGTGCTTAGCTTCCGCCACCATCTGGCTCGTTTGCGCTTTGTGCTCTATCCTGCCAGCGAGGAGGCTCACACCGTGGTTGTCAATTCCATCAAGGTTAAATCCAGACACTCCGGCATCTTCACCGCAGTGGCCCGCAACCAGGAGGAAGAGGGCATTGCTTTCTCCTCCGACTATGCCTGGCTCAGTCTTCCGGAGGCCGACGGAAGTGCCCTGAAGACAGATACCTACCACACCCCGCTCGGAGCCGACCTTTCCCTCCCTCTTTATGAGCGCAATGGAGTGCAGGTGGGCGGAACCGTGCTCGTAGCTCCAGATTCGGACTATGAGGCGGAGGTGGAGTTTTTCGATCAAAAGGGTAACGGACATTCCGGAAAGTCTGTGCTGAACCTTAAAGGTACTTTCCTTCCGGGACATCAGTATCTGGTCAGAATAGCCATTTACGGTTTGCTCGAACCTCAGGTAAGCGTGAACTTGGAGGAGTGGGGAACAGGAGGATATTTCATACTTGACAATGAAGACAAATAAACTTATATATTAACCATTAACACAAAATGTTATGAAAAAGTCTCTATTATTTGCAGCCCTTGCGGTCACAGTGGCCGCTGCCTGCACGAAGACCAACCAGGTGCCTCAGGAAACAACTGATAACGGGGAAGCCGTTCCGGTTCGTCTTGCCGTCTCTTCTCCAAGGACTATTGAAGTGAAATCCACCGGTGCCGCAACAGGCCAGTGGAGCGGACAGAAACTCAATATCTACTCCTATGAAGCAGGTGTTGCAGATTACAGCACTGCTACTGCCTTTATTGACAATGTTGAGGCAACTGCACCGACCTCAGAACTTACCGGTGCCATCACTTTGACCAATCCTGACACCAGTGAGCCTTTCTTCTATGCTGCAGGAAAGTACTATGATTTCTTCGGATACTACATTGACGATGCTGCAACTGCCGTTCCTACTGTGGCTGCTGACGGAGTCTATGTGCCTTTCACCATCAATGGTTCACAGGACCTTATGACTGCTACCTCAGACAAGGCTGCAGATATTGCTGCTGCGGGTGCTTCTCTCACAGAAGACAAAGTTTACAGCGCCTATGCTGCACGCCGCGGTGTACAGCCTAAGCTTGTCTTCAAGCATCAGCTTGCAAGATTCACTTTCGAAATTGTCGCAGGTGCAGAGTCCGGCAACCTCATCAATGTTGATGGTATAAGCATTGAGTCAGTGGCAAGCGGAGACCTCAAGGTTGTCGGTGCAGACAGGGGCCTTGCAAATCTTGCTTCCGATAAGGTTGAGTTCTTCCTTCAGGAAAAAACAGCTGAGGGTACATTGCAGGCACTCACTCCTGTTAAGCCTCTTCCGTACGACGTTAGTGCTCCTAAGACCAATGTCAAGAGCGTGGGCGAAAGCCTTATGGTCGTTCCGGGAGCAGCCAGTTACAGACTCAAGGTATATACCAGCCAGGACAACACCCAGTCACAGATTGAACCTCAGGTGTGGGATCTCAACATCAACAACATACAGGGCGCTCCGGAAGGTGCTGCAGCCTTCGAAGCCGGATATTCCTACAAGGTGACCATAGTGGTTTACGGACTTGAGGAAGTGAAGATTTCTGTTGAACTCGAAGAGTGGAAAGACGGCGGCTCCACTGTTCTCGACCCTGATATTTTGTGAGTATTATGAAAAAAATATTTCTCTTCATTTCTGTCGCAGCCCTTTGCGCCATATCCTGTACCAAGACGGTCCAGCCGGTAGATGACGCTGACAAATGGATCAATGACGAAAGTCTCAAGGTACCTGTTCAGTTCGCATCCGGGACCCAGGTGGAAACCAAGGCCATAAATTACGGACGAATCGAAGGAAACGTGATGAACACTCTGGACGTGGGCGTGATTGCAGTTGCCGAGAAGCAAAGCGACGGCACTCCTGTGGTCTGGAGCGAGTCTCTGTCCGGTTCCATACTTATTGACAACACGATGGTGACAACATCCGAAACCGGAGAAATAGTCTTCACCCCTGCGGTTTACTATCCTTACGGAAACGTATATGCCTACTCCTTCTACAGTTACTATCCTTACACCAATGCTGGCGGCCAGGCAGCAGCCAATGTGGGCGGAACCTACAGTATCACCTACGACCTGGGCGACACCGACATTCTTTGGGCCAATTCTGTGGCAAGCGATTATGAAGGCCTCAAAGGTTTCAATGCTGCATACTGTCGTGCTGTAAGGCAGGCCGGCGTGCAGTCCCAGTATTTCCCAAAGCTCCAGTACAAGCACCTTCTCACTGCAATGGTGTTCAATGTTGTGGGCAAGGATGCAACAATATCAGACTATGACCTGAATGTGACAGGAGTACACATCCTCAACACTTCCACCCAGGCCACACTCACCGTGGCCGACAGTCAGGGAGTGTCTTCCGGTGTACTCACTGGCAGTGAAGACGGCGGAAGTATAGGCTTTGACAATCTGAATGTGCCATTGACTTCTTCATCTTCTATGGCCTGCACAATTCTGGCTATGCCTGCCTCAAGTTACACTGCACAGATCAGCTTCAGCAAGGGAGGCGACTCACGCGAGCTTGAAATAACCAACTCGGACAACGAGTTCAAGGCTGGTTATGTCTATTACTTCACTGTCAAGGTGAACAACCCGGAGGAAGTTACCATACTCCAGACCGGTTTGGATGAATGGCAGACCGGAACAACTCCGGGAGAAGGGGAAGTGGAATGATGCGTGCACGGACTGCTTTGACAATATTCCTTCTGCTCGTGGCTCTATGCTGCGGGCAGGAGGGGTTTGCCCAGCAGTTTGCAGTACGTTCCAATGCTCTGGCCACAGGTCTGCTCCAGACTCCTGATCTGGGGCTGGAAATCGTGGCAGGGGAGCATAGCTCCGTTGCATTTTCGGTGGCCGGACATTATATGCCCTATGGACTGAATACCAAGCTCATCACGGTGCAGCCCCAATACCGCTACTGGTTCTCGGGCAGGCCCCTGAACAGGGAATACGTGGGCGTGGCAGCCCTTTACGCCGGTTACGACATCAGGCTCAAGGACAATATCTACAACGGCAACTCTGCCGGGGCAGGCATTACCGGAGGTTATGTCCTGTCTATGGGCAAGCGCTGGGGGATAGAGTTTTCCGGAGGCCTGGCCGTGATGGTCTTCAATCAGAAACGTTACAACCGTTCCGACAGTTATGAGGACTATTATGCCGGAGACTCCGATTGGGCCAATTCCAAGGGCTATTGCCTCATGCCTTTCAATATAGGTGTAACTTTCATATACATTATAAAGTAATGCGCAGGCATCTTTTCATAAGCATCTTCCTTATTCTTCTGAGCGCCGTGTCCCTCCGGGCACAGCAGATGAAGAGGGTGACCGGCAGGGTGTTGGACAAGACAAGCGGCAAGCCCATAGACCAGCAGCAGTTCGGAATCAGGATTTACGGCTTCAACACGGTCGCCGCTGCACGGGATGTGAAGAAGCTTATGGACTTGGATGCCAATACTTTTGTCGTACCCGATGCTGAAGCCTATCCGGACGACAGCGGCTATTATGAAATCAACGTGGCTGAGACTGGAGCCTTGATTTTCAAGGCTGATATGAAGGATGCGGTGCTGGAACAGGTCAATTTCAGGCTTGAAATCAATGTCCGCATAGAAATGGGCAACTACATACGCACCAGCCAGGTATCAGCGGTAAGGGATGTCGTGGACGTGATAGACCAGCGCACCGATATGGAGGGCAACTATCTCAAGGCAAGGAGTTCCATAAGTATCCCCGACAACGTGGGCAAGACAGATGCCCGCCTCATAGTGCAACCCTTCCTCATAGATGCCGTCACCAAGGACACCCTCAGGGCCCTGAGGCCCAGCGTGATGGAAGGGACGGAATACAAGATGACCCAGCACCGCAGGATGAACTATGACGACAGTCAGGACCCACTGAACTCCTATCTGCTCCCGGATACGCTCACTTCAGATGCCCTGATCATCCCCTGGGCAGACACCATCTATGTCAGGGACCCTTCCCGCAACTATCTCGTGAAAGGCATAGTCCTTTTCGAGGACTACAACAGGGTCTATGACCGCAAGGATTATTACCTCGCCTCTTCGAGGATAGGCCGTCCCCTGCGCTTCCTGGAATATTCTATGGTGCCTTATATGCTGGATCCTCAGGCCTACAGGGAGAGGGCCAAGCGCGAAAAACGCAATACGGCAGGCAATATGTCCCTGACCTTTAAGGTGGGGCAGGCCCGTCTTGAAGATTCCGACACTCTCGGTAAGCGGCAGTTGGACTCCATTCGCAATGTTCTTCTGGACATTATCCACGGGGAAGGTTCGCAACTTAAGGAATTCCATATTACAGGCACGGCTTCTCCGGAGGGCCCGCTTGCCGGCAATCAGAAACTGGCCAAGAAGCGTCTGGACTATGCCCTTGGACAGATTACTTCCGTGCTACCTGCAAGTGTCAGGGAAAGGGTCTATATGACCACCGATGCTAAGGTCGCGTCCTGGAGCAGGGTGGCGGAACTGCTCGATGCCGATTCACTCCTTTTCGAAGCTGAGTCTGTCCGTTCCATAGTGGCGGCAAATCCACGCAATCAGGACCGTCAGGGCTATCTCATACGCTCCCTTCCGTACTACAAATCAGTGATTGCGCCTTTGCTTCCACGCCTGAGGTCTGTCAGTTATTCCTATTCCTATGAAATATTCAGGGAACTCACTCCGGAGGAAATACTCGACAGGTATCTCCACGATGAGGACTACCGCAGTGGCCGAAAACAATTTGCCCTCTATGAATACTGGCACCTTTTCAATATGGTGACTGACAAGGACGAACTGCATTCCCTCTATGAGAGGGCCTATAGGGAATCTATGGAACTGAGCGGCAAGCCGTGGATACTTGCAGCCTGCAACCTTGCAGCCTCGAACATTGCCAGAGGAGTCTGTGACACCACCTTGTTGAGCCGTTTCATAGACCTAAAGACTCACACGACGGATTTCCGTATGATGCGGCTCAACGGCAACGGCTACGACCTGGTGAACCCGGAGGCGGTGATTGCCAACCAGTTGATAATGTATGTGATGGCCGGGGATTTCCGCAAGGCAGGCCAGTTGGTGAACATCCTCCCGGACAATGACCGCAACCGTATGGTCCGTGCCTTCGCCCTCTGCCTCGGCGGTTATTACAAGGGCGGAAAGACAGCTTATGAGAGGGCGGAAGCCAGGAAGGTGTTCGACTTGGTGAGCTCATCATCCCCGCGGAACAAAATGGTGCTATGTCTGGCTATGAACACTAAGAATTACGACGATATGGCGGAAAATATGTTGGATGAACTGCCTCAGGACGATGCCCTGACAAGCTATTTCCGTTGTATAATCTTCTGCCGCAAAGGAGCCAGGAGCAAGGACTTTATGGACGACATTGCAGCAGAAGACGCGCTTCTGGACTGTTTCCATAAGGACAAATCCTTCATAGACATAGCCGCAAATGACGGTTATGTGGTCGAAACCATATTCAAGAACGCTAAAGACAGGTATGACTATGGCGAATAAGACTTTACTTTGTTGCGCTGCCCTCTGCCTGTTCTGCAGTTTTGCACAGGCCCAGGAGGTGGACACCACCGGCTTCAATGCCCTGGAATACTCGATGCAGAAACGCTGGAGACCCTCCAATTCCGAGTTTCGTGGCGACAGGTTCAGCGACAATCTTACGCTCAGCCTGGGCGGTGGGGTGGAGCAGCTGCTGGAAAGGTCCACTTCTTCCTATTCCCTCGGTCCTCTTTTTAGGGCATCCTTAGGCAAGGATCTCAATATCACCAACAATCTCTTCGTGGGGGTATCCGCCGGGATGTTCAGACGCAACCGCGACGGAGCCAAGGTGCTGCGGGGAGGGCTTGAACTCGGTCATTCTTTCGACATCGCCTCCTATTTCTGGGGTTATGACCCGGACCGCAAGCTGGGATTGGGTACGGTTGAGGCTCTGGGTATTAATCTTTCAAGGGCATCCGGGCAGTACCGCTTTTCTGCGTCAGTGAGTCTGGGGCTGCGTCTCAAGGCTATGGTGGCCAAGGATTTCGACTTCTTCTTCCAGCCGGATGTCTCTTTCTACACCGATGGCATAGACTGTTCCTCCGCAGCCAACTGGCAGAAATTCGACTTCGGATACGGCTTCAGCTTCGGAGCGATATTGCACCTGAACCGTTACCGGGCTGTGCCTTTCCAGGTGAGGAACCCCACCGAATGGCTCATCGACGGGGGCTATTTCCTGTTTTCTGGAGGCTGCAATTTCCAGATTTCCTCCCTTACCCTCGACAGACCAGGTCTCTTCCCTTCGGCCCGCGAGACTGTGCAGCTGACCTATGGGAGAGTGGTGGAAGGCCCACTCGCAGTGGAACTTGCATTCTTTTATTCGAGGGATGTGTGGAAGCAGTTCTCGGAAGGTCGCAATATGCCTTGCTACTATGTCGGATTCAGGCCTCAGGTGGCTTTCGACCCTCTCTGGTGGGCAGGAATTGACTGGTTCTCAATGCCGCTTGTGCTCGGTCCGGAAGTGGGACTTATGGCCAAGATAGATGACGGCTACAGCGTAATACGCAGCTATATGGGCCTTTCAGTGGCCTTGCGTCCCGATTTCCTCGTACACAGGCATCTGTCTCTCTTTCTTGAACCGCGCTTTTCTATGGTGCCCTACTCCTGGACCCCGCGCACCAACAGCACCCTTGTCACCGGCAGCCGCAACTATTACGATATGCTGCTGAGCCTCTCACTCGGTATGCGTGTGCCTTTCTGACGATTTCTGCTTTGACTCCGTCTGCAACTTCCCGGAGAATGCCCCGTTGGCCCTATAGTCAGGAGCGTAGAGCGATTCTATCGTAGTGACTTGGGCGGTGAATACTCCGGCCTGGCTTACGAAAAACTCTTCCTCTATGTCTCTGTCCTCTTCCGGAAAGACTTCGAACCAGTAATCCAGAGCGTCTTCGTGCACCTCCCTGTAAGCTTGCGCACCGACCCACCAGGCGGCACAGCCTTGTAGCGCTGGATTGATTCTCCACTCGCGAAGGCCGCAACCGTAGTGGCCGGAAAGCTGGCGCACAGGTCGCAGGCAGGCGTTGTACGGAAGTCTCAGGTGGACAAGGGAACGGTTCTCATCGCTGTGGACTTTGTACCTTATGGTCAGTTTGTCGCCCACTTTCAGCACTTCTCCTTCCCGGAGCGGCCGGTATTTGCCTTCTTCAGTCATCATCAGGGCTTCCGTGGAGATGCTGAATCCGTTTCCGGCAGCCTTGATTTCCCGCAGCGGCAGGTATGATGTTGCACTGAGACTGAGTACGGAGGTGCCGAGCATTTCCTCTGAGCCCCGTCTTACAGCCAGCACCGCATTCACATATTCAAAGCCGCTTTCCCATTTTTGGTTGTCCTTCTGTATCATCAGCCAAAGCCTTATGCCGTCGGCTATTTCCGCTGCCCGTTCATCTCTCCTGCCTTTTCCTTCAAGATAGTCATTCCAACTGTCCATCAGGTCGCAGACAATCGAGTGGGCGTAGGCCTCGGACTCCAGCATGGCCCTGAACGGCATCACGGCATTAGGGTAGTAGCAACCTCCGCCGGAGTGCTCCACCGCATATTCCTTGAGCGAGGCTATGTCTGCACTGAGCAGTTTCTCCATCTTCAGACGGCCAAGGCCGAGGGATGTCGCGAAAGCATTGCCTGCACAGTTTTCCATAAAAGCTGCCGCCCTGCGGGCCTTTTCCAGAATACGGCCTTTGAGTATGTCCTTCCCGCTTTTTGCGCAGGCGTATTCCCTGACGGCCTTTGTCGCTTCCTTATTCTCCTTTATGAGTTTTGAGTCCACCGCAATCTCAGGGAAGAAGGACCTCACTCTGAAATATTGTCCCACGGAAAGATTCCAGAAAAGGCCTGGGGCCTGCGAGAAGAAACTCCTGTCCAGATATGCCACGGCATCCGGGAAGATGGCCTCGATGCTTTGGTCCTCAAGCCCCGCCTTCCGTAATCCGGCGAGCCTTTCAAGCACTACTGCCGTGAGCACCGGTGAGGAATTGAAGTCCGGGAACCAGGCAAAACCTCCATCGTTGCACCTGCATTTGAGGATTTTTTCCCAAGCTTCCTTCCAGTCTCCTTGTCCGGTGAGATGGCGCACGCACAGCACTTCGCTCAGGTCCAGGAGGTTATCCGACTTGATTTCTGTCTTGCTCCGCATCACTTCGTCCAGCAAATCGGCAAGGCTTCTTTCCCTGGCTGTGGCAGACTCTCCGCTGAAATTGATGAATTCGGCCCTGAGCCTCTTTTCCAATTGTGCCCTGTCTCCATCTTTGCTGAGCAGGGCGGAATGGGTTTCTGTGACTTCCTGCTTGTCCGGAAGAACCGGAATTCTCACTGCAATTCCGTCTGAGGCTGATTCCGAGATGAATACAGCCTTGATTTTCAGACTTGCCCTGCCATTGCTGAATGATGAGAGGCTTTCGGCTGCGGGTATGTTCATCTGCAGGTCTGGAGTGTGGATGCCCATAGAGGGGAGTTCCACAGGGAAGGATTTGGACAGCAGGGCTGCACTTTCCCCGTCGTAAACAGTTATGTCCAATATGCCTTTCACGGTTTTGTCCGTGTTGTTCGAAAGGGTCGGACGGAAATGCCACAGGTCAGCTCCGTAGAGCAGGGAAGGCTCGTGGACGGTGATGCTCACCGGCTGGCTCACCACAAATTCTTCCCTCAGGCTCCTGTTGTGGAAGGCCTTGTCGTGGGCAAAAACTGATACTATATAGGTCGAAAGCCTGTCCGGAGCTGTGAAACGCAGCTCGGCAGTCCCGTCCTCGGCCGTGCAGATATGGGGCTCGAAAACTGCAGTGCTCCGGAAATCGTCCCTTATCCGGATTTCCATATCGGCGGGACCGGACTCTTTCGGGCTTCGGTTCATAGCTGCACTTGAAGGTGCCATCTCAGCGTCTTCCATAAACTCCGCTCTGCTCCCCATCAGCTGGAAAGGCATTATGCCCCGATAAAAATTGTCTGCGCTGAAATCGCAGCCGTCGGATGTGGTGCCACAGAGGTAGATGCCACGTATGGACGGAAAAATTTCGTGCCACCTGTTTGGAGCTATGTCCTCGGTGCTCTTGTCGAAAATCGCGGCGGCGAGTTCAGCCTGCGCGGTGGATTTGAACTCCAGACAGTATTCCACTCCGGGCAAGAGGCTGTCACTGAATCGTTTGATGCTCAGAGGCAGGCGGAAACTGTCTGCTTTTCTGGTGAACTGGTGGGAGAAACTGTGGCATTCCCCATTGCGTATGTAATCCATTTTCACCATAATCCTGTCAGTCCATCCTTCCTTGAATGTCCACATCAGCTTTTTGAGGTTGTTGCCCTTTGTCCCGTCCAGCTTGAAGGATAGTATGTCTAAAATGTGCCCGTCCAGGTCCACCACAATGGCATTTGCCCATACAGGGGAGCTGGAGCCGAAAATGATCCCGATGCCATTGTCCTTTTCCACCACCTTGTAGGCATTGTCCAATCTGCAGCAGAGGCTTTCGTCCTGTTCGGAGAGTTTCAGAAGTTCAAGTTTGCGGGTGCTGGCGGAGCGGACTTCCTTGCCGTTACCGTCCCTGAACACATATTCCTTGTGCAAATTGAGCAGATAAAGTCCAGAAGGATGGGCCTTTAGGCTGAGACTTGTGCTTTTCCCGCTTTCGCACAGACCGGAATCCAGCACTTCCTTACCCTTGAGCAGTTGCCATTCTATCTGCCCTTCCAGCGGGGCTCCGTCAATGTCTCTAAGCGATGGAGTGAATACAATCTCATCCTCTTTGAGAATCAGTTGCTCAGGCTCATCCCAACTGTAACCATCCTTTTCATTCCGGCAGAATTCCCCTTCCGCAAGGCCTTCCAGAGCGCAATCTATGCTGAAATCCCTGCCCACGGTCAGCCAGGCCTGTTTCTCAATCGTCTGTCCGGCTGCATCCGTAAGGCGCAGGCTTATGGTATAGTGGCTTTGCCCGGACTTTGCACTTTCGACATAGAAAATGAAGTTGCCTTCCCGGTCCATCTGGGGCACGCCTTTCACCGGATTTCCCCTCCAGGATGAAATCTCATATTCCAGCCCCAGTCCCTCCAGACTGTTCCCGGCGTAACTCGTGATTTTTCCCCTCACCGGCACCTTGTCCCCAGGGAAATATTTCACACCGTCGTGGGTGAAATCAATGGAATAGTCCGGGAGTTTGAACTCGTCCACTGTGAACCATTTGGCGTTGAGAGTCTGTCCGTTTATGAAAATGGCGAGTTTCCAAGTGCCGCCGCGATGGTCCCGGGGCAGCTGAATTCTTCCTGCAACCGAACCGAAGTCATTGGTGGTCAGGAATATGCTGGAGACATTATTGTCCTGGGCATCTCTCACTACAGCCTGCACCTGCAAACCTTCAGGAGCGGTGTTCATCTTCCCGTTGCGATAGTCCTTGTATATTATGGACTTGAACTCAAGCGTTTCGCCCGGTCGGTAGGCGCTGCGGTCGGTCAGCAACTGGGCCTGCCAGGAGTCTTGATTATCATAGTCCGTTTCGGAATATTTGTTCACGCTGAATCTGTCGCTGCACAGCATCAGACCGTCTTCATCAACGCAGCTTGCCACAATCTGCCTTGCTCCTCCTTCAATGGCCTCAGCCAATTCCCCTGTCAGAAGCGTAGGTCCGTTGAAGCTCAAACTTTTCTTTATCAAGGACTTGTCCTTGCGGTCGAAGATTTCGATTTCGGCCTTTTCCACAGGCTTGCCCGTCATTCTCTCGGCAAGGTACATCAGCCATCCGTCGGCTGTCTTGTCCAGAGTGACTGCCAGGGAATGTCTCCTGAGGTTGAATTTTTCCCTGCACTTTCCGCTTTCGAATACGGCTGTGTATTCCCCGTCGGCAAGGGCCGGAAGACTTGTCCGGAGTGTGTCTATGACATAGAAACTGTGGGAGGGATTTTCAAATGTACGGCTGAATACGGCAGGACCCTTGTCTGTATTGCCCTCGTGGACAGTCATCTTCACATTGCCGAGATTGCGGAGGCCGATTTTCACCTTGTCGCCGTTTATCTGGGCATAGACAGCGCTGCCCTTCAATTGCCCAATCAGTTTTTCAGCGCCGTTTTCGTTTTCAAGCAACTGTTTCTCTTCGTCTCTGAACCGGTCTTTCTCGTCGCAGAGTTCCTTGCACCGGGCGCTCAGCCTGAGGTAGTCCTCAGATGTCCAGGATTTGCCGTTGATGGCATTTTCCTTGACGAAACGGCCCTTTTTGTCGGAGTTCATCATCTCGAACATCAGAGCGCATTCGCGTATTCCGGCCATCGTGCCCACAGCCTTGCCCTCGTATTTCCTGGCGAAATTCCTGTAGGCCTTGATGAGCTTTTCGGTCCTGAGACTGTCGTAGCCGGTCTGGTCTTCTATGGAGGAGTACTCCACGAGTACGGACACAGGATAGTTGTCGGGGTGGGCTTTCAGGTATGCCCGGCAGCTTGCAGAATCAGCCCTGTGGCTGAAAATCTGAGAGAGAATAACATATTCGAGGTCATTGCTGATATGATTTGCCACGACTTCGCCTTTGAGACCGACCGGGCGCTTGTGCCAGAAGTCCTCATTGCGTCCATTTTTCAGACTGCTTTCCCATTCTTCCACAAATGCGGGAAAGTCGGGTGCGAGTCCTGCGGAATACAAGACCACCGGATTGCCCAATTCCCGGAATGCCTGTTCCTTTTCGCTTGTGAGTTCGTCGCGCAGTTTCCAATTGCGGCGGGACATCACTTTCACATACTCCTCCCAGGCCTTGAAAAAGTCATAGTACAGGCCTTCTTTCCTGGCTGACTCCTGTATCTTCAGCAAGGTTTCTGCCGATTTTTCGGGCAGGTCCCTGGATTCGTACTCTTTGTAATCATTCCAGAGCCTGTCTATCCTGGAACGGCTGTCTCCGGAGCCGAAAAGAGAGAATGTTGACATAAGGGAAATGAGAATTAATGCTGCTGAGATTCTTTTCATACTTATTCATTTTCAGGACTGGTTGGGGTGCGCTGCCGTAATTTCAGGGCTTGGGCCACCACATAGGAACTGCCGCCGACATAAATCAGCGGCTTTTTCCCGGCATTTTCCAAGTTCTGTGCCAGTTCCGTTGCCAAGCGCATCGCATCGCCCACCATCGGGCAGATTCCGGCAGTTGTGGGAGCATCGGGCCCGGTCCAGACTTCGGAGGCCGCCTGTGCAAGTGAGGCTGCCGGTTCGGCTCTCTTGCCCGGAGCATTGGTGAAGATGACCTGCACACCGGAAGGGAACATTTTCAGGACAGTCTTGTAGTCTTTGTCAGAAACGGAGCCGTAAACGATTATCGCAGTGTAACCGCCTTCCTGTATGGTGCGGACCAGCTGACGGAAATTGTGCTGCATCGCATCGGGATTGTGGCCTATGTCCATTATTGTCAATGGGTTGTCGCTGACTTTGTCCCATCTTCCGGCTAATCCTGTGCGGGCTGCGGTGTGCTGGAGAGCCTTGATGGTGCTGCTCTGACGAGTGTCTATTCCCAAGCATTTCAAGGCACAAACGGCCGTCCTCAAATTTATCCGCTGATAGTCGCCCCTCAGGTCCATATCAGACAGTATCGGGCTCAAATCTTCTGTGATTTCCCTGTCCGCAAACACCAACGGAGTAGTTTCCGTCTTCGAAAGGGTCTTTGCTGCGTTCTCGAACACCGGCCCCGTGGCCTCGTCCCGACCCCAGACCACAGCCCTAACCCCGGGTTTGATGATTCCGGCCTTCTCCGAAGCTATATCCTGGAGCGTATCTCCCAATATGTCACAATGATCCAGTCCGATTCCCGTAATGACGCTGAGCACCGGAGTGATGATATTGGTGCTGTCCAGTCTCCCGCCGAGCCCCGTCTCGACCACCGCAAAGTCCACCCCCTCGCTCCTGAACCATTCGAAGGCCATAGCCGTGGTAATCTCGAAGAACGACAGCCCCAGCCTGTCCATCTCATCTCCCCACTTGCGGCAGAACCCCGCCACAAATTCCCGAGGCACCATAGTCCATCCCGAACCGTCACATATTCTGGCCCTCTCCCGGAAATCCACCAGATGCGGTGAGGTATAAAGCCCCGTCCTGAACCCCCGTGCCGCAAGAGACGAAGCAATCATACTGCTCACCGAGCCCTTCCCGTTGGTCCCTGCCACGTGTACGCATCTGTAGGCCCTGTGAGGATGCCCCAACTCGGTGTCGAAGGCCTGCATATTGGCAAGCCCCGGATGATATGCCTGTGAACCGTGACTCTGGAATGACGGGAAACGGGTAAATATGTTTTCGACAATTTTGTCGTAGTCCATTTTTGAAAATTCTGTCATATTTCAAAGATTTGCAACTTTTATTGCAGCAATCGCAAAAATAACTAATTTTGCACAGATGTCACCTATGAACGACATATTGTACAATTGATTTTTGCTGATGAAAAGTAAGCAAACTGCTTTGTTTTCAAGATATGTACTCGATGGAATACGTCAGGACGTAACTCCAGCCGAACTTCTTGAAGAATGTATGATACCCGCAAACAACGCCGAAACTGCCTCCTATGATGCTGACGATGCTGAATTTATAGCCGGAGAGGCCGCCACTGCTGCTCAGGACATCTGGGATGAATGTCTGGACCAGAGTCCCGAGTCCCTTAAATGTACCGAAGCGGATTTCGCGTCCTTACTGGAGAAAGTGACAGCGGCGTCTTCCCCCGCCCAGGACCGTTCTTTCGAATTGCTTTACCCCGAAAGTTTTACCCGTGCCAGAATTGCCTCCGCCCTGATTGACTGCCTGTGGCTGGAGGGTGAATTCCGTCTGGAAGACCTGCGTCTGTGGGCCGACTGGAGCTGGAATTCCGAAGGTATAGGCCGGATGGCAGCCTTCTACAACAGCGTACGCAGCGCCTCCGAGTACATTTACGACCTTGGGGTGGGCATAATGGGCTATGGTTATGAGGATTCGGAAGGGGAGTGCGTGAATTCCTATTTCCCGACTCTTGCTGCCTATGCCGACACCTCAGAGGAAGAAGACGAGGATATGGCGGACAAGGATTGGGAGGAAGATGATATGGCTCCGGAACGTCAATGGACTGTGGGCGGGCCTGACTGTGCTCTCGGTATGGACAGGCAGGTCTGGATGGGCGATGAGAGAAAATGCTCGGCCGTGCTCAGGGATTGTCCCGAGTCCACATTCCTGGTCTATGTGCCCTTCGACACCTGTCAGTTCCGGCTCGGAGGTTCTCTGCTTTCCAACTGTCTGGGTGAGGGTGGAGGACCTGCCCCGGTGATGGACGATCCGGACTATTTCATAGATTGCTTCGAGGTGGTCAGAGACCTTGTGGAGGACGGGGTGGTGCTTTCTTCCAGAACCGTTTGCGATGGCGGACTGGCCGTGGCCGCGAAAAAGCTTGCCTCCTCGACGGGCTTGGGCATATCTTTGAATGTCAATGGATTGAGCCGGGCATATAATGAGTCCGACCGTATGAAACTCCTCTTTGCGGAAGTCCCTGGGGTGCTGCTCCAGTTCAATGAAGCCGATGCTGATTATGTGGATTCGCAGTTTCTGCTGCAGGATGTTGCATATTACCGCGTTGGCACGGTTTCTTCCGCTTTCAAGGGTGTGGTGCTGGAGCCCCGGAGCAACGGAGTTGAAAACATAATTGCTTCACTTGGTGGAGGATTTTAAGTATTTTACGGAATGTCGTTTATGTCTGTAAGAAAAATTTCCTATATACTCCATTTTTTTGTAACTTCGCGGCGCTTTGCAGGCAGATTTATCCATTGATGAAGATTCAGCCTTTCGGAATGATAAGTTTTGAATGAAAATATATCACATTTAACATTTTTTCAAAATATGGAAAACAACAAGAAACGTGTCTATCGCTTTGGCGGAAAAACCGCAGAAGGCAATGGAACTATGAGAAACCTCCTCGGCGGAAAGGGTGCAAACCTTGCTGAAATGTGTCTTCTCGAAATCCCTGTACCGGCAGGATTCACCATCACAACTGAGTGCTGTGCAGAGTACTATGCCCTCGGCGGCGGTTATCCTGAAGAACTCAAGGCAGAGGTTGCCGAGGCTCTCAAGGCCACTGAGGCAATAATGGGAATGAAGTTCGGCGACAAGGAGAATCCGCTTCTGGTGAGCTGCCGTTCAGGTGCCCGCAGCTCTATGCCGGGTATGATGGATACCATCCTCAACATCGGTCTCTGCTCTGCAACCATCCCGGGTATGATTGCAAAGACCAACAACCCCCGTTTCGTGTATGACGCTTACCGCCGTCTCATTATGATGTACTCAGACGTCGTGATGGAGAAGGCTGAGGGAATCGAGCCGGAGGACGGCAAGGGAATCCGCCAGCAGCTCGACAGAATGATGGAAGAGCTCAAGGAGGAGAAAGGCTACAAGTCAGACACTGACATCACCGCTGACGAACTCAAGGACCTTTGCGACCGCTTCAAAGTTCGCGTGAAGGAAGTTCTCGGCGTGGATTTCCCTGACACCGCAGAGGCTCAGCTCTGGGGTTCAATCGGTGGCGTGTTCAAGTCCTGGAACGGAAAACGTGCCATCGCCTACAGAAGAATCGAAGGTATTCCTGACGATTGGGGTACAGCCGTTAACGTGCAGTCAATGGTGTTCGGAAATATGGGCAACACATCTGCAACAGGTGTGGCATTCTCACGTAACCCTGCCAACGGTGACAACAAATTCTACGGAGAGTGGCTCATCAACGCACAGGGAGAGGACGTGGTTGCAGGTATCCGCACCCCTAACCCTCTCAACGAGGCCACCAAGACTCCTCACAACGCAGACCTCGCTTCCCTCGAGACCGCAATGCCTGAGGTTTACAAGGAACTCGACGACATCCGTCTTCACCTCGAGGAACACTTCAACGATATGCAGGACATCGAGTTCACCATTCAGGACGGCAAACTCTGGATGCTCCAGTGCCGTATAGGCAAGAGAACAGGTCTCGCTGCTTTGAATATGGCTATGGATATGCTCGAGGAAGGAATGATTGACGAGAAGACCGCAGTTACCCGTGTGGCTCCTGCACAGCTCGACGAAATCCTCCACCCTATCCTCGACCCTGCATCAGAGAAGAAGGCAACAGCAATCGCAAACGGTCTTCCTGCATCTCCGGGTGGAGCAGTGGGAGTTGCAGTTTTCTCATCCGAGGCAGCAATGGAAGCTGCTGCAAAGGGCATCAAGGCAATTCTCATCCGCGAGGAGACTTCTCCTGAGGACGTTGAGGGTATGCGTGCCGCTGCTGGTATCCTTACCATGAAGGGAGGTATGACCTCACATGCTGCACTCGTTGCACGCGGCTGGGGCAAATGCTGTATCGTAGGTTGCGAGTCCATGACCATCGACCTGGATGCAAAGATAGCCCACTTCAAGAGCGGCGCAGTGATCAAGGAAGGCGATTCAGTTTCCCTCAACGGTGCCAAGGGTCTGGTTTATGCAACCGCTCTCGACACTATGGACGCTTCCGAGAATCCTCGTTTCGTGAAGTTTATGGAAATCGTGGACAAGTTCAGGACTATGGGCGTGCGTACCAATGCCGACACTCCTGAGGATGCTGCAAGAGCAATTTCCTTCGGTGCAGAAGGTATCGGTCTGTTCCGTATTGAGCATATGTTCTATGGAAAGAACTCCGAGACTCCGCTTGCAAAACTCCGCAAGATGATTCTCTCCAAGACTGACGACGAGCGCCGTTCAGCACTTGCAGAGCTCGAGCCATACATCAAGGCAGCTGTCAAGGGTACACTCAAGGTTATGGACGGCAAGCCTGTTACCTTCCGTCTTCTCGACCCGCCTCTCCACGAGTTCGTTCCTCAGGGACACGATAAGAGAGAGGAACTTGCAACCGAGCTCGGTATCGATGAGCAGGAGATTGCAAAGAGGGGTGAAGCCCTCCACGAAGTGAACCCTATGATGGGTCACAGAGGTGTGCGTCTCCACATCACCTACCCTATGATTTCAGAGACTCAGTTCCGTGCAATCTTCACTGCAGCTGCAGAACTCAAGAAGGAAGGCCTGAACCCTATGCCTGAGATTATGGTTCCTGTAACCATCTCCGAGCGTGAGCTCCGCTTCCAGAAGGCAATCTGCGAGAAAATCCGCGCTGAAGTTGAGTCTGTGTTCGGTTTCGAGATTGCATACAAGTTCGGTACTATGATTGAGATTCCTCGTGCAGCCCTCACTGCAGACAGAATGGCAAGAACAGCTGAGTTCTTCTCATTCGGTACCAACGACCTCACCCAGATGACCTTCGGATTCTCCCGTGACGATGTCGGAACCTTTATGGGCGACTACCTCGGCAACAAGATTCTTGATTCCGATCCGTTCAAGACTCTGGACACCAAGGCTGTGGGCAAACTCGTTGAATACGCTGTGAAAGAAGGCCGTTCAACCCGCGAGAACCTCAAGTGCGGTATCTGCGGAGAGCACGGCGGTGACCCTGCATCAGTTGAGTTCTGCTACAAGATCGGTCTCAACTATGTGTCCTGCTCACCTTTCCGCGTGCCTATCGCAAGACTTGCTGCGGCTCAGGCTGCAATCAAAGCAAGCAAATAAGGTACTGGAATACAATCAATTAGGCGGTAAGGTTCTGATTCAAAAGGCTTTACCGCCTTTTTTATGCGTTCATTCCAACAAGGTTTCCTTGCAAAAAAAATAGAAGCAATGAATGCTGACGTGAGCCCTTTGTGAGCCCTTTGACGACGTAATACGTCCCTTTCCCGGTTGTGCCCGTTGTGCCTGCTCTCTTACTCCATCTCCTTACCCTTCCCAGAGCGTTTGGCACGCCTTTCCGCCCTTCGTTCGGCCCTTCGCTCGGCCCTCTCGGCAATTCTTTCGGAAATTTTGTCGATAGTCTCTGAACTGAGTTCCCTCAATCTCTCCTCGAAATATTCCCGCCTTGCCCTCAGCCTTTTCTGCCTGTCCTCACTCTCTTCTTCCGGAATGTTGAACTCAATACTTTCTGGAGGCATAATTCTCTCATAGCCAATATCTTCCAGAGCCCGGCACGCATCGGCATAGCCCTGCCTGAACAGTTCAGGGGTCTTGGACAGGTCATACACGCTGTAGCCGTCAGTATTCAATTCTATGAAATGGTCCGCCAGCCGGGAATCTGCCATTATATTGGACATAAACATCATACTGTAGGCCCTTGTGGCGGTGAACAGCAGCGAGTCCTTGTATTTTTCCTCTTCCATTCGGCGCACGCTGAATGCTATCACTTCCTCGCACATATTCCTGATGGTAGGCACCGGAAGGTTCTGGAATACCCCTCCGTCTATGTAGTGCACCCCTCCTATTACCATAGGCTTGAACATCACAGGGATGGAGCAGGATGCCACAAGACGCGGGGCTATTTCCCCCTTGGAGAAAACTTTCACCTTTCCGTGGTCCATATCCGATGCAACTATGTGTACCGGAACGGGCAGGTCCTCTATGTTTCTGTAGGGCATATTCTCCCTTATGAAATTCAACATCGGGGAAGAATCGAAGATGCCTCCGCGGGGTCTGGAAGGGGTGGCCATATCCCTGAAAAACGTCTTGTCGGCACAGAGTTCAATCATTCTCTTGGGTTCTATTCCCGCCGAATGGAAAGCTGCCACCATTGCCCCTGCACTTGTGCCGGCAAGAACATCTGCCTTCACTCCATATTCTTTCAATGCCTGAAGAGCCCCGCAATGAGCCGCAGCCTTTGCCCCTCCTCCGCTGAATACTATTCCGAGATGATATTTTTTCATAATTGCCAATTTTTCAAAAGCCGCGTATTCTCCGCAAAAATGATGCTCAAGTAATCATATTACTGCCCCGTCAGTCTTCAAATTTGTTTCGCCTACAAAAATAATTGGTTTATTGCAATTTATTCCTAAATTAGCGGGTTGTTTGGCAGCGCAATCAGACCGCTTGTATTAATCGGCAGTCTGCCCGGCCGGCAACCCCACCAATGGATATTAACAACAACCTTAGATTATATGAAAAAGTTCCTTACCATCGCTCTCGCACTGCTCATATGCATCAGTGCTTCAGCAGACAAAAAGAACAAGAAGGCAACCCAGGCTTACAAATACGAGATTGAGAAAATCGAGGCCGGGGCAGCTTCAAACGGTGTCCAGGCTGTCTATGTGCAGTCTTATATGAACAACATTAAGAATGCAGACCAGGTTTGCCGCAGAAATGCAGTTCACGGTGTGATATTCAAGGGCTACAGCGGCAGGGGAGACTATCATCCTGCGCTTGCTTCCGACCCGACTGCCCAGCAGGACCACAAGGAGTTTTTCGATGCCTTCTTCGCAGACAACGGTGACTATAACAAATATGTTGCAAGCACTTCGGCTTCCGGCCCTCAGTATGTGAAAATCAAGAAGATAGGCTATAAAGTCGGACTCGTGGTATATGTCAATGTGGCAGCTCTCCGCCGTGACCTCGAAAAGGCGGGAGTCATCAAGGGAATGAGTTCAATGTTCTAAACTTACCGCTCGCTATGAAAAAAATCCTGATTATCGCATCGGCGGTGCTGATGGCTATAGGATGTTCACCGAGAAACATCACTTCCGCATACAATACTCCGGAACCTATATATATGAATGACGAGGCTGACGGAAGCATAACAGTACGCGCATTCGGAGAGGGACGCAATCTTTACGACGCAAAGACACAGGCCCGGAAGAATGCTCTCAGGGCAGTGATTTTCAAAGGTATATCCGTTCCCGGCAATGCTTATCTCTCACGTCCGCTGGTGACTGAGCTGAATGCTCAGGAAAAGTATGAGGCTTTCTTCAACGAATTCTTCAAGGATCACGGTCCTTATGAGAAATTCGTCAGCGCTTGGGACAGCAGGGCAGCTTCCGACGGAAACAGCGTCAGCAGCCGTCAGGCACGCAAATCCGCCACTATCAGAATACTCAGGTCCGAACTCAAGGCCTATCTAATTGAAAATGGAATAATTAAAACAGAATAATCCAAATGAAAAAACTGACGCTCATACTCGCCGCCCTCTCTTTTGCGGCAGTTCTTTCGGCTCAGGTGAAAAAGCCGACCCTTATGATTGTGCCGAGTGACAACTGGTGCACCCAGAGAGGTTTTGTGGAAAACTATGACAATCAGGGAATGACTCAGACCCTTCCAGACTACAACGCTGCCTTCAACGAGGACCAGGACCTGGGCTTCGTCATTTCGAAAATCAGCGGCATAATGGCTGACAGGGGCTTTCCTTTGAAAAATGTCTATGAGGAAATGAAGTCCATCAACACCACCTCTGCCGAACTTTCTGCACTTCAGGGCAAAAACGGAGGTTCCGTACAGACCAACACCTACACCGAAGTGCGCAACCGCGCGAAGGCCGACCTCATACTCCAGCTCAACTGGAAGGTGAACAATGTAGGCCCTAAGAAATCAGTGACCTTCAATCTGGAGGCTTTCGATGCCTATTCCAACCGTTCCGTGGCTTCTGCGACAGGTACCGGCAATCCCTCCTTCTCCGCCGAGACAGCGGTTCTGCTTGAGGAAGCCGTAAATTCCTATATGGACGAGTTCTGCGCGAGGCTCCAGAGCCATTTCGAGAACATGCTGGAGATGGGCAGGGAGATTGGACTGGATGTCTATGTGTTTGATAATGACGAGGATCTCGACCTTGAGACTGAATTTGACGGCAAGGAACTCATAGACATCATCGAGGATTGGGTGGCAGACAACACTGTCGGACACCGCTACAATCTCGTGGATGCCAACGAACTTCAGATGAAATTCGAAGAGGTTCACGTGCCTCTCTATGACGAAAGGGGACGTGCCATAGGTGCCAGCGACGTGGCAGGTAACCTCAGGAAATATCTCAGGAACACGGTTCAGCTGCCTGTGGACGTGAAGGTGCTCCGCATCGGTCTCGGACAGGCTCGAATCATCATCGGATCCAAATAGTTGATGCTTATGAAAAAGATACTGACAATATTTGCGGCTGCTGCAATAGCTACGGCGGCTTATGCACAGAAAATTGAGAATTCGGTTCCTGTGGCGGTTTTTGTGCCCGAATCGGTGGATAATGTGCCGGAGTCTTCCAGGATTCTGCTTGAGACAAAGTTGAATGCTCTCACATCCAAATGCGGTATGGGGACTGCCGAACTCACCCAGTTCTATCTCACCTGCTATGCCAATGTCATTGACAAACAGGTGATTCCGGGAGCGTCTAATAAATTTGTGAATGAAGTGGAACTTACTGTGGCTGTTGTGGATGCACTCGGAAAGAGAACATTCGATGCCTGCGGCCTGAATCTCAAGGGAGCCGGCAACAGCGATCAGAAAGCCTTCAATGCCGCATTCCGGAATCTTAAGATCACGGACCAGAAGCTGACCAGGTTCATGGCCCAGACCAACGACAAGATTATTTCCTACTATGAAAGCAATGCAGACCGCATTGTCTCTGAGGCTCAGCTGCTTGCCAAATCCCGCAACTATGAGGAAGCCTTTTTCAGGCTTTCGCTCGTGCCGGATGTCTGCAAATGCTACACGGAGAAAATCCTTCCGGTTGCCCTGGACCTCTGGCAGGAATATCTGGACTTCACTGCACATCAGAATCTGATGAAGGCAAAGGCTGAATGGGCATCTGGACTCAACCGGGATGCCGCTTTTAATGCAGTCGAGTACCTTGCAGAAATCCCTGCTGATTCCAAATACTATGAAGAGGCTCTCAAACTTATGGAAGAAATCAAGACCAGGGTCGGAGAGGACATAGAATACGAGAGGGCAATCGAGGCAAGGGATGCCGACAGGGCATTCGAACTGGATATCACAGCTGTCGATGCCTGGTGTCAGGTGGGTAAGGCATTTGGTGAAAATCAGCAGCCTACCACTTATCGTGAAGCATATTTGAGATAAGCATTCGTTTTGATAATAACTCTAATGAAAAAAGTATTCATATTAATGGCTGTGCTGTCCCTTTCGGCAGCACAGTTGTTTGCACAGGGAAATGAAAATCCTCAGGATGAAATTGCTGAGAAATACCGCAGAAGTTCGCTCTGCAATGTCCTCATCTCCCATCCGGATTTTCAATACGGTCTTGAGATTGATACCGCCTTCCACTCGGTGCCGGTTCCGGACAAGTTCAATGACCACACCGTCACTTATCTCAACATTGTGTCAAGCGCCGATAAACTGCGCAAGGGCGGCAATGAAAAGCGTGAAATGAACTTCCGTGACATTGACGCATATTTAACCCAGTATGATATAGCGAAACGACTCGTCTCCAAATGGTACTGCCGAAATCCGTATTCGGGAAAGTTCGATATGTCTCTCATTGCTGAGCGCGGGCTCTACGATGCTTCACAGGCCGCTATTGAGGAAGCCCTCAAGAACAGAACATTTTATCAGTTGTCCGATGCAGGTGAGGAACTCATAGGCAATACTTACCTTATAGCCCACGACATAACTTATGTGGACAAGGGCAAGAACTCGGCAGTGGCTGGAGCAGTGGTCGGGGGATTGTTTGCAATAGCAGGGGCACTCTTGGGTCTGGACACCAGCACAGCCTCTGATTTGGGCAATGTGACCAATGCCCTCATTTCCGAAATTGACGGTTTCACCGTGAATGTAACCTCCTATCTCTACAGATTGGAATGGAATGAGGAATGTGCCGCAAAGATGTATAATGAGTACTGGATCTATGACGAAGATCCTTCTGAGGTTGCCGCGATGAAGAAGGCTGCTTTCGACAACTCAACTGCCTTCAGACTGACTTTCGTGGGGGAGACCACTGCCACGAGCAGCAACACCTCCTCCAAGTCCTTCAGCAAGGCGACCAAAGGCGAGCAAATCAGCAAGGTTTGCGCCCGTGTTATGGATAAGGCTATCGTTGCCCTGCAGAGGGAGTATGAGGATTTCAAGGTAAAGGTGCCGATTCACAGCATATCTCCTGACGGAAAGGCGGTGCAGGTGAAAATCGGTCTGAAGGAAGGAGTCAACTACAAGAACAAGTATGAAGTGCTGCTTCCTGAATATGATGAAAAAGGCAAGGTGAAATACAAGGTTGTCGGGACTCTGAAGGCCCAGAAGGGTATGGTCTGGGACAACCGTTTCGGTGCGCTGGATGAGTACCAGGAAATGCAGGCAGCTGTGACAGGAAGTGACCGCGAGGCCCGTAAGGCTGCAGCCAAGGCCCAGAAGGAGGCGGAGAAGGAAGCCGGCATCAAGGCAGACCCTACTATCGGAGCCACGACCTTCGTCATCAAGACCGGACACGGGAAGATACTTCCCGGAATGCTTGTGCGCGAAGCCCAGGTGAAATAATTCAAGCTTTAAGTGAGGTTCTATCCCAATACCCCGAAAATTCTCTCCCTTACCTGCTCGACGGTTCCGAGTCCGTCAATCTCAGTGTATTTTTCTGCAGACTTGTAGAAAGATATGATGGGCTCAGTTTTCTTGTGATATGTGGAAATCCGAGTCGCGATAACCTCGTCCTTGCAGTCGTCCTCGCGTCCTTCGATTCCGGCTCTGTGACGTATTCTCTCATAGATGGTTGCATCCGGAATCATAAGCGAGACAACCTCAGTAACGCTCTCACCCCTCTTGTTCAGCAGAAGATCCAGTGCCTTAGCCTGAGCCAAAGTCCTCGGGTATCCGTCCAGCAGAAATCCATCCACTTCAGTATTCCGGGCGAATTCCGCCTCAATCATTCCTTCCACCACTTCGTCCGGTACCAGACATCCTGCATCAATCAGCTCCCTGGCTTTCTTGCCCAATTCAGTGCCCTCAGCCATTTCCTTGCGGAGCAACTCCCCGGTGGAAATGTGTTTGAGATTATATCTTTCAGAAATTGCAGTGGCCTGAGTGCCTTTACCCGCACCCGGAGGCCCGAATATGATGTAGTATTTCATTTCTTTTGCCTGTTTAGTCAGCTAGTCTTCAAGAACATAAATATCCCTGAGGTTCCTTCCCAACTCATTGTAGTCCAGTCCGAATCCGAGAATGAATCGGTTTGGAATCTCCTTCCCTATATAGTCTATCTTCTCGTTGGCCCTGTATGCGTCCTTCTTGAAAAGCATAGTGCAGATCTTCACATCTGAAGCACCTTCCTCTTCCAGAATCTTCTTCAGGGCAACCAAAGTCAGTCCGGTGTCCACGATGTCTTCAGTCACAATCACCCTGCGCCCTTTGAGCGACGCTGTCAGAGGCATAGTCTGTTTCACTTCTCCGGTAGTGGAAGTGCCGACATAGGATGTCATCTTTGTGGATACCAACTGACAGGGAAAATTCAGTCTCTGCATCAACTCTCCGGTGAACATAATGGACCCGTTCAGAATGCATAGCACCACGGGAACGTCCTCGGCTCCCGCATAATCCCGGTTGATTTCTTCGGCCACCTTGTCTATGCAGCCCATCAGCTCGTCGTGAGGAATGTAAGGCACAAAGGTCTTGTCGTAAACTTTGATTCTGTCCATAAAAAATAGAATAAGAGCCGCAAAATTACGATTAAACATATAAAAAAAGAAAAAAAATCACTCAAATTTTTTCAAAGCGCTGACTGTTTCGCCAATAATTCCTATAATTGCAAAAATCGACTTGGGGTTCATCGGCAAACAAGCGTATGAACCTGAATTTATTTGTGACGACACTGCTCCGGGCAATGCTCATAGTCTCCGGCGCGGGGCAAATGGAGGATTTGACTGAAGACGAAAAGCAGATCTTCGAACATTATGCTGCCCACCCTCTTCCCGTCAACACATCAGATGTCCGCAGCCTGAGGGAGAGCGGGCTGTTCTCAGAATTCCGGGCGGCTTCCCTCGCAGACTATATCAGCCGCAACGGACCTGTGCTCTCGGTCCGGGAATTGGCCACAGTTGACGGTTTCAATCAGGAAATAGCAGAAGCCCTGAGCTGGTTCATCAGTTTCGATACCGCTTCTTTGCGGGAAGACAGGCGGACGGTCTATGACTCAAGGTTCCAGGCGGGAGCGTCGCTTTTGCAGAAACAGAGCTGGTCGTGGCTCTCCAATGCCAGGCTGCAGAAGGGACAGGACTATTTTGTGAATGCCGGAGTTGCTGGCCAATGCCTCCCGTCGGGACAGAACATCCCGTCCATTTCAGCACTCACCATCTCCTCCAGTCTGAACTTTCCAAGGGCTGGATTGAAACTCTATTTAGGTGATTTCAATGCTCGTTTCGGACAGGGAGCAGCCTGCTGGAACTCCCTTCTTATCAAGTCCTATACCTCGGTTAACTCTTTGATTCTCAAACCTTCAGGCCTTGCGGAATCCAGGTCCGACAAAGGCAACTATGCCAAGACCGGCCTTGGGGCCCGTTTCAGCTTCGGGCGCTGCGAACTGTCCTTGGCCCTGACTCTGCCCGGTTTTAAGACAGCCCTTCTGACCTCAATCAACGGGAATCCCAAGGGTGGAACCGGTTTCGAGCCTCTGCTGAATTTCAACTGGTGGGGAAGGCATTGCAGTCTGGGGCTGACTTCGGTTGTGACCATACTTCCCTCTGCCTCGGCTTCTGTGATTTCAACTGCTGTGTCGGCTGATTTCCGTACCTGTCTGCGCGGTGTGGACCTGGCCGGGGAAGTGGCCCTGATGGTGAAAACCCATTCCTCCCATCCGGTAGTGGAGCCTGCAGCCCGCCTTGCCTGTACTGTTCCGGCAGGAGAATGGTTCAAGGCCGGAACCTGCCTGATTTACACAAAGACCAGACATGCTGCCTCCCTGATATTCGAAGCCAGGACCCCGAAACAGCATTCCTTTGCCCTAGGAGCCTGTTTTACCAACAGCCATTCCTCCTCAGGGACTTCCCGCCAGACAGCCCGCTTCGATGCAACTGCAAGCTTCAGATGGGCTCAAGTCTGGGCCTGGGATCTGCGTCTGAAGGAAAACCTGGACTTTGCCTGTCCTCAGCAGCTGGTCTCTACCCTCCGTACCGACCTTGCGGCAAGCTGGGCCTCTGCCTGGACCACGAGTCTCACTGCAGCCTGCAGCAAATCCTCAAAATGGGGTCTAGCCATCTATCTGGAGCAGAGTTTAAGAAGCGCATCCTCTGTCAGTGCCCACCTGCGGGCAGGTATTTTCAGCATCGATGATTGGGACGGCCGTATCTATTTCTATGAATACGACCTGCCGGGCCGATTCACAGTGCCGGCACTATATGGCCGAGGCTATTGGATTTCAGCCCATCTTGGCGCCAAAATCGCCCGTTGTTTCAGATTGGATTTCCGTCTGTCCTATAAGGATTACGCATTTATGCCTCCTGAAGTGCGCAAAGCCCCCGCTTTGGAGGCCCGCCTGGGCTTTTCTACAAATTTTTGAGAACTCTCAGCTGCCCGTCCATGCGTTCTATGCTCACCGGCAAATTGCCCACCACCTCTCCGTCCACTTCCACCAGCGGGGCTGGGGAGGATAAAGGTTTGATGCTCAAGCTGCTGCACTTTGCGGAAATGAGTTCCGGATTATCCTTCAGAAGTTTGCCTGTGAACAGTCCCGGAACGGCCCTGATTATGCGGTGCAGGGGCATCAGAGGTATTATGGTAATGTCCAGAAGACAGTCGTCCAGAACTGCATCCGGCACCTGGAGCATACCTCCTCCTGAATATTTCCCTGCTCCAAGGGCTATGGACATAGTCGTTCCTCTGAAAATTTCCTTCCCGTCGGCCTCCACTACGCAATCGAAGGTCTTGAAGTTCAATATGTTGGAAATGAGAGCCTTGAGGTAGAGCACCTTGCCGCTCTTGCCTGTGTTTTTCTCGAAATTCACCTTCTTGCAGACATTGGCATCGAAACCTACCCCGCCCACATTGGCCATAAAACTCTCCAGATTGCGGGAGGTGTTGTCGTCCCTAAGGCTCAGGCAGAACACATCTTGACGACCTGTGGAATCCTTTTTCATAAGTTCTGCCACCTTGTTGAAATCTTTCGGGATTTCCAGGGTCTTGATCCAGTCGTTTCCGGAACCAATGGGCATCACGGCGAGAGTGAAATCATCCAGAGCCACTTTCTGGCTTTCCTTATCTAAGGTTTTTGCCACTGCTGATATCTGCACATATTTCGCTATGCCCTCCAGTATCTCGTGCACCGTGCCGTCTCCACCCACTGCCAGAAACTTGCGATAGCCTTCTGCACAGGCCTTCATAGTGATTTCCACTGCCGCCCCCATCTTCCAGGTGGTCTTGTATTCGAAATCTATCCTGTTGTCGGACAGTGTTTTGCTGGCTTTCGGCCACTCGGACACAGTCTTTCCTGACCCCGCATTAGGGTTCACGACCGCATACCATATCTTCTCATTTGAATCCATATCTTCTTCTCAAGAGGGCGACAAAATTACTAAAAAAAGAAAAGTAAAGAAATTATTTAGTAAATTTGCACGATATGCACCCGGCGCAACGGTCGCCAAATATATACTTGATATGGGAAAAGTCATAGCTATAGCCAACCAGAAAGGGGGAGTGGGCAAGACCACGACGGCAATCAACCTTGCCGCCTCTCTCGCTGTTCTCGAGAAGAACGTCCTCATCATTGACGCAGACCCTCAGGCCAACACCACTTCCGGACTCAACTTTTCCCCGGACAGTGAGGAAGGCAGGACGCTTTACAATCTGCTCATAGGCGAGAGGACTGTGGAAGACGTACTCATCCAGACTGAAATAGGCCGTCTTCATATGATTCCTTCCACCATCGACCTCGTGGGGGCCGAGCTGGAACTTCTGGAAGCCCCGCAAAGGGAGTCTCTGCTCAAGAACGCCATTGCTCCGGTCAGGGACAGGTACGATTTCATCATCATCGACTGTTCCCCTTCCCTGGGACTCATCACCGTGAACAGTCTCACAGCGGCAGATTCCGTAATCATACCGGTTCAGCCCGAGTTCTTTGCGCTGGAGGGCCTGGGCAAGCTCCTTCAGACCATACGTCTGGTTCAAGGCGGAGTGAATTCCTCCCTCACCATAGAGGGCTTTCTGGTCACGATGTTCGACGGAAGGACCAAGGTGCACAATCAGGTGGTCGAGGACCTCAAGGAACATTTCAAGGATATGGTCTTCAAGACGGTCATCCAGAGAAACATAAGGCTCAGCGAGGCTCCTTCCCACGGCAAGCCGATTATTCTTTATGACGTAATCTGCAACGGCACCACCAACTACCTCAATCTGGCCAAGGAGGTGCTGGAGCGCAACGGCCTGTCAATCAACAAAGCTTAAGTCAAACTGAAAATAGAAGACTGATGTCAAACAAACCCCAGAGAGGATTGGGCAAGGGACTCGGGGCCCTGCTCGGCGAGGCCGGTTCTATGGACAACTTCCGCAAACCGGTCGGATATGTGAACAAAGTGAATGTTGTGGAAAGCACAGCGCCGCAGGACAAGGCCGATGTGCTTATGATTCCTGTGGACTACATAGAGCCGAATCCTTTCCAGCCTCGCCAGTCTTTCGACCAGGAGGCACTTGAGGAACTCGCTGAATCCATACGCACCCTCGGTCTCATCCAGCCGGTCACCGTGCGCAAGAAGGCAGCCGACAAGTACCAGATAATCAGTGGAGAAAGGCGTTTCAGAGCCTGCCGTCTGTGCGGGATGGATCTGATTCCGGCCTATGTGCGCGATGCGGACGACCAGGGTATGCTGGAGATGGCGATAGTGGAGAATATCCAGCGCGAAAACCTGGACCCGATAGAAATTGCCCTCAGTTACCAGAGACTCATAGACGAATGCCGGCTCACTCAGGAGCAGATGGCCTTGCGTGTGGGCAAGAAGAGGGCTTCGGTCACCAATTACCTGAGGCTCCTGAAGTTGCCTGCCAAAATTCAGCACGACCTCAAGGTAGGGCAGTTGAGCGTGGGCCACGCGAAGGTGCTTCTCTCAGTGGAGGACAGCAGGGTGCAGGAGGCTCTCTGCGACCTTGTGGTGAAAGAAGGCCTTTCCGTAAGGGAGCTGGAAAAGAAAATCCAGAGGTTGCAGGAAACATCCAGTGATCCGCAAACGGCTGAGGCTCAGGACCTTCCTGACGAATATTTCAAAGTGCTTGAAATAGTTGGAAGATATTTCGACAACAGCATCAGCCTCAAGAGAACCCCATCAGGCAAGGGTTCGATGACCATACGTTTCAATTCCGACGAGGAAATGAGGAAATTCCTGACTGCAATCGAGAAAATCTGAAAATGCGGATGAGGACAAAGGCACTGAAATATGCTCTGGCATTTGTGGCCCTGATGGTGCTGCATACCTTCAGTGCATCTGCCCAATTCAGGGATGAAGCCTTCAAGCAGAATTACAACGACACCACCTACAAGACCCAGACCGACACCACCGACAAACTCTTCTCCTTCAAAGAACTTTTCCGTGGCCTGGGACACAAGCAGGAAATCAAGATCGGAACCATGTTCGGAGGAGCGGTGATGTTCCCCGGTTCCGGCCAGATCTACAACCGGGACTATTGGAAATTGCCCATAGTCTATGGCGGAATAGGGGCCTGCCTTGGTACAGCCGCCTATTACAATGTCAAATACAATCAGTCAGTTGCCGCCGGAAATCCGATTCAGCAGTATAAGACCAACTATATCTGGCTTTATGCCGGCGCAGGTCTGGTCTATTGGGGGTCCCTTATGGATGCCACCGCCTTCTATCCTTCAAACGGAAAGCCCAGTTCCGGTAGGGCTGCAATCTATTCCGCTCTGCTGCCGGGTCTGGGACAGGCCTACAACGGAGAATACTGGAAAATCCCGGTCTATTATACAGGTCTTCTCGCGGCCGGGTATTTTGTCTATTTCAATAATCTCAACTACGTGAGGTTCAAAAGGATATATGGCGAAGCAACGAATAAGGAGGTGCCCTACACCGGTCCTGTGACTGCCGATCAGGCCAAGTACTACAAAGACTCCTACAGGCGTCTGAGGGACTATTCCATAGTTGCCCTGGGCCTTGTCTATATATTGCAGATTATCGATGCCAATGTCTTTGCCGTGATGTACGATTTCGAAGTTACGGATGACATCAGCATCAGAATGGAACCGACTGTCATCACTCCGGACAACAATTTCGCGTTCAAGGGAGGCCCGTCCGGGGAGGCTGTGGGTATGAAAATCGGTATTAATTTTTAGAATGAGAGTTACAGGTCATTGTTTTGCGGTCGCAATTGCGGCTTTTTTCAGTCTGGAAGCATATTCCCAGGATTATTTTGATGTTCCGGAAATCGTGTCGAGCATAGATTCCCTGCAGGATACGGCAGAGGCATTTGCGGACAGCAGCCTCAGCAAAACCCGCGTGGACAGTCTTCTGCTTGAATATTACGGCAAAAACCGCAATTTCGAGTTCACCAGTCTCAGCGACTTGGACACCACAATCGTACGCTATACATCCTCGGTCCCGGACTCGGTCTTCGTGCAGCGTCTCTCCGACATAAAGTCATTCATACCTTTGACTTTCAATGATGTGGTCAAGAACTACATCATACTTTACTCCGAAAAGATGCCCGAAAAGATGGGCCGGGTCATCGGTCTGGGCAATTACTTTTTCCCCATTTTCCAGGAAACATTCAACCGTTACGGCATACCTGAGGAGCTTAGGGCAATGGCGGTCATCGAGTCTATGCTCAAGTATGACGCTGTGTCCCGGGTGGGCGCAAAGGGTATGTGGCAGTTTATGTACGGCACTGCGAAACTCTATGGCCTGACCATCAATTCCTTTGTGGACGAAAGGCTGGACCCGGTTAAGTCTGTGGAAGCGGCTGCCAAATACCTGAGTGACTCCTATGCAATCTTCGGAGACTGGCAACTGGCAATCGCCTCCTACAACTGCGGCCCCGGCAATGTGAACAAGGCGATGAAACGCTCGGGCAAGCACGATATCTGGGATATCTACTATTATCTGCCCCGCGAGACCAGGGGCTATGTGCCTGCTTTCACCGGGGCCCTCTATGCCCTCAATTATTATAGGGAGTACGGCATTGAGCCGGAGAGAGTGGACCTGCCTGCCCAGGTGGACACCTTCCACGTGAACAAGATGCTGCATTTCAAGCAGGTTAGCGAATTGACCGGGGTGCCTATCGAGACCCTCAAACTGCTCAATCCGCAATACACCCACGACATCATACCCGGCAGTCCGAAGGAGAAATGGGTACTCCGCATTCCGGCACATTATACAGGAGATTATGTGGCTGTGGAGGATAGTCTGCATCTTTACAAGGCTGATACGCTTCTCAGTCCGGTGGTGATAAAGAAAATCAAGGACGGGGGAGACGGGCAGAGGATTGCCTACAAGGTCAAGAGCGGAGACACCCTGGGAGGCATTGCCAAGCGCTACGGGTGCACTGTCAAGCAGATTCAGACCTGGAATCATCTCAAGGGTACCACCATACGCATAGGGCAGACCTTGAGTATCTACCGAGGTGGGCGCCGCTGAGCAGATGCCCTCAACCTCATTCCCGTCTTGACCGGGAATCTAAACCATCAAATAAGCCAAAAATCCGCAGACCAGGGCCACGGCACAGTTGATGGCTTTAGCCTTGAAGAAAGCCATCCTGTTCTCAGCCAGCAGCGGAATGGAAGCATGTCCGTCCTGTGAAATGCTGCTGGCGAGCAGCACCGGCAGCGGCACAATCCCCGCCGCATAAAGCGTGACAAAAATCAGGTGCGGCCCCGACTCCGGTATGATGCCTATGGCAGTGGCAAGGAGTATCATAAGTGCCGTGTTGTCGTTTACCCAAGTGCTTATGTCGAAGAAGGAAGTGAGTACGGTTATGAGCGTCAGTACTCCCAGAGTCCAGGCAAATATGCTTGGCAAGTGCCTGCAGACCACGTGTCTCCAGAGATGTTCCTCCACGAAATGGTCGCCTGCAAAAACTACGGCCCCGAGTATCCCTATGCTCAGAATGGCAAAAACAATGTTCATCCAGGTCTCGTCCAGCAGGTTTATATGTATGCCCCCTGCCTCTTCGGCCTCGTGGTGCCCGTGACAGCAGCAGACCTCTTCCTCCTCAGTGCCGGCGTGCTCGTGTCCTATGGCTCCTGTGGCAAGGCTGACTATGAATGCGCTTATGCCGACAGCCAGAACAAGCCGCTTCCATCCGAAATGCCTGCCGTGGCTGTGGGAAGCCTCTTCCTCGTGATGATGGTGGGTGTCTTTCTCGTGCAGAGCAAAGCCTTCCTCACAGGCCTTGTCGGCTGCCAAATTCTTCTTTTTCAGTGCCTTGCGCACTACATCCGTACACAGTCCCGTTATCGTTGCAATTATGAAAAGCAATCCCATGATCATAAGCGACTTCTGCGGAAACATAGCGAGCATCACAAATGCTTCGTCCCCGGATGAGGCAATGAGTGTGGCAACCAGAGCTCCCAGGCTCAGCATCCCGTGGGTGTAGAGCGAAACACTTGCAAAGCCTCCCAGACATCCAGGGATTATACCTATTGCCGCTCCGAAAACCACCTGCCCGAAGGCACTGCGTCTGAGTCCGGAGAAGAATCTGCCCCGAGATTCAATGTTCACGGCCTCGATCATCATCATCATCACTGTGACCAGACCTGTTATTTGAAGGGAACTGCCCAGTATCTCCAGGGCTGTGTGTAAAACTTCCATAGGCTGTTATTCCAGATAACCTGTTATGAACAAATTGATTACGGGGCGAAGAGGGGAATTTGTCGTGAGCTTCACCGTCACGAGAGTTTCTCCCTTGGGCATCATTGATGTGTCCACATGCACTCTGACCGAGCCGTTTTTTCCGCTGCAAACCGGCTCGATTCTGCCGTGGGAATAATTCAGGGCATCGGTTTCACAACGATGGACGCAGAAACAGTCCTCTCCCTCGTTGGTGAAATTGAATTCGGCGTGAATGGTGCTTCCGGCCTTGAGCTTGCCGAAAGAGTATGTGCTGGTCTTGAATACCGGACGGGGACCGCGATTTTTCTGGGCATCGCTCATCGCAGTGAAATTGTCTGTCGTGAAGGCATTTATGCGGATTTTTCCGGCTTTGGACGCATCAGGAAGACCGCTCAGTTCAAAGGATGTCTTTCCATTTACCACTGGTGTGGCGAAATAACTGTTTCCGCCCCAGCGACTTCGGGAACTGGTGATTGTGTAGCCTATGCTTTCCTCTGCTCCCGGGGCAAGGCTGTACTCTTGATTGTCCATAGTCAGGCCTTCGCTCAGATCCCGGAATTCGACTTTTAAGACTGTGGAGCCGATATTGGCGATTTTGAACTCCCCGCTGCGAGCCTCTCCCTGGAGTATGTTTCCGCATTTTATGTCCATACTTCTGAGACCGAGGTTCCCGAAATGGCAGGAATAAATTTCAGAAAGGGACAGAGCCTTGGCGTGGGACACACCCCGGAGCTTGAGTATCAGAGGCTTCTTGCTGCAGGAAAGATAGACCGTGAGGTTCTTGTCGAAGGGTACGGGGGCTTCGTTGTTGCTGTAAGTGGCTGAAATTTTGGCTTTTGCACCCGGTTTGACAGGCTCTTTGGTCCAGACTACGTCTGTGCAGCCGCAGGAAGAGACCACATTATAGATTGCAACGGGCTTCTCGGAGTTGTTTGTGAGGGTGAATGTGCAACTCACGGCCCCGCTTCCCAGTATGATGTCTCCAAAATCGTGGACGTCCTTGTCCATTTCCACTCCACGGGCTATTTTCACCTGTGCGCTCGACTTAGGGCAGGCAAGGAGCAGGACAAGGGCGGCTGCATATATAATATAAGGTATATTTTTCATAAATTTCATCTCTCAGGCGATTGCCCTGGCTGACCTTGGGGCTCAAATCGCGAAACAAAAGACAAAGATAAGTCAAATGATTGACAAATGTGGAACAAAATTTTGTTTCAATCCAAACTCTTGCTAAATTTGTGAACAGTTTTACGAAACACAATTTAATTTAAAAATATTATGGCTCACAAAATTTCACAGGATTGTGTCGCTTGCGGCACCTGTATTTCAGAATGCCCGGTAGGCGCTATTTCTGAAGGCGACATCTACACCATTGACCCAAATGCCTGCATCGATTGCGGTACTTGTGCTGATGTTTGTCCTCAGGGGGCTATCTCGGCTGAATAAGACCGCTTGACAATCCTAAATGAGACCGGTGGATTTCCCGCCGGTTTTTTTTTGTTTGTGATTTTTTATACTTTTGCATTCGTCCACGCCCGGCCACGACCGGGAAAACATAACCACATTATGAATAAATTGTATCCAGTCCTGCTGGTCCTGTTGGTAATAGCCGCCACTGTCTGCACCCCGCTAGTCTTCGCTGAAGGGGAAATTCCAGCAGACGTAAGCCTTGAAACCCTCGACTACATAGTCGATCACTCCGCCCAGTACGAGAAACTCCGCCAGGCAAAAATTGACAGCTGCAAAGCCCTGATAGCCAGTAGCGACGACAGCAGCAAATCCGGACTGTACAATCAGTTGTTCGGCTTCTACTACGGCTTCCAGTCCGATTCTGCCATCACATGTGCCCGCAAAGGCCTGGAATACGCCCGAAAATGCAACAACAAGACCGATGAAATAAGCTCCACCATCCACCTCGCCACCCTTTATCAGGTGACAGGCTGCTATTTCGATTCCAAACGTCTGCTGGACAACCTGGACCACAGCCAGATGAACAGTTCCCAGCTCTACGATATATATTCCTGCTATGCCAATATCTACGATGCCCTGGAGCAGATTGCCTGCGACAGCATACTGGCTGAAGAATATACCGCCAACTACAATTCCTACCGGGACTCACTCCTGACCATCGACCCCGAAAATGTCTTCTTCCGCACCGGAATACTCGTGGACAAAGGCAGACTTGTTGAAGCTCTACAGACGATGAAGCCCTACTGCGATAGCCTGGATGTAAATGACCCTATTATGGGAGCCTCCGCTTATGTGGTGTCCGGAATATACCGCGAGATGAACAAGACTTCCTTGGAAAAGGAATACCTCATCAAATCCTGCCATTCCGACCTTATGCACGCCAACCGTGAATATATCTCTCTCACCCGCCTTGCTGAAATACTCTACGAGGAAGGGGACATAGTCCGGGCATACAATTATCTGAACCGCTCCATCGAAGATGCCAGTTATTGCAAAGCCTTGCAGAGAATGGATATGGCAGCGCCTATGCTCTCGATAGTCAATACGAGTTACAAGAGAATGAATTCAAGGTGGTTGAAGTCTCTCTCAGGCATCTCTCTGGTACTCCTGCTTATGGCCGTGGCCCTGCTCGTGCTCATCCATTATCTCCGCGCCCAGAGGAAACGTCTGGCCATGGCCAACAGCGAACTCACCTCATCCCAGGAATTGCTCAAGTCCGCCAATGTCCAGATAAGGGAATCTTCCAACATCAAGAATACCTATATCACCCATCTAATGCTTGAGTGCATAGCCAGAATCGAAAGTCTGGAATCCTACCGCAAAAACCTCAAGAAAATGGCTCTGGCTTCCGACTTGGATTCATTGAGAAAGGAACTCAAGTCCAACGATTTCTCAGAGGCAGAATGGAAATCATTCTATCGTACCTTCGACACCACCTTCCTTTCCCTCTTTCCGACTTTTGTGGATGATTTCAACAAGCTGTTCCCTCAGGAGTGTCAAATCCGCCATCTCCCCGGCAAGCCTCTCACTCCGGAACTCCGCATCTATGCCCTCATACGTCTTGGCATAGACTCCACCGAGAAGATAGCCTCCTTGCTCCGCTATTCCCGTGCGACCATCTACGCCTACCGTTCCCGCACCCACCTCAAATCCTTCAATCCGGATACATTTGAGGACGAAGTGAGGAAAATTGCTTCGATTTAGCCCTGCTATGTTTGTATTATCAGGCGGGGCTTTAATACTTAAACCATTGATATTCAATGTAGAAATGTTCTAATATATCTATATTATCATTATATGCTATTGCATTGGAGGTCACTTCCGGCTAATTTTGCCATACAAATTTGTTTTCCGCACAATTGATAGCAGAAAAACTAACCTACAAATGTATATGCTACACAAAAAATCTTTAACCATCAGATTGGCTTTGGTGTTGGCACTCACCCTTCTGGGGGGGGGATTCTCTAAGAGCAATTCAGCCTTTGCCCAATCCAAGCCCATATCTGTAAGCGGTACTGTCACAGACAGCGAAAAGGTCCCGCTCATCGGAGTGGGCGTTATGGTCCAGGGTACTACAATCGGTGCATCCACGGACATCGATGGACACTTCTACATTGACGTTCCTTCAAAGGAATCAGTCCTCGAAGTTTCCTATCTCGGTTTCAAAACCCAGGAAATCAAAGTGGGTTCGGAAATCAACTTCAAAATTGTCCTCCTCGAAGACAGTTCGGAACTTGACGGAGTAGTGGTCACGGGTTACGGCCATCAGAAACGTCTCTCTGTCATAGGTTCAGTGGAGACCATCGACCCGGGTGAGCTCCAGACCGGTTCCACCCGTTCCCTCAGCAACAACCTCGCAGGTCAGCTGGCCGGAGTCATTGCCTTCAGGCCATCCGGTGAGCCGGGTTATGACAACTCCAATTTCTGGATTCGCGGTATTGCTTCATTCAGCGGCAATACCTCGCCTCTGGTTCTGGTGGACGGAGTGGAGCGTAGCCTCAACGATATCGACCCTGCCGAAATCGAGTCTTTCTCAGTCCTCAAGGATGCATCCGCAAGTGCTATGTATGGTGTGCGAGGTGCGAACGGTGTCATACTTATAAATACAAAGAGAGGTTCCGTGGCTCCTCCTTCAGTGGATCTGCGAGTGGAGCAGTCCGTTCAGACTCCGACCAAATTGCCGGAGTTCATCGGTGCTGCAGAGTATATGGACCTGCTGAACTATCTGCAGCCGGACCCATACAAGAAGCCTTTCACCAAGGACCAGATTCTCAAGACATATTACGGCTACGACCCTGACCTTTATCCGGACACCGACTGGCTGGATGTAATCACAAAGGACTGTGCCCTCTCCACCAGGGCCAACCTCACGGTCAGCGGAGGTTCCGAGATTCTCAGATACTCCCTCACCGCCTCCTACTATCACGAAGACGGCATAATGGCAAGGGACAATACTCTCGAATATGATACATCCACCAAACTCAACCGCTACAATATCAGGGCAAATGTGGATTTGGACATCACCAAGACCACTACTTTGAGGATGAGTATAGGCGGCTATATGCAGCAACTCCGCAAATCAAACAGTGGTACTGATGAACTCTTCCGAGTTGCATTCGAGACTCCGCCTTTCGTGCATCCGGCCATATATTCTGACGGTACCATACCTATTGCCAGCAAATACAGGTCAAACCCTTGGGCTATGAGTACCCAGAATGGATATTACAGGAGCACCACCAGCAAACTCGAGTCCCTCTTCTCCCTTGAGCAGAATCTCAAGATGATCACTCCGGGCCTCAAGATGAAACTGGTCTTCGCTTTCGACACCTTCAACTCCAACTCCCTGACCAGAAGCAAGACTCCTGATTATTACAGCGTTGCAAAATCCAGAGATGACGAAGGCAATCTGCTGCACAGCATCATCTCTTACGGTCAGGAATTCCTCGGCCACTCCTCAAGCGGAGAATACGGCAACAACAGCACCTATTTCGAGGCCAATGTCACCTACACCCAGTCTTTCGGCAATCACGATGTGGATGCCCTGCTGCTCTACAACCAGCGCAGCTACGACTGGGGAGATATACAGCCGAAGAGAACCCAGGGTATTGCCGGCCGTCTTTCCTACACCTATGACAGACGCTATGTGGGTGAGTTCAACTTCGGTTTCAACGGTTCCGAGAACTTTGCCAAGGGCCACAGGTTCGGATTTTTCCCTTCCATAGCCCTGGGATGGCTGCTCTCAGAGGAGCATTTTATGGAGCCCTACAAGCAGCAGCTCTCCAAGTTCAAGATCAGGGCTTCCGTAGGTTCTGTCGGAAATGACGATATCGGTGGCAGCCGCCGTTTCGCGTACCTTACGACCATCAACTCCAATGCCCCAGGCTACAATTTCGGATACGAAGGGGGAACCTATTTCTCCGGAGTTCAGGAAGGCGAAGTGGGTGTTCAGGACCTTACCTGGGAACGCTCCCTCAAGGCCAACGTAGGTTTGGAAATGGGCCTGTTCAATGCCTTCGACCTCCAGTTCGACATATTCAAGGAGAGGCGCAGCAACATCTTTATGCAGAGAAATACCATCCCGACCCAGACCGGTTTCCTTGCCACACCTTATGCCAACTATGGAAAGGTGGACAACCAGGGTGTGGAATTGCAGATGAGCTACACCAAGAGGTTTGCAAACGACTTCTTTATGTCCCTGCGGGGCACCTTCACCTATGCCAAGAACAAGATTATCGAAATCGACGAGCCTGAGACAATCAAGAAGCAGTACCCATACCGCTCAATTACAGGCCGTTCCATCGGTACCCTCTGGGGACTCACAGCCGAAGGGCTCTACACAGCCGATGATTTCGATGCTTCCGGCAATCTCAAGCCAGGCCTTCCTGTCCCGGCTCTCGGAAACACTCCGCGCCCGGGTGACATCAAGTACAGGGATATGAACAATGACGGCAAGATTACAGATGTGGACGAAGGCTATATCGATGGTACATCAATGCCACCTTGCGTTTACGGTTTCGGCGGAAACTTCGCGTGGAAGGGAGTGGATTTCAATTTCTTCTTCCAGGGTCAAGCTGATTGCTACCGTATTATCGGAGGAAACGACTACTTCATCCCGGGTTCCGGTCAGGGCGTGCTCGGAAACGTCTATTCCAACTACACCGACTGCTGGACGGAGGATAATCCTTCCCAGAATGTCTTCTGGCCGAGACTTTCCGAGTCCACCAACACCCACAACAGCAAGGCTTCCACCTGGTGGAAAAAGGATATGTCCTTCCTCCGCTGCAAGACCATCGAGCTGGGTTACACCATTCCGCAGAAACTGACAAAAAATGCCCACATCGAGACCGTGCGTTTCTATGTCAGCGGCAACAACCTCTTCTACTTTTCCGACTTCAAACTTTGGGACCCGGAGCTTGACACCACTGACGGTCTCCGCTATCCGTCAATGCGTTCAGTTCTGTTCGGTATCAACATCAAGTTCTAAAACCGGCATTAATTATGAAAAAGATTACATACATATTTTTGAGCTTGGTCCTGTCGCTCGGAGCAGTTTCCTGCAACTGGCTCGACAAGGAGTCGGACACCGAGCTTACACTTGAAATGGTCTTTGCAGACAAGACCAGGGTCGAAGGCTGGCTGGGTAATGTCTATTCCGGTATTCCGGACCCTTATATGGGACACGGCCGCTACATCGGACAGGACATTCTGGGCGATGATATGTCCCCGTCAGAAAGATGGAGACAATGGAACTGGGACGTAATCCCTTTCATCCTCGGAGAATGGACCCCTTCTTCCAGCTGGGGCGGAAACTATTGGGCCTATCTCCCTCAGCGAATCAGGGAAGCCTATATCTTCATCGAAAATGCAAAGCCTCTTCCGGACCAGAACCTTCCTTTGGAAGAGGTGGAGTATATGAAGGCCGAATGCCGTTTCCTCGCAGCCTATTACTGGTACCTGCTTACGGACACCTACGGAGCAATTCCTTACCGTCCGAATTTCATTGCCCCTTCGGATTCCGACCTGGCATCCCTCAAGGTGGGACAGAGTCCATATTATCAGATTATTGACGACCTCGACAGGGAGTTCCTGGAGGTTTCAAAACTGCTTCCGGCCACATATTCTGACGGAAGAAAATATGGACGTGCCACCTCTATTATGTGTCTTGCCATCAGGGCCAGAATGTTGGTTTTTGCTGCCAGTCCGCTCGTAAACGGCAATCCTGATTATGCCAGCTTTGTAAACCGCTCAGGCGAGCAGCTTTTCAGCACAAGTTACGATCCGTCCCGTTGGACCAGGGCAAAACAAGCCTGCAAGGATCTCATAGACGCAGCGGAGGCAGCTGGACACAAACTGTATGAGGTGAAGAATTCCGATGGCCGTATTGATCCTTTCGCGTCTGTCCAATATGCTATGCTTGCAAGGGCAGACCAGGGTAACAAGGAAATTCTATTCGCCCGTCCGGGAGGTTGTGATTACGGAGATTATGAAAAGCACTGCACCCCTGTTGTGGGCGGAGGTAACGGAGGTTGGGGAGTGACCCAGTCCCTTGTGGATGCCTTCTTTATGGAGAATGGTCTGCCTATCACCGACCCTGCCTCCGGATATGTGGAAAGCGGATTTTCCACTGCAGATGAAGTTAGGGGCTATGACTGGGAAGGGGAGTACAACGACGACAAAGTCACTGCTGCCGGTACCTACAATATGTACTGCCACAGGGAACCGCGTTTCTATACGACCATCAGTTTCAACAACGCGTGGTTCTGCAGTGAAAAACGCCGCTACGATTTCCTGATGAACGGTGCTGACAATCCTCATACCCACGATGCTCCACAGAACGGCTACCTGTTGCGCAAGAAGGTTTCTCCGGAAAGCATCATCATTGAGAACAACATCAAATACCGTCCGGGCATCATCTGCCGCCTTGCCGAGGCTTATCTCAACTATGCCGAGGCTTTGGTAGAGTGCGGCGAGACCACTCAGGAAGTGCTGGACTATGTGAACAAAATACGCGTCCGTGCAGGTGTCCGCCCATATACCTTCGGAGCCACTGACGACAACAACATCCACGTGGATGCAGACCAGTCAGCCCTCCGCAAAATAATCCGTATGGAGAGAAGGGTGGAACTCTGCTGCGAAGGCCTGCGTTACAATGACTTGCGCCGTTGGAAAGAGGCTGAGACTGTCCTGAACGGACCATTTTATGGAATGAACTACAACGGCACCAATGCCTCCACATTCTATCGGCGTACTGTTTATCAGACAAGGGTTTACCACAAGTCCTACTATTGGTTCCCGATCCACCAGAGCGAGCTTGACAAGAATGAGAACCTGGTGCAGAATCCTTATTGGGCTGAATAATCATAATGAACACTCCAATGAAAAACATCATATCAAAATCTGCATTCTTCGTTGCAATGCTTTCTCTCCTGCTTTCCTGTGAGAAATCAGTGAGGTTTGATCTTCCCTCTCCGGAAGACCAGATGCATTTGAATGTCTCGAAAGAGTCTGTCGAAATCTCCTTCTTTTCAGAAGAGCAGGTGGCGGTTTCTTTTGCCTGGAACACCAGCGGTTATGCTGCTCAGGGAAGACCAGTCAACTACTCTTTCAAGATGGATATATCAGGAAACAATTTCGAGACATCTATTCCAAAGGTTGACGTTACTGGAGTCAACAGCATTTCATTTTCACCATCACAACTAAAGAGCTTTCTGGATGACTGGGGTGTCCAGGACGGTACCAAGGTGATGGTCGAGGCAGAGGTTATTGCATCCCTTGCCGAGACTGAATCCATTGAAACCCAAAAGTATGAGAAGCCGGAGGTGTCCAAGGTTACATTCGAGCTGACTTGTCTGCAGGAGGATATCCAAATCCAGACCGGGGGCAAGACTTATGTCTTCGTGAACAATATGGCCTTTATCGTGGTGGAGGATGCCTCAGATGTGAAATGTGTTTCAGGCTCTTTCTCCAAGACCATCTCTGTGCCGGAAAAGGGGCTGTGGTGGTTCGGTCTGGATTACGTAAATCGCAATATCAACTTCTCAAGGCCTCAGATGTGGATGCTCGGAGATGCCGATGTCAACGGATGGTGGCTCGGCGGTATGCCTGAAATACCTGCCGCAGATGATAGCGGAAAGATCAAGAAGTGGAATGGAATCCTCTTCCCCGGGGAAATGAAGTTTTCTCTGACTTTTGGCGGCGAAGATTTTACCCGCCCGTATCTTATGCCTTTGGTTGAGAATGCACCGCTTTCCAATGCTGGCATACAGTATGTTCCGGCCGGGAATCCTGACTACAAATGGCGGGTCAGCGAATCGGATGCGGGAGAGTATAATATCACTCTGGACATAGAAAATATGACCATCAGCTTCGAGAAACTTCGCGATGCACTTCCTTACCGTGAAATCTGGATTTGCGGAAATGCCACATCTGCCGGATGGGAATCAAATCCGTTCCCGCTTAAGTTGAACTATGACAGGAATGAAAAAGTTTTTGTCTTTGACGGCCATCTCTCTCCTGGAGAGTTCAAATTCCCGCTTGCGGAGCGTACATACGAGATACCTTTCCTTATGCCGACCGTAGTTGGCTCAGATGGGTTGATCCCAGTCGATTTCTTGGGTTGGATTCACGGTATTGAGGTGGTAAACGGAGAATATGACCATAAATGGAAAGTTGAGGAAGGGGATCAGGGAGACTATATTCTTAAAGTTGATACCATAAACAAACAAATGAGAGCCCAGAAGAAATGATGTTCAGAAATTTCAAACAAACTGTTATGGCAGCTGCAATCCTCCTTGCAGCTGTCTCCTCCTGTGCAAAGGACAAGAAACCTGCATGGACCCCGGACGATTTCAGGGGCGGAAGTACGGAGTTGGTTCCTGTGGACGGCAAAATACACACCTATGCTCCGAAACTCTATTATTCCATCTACGAATACTGTCGTGAGGCTGAAAAGAATACCAATGTTGCCATAAATATGACTGAGGCAGAGTGGCAGAGAACTATTGATTTTGTCGCCGAAAACCTCAAGCCATACGGTTACGATATGATTGTCACAGACGGGTTTATGGCAATGTGGTCAGACAACAGCCCCGAGTCCAAAGGGTATATGACCCACTATGGGGAGAATAAACTCACCCGTCTTGTGGAGATGTGTGCAGAGAAGGGACTTAAGCTCGGAATCTATGACAACCCGCTCTGGATTCACGGGGATGACAATTATTATGTGGAGGGTACAGGCACAAAGTTCGGTGACCTCAAGTACAACAGTTCGGATAATGTTCTCAAGCCTGGAAGCACAGATTCCTTCCCTTGGGCAGTTCCTAGCCACAAGGGATGCAGGGAGTTCATCGACGGCTTCTTCAAGTATTACAAGAGCATAGGGGTGGATTATATACGAATGGACTTTATGTGTCTGTTCGAGACAGGTGACGGAGCAGGCGGAATGCCCGGAAAGGGCTATGGAAGGGACGAATATGAACTTGCTCTCAAGTATATCTGTGAATCTGCCCAGAGATACGGGGTCTTTACATCCATAGTTATGCCGAATCTCACCAACTGCGGTTCCCTTGAACTTCAGAAGGTAAACGAGTTCCGTTTCAGTGCCGACACTTTCGACGGCGGATGGGGACACGTTTCCAGTTGGGTATGGGGAGAAATCAACGGCTGGGACAGGGTGAAAGGAAGCTGGCCAAGCTGCCACAACATCTTTGAGGGATTCATTTTCTGGTCCCAGTTCACAGGACCTGACACTGCAATGCCGGACGGGGACTTCATCAGGCTCAATACACTCACCGAAGAGGAGTGCAGGACAGAAATCACCATTGACATAGTAGCCGGAGCAGGCCTCAAGCCTACAGACCGTCCTGAAATCATCCAGCAGGAGCAGCACAAAAACAAGCTCAAATACCTTCAGAACGAACAAGTTCTGGAAATACTCAAACAGCACTGCATCTGCAAACCGCTTTCCACAGACATCTGGAATGAGAAGTCCCAGATCTGGCATGGAGTGATGCCGGACGGCGACCACATCCTTGCCCTCTTCAACAGGGAAGACGAGACCAAGTGGAGATACGCCTCATTCTCTGACCTGGGACTGGACCCTTCTTCCATAGAGGAGGTGAGGGACCTCTGGTGGGACTACAACTGCGGCTTCTATGACGAGGGCGCCAATGCCGAAAACGGAATCGGCTTCAATATCACGCCGCACGATGTGAAGCTGATGCGGATATACTTGAAGTAATGTCTAAAAATATTATAACCAATTTTTTAATATTCATTTAATTATGAGCAACAAACCTGTTTATTATTCACCTCTTGTCCGGACACTGGACTTTCCGGTTGAGGCAGCTGTCGCTTTGAGCCAGACCACTAAGCAGAACAGCTTCTATGAAATCAACTATGGTGGTCAGGATAATGAATTCGCATAACCTTTAATCCTTTGTGCACTATGAAAACAAACAAACTTATTGCTGCAGCACTGCTGCCACTTATGTTCTCTTGCGCTAAGGAGAACATCAACCAAAATGACATTACGACACAGGGAGGTTTTGATATTTCTATCACAGCCATTTCAGATGCTCCTTCAAAAGCCATATATGATGATGAAAAGGGTATTTTATGGGATAATCCTCGTAAAGCAGGCTTAGTTAAGAAGGATGGTACAACCGCTGCCTTTTCTTCTTCTGAAATTGTTTCCGTATCTGATGACAAGCAGAAAGCAACTTTCTCATTTTCAGACATAACTACTGATTATTACAGATTGTATTATCCATATACAGATGATACTTATTATCGGAATATTAAGTTTGCTGTACCAAGAATTCAACATTCAACCCCCGGTTTCTCTTCTGACATAATTGCGGGTGTTGCATCTGAGGATGTCCATGTCCAAGAAAGTTATACCAATGATGCGACTGTCAAGTTTCTGACGGTAGGCTCATACATTAAATTTGCTGTTTATGGAAAACCTGGAGTTAAGGTGCACTCTATTCAAATAGAGGCTAATGAGGGGCTTGGCGGATACTATATGGTAGATCCTAACAAGGATGAAAAAAATGAGATATACTATACTGATATAAAGCATTATGACAAAACTCTTGTTGTGGAAGTGTCTGGCGGTTATTCAATTTCTGAAAATAAAGACAACGCCAAGGGTATATATGCCAGTGTACTTCCAGGCACTTATACCAATCTGGTTTACAAAGTGATAACAGATGAGGGAGACTACTATACATTCAAACCTACGCTAACAAACTCATTTGAAGAGGGAACTATAAAACAAGTTAATTTGAATCTTTCTCACGAAAAGTGTGAGATTTCATCTGTTCCTTCCAAACTATATCTCTTCGGAGGAGCTACATTGGCGGGCTGGAATCAGTATAACCCAATCCCTATGACTTATGATTCGAAGACTAACTCTTTCTCTGCAAATGTTTATCTTGAGAAAGAACTCAATGGTAATGATACAGATGGATTCAAATTCCTCACCCGACAAGGATTCTATGAGGGAGTTTATGTGAATGATGGAGAAGGAAAGATGAAGTATTATGAGATTGTCCCTGATGCTGATGATATAAAATTCACAGCGCCTGCAAATGGTTATTATACTGTGACGGCAAATTTCAATGATATGTCTGTTTCTGTTGTTCCGGCAGTACCTGAAAAAATTTACCTTGTTGGAGGTAGTGATACGGATTATTCTTGGACGCCGAGCAGTGCTATTGAAATGACCAAAGAGGGAAATATTTTCAAAGCTAAAGCATACCTTATACCTACAAGTAAAACTTCAACAAATGGTTACAAGTTTTTGACATCATCAGATAGCTGGACCGGATGTTATGTTAATGATGGAAAGTACAAAGCCAAATATTATTCGAGTCCTTCCACTGGTTATGATATTAAGTTCACTGTTCAGGATGCTGGATGGTACGATGTTACTTTGAATCTGGATCCCGCAAGTCAGGACTATGGACAAGTTCTGAATGCTAATCGTGCAGATCCAATTGTGCTTTCGAATAATGGTGAGTCGTATACTATGCTGCCAACCGGGAAGAATGTATTCACAACTTCAAAACTGATTCCGGCAGGTTCAGGTAAACATGATTTCAGTATTAAAAATGGAGATAAGTATTATTACACATCTGCTGGAGGTTGGCTTGGGGTTTCTTTTGACAAAAGTGAAAAAGATAAGAGTTCTTCATATATAAAAGAAGTTACTTGTAATTATGTAACACCTGATCAAAATAGAGGCTGGTATATTGTTGATGAATACGATAATCTGAACTACAAATTTACTTTGGATTTGAATTCCGATACAGAGCCAAAACTTACTCTTGAAATGATTCCTGGTACTGAATATTGGCTTGTTGGTCAGTTTAATGAAGGCAACAAAAAAGATGAGTACAAAGGAAATATAATTAATGAAGGGTTAGTTACTTGGGAAATTACAACCACTGTTTCCGGGGATTGGTTTTATATATTGGGGGCTTCTACTGAGGACGAAAAATATTTCTCTACCAATAGGAAAAAAGCTGATGGAAGTGATGATTTATTCAGCTTTAATGACAATTGGCCAGCAGGATGGGGAAGTGATCTTGGCGTATGTTTTAATTCCTCAGGTCAAAGTTGGAGGTTAGATACAACAGGTAATTTCAAGATTACATTTGATTTCAAAAATCTAAAAATAAAGGTAGAAAAGCAGCAATAAGATGGCATTTTAATCAGGTTGGCCATCTATAGAGGAGGGACCGGAAAGCCAGACTTTCCGGCCCCTCTGTTCTTCACCCCAGACGCCCGATCAGGTCGGGCGTGACGTGTCCTGCCATACGTTCAATCCGTTAGGCGTGACATACTTCCGTCATTGCCGGCTTGACCGGCAATCCCCTATTTAATTGAGTCAAAAGCCTTGACGATGCGGGTGACGAGCGGGTGGCGTACGATGTCCGCATTGCTGAACTCTATGGTGGCAATGCCCGGGATGCCTTTGAGAAGGTTCATTCCGCGTATCAGGCCGCTGTCCGCCTTGTTGGGCAGGTCAATCTGGGTGGCATCTCCGGTCACGATGAACTTGGCATCCCGCCCCATTCTGGTGAGAAACATCTTCAACTGCCCGAGGTTGGTGTTCTGCGCCTCGTCCAGGATTACGCACGCGCGGTCCAGGGTTCGTCCCCTCATATAGGCCAGAGGCGCAATCTGAATTGTGCCGTCAGTGATGAATTCCTGCAATTTTTTCGGGGGAATCATATCCCCGAGCGCATCGTAAAGCGGCTGCAGATAAGGGTCCAGCTTGTCCTTGAGGTCCCCGGGCAGAAAGCCCAGCCTCTCTCCGGCCTCCACTGCGGGCCTTGTTAGTATGATTCTCTTCACCTCCCTCAGTTTCAGGGCCCTCACAGCCAGGGCAATTGCCACATAAGTCTTGCCCGTACCCGCAGGCCCGATGGCAAAGGTCAGGTCATTCTCGAAATAGGCTCTCACCATCCTTTCCTGGGTGGCATTGCGGGCCTTCACCGGCTTGCCCTCGTTGTTGTGGACGATAATCTGCGCCCCGTCCGCAAACGCCTGTTCCTGACTGATTCCCTCGTCGAACAGAGCCTCCACGTCATAGCGGCTCAGGCTCCTCTTGTGCATCCTCTTCTCGACCAGCTGGTCCAGCTTGGCATTGAAAGCTGTCACATCGGCCTGGCTCCCGTCCAGAAGAAGTTCATTACCCCTGGCAACCACCTTGAGTTCAGGAAACCTGCCGCACATAATCTCCAGCAGCTTGTTGGCTGGTCCATAAATCTCAACCGGGTCAATTGCTTCAAGGATAATCTTTTTCTTCATACTATTTATTTTTTCTTGATTTTGCAGGTGCCGGATCAGGGGCAGGTGCCACCTCCACTAAGTCGATATTTTCGTGGTTCAATCTGATGGTCAGCCACTTATGGAACTTTTCCTTCTCCACCTCGTCCATCTTCGACTTGGTGTGCGCAATCACGGTGAGACCCCTTTCCACATTCAGACTGTCAGTGCTTACAGCTGCACCGTCGCCTATGCTCAATTTTTCGATTTCCGGCCAGGAGTTCACAGCCTCCCTTGCCACCTGTGCATAAGGAATTTCGTTCTTGCGTATGAGTTCCAGTTCTGACTCCAGACGCTTGATTTCGCTGTCGCGGCGGTTGATTTCGCTGTCTGTACGGGAATAGATGCCCTGAATCAGCTCCTTCTCCACCTTGCCCTGCCCGTTGGTGTGCTCATTGATTATCAGCTGTCCGTTTTTCATTCCGGCTGCAAGGGCATTGTCGTAGAGCTTGTTCCTCTGGCTTGCACTGAGCTCCTCTCCGCTTATGAAAATTTCCAGCCTGCCTCCGTCCTCGTGGCTGATGCTGTAGTCATAAATGATTGAGTTCCCAAGGCTTCTGTTTTCTTTCACGAAACCGTTAGCCTTGTCCTCAAAGTTGTTGTTCTGGATCATCACCACTGCGGACCAGATGCTCGGCACTATGAAAATGAGCATCAGTATGGTCAATATCCATTTGGTTCTCTTCTCGATTTTGGCATCGGTGAAGGATTTGGCCCTGAAATGCAGGAGCTTGGCGGCTATATAGGTGGCCAGGGCTATGAACACGCAATTGATGAAGAAAAGATACAGTGCTCCGAAGAAATAGTGCAGGTTGCCGTTTGCAAGACCATAGCCGGCCGTACACATAGGAGGCATAAGGGCCGTCGCTATCGCCACACCCGAAAATACCGTTCCCTTTTCCTTGCGGCACTGCTCGAAGATGCCTGCGCTTCCTCCGAAAAGTGCAATCAGCACGTCGTAAATCGTGGGGTTGGTTCTGGCGAGGAGCTCGGTCGGATTGCTCAGGTTGAGCGGGGTGATCAGAAAGTAGAGACAGGAGGCGAAAAGTGAAATCGCCATCATTGTCAGCAGGTTCTTGCCCGCCTCTTTGAGCAAGTCTATATCATTGATTCCCAAGGACATTCCTATTCCGAAGATAGGACCCATCAGAGGGGATATGAGCATCGCTCCGATAATGACCGGTATGGAATTGATGTTCAGTCCTATGGATGCGATGATGATGGAAAAGCTTAGAATCCAGGCGTTGGGACCCTTGAAATAGATGTTGGACCTTATGGACTGCTCTGCAGCTGCCGTGTCTATGTGGTCGGAAAGGTTCACTATGCCCTTGACATAACTTCCGACATTGGAGAAAAATTTCATATCTGACAAATTACATATTGTTCAACCTTACGGTCACAGACTGCAAAGATATGATTTTTTCTTATTAACTTTGCAGATTACGATTGTAAAGTATGAAAAGAACTGTATTGATAATGCTTTTGCTCTGCTCCCTGGTCCTGTCAGGCTGCGATTTCTTCCGTGCACTGGCCGGCCGTCCCCTCAGTGCGGAGATAGAGGCAAAGCGCGAATTGATAGAAAGACAGCTCCGTGAAAAGGAGCAGCGCAGGCTGGATTCGCTCAACACCGTGCACCGGATTGAGGCGGATTCCCTTGCTGCACTCTCCAGACTTTCTGAACTCTCTGCCGTAATCCTCGAAGCGCAGAGTCTCGGAGGACTTGTGGAGGAGACAGCTCCCGGCTACAGCATAGTCGTGGGCTCATTCAAGAATGACTCCAACGCGGAAAAGCTGGCGGCAAGGATAGGGGAGGACTTCGGTGCATCTGTGAAGGCATTCAACAACGGAATGTTTGCCGTGACGGTGTGCAACTGCTTCAGCATCAAGCGTCTGGCTGAGTCATACGAAATGGTTTTGAACGAAAAATTCTGTCCGAGTGATGTCTGGATTCTCAAAAACTAGCTTGGCCTCAGTACTTCTGTCAACGGCCCTGATATTCAATGCATCAGCCCAATACCGCGACTCTGCTGGCTATGACGACCTTTTCGACAGCGAAACCGCATCCGCACTTCGTGCCCACGTGCGCAACCTCAGTGCAGCCTCTCTTGAAGGCCGTGCGGCAGGTTCTCAGGGGGAAGCGGAGGCAGCCTCATATCTTGAGCAAACTTTCAAGGATTACGGCATAGACCTTCTCGAATTCAATTCCGGCAACATTTTCGGCATCAACAACGGCAGCGACACCCTCACCTCCCGCAATGTGGTAGGATTCATCCAGGGCAGCGACCCCAAGCTTGCAGACCGCTACATAGTGGTGGGAGCCCGTATGGACAACAGAGGCAGCGACAGTTACAGCATCGACGGCAGGAGCGTGGAGAGAATCTACAGCGGGGCCAACGGCAATGCTTCCGGTATGGCGCTTATGCTCGAACTTGCCCGTATGCTCGGTACCAACGCCATAGCTCTCGGCAGATCAGTGCTTTTCGTGGGTTTCGGAGCATCTTCCCAATCCTATGCCGGAGCCTGGTATTTCCTAAACAGGCAATTCTCCGACTCCGACCGTATTGACGCAATGGTGAACCTGGACTGCGTGGGTACACTCTACAATGGTTTCTATGCCTATACGGCTTCCAACAACGACCTCAATACCGTCCTGCGCTCCCTTGAGGGCGAACTTCTGCCCCTGAGACCCGAGGTGGTCTCTTTTGAGACATATCCTTCGGACCACCGGGCCTTTTACGCCAGGGAAATCCCGAGCATCAGCTTCAGTACCGGCAAGTTTGCCGAATACAACACAGAGCGCGACACCGGCAGCATCATCGACTACAGCGGAATGGAAAAGGAACTGGAATATGTCTATGCTTGCGTGGTCCGGCTTTCCAGGCTGGGTGCTTCGCCGCTTTTCCATAATGCACTGCCTGATGACAAGGGTAGGGAATCTGCGGTCATACCTTATTATGAATGTGACGTGAAACCGACCTTCCTCAATAGCAGCGACCCCCGACAGTTCCTCACCAAATGGGTCTATGCCTATCTGAAATATCCCCGTGAGGCTGTCGAAAACGGCATCCAGGGCACCGTGATGGTGGAATTCATCATCGGGGCAGACGGCAAGGTCAGGGATGCCAGAGTGGTCAGGTCCGTTAGCGAGCTGCTTGATGCCGAGGCTCTCAAGGTGGTGAGCGCATCGCCCAAGTGGAAACCCGGCAAGGTCAAGGGGGTGAAGGTGCCGTGCTCAATGACACTCCCTGTTGAATTCAGGCTGGAAAAGTCCCGCAAAGGCAGTTTCGGCATTAATGATATCATTGTAACTAAATAACTTACGATATGAATACAGACTACAATTTCAGAGAAATTGAAGCGAAATGGCAGTCTTGGTGGGCAGAACACCAGACTTTCAAGACGGTTGAGGATCCTTCCCGACCGAAATATTATGTTCTGGATATGTTCCCCTACCCTTCGGGAGCGGGACTTCACGTGGGCCATCCTCTCGGCTATATAGCCAGCGACATCTACAGCCGCTACAAGAGGCTCCGCGGATTCAACGTCCTGCATCCTATGGGTTACGATGCCTTCGGTCTGCCTGCAGAGCAGTATGCCATCCAGACCGGCCAGCACCCCGAGAAGACAACCAACGACAATATAGCCCGTTACCGCAGGCAGCTGGACCGCATAGGTTTCTCCTACGACTGGTCCCGCGAAATCCGCACCTGCGACCCTGAATATTACAAATGGACCCAGTGGGCATTCCTCAAAATGTTCGGCTGCTGGTACGACAATGATGCGCAGAAAGCCCGTCCTATCGAAGAACTGGAAAGCGCATTTGCACAGGGCGGCAGTTCTGCGGTGAATGCAGCCTGCACCGAGCACGAGGCCTTCACGGCAGAGCAGTGGGCCGGATTCGACTCCCTCAAGAAAGAGGAAGTGCTTATGAACTATCGTATTGCATATCGTGGGGAGACTTCCGTCAACTGGTGCCCGAAGTTGGGAACCGTGCTCGCCAACGACGAGGTCAAGGAAGGTTATTCGGTGCGCGGAGGCCATCCGGTGGAGCAGAAGAAGATGACCCAGTGGCAGCTCAGGGTTTCCGCCTATGCAGGGAGGCTGCTGGACGACCTTGATGCCCTTGACTGGACTGATTCACTGAAAGATATGCAGCGCAACTGGATAGGACGCAGCCAGGGTTGCGAAATGGTGTTCAAGACAGTGAATGGTAGTGAGGAATATGATGTTACCATTTTCACCACACGTGCCGACACCGTGTTCGGAGTCACCTTCCTCGTGCTGGCTCCGGAAAGCGACTGGGTGGAGAAACTGACCTCTGCTGACCGCAAGGCCGAAGTGGAAGAATATCTCAGCCAGGTGCGCAAGAAGACTGAGCGCGAGAGGATTTCCCAGACCAGGAATGTGACAGGAGTATTCTCCGGCTCGTATGCCATCAACCCTCTCACCGGGGACAAGGTGCCTGTCTGGATTTCGGAATATGTGCTCGCGGGTTACGGTACCGGCGCAATTATGGCTGTTCCGGCACACGACAGCCGTGACTATGCATTTGCCAAGACTTTCAATCTGCCTATAATACCCCTTATCGAGGGTTGCGACGTGAGCAGTGAAAGTTTCGATGCCAAGGACGGCATAATGTGCAATTCCGGTTTTCTGAACGGACTCACTGTGAAGGAGGCAATCCCGGCTGCCATTGACTATGTGGAGCAGCACGGACTGGGACGGCGGAAAATCAATTACCGTCTGCGCGATGCCATCTTCTCCCGTCAGAGATATTGGGGAGAGCCTTTCCCGATTTGCTACAAGGATGGCCGGGTTATTCCGATTCCTTTCGACAAACTGCCTCTGGAACTGCCTGAAATCAGCACTTTCCTGCCTACGGAGAGCGGAGAGCCGCCTCTTGCAAGGGCAGAGGGCTGGGAATATGAGGGCTGCCCGATTGAGACCTGCACAATGCCCGGCTTTGCAGGCAGCAGCGCCTATTATCTCCGCTATATGGACCCTCACAATCAGGATGCCCTGGTGAGCCGGGAAGCGGATGAATACTGGCGCAACGTGGACCTTTACATAGGAGGTACCGAGCACGCCACCGGCCACCTCATCTACTCCCGCTTCTGGAACAAGTTCCTCTACGACCTGGGCTATGTCTGCGAGAAGGAGCCTTTCCGCAAGCTTATCAACCAGGGTATGATCCAAGGCCGCTCCAGCTTCGTGTACCGCATCATAGGCACCAACACCTTCGTTTCCTTCGGACTGAAGGACCAGTACAAGACCACAGAAATCCATGCGGACATAAGCCTGGTGCACAACGACCGTCTCGACACGGAGGCTTTCAAAAAATGGATGCCTGAATATGCTGACGCGGAGTTCATACTTGAGAACGGGGAATACATTTGCGGCAGTGCAGTGGAGAAGATGAGCAAGTCTATGTTCAACGTGGTGAATCCGGACAATGTATGCGACACCTACGGAGCCGACACTCTCCGCCTCTACGAAATGTTCCTGGGCCCTCTGGAGCAGAGCAAGCCGTGGGACACCAAGGGAATAGACGGTGTGCACCGTTTCCTCAAGAAGGTGTGGAGGCTGTTCTACGACCGTGACGGCTTGATACTCAATGATGAAAAGGCCAGTCCTGCGGAACTCAAGTCCCTGCACAAACTTATAGGCAAGGTGACAGCAGACATCGAGGCCTTCTCTTACAACACAGCCGTTGCAGCATTTATGATAGCCCTGAATGAACTCACCGAACTCAAATGTTCCAAGAGGGAGATTCTGGAGCCTCTCATCATCCTGCTCAGCCCGTTTGCTCCTCACATCGCGGAGGAACTCTGGCACGCAGCCGGCCACGAGGACACCATCACCTTTGCACAGTGGCCTCAGTACAATGAAGCTCTCACCGTTGAGGACAGTTGCACCTACGCGGTTTCCTTCAACGGCAAGACCCGCTTCACTGTCGATCTCTCCAAGTCCCTGGGCAAGGAGGAGGTCGAAGCCATCGTGCGTGAGCATTCCCTGACTGCGAAATATGTGGGTGACGGCAAAATAGTCAAGATGATTGTCGTTCCCGGAAAGATCGTGAATGTGGTTGTAAAATAACTTGTTATGAAAGCGTTGCAGAAAAACAAAGTGCTTCCGGTTCTTTGGGATTATGTGATTCTGACTTTCGGCTCTTTCGCATACTGTCTTGCCTGGACTTCTCTCCTGCTGCCTAACAAAATCGCCAGCGGAGGTCTCACCGGTCTTTGCGCCATCATCCAGTATGCCACGACCGGGGCAATCCCTATGTCCTATTCCTTCTTCGTGCTCAACACCCTGCTGGTAATAGGCGGAACGCTGATTATGGGCAAGGGTTTCGGTTTCAGGACCATCTACGTCTATGTGATGTCCTCAATTTTCCTGCTGATACTGCCGCATTTCGACCCTTGGCTTGCCCTGCATTTGGATGAAAAGATGTTCGCGGCCCTGCTTGGAGGAGCTATGGAGGCCTTCGGCATAGGCTTCGTGCTGAACAGGGGAGGAAGTACGGGAGGAACCGACATCATTGCAGTTTGCGTGAACAAATTCTGGCCGGTGTCTTTGGGCAAGGTTTATCTTTTCTCTGACCTGTTCATCATATTCACGGTGGTCTTCCTGCCGGATATGACCTTTGTGGACGTGCTCTACGGTTACGTGGCAATGGTTTCATTCTCCATAGCCATAGATTTCTTCACTATGGGCCCGAAATCCACGGTGCAGATACTCATCTTCTCGCGCAATTACGAGGAGATTGCCAACCGGCTCATCGCAATGGACAGGGGAGTGACTGCCCTGAATTCCGTGGGCTGGTATAGCGGCGAGGAGAGCAAGGTGCTGCTGGTCATCGTGCGCAAGGCATTTATGCAGGATGTCGTGAACCTCGTAAAGGAATTGGACCACAAGGCTTTCGTTTCCGTTTCCAATGCGTCGAGCGTGTATGGTGAAGGGTTCGAGGAAATCAAGTCAGGTCTGAAAACGAAAAAGAAAAAGGACTGAAATGACAGTGAATTTCAAAAACAGGTTCTGGGTGGGGGTGAAGGAATATGCGATAATGTCGCTGGGCCTGCTGCTCTATGCCCTCGGTTGGACAATTTTCCTCTTGCCCAACAATCTTCCCGGCGGCGGAGTCTCGGGTATTTCCGCCATTATCCAATATGCAACTCAGGGTGCCATACCTATGGGCTGGAGTTATTTCGTAATCAACCTTGTGCTGGTGGTCATAGGTATTTCCATTTTGGGAAGGGGCTTCGGGTGGAAGACCATCTATGCGATTATCTACACCTCCCTGCTGCTCAATCTGCTTCCAAGCCAGATTCCTGCAACGTTCATCAGTGCCTTTTCCACCGCAAACGGGCCTTTGCTCTGCACTGTGCTGGGCGGTGTGCTCTCGGGAGTCGGAATTGGGGCTAGTATGTCTCAGGGAGGCTCCAGCGGCGGAACGGACATAGTGGCGCTTTGCATCAACAAATACAAGAACATCAGTCCCGGCAAACTCATACTTATGATGGATGTGGTCATCATCTCATCTTCACTTTTATGCCCATCATTCAGGAGCGATGGTACACAGGTGGATATGATCACCAAGATTGCCAATGCCGCCTACGGTCTGATACTCATCACTGTCAACAGCTACACCATAGACCTCTATCTTTCCGGTTCAAAGCAGTCAGTGCAGGTGTTCATCTTTTCCAGGAAATATGAGCAGATTGCCGATGCCTTGGCCTATGATATGAAGAGGGGAGTGACCCTTTTCCATTCTATGGGATGGTACAGCAAGAAGGAGAGCAGTGTGCTGATGGTCGTGGCCCGCAAAACTGACCTGAGTCTGCTGCTGAGGTATATCAAGAGCATAGACCCGGATGCCTTCCTGTCGGTTTCCACGGTTATGGGCGTGTTCGGGCAGGGTTTTGAAGAGTATAAAGGCAAAAAAATCACCTCCAAATGAGAGGTGATTTTTTTTGCCCTTGTACTGGGACATCCTACTCAGTAAGTTTCTTGTACTTGAAACGCTTGGGCTCGTCGGTGCCGAGGCGGCGCTTTCGGTTTTCCTCGTATTCGGAGTAACTGCCCTCGAAGAAATAGACGCTGGAATCTCCCTCGAATGCCAGTATATGCGTGGCTATACGGTCCAGGAACCAACGGTCGTGAGAGATGACCACTGCACATCCGGCGAAATTCTCAAGTCCTTCCTCCAGAGCCCGTATGGTGTTCACATCCACATCGTTGGTAGGCTCGTCCAGCAGAAGCACATTGCCCTCGTCCTTGAGTGTGAGAGCCAGGTGCAGCCTGTTCCTTTCACCTCCGGAAAGTATGCCGCAGAGTTTTTCCTGATCTGCTCCTGCAAAGTTGAAGCGTGAGACATAGGCCCTTGCAGGCACCTCCCGCTTGCCCAGCTTCACGAAATCTGAATCCTGAGCAATGGTTTGATATACAGTCTTTTCCGGGTCTATGCTCTTGTGCTGCTGGTCCACATAGGCAATCTTCACGGTTTCCCCTATGCTGATGTCACCGCTGTCCGGAGTATCTATGCCCATAATGAGCCTGAATAGAGTTGTCTTTCCGGCACCGTTAGGACCGATGACACCCACAATGCCCGCAGGCGGAAGTACGAAGGAAAGATGTTCGAAGAGCAACTTCTCCCCGTAGGCCTTGGACACGTCGTTGAACTCAATGACCTTGTTGCCCAGCCTCGGACCGTTAGGGATATATATTTCCAGATTTGCCTCCTTCTCCTTCCCGTCTTCAGCTGAGAGTTTCTCATATGCTCCCAGACGGGCCTTGGACTTGGCGTGACGTGCTTTCGGAGCCATCCTGACCCATTCCAACTCCCTTTCCAGAGTTTTGCGCCGCTTGCTCTCCTGCTTTTCTTCCATTGCCAGCCTCTTGGTTTTCTGGTCCAGCCAGGACGAATAATTACCCTTCCACGGAATGCCTTCTCCACGGTCGAGTTCCAGTATCCATCCCGCCACATTGTCCAGGAAGTAACGGTCGTGAGTAACTGCTATGACTGTGCCCTTGTACTGGCGCAGATGTTCCTCCAGCCACTGTATGGACTCGGCATCGAGGTGGTTGGTGGGCTCGTCCAGAAGCAGTACGTCCGGCTGCTTGAGCAGGAGACGGCAGAGAGCCACCCTGCGCCGTTCACCTCCGGAGAGTGTACCCACTTTTGCATCTGAAGGTGGGCACTGAAGTGCGTCCATTGCCCTTTCCAGCTTTGCGTCGATTTCCCAGCCTCCGAGGTGTTCAATCTTCTCTGTGAGTTCTCCCTGTCTCTCTATCAGGGCCGCCATTTCGTCGTCCGACATAGGCTCGCAGAACTTGAGGTTAACCTGTTCATATTCCTGAAGGGCATCCACCACTTCCTGTACGCCTTCCTGCACCACCTCCAGCACAGTCTTGTCCGCATCCATCTGAGGTTCCTGCTCCAGATAGCCCACTGTGTAGCCCGGAGCCCATACGACCTCTCCCTGATATTGTTTTTCCACTCCGGCGATGATTTTCATCAGTGTGGATTTTCCGGAACCGTTCAAACCTATGATGCCGATTTTGGCTCCGTAGAAAAAGGACAGATAGATGTCCTTGAGTATTACCTTATTGTTGTGGGGAAGAATTTTTCCCACCCCGTTCATTGAGAAAATTATCTTCTCGTCTGCCATATACCTTATATTTAATGGTGAGTAATCCGGAGACTGCCCGGAATTTCGGCAAAGATACGGCAGGAAAGTCAATTCTGCAAAACTGCTTCAACATCCGGGCTTGCTGCCGCTCCGATTTTCTTGAAATTGCGCCTTGCCCAGTCGGATGGGGCCTCTCCGGTGTATCTGCGGAAGGCCGAGTTGAAGGAAGCCTGGGTCTTGAACCCGCTCATATAGGCAAGTTCGCTTATTTTCAGCTTGGGGTTACGTCTCATACATTCGATGGAGTAGCGTATTCTGTAGGTGTTCACGAACTGGCAGAAGTTCATTCCGCTGTATTCGCTTATGGCCTTGGAGACATAGACCTTGTTGGTAAAAACCTGTTCTGCGAGTTTGACCAGAGTAAAATTGTCGTCCAAGAACGGCATCTTGTCCTCAAAATACTGCTGCACCCGTTTGAATACGGCCTCATAGACGATCAGCTTCTGGTCGTAGTCCAGTTTCCTCTCACTGAGCAGGTCAATGTAGGGGGCGGTGATTTTCCTGGCAAACTTGTGAATTACCACGAAGGGTTCCGCTGAAGCAAATCTTATGAGGCTCAGGACGAAAATTATGCAGGAGCTGATTGTGAGGCCTATTCCGAAAACCGGTTCAAGTGCCTGCAGCCTGAAAGTGGTGGTCGAGAATCCCATAAGCCCGAAGCAGAGTATGAGATAGATGCAATCGGAGAAGATTTCTGTAATTCCTATTCTGCAGCTGTATTCCGGATTGCACTTTTTCCGCCTTTTGGTGTGGTTGGCTAAGATTGCCATACAGTAGATGATGGCCAAAATGGAAAATGTGCCCGCAAGCTCGTGGCCGTTTTCCGTAAACAGAAATAGAATGCTCACAATCAGGGAGATTATTTCCAATATCAGCAGGGAAATGAAGTCCCTGTTCTCCATTCCCCGGTGCAGCATCACAAGACTCAGGGCAGCAGTCACTATGTCGCAGGTCACTTTCTCCTCCACTCCTGAGAATTCATCCAGGATTGCGGCAAAGAATGACAGCCCAATAATTATGGCCGGCAGCACTGGAATCCGGATTTTTAAGGATCCGGGGAGCAGCTCCGGTTTTATTGTGCACAGCAGTGTCAGCAGCATTGTGGAAAGGATGATGAGCATTGCTGCGGGCTCACTCATCGCCGGGAATGACAGACTTATCATACTTATCTAATTGGCTTACCCCAAGCACGGGTGCAAATATAGTCTGTAGAAAGCTGTCTGTAAAGTAACAAAATGTTGCGGTCCGCAACATTTTGTTACTTTTATTATTGGAAAAAATTTTTATGTGAATCCCTTCGGGATTTGTAATGACTCAGCGGGGAATCAGTTGGTCATAAGGAAGGACTTCATAAAGTCGTTGAGGTCCCCGTCAAGCACAGCCTGGGTGTCGGAAGTCTCGTAACCGGTGCGCAGGTCCTTGACCATCTTGTAAGGATGGAGCACATAACTCCTGATTTGCGAGCCCCATTCAATCTTCTTCTTCTGTCCCTCAAGTTCAGCCTGTTTTTCCTGGCGTTTCTTCAGTTCAAGGTCGTAGAGACGGGACTTGAGGATGCGCAGGGCATTGTTGCGGTTGTCCAGCTGGGAACGGGTCTCGGTGTTCTCTACCACAATTCCGGTGGGTATGTGCCTGACTCTCACTCCGGTCTCCACCTTGTTCACGTTCTGTCCGCCTGCACCGCTGGAACGGTAGGTGTCCCACTCCAAGTCTGCCGGGTTGATCTCGATTTCAATGGTGTCGTCCACGAGGGGATAGACAAAGACTGAGGAGAAGGTGGTCTGCCTCTTGCCCTGGGCATTGAAAGGGGAGATTCTCACGAGCCTGTGCACTCCGCTTTCAGCCTTGAGGTAACCGAAGGCGTAGTCTCCCTCCACCTGAATGGTGGTGGACTTGATGCCTGCCTCCTCGCCTTCCACCAGGTCGGTGACGGTGGTCTTGTAGCCGTTGCGTTCAGCCCATCGCAGGTACATTCTCATAAGCATAGCACTCCAGTCGTTGGCTTCCGTGCCTCCGGCTCCTGAATTTATGGTCAGCACTGCTCCAAGAGAGTCACCTTCCTCTCCCAGCATATTCCTCAGCTCCAGTTCTTCAATTGCCTTGGCCGCTTCTGTATATGCCTGGGCGAGTTCTTTCTCTTCTTCGCTCTCGGCACTGTCGTCCTCCCTTCCCTCAGCAGCTTCTCTGGCAAATTCATACAGCACATCCAAATCGTCTATGGACGAAGATGCCTTGTCACAGCCGTCCACCCAGAACTTCAGCCCTGCCGTTTCCTTGAGAAAGCTTTCGGCGGCCTTGGGGTCGTTCCAGAAATCAGGTTCCGCAGCTTTCTGCTGGCGTTCTGCGACCTGAGCCCGTTTGTCTTCAACCTTTACACATTCACCCAGGACCTTGACTCTGTCCCGCAGTTCTTTAATCTGTTCTATTGAAATCATAAGTGGGTTGCATAATTCTCCCGATGCTTGCCTTGGAGGTGCATCGCTTCGTAAATTTCCTGTATTCTCTTTGTGTCGGCCACCGGGTCATCTGTGAGCTCAAACTTCTGCCCTCTGCCGATGCGCTTTGTGCCCCAGTCGAAATAGCCCAGATAGACCGGACAGCCCACGGCCGTTGCAATTTTATGATAGCCTGTTTTCCATCTTCCGACCTTTTTGCGGGTGCCTTCAGGAGCCAAAGCCAGGTGCATCTTTTGCGCCTTGTTCATTTCGTGTACCACACTCAGCACCACCTTGGCACCATTGCTCCTGTCCACGGGTACGCCACCGAGTTTGCGGAGTATCCATCCCAATGGTCCCCAAAAGAATTCTTTCTTAATCATACAATAGGCCTTCCCTCCCACTGAGGTGTAGTAGAGCAGGGAAATGGGAAAGTCCCAAACACTGGTATGAGGAACTCCGAGTATTACGCACTTCTCTTCCGGGACAGGCGGATCCACCGCAGTCCAGCCCAGAGCCTTTAGTGCAAAAGCACAGAATTTCTGTGAAAATGACATAGTTTTATGTATTAGATGTTTACGTCTTCCAATTCCACCTCGCTGCGCAAATTCCCCCTTATGAAGGTTTGCCGTTCGATGGTGTTGTCTCCCATATAGAACTCCATAATCTCGGCAATGGACTCCTCGTCGCTCAAAGTCACCGGATCCAGTCTCATCGCTTCTCCGATGAAGGATTTGAACTCGTCGGAAGAAATCTCACCCAATCCTTTGAAGCGGGTGGTTTCGGAATTCTTGAGTTTTTTCAGGGCTGAGAGCTTTTCGGTGCTGTCGAAACAATAGAGGGTTTCCTTCTTGTTGCGTACCCTGAACAAAGGTGTCTGGAGTATGTACACGTGTCCGTTGCGTATGAGTTCGGGGTAGTATTTCATAAAGAAGGTCAGCACCAGCATCCTGATGTGCATTCCGTCATCATCGGCATCGGTTGCGACTATGATGCGGTTGTAGCGCAGGTTGGCAATGTCGTCCTCCACTCCAAGGGCATTCAGAAGCAGGTTCAACTCCTCATTCTCAGCCACTTTCTTGCGGCTTTCCTTGTAGCAGTTGATAGGCTTTCCCCTAAGGCTGAAAACTGCTTGGGTCTGTGCGTTGCGCGCCTTGGTGATGGTTCCGGACGCGGAATCTCCCTCGGTGATGAAAATGCTGGTGAGTTCAATCTCGTCTCTGTTCTTTTCGGTCACCTTGTCCGTAAGGTGCAGCTTGCAGTCGCGTAACTTCTTGTTGTAGATATTGTTGCGCTTGTTCTTCTCGCGGGTCTTCTTCTGTATGCCGGAAATTTCCTTGCGCTCCGTTTCGGATGCAATGATCTTCGCCTGAAGCACCGGCACAATCTCCTTGTGGATGTGCAGGTAGTTGTCCAGATTGGTCTTTATGAAGTCGTTCACGAAGGCCCTGATGGTCGGGCCCCTGTCTATTTTCGTGGCTCCGTTTTCGTCCTTGACCGGATTGCCTTCCTCATCCAGAACTTCTGTCTCGTAGGTGTAGGTGGAACCGAGCTTGGTCTTGGTCTGGCCTTCGAAATTAGGCTCCTGGATTCTGATGCTTATGGCTCCGATTACTCCCTGCCTTATGTCCTCGGGCGCATAATCTTTCTTGAAGAATTCCTTGAGTGTCTTGGCTATGGCTTCCCTGAATGCCGCAAGGTGGGTGCCTCCGTCGCGGGTGTTCTGGCCGTTTACGAATGAGGCTATGTTCTCGCCGTAGTCGTTGCCGTGGGTGAGGACTATCTCTATGTCTTCACCGCTCAGGTGCACAGGCGGATAAAGCGGCTCTTCGGAAAGATTGTCGGTCACAATGTCCAGCAGACCGTTTTTGGAAATGTAGGCAGTCCCGTTGAGGTTGATTGTCAGTCCCTTGTTCAGATAACAGTAGTTCTTGACCATCTTCTCGACGTATTCCATATTGAAACGGAACTTGCCGAACATATCCGGGTCCGGGGTGAAACGCACGAGGGTCCCGTTCTTTTCTTTGGTGGCAACATTTTCAGCATCAGTGACTTCCGCTTTGAGTCTTCCTCTCTCGAAACTTGCGCTCGCCATCTTCCCGTCTCTGTAGGACTCTATGTGAAAGCGCTCTGAGAGGGCATTTACTGCCTTGGTACCCACACCGTTCAGTCCCACCGATTTCTGGAAGACCTTGGTGTCGTACTTTGCTCCCGTGTTCAGCTTGCTAACCGCGAGAGTCAGTTTCCCCAGCGGAATGCCTCGTCCGAAGTCCCTCACACAGACCTCTCCGTCTTCGCCGACCTTCACTATGACATTCTTGCCATAGCCCATCGCGAACTCGTCTATGCAGTTGTCTATGACCTCCTTGAGCAGCACATAGATACCGTCTCCGGCGTTGCTTCCGTCCCCGAGGCGGCCTATGTACATTCCCGGCCTTTTGCGGATATGCACCACGTCCTCAAGGGTCTTGATGCTGTCTTCGTTGTAGTTTGTAACTGTTTCTGTTGCCATATTCCTTTCCTGATTTTACTGAGCCTGAGGATAGTTGTCCGGGTCGAGAGGATCCCATCCGCCTCCCGTGCCCTTGTCGTTCACGGAGAAGAAGATTTTCATCCCCGGTTTCCAGGTGAATTTGTGGATGACGAAACTCTTGTCGGAACGCACCCCGTCAAAGGCTGCGATTGCAGTGTAGTATGTGTGTTCTTCCTCGAACTCGGTACTTGTGGTGCCGTCCCCGTAACCGTCATTCTTGTGGGCGTAGATGCCGTAGAAAACGTTGGCTGATTGCTGGGCCACCTGCTCGTTGAACATCTTGTCGAAGTATTCTCCCGGTACACGGCTTCCGGCCTCTCTGATCGTGAGGCTGTCCGCCGTCGCTCCCACCCAAGGTACATCCGCCATAAGTTTCTTGCCGTCAATGCTTTTCGGATAGACATAGTCCCATTTTCCCTCGATGCGGTATTCGAATGCCATTTCTATGTCGCTTTCGGCCTTGGTCTTCACAGTCGTTATGTTCAAATCACCTATGGGCCGGTTGCTCTCCGGGTCCACAGCGAAGCTATAGAGCCAGTATTCCGTGTCGGGCCGGAGATATTTGAAATAGTGGTCCTGCTCGCCGTACTTGAGGCTGTGGTTGGCGAAGGAGGCTATGTACGGGGCACCATTGTATAGGAGTTCATACCTCCAGTTGATATATTCCTTGTAGGCATAGTCAAGCGCGAGGTTCATAAACTGGCTGCTGTTCTTCACGGGGTCGAAATCGGTTCTGACCGGATCCATAGCTATGTAATAGTAGGCATCCTTATTGGTCTTGAATGCAACCTCGCAGAAACCGCACTGTGTCTGAATCACTTCCATCTGAATTTTTACCCGCTTGACGTAAAAATTGGCTTCAGGATTACAGGCAACCGCTGCAATCAGGCTCAGGGCCGATAATATGTGTTTCGCTTTCATATATCAGTTGTCGCTGTTTTCTTTCTGTGCATTCTCAAGATAGGACTTCACGGACGAAACGAACCTCAGGGCCGTGGCTATATGGGTGCCGTAGTGGCCGAAGTTGTAGGTGATGTTGCCGTTTTCCCATTTGCTCCTGGCCTTTGCCGCATTGATGAACGGCACCGTGTCGTCGTCTATGGAATGAATCATATAGACAGGGGCTTTAGGAGTCCAGTTGTAGGACAGCAGGGAATTTTCGCTCATAGCCTGATAGAGCCTTGCCACCGGTTCGCTGGTCGGGTCCATACCCATATCGGTGAGCAGGTCGGAAGTGGTCGTGGTGCCTATGAGGGAGTTCATCTGCGCGGTGGAGTATTTCTTGGAATTTATCCATTCGTCCATTTTCTCATAGAGCCACGGTTCCAGTATTTCCCTGGGGTCGATGTCCAGATTGTTGCCCCTTATCATACCTTGGATGACCATAGGCACGGCGCAGCAGATGCTGGCGTGGTTGGTGGTGATGAAGTTGTTGTAGGTCTCCCGCACATCGTACGGACCTCCTCCGGCAAAGACGCAGCGGACCTTTGTCTTGAATTCCGGAATCATATCGCTTTGGTCGAAGCCGTTGGTCTCGAGGAACCAGTCAAAACCCATTGCTGTGGCACCTCCCTGGGAATAGCCCATAATGTAGATGTCGTCGAATTCCGGTGCATATTCCGTGTTTGCAAGCATCTTTCTGACAGCGAGATACATCATCCATACGTCGAATGCGGTCTGTTCGAGCATAAGGTATGGATGTATCCTGTCTGCCGTCACTCCATAGCCACAGTAGTCGGGGCAGATCAGCGCGTACCCGAGGCTGCAGAGCACTCCCTCTATCGGAAAGCAGTTTGAAGGGGCCTCGGCATTGGAGCCTATGGTCCAATGGCAGGAAACTATATACCTCTTCGGCTTGCGGTTTTTGGGCAGGAGCACTTTCCCGGAGAGTTTTATTTCCTCATAGCCGTCGCTACTGTCAAAGGATGAATAAACCCCGGCGATTTCCAGCACCTTGCTCTGGTTGCCGTATTCCAGCAAGTCTGCAAGAAGGACATTGGCCGTAACTGATGTGGCTTTCGTAACTCCTTCTTCTGTGGGTATATAACAATCGTCAGGGAGGCCTTTTGAGAGGTCGGTGTCCCCTATGGAAGTGATTTGGAACAGGCTCTGGTCGGCTGCGCTGAGGTTGAAATCGGCAGTCAGCACCTTCTCCCTCGTGCAGGAAACAAGGGCGGCCAGACTCAGGCTCAGTAATATATATTTTCTCATAATCATCAGAATTTATACGAAACTCCAAGGTCTATCATTTTGGAGAAAGCCATAAAGATGGTGTTCTTGTCTTTGAGTGAAGTGAGGCCGCCGAGCTCCAGACTCACGCCCCAGTTTCCTACGCTATATTCTAAAGACACCAGCCTGAGGTCCACTGCAACTCCCGCTATGACTTTCCTGCCCCAAGGGTCTTTTTCCGTGCCTCCGTTGATGTTCACTCCCACTCCGAGTCCGGTGTACATTCCTATGCTCATATTTTCTGCAACCGGGACGGTGAACCAGTCGAAGCGCACTGTGGGCATTATGGTGAGGTTGGCGAAGATGCGGTTCTTCGTGCGGGAAACTTCAACTCCGGCACCATTGCGTGTCACATCGTCCCACAGGCAGGCGCTGCCGTCGATGAGGGCTCCCAAACTGAACCAGGAGTTGACTCTCCATTGGTATTCGGCAGCCCAGTGCATGGTGTAGCGGTAATGCTCCTTGTAGGTTTCCCTGTAGGATTCGGGCATAGTATTGACGATTTTCTGCGGATTCTGCCAGATGAGGCTTTCAAAAAACTGGTCCCCCACAGACAGCCTGAGGCTGTGTCCTGTGCGGAGCGTGTCTGGTTCCCGCGCCGATGCTGTCAGGCTCAGAAAAAGGGTCGCCGCCATCAGAATGCTTAAGCGGAATTTGCGGGGTAGTGTTGCCATAAAATCTAATTTCGTGTTGTCGCGACAATCCCGCAAATATACAAAAACTTATGGCATTTCCCAAGCGGAAACTATGCGGGATCTACATCTGCGGCTATGTTTCCTGCATATTTCTCCTCTTTGCAGAAACTGTCCAGCACATTTTTCAGTTTTTCCTTGTTGGAGTGAAGGCATGAATCTCTCGGCAGAGTCACCCTGATTGTGCGAAGATACTCGTCTTTGACCTTGTCCACCGCCGGGGCGAATGCGGCGCTCACCTGCACTCCCTTGCCCGGAAAAATGCCTTCGCTGCGGAGCATAAGTGACAGTTTGGAGGACAGGCGGGTGATGCGTACGAGGTTGCGGTCTTTGAACAGCAGGTTGATGATGCGGGTGTAGGGCGGGTAGTCAAAATCCTTCCTCTCCTGCATAAGAGAGCTCTTCTGGAGTTGGGGTTCTCCGCTGACGAGCATTTTGTAAACGGGGTGGTCGGGCTGAGCTGTCTGGATTGCAAATATGCCCTTCTGGCCCCTGCGGGCGCATCTTCCCCGGAACTGTTCGAGCAGTTGGACAGCCTTTTCGTCCGCCCTGAAATCCTGCTGTCCCAAAAGGGAATCCGCCCCAAGCACGGCCACCAGTCTGAGCTTGTCGAAATCGAAGCCCTTGGTGAGCATCTGGGTGCCTACGAGTATGTCCGTTTCGCCTGCCGAGAATTTTCTCAGCACTTCCTTCAGCCTCGCCGGACCTGCGCTCACTTCGGAATCCAACCTGTCCACTCTCAGTTCCGGGAAAATGGAAGCGATTTCCTCCTCAATCTTTTCTGTACCAGCCCCTAAAGTGGTGAGCAGTCCGTTGCAGCTTCCGCCTTCCGGTCCGGGGTGGGGAAGGTGGTCCGACCAGGGAGCGGAGTAGCCGCAGTGGTTGCAGACCAGTCTGCCTCCCGATTTGCTGTAGGTGAGGCTTACATTGCAGCGAGGACATTTGAGTATGTGGCCGCAGAGACTGCACTGTATGGCAGTTGCATAGGATTTCCTGCCCCTCAGCACCATCACTTGACCGCCTTCGGATACGGTCTGTTTGATGAGGGCTATGAGTTCGCGGGATATTGAACCGACCATTCCGTTGCGGCGCTTTTCCCGTTTGGTGTCTATGATTATGGTCTCGGTGTCTGATTGCCCGTGGTAGGGTTTGTCCAGGTGAATCTCGGCGTACCTTCCCGTGGCACAGTTGTAGGTGCTTTCGAATGAGGGGGTTGCGGAACCTGTGACTATGGGACAGCCGTGGATGGAGGCAAGCAGGGCGGCAGTATCGCGTCCGTTGTAGCGGGGAGCGGGGGAGTCCTGCTTATAGGAACGGTCGTGTTCTTCGTCCACAATCACGAGTCCGAGTTGCCTGAATGGCAGGAAAACCGCCGACCTTGTGCCGAGGACTATCCAGCCGTCAGACTGCCGCAGTTTGTCGCATACTTTTTCTTTGGCCGCTGTCGTGATACCGGAATGGAAACACAGAAGTTTGTCTCCGAAATAGCGTCTGAGGCGTTCCTCCAGTTGGCGGCTCAGGGCGATTTCCGGCACCAGATAGAGCACGCTGCTGTGGGATCCCGGCTCTGCAACTCCTCCGATGGCCCCGCTTTCTATGGCTCCGTTTCCGATGGCCCCGCCACCAATGGCTTCCAGGGCCAGTTTAATGTATATTTCAGTTTTCCCGGCCCCTGTGACCCCGTTCAGCAGCACCGGTTTGCCGACTTCGAAGGCTTTGCAGATTTCATTATATGCCCTCTTCTGATCCTCGGACAATTCTGGTGCCTTGCTTATGTTTTCACCCGGAACATCCTCGTTTTTCCGCCTTTTCGATATCACGGCTTTTTCTTCCTTTTGAGTGCGCAGACCAGGGTAGGCAGCCTTGTACACTTCGCCAACCGTACACATATAATACGATGCTACTGCTCTCCAGAGGCTTATTTCCTTTTCCGAGACCTTCGGCAATGCGGACGGGGCCTCGATCGGGTTCACTTTAATGGGCTTGTCTCCTGTCATGACCTCTGCCTGCCGTGGAAAGCCGCTGACCACCCCAATATACTTCTTGCCGGCAAACAGTACCTCCACCCGGGAGCCCTTTTCCAACGCATATTCCTCGTTTGCGCTGTAATATGGTTCCCAGTCCAGTTTGAGGGGAAGAATCACCGATATGAGCATCTGTCCAGTCATTTTTGCAACCGTACTTGAATGTTTCAAAGCAAGGCTCCGCAAAGGTAGGATTTAATTGGAAAAATACCTACCTTTGCAAGAATATGAATGCTTCTGAATATTGTTTCCGGGCTTATTTTGCCGGGCATATTAAGAAGCACTCTTGCTGCGGAAACCACATAAAATTCAACTAATATGCTTAACGACAAAGACTTGAAACAGATTGAGGCGCGCGGTGCATCCGCTGCCACAGTCAGGGCGCAGGTGGAACGCTTCAAGACAGGCTTCCCTTGGATGAATATAGAAGGTCCGGCAGTTCCGGGACACGGAATCCAGGTGCTGGACGAAAAACAGTTGGAAGAGGCTTCGGCCTATGTTGAAACGGCTCAGGTGAATGGCAAATGCAAATTCGTGCCGGCATCCGGAGCCGCTTCCCGTATGTTCAAGGACCTGTTCAGCGGACTTGAGAAACTTTCTGCGGGTGAGGCTATTGCTGATGACTCACCGGCTGCGAAATTCGTGTCTGCAATCGAAAAGTTTGCCTTCTATGACGAATCTTTGTTCGGCAAACCTGAAAACACTTCTGCAAGCCGTCGCGAAATTCTTGCCAAGACCCTTACCGACGAGGGCCTGGGCTATGGGTCCAAGCCTAAGGGCGTGCTGAAATTCCACAAATATAAGGGCGAAACCAGAACTGCATTTGCCGAGCATCTCGTTGAGGCTCAGGACTATATGAGGAATGCTGACGGCAGCGCCAATCTCGTGGTGACTGTTTCTCCGGAGCATAGGGCACTTTTCGAAGCTGCTCTTGAAGAGGTTAAGTCTCTGTATGAGGAGCGTTATGGAGTGAAGTATTCCGTGGAGTTCACATATCAGGACAAAGCAACTGACACCGTTGCAGTTACACCTGAGAATGAGCCTTTCCGCACAGAGACCGGGGAATTGCTTTTCCGTCCTGCCGGACACGGCGCACTCATCCACAATCTCAACGCTCTTTCCGACGAGTTGGTTTCTATCAAAAATATCGACAATGTGGCTGTGGAGAGGCTTCTCCCGATTACCGCGAAGTACAAGAAAGCCCTTATGGGCAAGGCTCTCGAGTTGAGGGACACCATTTTCGGCTATCTCCATCTGCTTGACAGGATGTTCCCTGTGGATGTGTACAAGGACATTAAGATTCCTGGCTACAACAATACTGTGGGCGACCTGGACGTTTATAATTCAGAGGAGTGCAGAACTCTTTGCGAGGACATCGAATCCTTCCTTGCGGAGCAGCTTTGCATCACTTTGCCTGTGGCTTCCAATACCGTCGAGAGAGTGGAGCAGCTGCGTAAGGTACTCGACAGACCTATACGTGTCTGCGGTATGGTGAAGAACCTCGGTGAACCGGGCGGCGGTCCATTCATAATCAGGGAAAAGGACGGCAGCACCTCCCTCCAGATTCTGGAAGGCGTTCAGATCAATCCTTCTGATGCAAATGCTGTTGCCTGCCTCAAGGCTGCCACTCACTTCAATCCTGTGGACCTTGTCTGCTGCCTTCACAATTACAAGGGCGAGAAATTCGACCTGCTCCAGTATGTGGATGAAGAGGCTGGATTCATCAGTTCAAAGAGTTACAAGGGACGCGAACTCAAGGCCCTTGAGCTTCCGGGTCTGTGGAACGGTTCTATGAGCAGGTGGAACACTATGTTCGTGGAGGTTCCTGTGGAAACATTCAATCCGGTGAAAGTGGTGCTCGACCTTCTCCGTCCTGCCCATATTGCATAATCCCGGTATCATAAAATTCAAGAAATGTTCAAGATTGTAAAGAAAGAAATGATGACTCCGACTATCTGCAGGATGGTCGTTGAGGCTCCGAGACTTGCGGCATCTGCGCTCCCGGGGCAGTTCCTGATTATCAGGGCAGATGAACAGAGTGAAAGGATTCCTCTGACAATCAGCGATTTCGATGCTGAGGCAGGGACCGTTACCATAGTCACTCAACAAATCGGAGCATCCACCTCGGAAATTTGTTCATATAATGAGGGCGACTGCTTCGCTGATGTGGTGGGGCCTCTCGGCAACCCTTCAGATTTCGTGACTATGAGCGATGAGGAACTCTCCGGCAAGGCCTATGTCTTCATAGCCGGCGGAGTGGGCACGGCTCCAGTTTATCCTCAGGTGAAATGGCTGAGGGAAAAAGGAGCCAAGGTGGATGTCATCATAGGAGCCAAGACAAAGGATCTCATTATATACAGGGAGGAAATGGAGGCAGTCTGCGACAATCTCTACCTCTGCACTGATGACGGCTCGGAAGGCTTCCACGGACTTGTGACAGGGCTGCTCGAAAAACTCGTCACTGAGGATGGGAAGCAGTACAATCAGGCTGTGGCCATAGGTCCTATGATTATGATGAAGTTCGCCACCCTCACCTGCAAGAAGCTGAATCTGCCGGTTATTGTGAGCCTCAACACCCTTATGGTGGACGGTACGGGAATGTGCGGAGCCTGCAGGGTGACTGTTGGGGGCAAGGTGCGTTTCGCTTGCGTGGAAGGCCCTGAATTCGACGGTTGGCAGGTGGACTTCGACGAGGCTATGCGCCGTCAGAGGATGTACAATACTGAAGAGAAAGAGGCTGCCGAGCATCACGTATGCCGTATTGGTCGCGGAAAATAATAAGGAGAACGAATATGGCAAACAGAATACCAAGGGTCGCTGCCAGGGCGCAGGACCCGAAAGTCAGAGCGACAAATTTTGAAGAGGTATCTTATGGCTATAATGCCGAAGAGGCGCAGCTGGAGGCTTCGAGATGTCTCAACTGTAAAAATCCGCGCTGCGTGGGTGCCTGTCCTGTGAACGTGAAGATTCCTCAGTTCATCTCCAAGGTAGCAGCCGGGGATTTCGCCGGAGCGGCCGCAGTGATTGCCGAGGATTCATCCCTGCCTGCAATCTGCGGAAGGGTGTGTCCTCAGGAAAACCAGTGCGAGGGCAGCTGTGTGCTGGGAGTGAAGTTCGAGCCTGTGGCAATCGGAAACCTCGAGCGCTTCGTGGGTGACTGGTCTCTGGAAAACGGTGGCATAGAAGCAACGGTGGCTCCTTCCAACGGTCACAAGGTGGCAATCATAGGCAGTGGTCCTTCAGGGCTTGCCTGTGCGTCAGACCTTGCCAAGATGGGTTATGAAGTGACCATTTTCGAGGCCTTGCACCGTCCGGGCGGAGTCTTGGAATATGGTATTCCGGAGTTCCGTCTGCCGAAGAGCAAGGTGGTGGCAAGAGAAATCGAAAAGGTGAAGGCTCTGGGAGTGAAGTTCGAAACTGACGTGATTGCAGGACGTACCATCACTGTGGACAGCCTTCTGGACAAGGAGGGCTTCGAGGCAGTGTTCATTGGTTCCGGAGCTGGTCTTCCGAGATTTATGAACATCCCGGGCGAGCAGCTCAACGGAGTCTTCTCCGCAAACGAATTCCTCACCCGCAACAACCTGATGAAGGCATATCGCGACGATTATGACACTCCTATTCACGCAGGACGCAAACTCGTGGTAGTGGGAGGCGGAAACGTGGCTATGGACGCAGCCCGCACAGCCCTGAGGCTCGGAGCAGAAACCACCATAGTTTACCGCCGCACCGAGAAAGAACTTCCTGCACGTAAGGAAGAAGTGCACCACGCAATGGAGGAAGGCATCAAGTTCGAGATGCTCACCAACCCTGTGGAAATCCTGGGCGACGAGAAAGGCTGGGTAACAGGCATCAAGTGCATAAGGATGGAACTTGGAGAACCGGACGCTTCCGGAAGGCGCGCACCGGTGGAGGTTCCGAGTTCAGAGTTCGTCATTGAGACAGATTCCGTGATTATGGCTCTGGGAACTTCTCCTAACCCTCTCATTTCCCGCACGACAGAAGGTCTGGAAATCAACCGCCGCGGATGTATAGTGGCCGACGAGGTGGGCCAGACTTCCCGCAAGGGCGTGTTTGCAGGCGGAGATGCCGTGACAGGTGCCGCAACCGTCATACTCGCAATGGGTGCCGGACGCAAGGCAGCTGCCGCAATTGACACTTATATCAAGTCGAAGTAGTTCTATTGTAGGTGAAGGAGAATTTTTTCAGGAGGGTGGCTCTTTTCTATTATGAAGGGTTCAAATCGATGACTGTAGGCAAAACGCTGTGGGTCATTGTGTTGATAAAACTCTTCATAATGTTTGCCATCCTCCGGGTATTCTTCTTTCAACCTGTGCTCAAGGGCAGCGATGAACAGAATGCCCAGACGGTCAGGAGCAATCTCATAGAAATTTCCACTGACGCAAATTGACCGACGTTGCGCCTAAAGACTAATCTAATAACCTAAACATAATGGAATCGGTAATCACACTCTCACGGGCGCAATTCGCTCTTACTGCATTCTACCATTGGATGTTCGTTCCCCTCACTCTGGGCCTGGGCATCTTCGTGGCCATCCTGGAGACCATCTGGTACCGCAAACGCAAACAGGAGTGGATGGACCTCTGCAAATTCTGGATGAAACTCTTCGGCATCAACTTCGCCATAGGAGTTGCAACGGGCATTATTCTGGAATTCGAATTCGGGACCAACTGGAGCAACTATTCGTGGTTTGTCGGAGACATCTTCGGCGCGCCTCTCGCAATAGAGGGCATATTCGCATTCTTCTGCGAAAGCACCTTCTTTGCAGTGATGATGTTCGGCTGGAAAAAGTTCTCCCCGCGCAGTCATCTGGCAGCCACCTGGCTTACCATCATTGGCGCCACTTTCTCCGCCTGGTGGATACTCGTTGCCAACTCCTGGATGCAACACCCTGTCGGAATGGAATTCAACCCGGACCAGATGCGCAATGTAATGACTGATTTCTGGGCCGTTGCATTCTCTCCGGTTGCAGTTAACAAATTCTGCCACACCGTGTTTTCCTCCTGGAGCCTCGGCGGCGTGTTCGTACTGGGTGTAAGTGCTTGGTATCTTCTCAAGGGCCAGCATATTGACTTTGCACTCAAGTCCATAAAAATAGGTGGTATCGTTGGTATTACCGGCATATTGCTCACCATTTTCACAGGTGACGGTTCCGCAGTTCAGGTTACTAAAGTCCAACCTATGAAACTCGCCGCAATGGAAGGCCTGTACGAGGGTCAGGAAGGGACTCCGCTCATCGGATTCGGGATTGTGAATCCTGATAAGACCTACGACAACGATGAAGACCCTATGCTCTTTGAAATATCCATCCCCAAAGGCCTTTCTGTGCTCGGAAGGCACGACCTCAACGCATTCATTCCCGGAATCAAGGACATAATTGACGGCAAGGATGTGATTGACGGGGAAATTGTCAATACCGTACCATACTCAGAGAGGATTGAAAGGGGCAAAATCGCCCAGGCGGCATTGCGGGATTATGACAACGCCAGAAAGAGTGGAGACTCAGAGGCTCTATCGCTGGCTGACAGTACGCTCAAGGCCAATTATCCATATTTCGGCTACGGTTATTTCAACAAAGTGGATGAGGCGATTCCGAATGTGCAGTTGGTGTTCTACACCTTCCATCTGATGGTTATTATCGGAGGATATTTGCTCATCTATCTCCTCATAGCCTTGATTCTTGCATACAGAAAGCCGCATTTGCTCTCGGCAAAGTGGAAAAAGATTCCGGTGTTCCCACTTATCGCGCTTGTTTCCATCCCTCTAGTCTGGATTTGCCACCAGTGCGGATGGGCAGTGGCGGAAGTCGGAAGACAACCCTGGACCATTCAGGACATACTTCCGGTCGGGGCCGCCATTTCCAGCGTATCTGAGGCTCAGGTGCTTACCACCTTCATAATCTTCGCAGTGCTCTTCACCGTGCTTCTCATTGCCGAACTCAGCATAATGGTCAAGCAGATCAAGAAGGGACCTGCAGAAAGCATCGATTAATGAATTTATGTTTTGCGGGTCTTTACAATGAGCTTGAAATCAAATAATTAAGACTTGCAAACCTGGGTTAATGAAACTATAACTATGGATTATACTTTCTTTCAAGAATATTGGTGGTTCCTGATAAGTGTTTTGGGAGCCGTTCTCGTTTTCCTGCTCTTCGTCCAAGGTGCCCAGTCTATGTTCCTTCAGAAAATGCCTGAGCAGCAGAGGGAGAGCCTCGTGGGGGCAGTGGCACATCGTTGGGAACTGACATTCACCACCCTGGTCGTCTTCGGAGGTGCATTTTTCGCTTCCTTTCCGCTTTTCTATTCCACCAGTTTCGGAGGAGCCTACTGGGTGTGGATGCTCATTCTTCTGGGCTTCGTGGTGCAGGCAGTAAGTTATAAATACCGCAGTTGCGAAGGCAACATCCTGGGCCGTAAGACCTACGATATCTTCCTTTTCCTCAACGGAGTCATTGCACCGGTCCTTCTGGGCGGAGCCGTGTCCACCTTCTTCTTCGGCAGCGACTTCACCATCTCCCGTTCCAACATAGTGGGAGACAGCGGCATCATATCCCAATGGGGCCCGTGGCACGGTCTTGAAGTGCTTGCCGACTGGAGAGTGGTCGTCTTCGGTCTGATGGTGCTCTTCCTCTCCCGTGTGATAGCTAACCTATGGTATATCAATCAGATAGATGATGAGGGGACACGAAAGTGGAACAGACACCAACTCCTTGTCAACGGGGCGGTCTTCGTTTGTCTTTACCTTGTGGTTCTGGCTGTTCTGCTCACTGCAACCGGCTATGAAACTGTCGGTGAACACGAATTCAGACTCGTGGAATACAAATATCTCCACAATATCTGCGGCAACTGGTGGGTTCTCACCGTTCTGCTTGCCGGCACAGTAGCAGTCTTGGCTGGGATAATCGTGAGCCTCGTCCGCCCTTCGTTCACAAAAGGAATATGGTTTGCCGGAGCGGGGACAGTCCTGGTGGTTATGGCACTGTTCTGGGCAGCCGGCTATTTCGCCACCCCATATTATCCTTCCTCCACGGATTTGTCCTCATCCCTGACAATCTACAATTCCTCGTCTTCCGAGTTCACTCTCAAGGTGATGAGCATTGTGAGCCTGTTCCTGCCCGTGGTTGCCGCTTACATCGGCTGGGTGTGGTACAAGTTCGCCAAATGATTAGCTATTGCATTTTTTACCGAAGGATTGGATGAAATAGAATCAACAACTTTTTGAATGCTTGTCAAGTTTGCATATCTTTGCCAATGAGATAAAACCGATGTGTTATGTTGTACCCGATAGGCATACAGAATTTTGAGGATTTGCGCAGAAGCGAATACGTTTATGTGGACAAGACAGCTCTCATATATCGTTTGGTTTCTACTGGCAAATATTATTTCCTCAGCCGCCCGCGCAGGTTCGGCAAGAGCCTGCTCATATCCACTATGGATGCTTATTTCTCCGGCAAGAAGGTGCTGTTCAAAGGCCTGGCTATAGAGCAATTGGAGAAGGACTGGATTGAATATCCTGTGCTTCATTTGGATTTGAACAGCAGCAAATATATTAATCCAGTAGATTTGGATGTCGTGCTGGATCAGCAACTTAACAACTGGGAAGCAGAATACGGAATTGCACGTAAGTATGATGACTGTTCAGCCAGAATGAACGATGTCATCGATGCTGCCTGCCGCAAGACCGGCCGAAAGGTGGTCATTCTTATTGACGAGTATGACAAGCCTATTGTGAACAATCTGGGCAATGAAGCACTGGTTGATTATTACCGCAAGACCCTCCAGGGATTCTACAGCGTATTGAAGGCAAAGGACGGACAAATCAAGTTCGGTTTTCTGACAGGCGTGTCCAAGATTGGCAAATTGAGCGTATTCAGCAGCCTTAACAACTTGACTGACATATCTATGAATACAGACTTTTCTGATATCTGCGGCATATCAGAGAGTGAGTTGAAAGACTATTTTGATGATAGCGTGAGCGACCTTGCTTTGCAAAATGCTATGACCAAGGATGATTGTTATGCCCGACTTAAAAAAATGTACGACGGATATTACTTCGACAGAAGTATGACGGTCGGTGTATATAATCCGTTCAGCATTCTGAATACATTCTATTCCAAGGATTTCGGGGAGTATTGGTTTGAGACAGGCACTCCGACGCTCCTGGTCAATGTTATGAAGAAGACATTGTTCGATGTGCCTACTTTATCTGACAAAGTCGTAGTGTCGGCGGATGATTTGAGCGGTATGCAAGATATCATCAATAACCCAATTCCTCTATTCTATCAGACAGGATATCTGACAATCAAGGGATACGATAAGGAATTTAAGGAATATACCCTCGGATTTCCGAATGATGAGGTCAAAACCGGTTTTCTGAAGTTTATTTACTCCTATTATGTCCCCGCTAACCCGTCAGAAGGCAAAACAATGACTTCAAAAATGGCGAGAGCGCTCAGAGGTGGCGACCCTTATTCGTTTATGAGGAGTTTGGAGGCATTGTTTGCAAATACCACCTACCAGATTCAGGGCGATGCCGAGAAGAATTTCCAGTATGCGATGTACATCATAATGGAACTCCTCGGAGAATATGTCCAGGCAGAACGCAGCACCAGCAACGGCCGGATTGACCTGCTGCTCCAGACCAAGGACTACATCTACATTGTCGAACTGAAAATCGACAACTCTGCCGAAGCCGCCCTGCAGCAGATTGAGGACAAGGGCTATGCAAAGCCATTTGTGGACGACCCGAGAAAACTCTTCAAAATCGGCGTAAGTTTCTCCACCGCCAACAGAAGGATTGAGGACTGGAAAGTTTCCGAATAAGCGAACACAGCACTAATGTTCATCCCGGCCGTGAAGGAAGCCGAATCCCGCCTGAAATGCACTTCAGACGTGAATTACAGAGAATCCATAGAAGAGAACAATTTCCTGCCGCTTCTGAGTGACAGGGAGAAGGATGTGTTGATATGTGTGGCCAAGGGTATGAGCAACAAGGAAATAGCCGAACAGCTCTATGTCTCGGTCAATACTGTTTCAACCCATCGCCGCAACATTTCCTCCAAACTGGACATCCACACTTCCGCCGGCTTTGTCATCTATGCTCTGGCGCACAAGCTGGTGCTGCTGGAGGACATAAAATAATGGCGGCAATTACGCTTCAGGATCAGAGAGATATATTGATCTTTCCTGTTGGGGAAGCATATAACTGTGAACAACTGAAGAAGTCGGCTGAATTATGGCCTCTCCCAAGACTTTGGTGATTTTGGCTATAGTCGCTATCGTGAAGTTATGTGTCCCGGACAACCATCGGCTTACCTCCGTTTCTGTCTTTCCCATCATCCGGGCCAAATCTTTCTGAGTCATATTTCTTTGTTCAAGACACTCGTAAATCCTGTTGGCAATTGAAACCGACAATTCAGTCTGAATTATCATTTCAGGCATCATAGTCTTTCTGATTTCATCCATTATTTGATTTGTCCTTTTCATATCTCTATTGTAAATGAAAGTTCTCCAAGCAACTTAGACCCCTTAATTATTATTTCTCTGCACACTTCCTTATTACGTATTTGTATATCAATTTTTTGAAGGACCTCAACGCATCCTTTTAGAACTGAGTCTTCTTCATAAGTTCTGGTTGTCTTCAATCCTCCATTACCAAGAATTAATATCTTTGATTCAATGTTCAGTAAATATACTCGCAACTTAGAAGTTTCCAAATATGAGGGAAGAGCCATTACCCGATCTGAACGTTTTCCCTCATATCGAAAATGTCTGTCTGCTGCCCCGTCTCTTTTGACTATATCCAAGCGATATACAATCTGTGCGATATCCGATGGATAATCGTCTTTAAAGTCCAAAAGAAATTTTTCAAATTCAGTATATTCTTCTCCTGAAAAACGTGGTGAATAAAGGCTGACTTTATCACCTTCCTCCAACAATTCAATCAATAGATCACGCCTCATGTCTTCAATTTTTTGCAAAAATAAACATATAAGTTGATTATTGCAAATTTTACACTCAGCATTTATCACACAATTCTCGTCATTTTTATCCGGCCTTATGCTCTGGCGCACAAGCTGGTGCTGCTGGAGGACATCAAATAATGGCGGCAACCTCTCAGCCTGCCGCCTTCAGAGATGAACAAAAGGCTTTTGGTCATCCCCTATATTCTTTGTTGAAACCTTCTTTAGAAAAACGGCAAAAGGAATATGAATGATTCCTTCCCATTTTGATGAATCCATATAAGGTGTCATAGATATGACGTATTTGGGGTAGTTGTCTTTGACAGACCCGGCGGCTGCCGACTTAATTTTGTTGTTTATACTAAACAAATTAAAATATTTTTGCAGTTTGTTCATTATAATACTTATGACTTTTTGTCCGCTCATTGATAGCGAGGCTACCAGAGAAACGTCAAAAAGGCAATGAATAAGGTCTATGCAAAAGCTGGGGAGAATTCTTCAGAAAGGGCTTCATGGTGCTGCTTGAGGACATAAAATAATGGCGGCAAACTGTCCGCCTGCCGCCATCGGGTTTGGATGGTTAAGTTTCTCAGCTTACTCCACCTTTATAATATAATAGTTCTTCTTTCCACGCTGGGCAAGTATGTATTTGCCGTCGAGTATGGACTCTTCACCTATTGCGGCGTTGATGTCGGTGACTTTTTCCTTGTTTATGCTCACTCCGCCGCCCTGAATCATTTTGCGGCATTCGCCCTTGGAAGGGAATACGGAGGTCTCGACAGCCAGCAGTTCAAGTATGTTGCAAGGCAGTTTGTCCCTGGAAACAGTGAAGGTGTCCACTCCGTCGAACACATCCAGGAAGGTTTTTTCGTCAAGAGACCTGAGCTGCTCGGAGGTCGCGTTGCCGAAAAGTATTGCGGAGGCTGAGACGGCATTGTTGTACTCGGCTTCTCCGTGCACCATAACGGTCACTTCCCTGGCGAGGAGTTTCTGGAGGCTGCGTGCGCCCGGATTTTCCCTGTGGGCGGCGATTGCGCCTTCGATGGTCTCCCTGTCGAGGAGGGTGAATATCTTGATGTATCTCTCTGCATCTTCATCACTTACGTTGAGCCAGAACTGGTAGAAGCGGTAAGGTGAAGTCCTCTGAGGGTCCAGCCAGATATTGCCTTTCTCCGTCTTGCCGAACTTGGTGCCGTCAGCCTTGGTTATGAGCGGGCAGGTGAGTGCGTAGGCTTCCTTGCCGAGCATTCTGCGTATGAGTTCGGAACCTGTGGTGATGTTGCCCCACTGGTCTGCTCCGCCCATCTGGAGAACGCAACCCTTGTGCTCGTAAAGGTAGAGGAAGTCATAGCCCTGAAGGAGCTGGTAGGTGAATTCGGTAAAGGACATTCCTTCGCGGGACTCGCTGGAGAGGCGTTTTTTGACGCTGTCCTTGGCCATCATATAGTTCACCGTGATGTGCTTGCCTATGTCGCGGGTGAAGTCGAGGAAACTCCAGCCTTTCATCCAGTCGTAGTTGTTGACGAGTTCGGCACAGTTGCCGGCTCCGGATTCGAAATCGAGGAAGCGGGAGAGTTGCTCCCTGATGCAGGAGACATTGTGGCTGAGGGTCTGCTCGTCCAGAAGGTTCCTTTCCTGGGATTTCATAGAAGGGTCGCCAATCATTCCCGTTGCACCTCCTACCAGAGCTATGGGTTTGTGTCCGCACTCCTGAAAATGCTTGAGAATCATAATGCTGACCATATGTCCGATGTGGAGGGAGTCGGCAGTCGGGTCAATCCCCACATAGGCAGCCGTCGGTCCTTCCATAAGTTTCTCCTCTGTGCCGGGCATAATGTCCTGAATCATACCCCTCCATTTGAGTTCTTCTACGAAATTCTTCATATCTTTTGTTTTTTCATTTTCGTTTGAGCCCGCAAATATACAAAAACTTCATCTGAAACGGAACAATGAAAATAAATTGTCAAAATCCAAAACAGATTGCTAAATTTGCAAAGATTTGCCATCGGCGATGACTGCTCCATTAAAAAGGAGGTCGCAGATGCAGCATTCAGAAGATTACTAAACAATTAATTCATTGATAGATTATGAGAAAACACATTGTAGCAGGCAACTGGAAAATGAACACCACAGTGCCTGAAGGCGTAGAACTCGCAAAAGCAGTTGTGGCTAAGGCCGCTGAAGTTCCATCAGATGTAAAACTTATCATAGCCCCTCCTTTCACCCACCTTGCACCCGTAGCTGAAGTGGTGAAGGGAACTGCTGTAGGACTTTCAGCACAGAATTGCGCAGACAAGACCAAGGGCGCTTACACCGGAGAGGTGTCTGTGGATATGCTCAAGTCAGTATCCTGCGAATACACCATCCTCGGACACTCTGAGCGCAGACAGTACTATGGTGAGACAGATGCAAAGCTCGTGGAGAAAATCCACCTTGCACTTGCTGCAGGCCTTTCCCCAATCTTCTGCATCGGCGAAAACCTCGACGAGCGTGAGGCAGGCAAGCATTTCGATGTTGTCACTGAACAGATCAAGAACGTGCTCTACACCCTCACTCCTGAGGAGATGGCAAATGTCATCGTGGCTTACGAGCCTGTTTGGGCCATCGGTACAGGCAAGACTGCAACAGCAGAGCAGGCACAGGAAATCCACGCTTGCTGCCGTAAGGTGCTCGCAGAGAAATTCGGTGCACTTGCAGAGGAAATCACCATTCTCTACGGCGGAAGCTGCAAGCCTTCAAATGCCAAGGAACTTTTCGCACAGCCTGACATTGACGGCGGTCTTATAGGAGGCGCTGCTCTCAAGGCAGAGGACTTCATCGGAATCGCAACCTCCTTCTAATCGCACTGCAACTTTTTACAAAGACCCCTAATAATCAATCCAAATGAATTCCATAGCGAATATGAACAGGGCTGCCGACAATATCAGGTTGTTGGCAGCCTCTATGGTCGAAAAGGCCAAATCAGGGCATCCGGGTGGTGCAATGGGTGGAGCTGACTTCATCAATGTGCTGTTTTCCGAATACCTTGTCTATGATCCGGAAAATCCTTTCTGGGATGGACGTGACCGTTTCTTCCTGGATCCCGGACATATGAGCAGTATGCTCTATTCTGTGCTTTCTTTCACGGGCAAATTCACTATGGAGGAACTCGCCTCTTTCCGCCAGTGGGGCAGTCCTACGCCGGGACATCCGGAGCGCTGCGTGGAAAGGGGGATTGAAAACACCTCAGGCCCTCTCGGACAGGGGCATACCTTCGCGGTGGGCGCAGCCATAGCAGCCAAATTCCTGCAGGCCCGTCTGGGGGATGTTATGGGGCAGAGGATATATGCCTACATTTCTGACGGAGGAATTCAGGAGGAAATTTCCCAGGGTGCAGGTCGCATTGCAGGTACGCTGGGACTTGACAACCTGACGATGTTCTATGATTCCAACGGAATACAGCTCTCCACCACCACGGAAGTGGTTGACACAGAGGATGTGGCCGCAAAATACCGCGCCTGGGGATGGCATATCATTGAAATAGACGGAAATGACGTGGCTCAGATACGCGCTGCACTGGATGAGGCCATAGCCTTCAAGGGCCAGCCTACTCTCATTATCGGCCACACCGTTATGGGCAAGGGAGCCCTCCGTGCAGATGGCAGCAGCTATGAGAACTGTTGCGCCACTCACGGTGCACCTCTCGGCGGAGATGCCTATCTGAACACAGTCAAGGCCCTGGGCGGAGATCCTCAAAATCCTTTCACCATCTTCCCTGAAACGGCCGAAATTTATGCTTCCCGCAAGGCCGAGCTCCAGCAGATTATAGCTCAGAAGAAGGCTTTCGAGGCATCCTGGGCAGCTGCAAATCCGGAACTGGCAGCAAAGAAGGCGGAATGGTTCAGCGGCAAGGCACCGGAGATTGACTGGTCTGCAGTTCAGCAGAAACGGGACGATTCCACAAGGGGCGCATCAGCGGCAGTGCTTTCTCAACTTGCTCAGCAGGTGGGCAATATGATAGTTTCTTCGGCCGACTTGAGCAATTCCGACAAGACTGACGGCTTCCTCAAGAAGACCACCGAACTGCGCAAAGGCGATTTTTCCGGAGCATTCTTCCAGGCCGGAGTTGCAGAGCTCACAATGGCCTGCTGCTGCATAGGAATGGCACTTCACGGAGGAGTCATACCTGCCTGTGCAACCTTCTTCGTGTTCTCCGACTATATGAAACCTGCCGTGAGGATGGCGGCGCTTATGGAGGTGCCTGTCAAATTCATCTGGTCCCACGATGCATTCCGTGTGGGCGAGGACGGACCTACTCACGAGCCAGTGGAGCAGGAGGCCCAAATCAGGCTGATGGAGAAACTCAAGAACCATCACGGACGCAATTCTATGCTGGTGCTCAGACCGGCTGATTCTGAGGAATGTACTCAGAGCTGGAGGCTCGCGATGGAGAATGTGTCCACTCCTACTGCCCTCATACTTTCCCGTCAGAATATCAAGAGCCTGCCAGAAGGAAACCCTTATGCTGATGTGGCAAAGGGAGCCTATATAGTGGCCGGTTCCGACAGATTGGATGATTTCGGACTCGGAATGAATGAAGTGGTGCTGCTTGCTTCAGGTTCTGAGGTTTCCACCCTCATTGCGGGAGCTGAACTGCTTCGCGAAAAAGGAGTGAAATGCCGTATAGTTTCCGTTCCTTCTGAGGGTCTATTCCGTAGCCAAAGCCCTGAATATCAGGAGGAAGTTATTCCTTCAGGGGCAAATGTTTTCGGTCTCACCGCGGGGCTTCCTGTAAATCTACAGGGCCTTGTGGGTTCCAACGGAGTTGTTTTCGGGCTTGAGAGCTTCGGCTTTTCCGCTCCATACAAGGTGCTTGACGAAAAGTTGGGCTTCACAGCTGAAAATGTATTCGCACAAGTAATGGATATGCTCATTTGATGATAAATAATATTGTCAGAAAAATAGTCGTTCTTGCAGTCTCTCTGGCTGCGGGGGCGGCTTTCTTCGTTTCTTATGGCTTTGGTCCCTTTGGGACTTTTTAGTCACCCACTTATTCATACAAGCGAATTGAAAAACCGGGGAGTGTTTGAAGAAATCCGCACAAGACGATGGGTGACGGGGTGAATGAAACTGAGCCCGTTTGCGTGGAGGCAAAGCCTTTTGGCGGATTTCCCGTTCCCGTATTTGGAATCCCCCGACACCGGACATCCCAGATGAGTGGCTGTCTGCACCCTTATCTGGTTCTTGCGGCCGGTTTCAAGATTGAAAGCCACCAATGAATGTGCCCCGTTGGACTTGAGCACCTCGTAGTTGGTGACCGCATATTCCCCTCCGTTGTCCACAGGCGAAGAAGACACCATAAAATTCCTGTCATTCTCGGTGAGCCAGCTCTCAATCCTTCCCTTGCTCTCAGCCGGAACACCGTCCAGCACAGCAACATAGCGCCTCTCCCTGATGTTCCCGTTCCAATTGTCGGTCATAGCCCTTTTGGTCTGGAAATCCTTTGCGAACAGCAGAATCCCGGAGGTGTCCCTGTCAAGCCTGTGCATCACGTGAGCCCTTTTCCGCCCGTTGTATTTGTGCACAATATAGTCATTCACCAGGGAATAGGCAGTCTCAACCCCCTGACGGTTCCCCGCCACGCTCATCAGCCCCGAAGGCTTGTCAATAGCCACCATCCACTGGTCCTCAAATAATATGTCCAAAGTTTTTTTCATCTTGCAAATATAGGGATAAAAAGGTATTTTTGCCACGATTATGGAACAGCAGATTTGGGACCCTTTGAGACGCAAGATGGTCTCGCTTACTCCGGAAGAGCAGGTGAGACAGTGGTTTATAGGGGTTTTGAGGGATTTCTGCGGTGTCCCGGAGCATCTTATGGGTTCCGAGGTAGCGCTCAAACTCGGTCAGAAAAGCCAGAGGGCAGACATCGTGGTGTTCGGAAGAGATGCATCGCCGGTGGCTGTGGTGGAATGCAAGAGGCCGGATGTGGACATTGACGAAAGTGTGTTGATGCAGGCGGCCCGCTACAATCTTTGTCTCGGGGTGCGCTGGGTGTTTTTGACCAATGGAAAACGGACGGTCGTGCTAAAAAGGGGAGAGGAAGGCGGACTCAAGAGCGTGGAGACATTGCCCCATTACTCCCGGATGTAAGGCCCAAAGTCCCGGAATCCGGCAGCTTGCTGTTCAGAAGTGAAGAAATATGGATAATTACGCAAAATATTTGAAGAATCCCGTATTCGGAATTTTCTCCGAGGTGGCGGAACAATATGATTTCAAGGCCTTTGTAATAGGTGGTTACGTAAGGGACTGTTTCCTGGGTCGTTCCAGTGATGATATTGATGTGGTGGTTGAGGGCAGCGGAGTGGATTTTGCCAACAAGGTTGCCGCCCGCCTTGAGGAAATCGAATATTCACAACATAAGACCCGCCACAAAATCAATGTGAGCGAATTCAAGACCTATGGTACGGCTATGATAAAGTACCGCGGACTCGAACTCGAATTCGTGGGAGCCAGAAAGGAAAGTTACCGCAAGGAATCCCGCAATCCCATAGTGGAAAACGGCAGCCTCACCGACGACCAGCTGCGCAGGGATTTCACCATCAATGCTATGGCATTCAGCCTGTGCAAAGAGGATTTCGGTGCCCTGGTGGACCCTTTCGGCGGCCTCTCGGATTTGGAAAGGGGCATTATTCGCACCCCTCAGGACCCGGATATCACCTTCAGCGATGATCCGCTCAGGATGTTGCGTGCAGTGAGGTTTGCCACGAAACTCTCCACCCCTCAGCTTCAGTTCTGCATCACCCCCGAGTGTATGGAAGCGATGCGCCGCAACCGGAACCGCCTTCAAATCCTCACCCGCGAAAGGATAGCAGAAGAACTGAACAAGATGCTGGTAGTCCGCAAACCGTCCAAAGCCTTCCGCCTTATGGATGAAGCCGGACTTCTCGATCTCATACTCCCTTCACTCACAGCTCTAAAAGGAGTGAATGTGATGGACGGCAAGGGACACAAGGACAATTTCGACCATACTCTCCAGGTTCTCGACAATGTCGCCGAACTGGAAATGGAGTCGAGACCGGAACCGAATGTATGGCTTCGCTGGGCCGCACTGTTGCACGATGTGGGCAAGGCCAGGACCAGGAGATATGATCCTTCAGTGGGTTGGACCTTCCACGGGCACGAGGTTGTGGGCGGACGTATGGTCCCGAAGATTTTCTCCTCCCTCAAACTTCCGCTAAACGAGAAGATGGAATATGTTAAGAAACTCGTGGAACTGCATCTGAGGCCTATAGCCCTTGTTACTGAAGAAGTTACGGACTCTGCTGTGAGGCGTTTGCTCTTCGAGGCGGGAGACGACATAGACGATTTGATGATACTTTGCCACGGGGATATCACTTCCAAGAACCTGCGCAAGGTGGAAAGACTGCACGCCAATTTCGAACTCGTGCAGCGCAAACTCGTGGAGGTGGAGGAAAAGGATGCAATACGCAATTTCAAGAATCCTATTGACGGGGACTATATTATGAAACTCTTCGGCATTGAGCCCTGCAGGACCATCGGAGAGCTCAAGGAATATGTCAAGGAGGCCATTCTCAACGGGGATATTCCTAATGAATTCGAGGCGGCGGATGCGCTTATGCGTGGTCGGGCTGCGGAACTTGGACTGGTGCCCAGGGAATGATACCAAAGAATGATACCGGGGTAATGATGAACAAGATGGATAGGGACGGCAACAACAGCAGCGGATTGGAAGCCCTGGTGGAGCAATTCCTTATCAGAGCAAAAAGTGTAAGGCGTTATTCATCACGAACTTGTGAACTGTACGCCGATGCTCTGAGGAGGTTTTGTGACTATCTTGGGGGAGGTACGTCCCAAAGCATCACCTCCCGAGTCATCCGCGACTATGAAGTCCATCTTCTCGAAGACTGCGATATGCAGCCCAAGACCGTCAACCTGCACCTGAGTGTGCTGAGCTCATTCTGTGCCTTCCTTATGCTCTCCGGCGAACTCAAGTCCAATCCCGTCAAGACCGTACGCAGGCCCAAGGTCCCAAACCGTCTGCCGGATTTCTACCGCAGCGAACAGATGCAGACTTATTTTTCCGGGACGGAAATCTATGCTTCCGAGGAATTTCTCGAAACTTTCCGTCAGAACCTGGCTCTTTCCGCAACTTCCGACAATGGCAAGGACTGTCTGAAGGCAGCGAAGGAGCTGTACGGCAAACGTCTGGAGAGAGTCATCATCAGCACCCTGGCTATGCTCGGAATACGTCGCAGCGAACTCATAGGCCTGAATGTCGGCGACTTGGACATATCCCGTAAAGTGATGACAGTCAGGGGAAAGGGAGATAAAATGCGAGAAATTCCGGTTTTGGATGCACTATGTCAGGAAATATTGCTATATTTGAAAGCAGTTGAGGCTTTGAAGGGAGGGAAAAGAACTGCAGAGGAGCCTATGTTTGTGACCTGGGACGGGAAAAGGATTTATCCGGTACTCGTGGACAGGACGGTGAAAGGGCGTTTCGCCGATGTTTCCGGGGTAACCGGAAGGCGTTCACCCCACGTGCTCAGACATACTCTCGCAACGGGTCTGCTGGACCGGGGCACGGATTTGAATTCCATCAAGGAAATGCTCGGACACTCATCCCTCGCGGCGACGCAGGTCTATACCCACAACTCCATCGCCAAACTGAAACAGGTTTATAAATCAGCCCATCCGAGGGCCAAGAACAAAGGAGGTAATTATGGAGATTAGAGTTCAGTCCATCCGTTTCGACGCAGATCAGAAACTTCTGGATTTCATTGACAAGAAATTGGGAAAGCTCTCCAAGTACTACGATGCCGTAATCGGTGCAGAGGTAAGATTGTCTCTTCTGCAGGAGCACGACAACAAGAATGTGTGGATTAGAGTTCAGGTACCCGGAAATGACATTGTGGTGGAAAGAAACGCCGCCAAATTCGAGGATGCAATCGTGGACTGCGCAGACATCCTCAAAGAAAAATTGACGAGAGTCAAGGAGAAACAGATCAGATAAATGGCAAAGGCATTTGAGGAGTTAGACAAAGTTTGCTCACAGATTGTTTCAGACACGGAAGCGAAGAAATTTGCTCCCGTGTATCTTCTTATGGGTGACGAGGACTATTATGTGGACCTCGTTTGCAATGCCGTGATTTCCAACGCCTTCGATGACGACAGCGAAAGGGACTTCAACCAGATGATATACTATGGGTCGGATGTGGATGCCGACGAGGTGGTCACAGCCGCAAGGCGTTACCCTATGTTTGCGGAACGCCAGCTTGTGGTGGTGAAGGAAGCCCAGATGATGAAGACTCTGGAAAATCTGGCGGTCTATTGCGAAAATCCTCTTGAAAGCACAGTGCTGGTGATTGCTATGCACGGGGCTTCGGCAGACAAGCGCAAGGCCCTCTACAAGTCTGTGTCCAAGAAAGGCATAGTGGTGGAATCCAAGGAGTTGCGGGACTATGAAATGCCTCAGTGGATAAGCGGATACTATAGGTCCCGCGGTCTGGAAATAGCCCCCGATGCCGCCGCAATTCTGGCGGAATATGCGGGTGTGGATATGTCCAGGATTGCCGTAGAGACAGAGAAGATGCTCAAGAACCTGCCCTCAGGGACTGTGAAGGTGACTGCTGCGGATATAGAGAAGAACGTGGGCATAAGCCGTGAATACAGCATTTTCGAGCTCACAAGGGAACTCTCGGCCAAGAATGCTCCCAAGGCACTGAAAATAGCCGCATATATCGGTGACGGGGCCAAATTTGCTCTGCCTATGGCAACATCTGCTCTATTCACGCATTTTTATAGAATATTGAAATATCACGCCCTTCAGAGGTCCAAGCCGGGTGCAAGTTCCGGGGAAAAGGCCTCGTTGCTGGGGGTGAATCCTTATTTCCTTAGGGAGTATGATGCGGCTTTGCGGAATTATCCTTTGGGAAAATGTATGTCCGCGATTGCGCTTATCAGGGACTACGACTTCAAGGGCAAGGGTGGAGACACGGGGGAAGCCAGCCCTGGGGAATTGTTCACGGAACTTGTGCTCAAACTCTTGGCATAAGCTCCGGGAAGGGAGGAATAGATAAATTTATAAATATATGAAATTGATTGAATGTAAAGAGGTCAGCAAAACTTTCGGTGAGAAAGTGGCTTTGGACAAGGTCAGCGTCTCATTCGAAAAGGGGCACATCTTCGGTTTGCTCGGACCCAACGGAGCCGGAAAGACGACCCTGATCCGAATCATCAACCGCATAGCCATTCCGAGCGGAGGAGAAGTGCTTTTCGATGGCAGGCCCATCACCCAGAACGATGTGGAGAAAATCGGCTATATGCCTGAGGAAAGGGGACTTTACCGCAAGATGAAGGTCGGAGAGCAGGCTATGTTCCTGGCCCGTCTCAAGGGTATGTCCTCATCCGCAGCTGAACACGAACTCAAGACCTGGTTTGTCAAGTTCGGCATAGAATCCTGGTGGAACAAAAAGGTGGAGGAACTCTCCAAGGGTATGGCGCAGAAAGTCCAGTTCATCACGACCGTGGTGCACAAGCCGTCCCTGCTCATACTCGACGAGCCGTTCAGCGGTTTCGATCCGGTGAACACTATGCTCATCCGCAACGAAATCCTCTCTCTCAGGGATGCCGGTGCCACAATTGTCCTCTCCACTCACAATATGGAATCGGTGGAGGAACTATGTGACGACATTGCTCTGATCAACAAGTCCCGTCTCGTGGTGTCCGGTCAGTTGGACGAGGTGCGCCGCCGTTATGGCAACAACAATGTGGAAGTGGTCTATACCGCTGAAAATCAATTGAAACCGGTTGAAGGTCTGTTCAGCATACTCAGCGACGAGGACCAGAACGGAATGAGGGTGGCCGTGCTCACACTTGCAGAAGGGGCCGAGAGCAATGACGTGCTTGCAGCCCTGATTTCCTCTGTCAAGCTGCGCTCCTTCAAGGAACTTGTGCCGAGGATGAACGACATATTCATCGACCTGGTCAGCAAAGATGGAAATAAGGACGAATAATTACTTAAGACTATGAATTTCAGAAATATAGGTATCGTCATATCAAGGGAGTTCATGACGAGGGTGAGGAAAAAGTCTTTTCTCATCATTACTTTCCTGGGCCCGATTCTCTTCGCGGCCATCGCAGTGATTCCGTCGCTCATAATGTTCCTTGCAGAGGACAAGGGCAAAAATATAGCAGTCGTGGATGAATCCGGCATAGCAATGTCCGAGTTTGTCTCCAACGAGTCCTACACCTTCACCGACTGCAGTTCCCAGCCTCTGGATTCCCTCAAGACCAAACTTTCCTCAGAGGGCTTTGATGTACTGGTCCATATATCCCCGGTCATAGATTCCACCAAAAGCGTGAACGTGGTCACCTATTCCGACAAGGCGCTGAGTATGGACTTGAAGGAAGCCATAGCATCCCGTGTGGACAATGCGGTGGAAGACTATAGGATTGCTTGCAGCGGCATCTCTGACCTGAAGGAGATAATGGACCAAGTGAAGTCCGACGTGAGCATAACTACCTACACCATAGACGATTCCGGAAAGGCGAAACTGGATTCTGCGGAATTGAAGATGATAGTCTCGATGCTTCTGGGTATGGTGATATATATGTTCATCGCAATGTTCTCCGGTATGGTGATGTCTTCTGTCATCGAAGAAAAGGCCAGCAGAGTGGTCGAGGTGCTGATTTCCAGCGTCAAGGCGACTGAACTGATGTTCGGAAAGATTATAGGAGTGGCTTGCGTGGCCCTCACTCAGTTCCTGCTCTGGGTGGTGCTCACCCTGGCCATAATGACAGTGGCAGGCAGCGTTATGGGCTTCGACCAGATTGCCCAGAGCCAGAGCGGGATGATGCCGGGCACGGAAATGGCGGGAATGGACCCGGAGGCTATGATGAATACCCTCGATGCTGAGGACACATCCGTCATTGCGGCTCTTATGGATTTGAACTACAGCCAGATAATTGTTTCGTTCCTGGTCTTCTTCGTACTGGGATACCTCCTCTACGCATCCCTTTTCGCTGCCATAGGTTCGGCTGTGGAAAATGAGGCTGACAGCAGCCAGCTCCAACTCCCGATTACCATTCCTCTGCTCATAGGATTCTTCATCGCAATCTATTCCTTCAAGTCTCCGGACAGTGCGATTGCAGTTTGGGGCTCCCTCATTCCGTTCACCTCACCTATAGTGATGCTTGCAAGAATACCTTTCGGAGTGCCGGTATGGCAGCTGGTTCTTTCTATTGTCCTGCTTCTGGTGACATTCGTGGCCTGTGCCTGGATTTCCGCAAAAATCTATCGGGCCGGCATACTTACCTTCGGCAAGAAATCCACTTGGAAGGATTTGTGGAAATGGCTTAAAATGAAATAGATATGAATAGAATTCTGGTTCATTTGACAATATCGGCCCTGCTCCTGTGCCCTATCCTTTGCGATGCCCAGGCGAAGGTCAAATCCTGGACTATATCTTCAATGGACGGTTCCCGCACTGGGGCCACATCGCCTTCAGCCGACAATGTGGAGCAAACTCTCGGAGTGGTCAGGAATGGCAATTATGAGGCGCCGAACGGAAGGTGTTTCCCTAAGGGCAGTGCAACGGCGAAGGTGGCTTCCCATCTTATAGGCGTACAGCCCAGGATGGCGGCAGTCAAGGCAGTAATAGGTCACAGCACCCGTGAAATGGTGGCATACGCGCCTCAGTCAGAACTCTCCAACTGGTTTATTGACACCATTATGGAAGGTGTGGAACAGCTCTCGGGCAAGAAGGTGGATTTCGGAGTGGGCAATTTCGGAGGCATACGTACCTCAATGCCGGAAGGGCCGGTTATTCTGGACGACCTTATGTCTATGTTCCCGTTCAAGAACCAGGTGGTCTATCTTGAGCTTCAGGGTAGGGAAATCAGGTCCATATTGGAATCGATGCTTCAGAGGCGCATTCAGGTGTTGGGCGGATGCAAGCTGGTGGTTGATGGCGGCAAACTGGTGTCCGTGGAACTGGCTGGAGCACCGCTGGACGATGAAAGATGGTATTCCGTGGCCACGATTTCCTTCCTTCTGGACGGGGGAGACAACCTCTATATGGCCCGTAATTCCCGCAACCTGGTGAGCTACGACGTGGACATCATAGACATTATGCTGGACAAGGTGAAAAGTCTCACCAAAGCTGGGCAACCGATTGAATATCATACTGATGACAGAATTGTTGTGCTATAAAACTTTCGAGTTATGAAGAAATTGACATTGTCGGTCGCTGCGGCGCTTGCGTTTCTTTCGGCATCAGCCCAGGACCTCACCATACTCCATCTGAACGACACTCACAGCCACAATGACCCCGAACGGGCGACTTCCATCTATGGCCGGGGCGGGGTGATTGAGCAGGCTGCATATATCGACAGCGTGCGCACAGCCGACGGTTGCCGGAACGTGCTGCTGCTCCACGCAGGCGATTTCGGACAGGGTACTTCCTATTTCACCGTTCTTGAAGGGGAAATCGAGATTGACTTCCTGAACGACCTCGGTTTCGATGCCGTTGCCATTGGAAATCACGAGTTTGACAATGGTATCGAGGCCCTGGCAAGACGTTTGAAAAGGCTTAAAATGCCTGTCGTTTGTGCAGATTATGATTTCTCTGACACTCCTCTCGGGAAATATGTCAAACCCTACACCATCGTCAAAAAAGCCGGAATGAAAATCGGCATCATAGGCCTTACTACTGATGTCCGTCCAGTTGTGGATGCCGCAATTGCGAAACAACTCAAGTACGAGGACCCGGCCGAGGTGACCAACCGTCTTGCACTTATGCTCAAGTCGAAGAAGAAATGCGACCTGGTCATCTGTCTCACCCATCTGGGTTTTGACGGCAAGCCTGACGAGTTCACTGACCAGGTGCTCGTGTCAAGGACCAGAAATGTGGACCTGGTGGTCGGTGGACACTCCCACACCTATCTCAAGGAGGTCTTCTATAAGGAGAATCTTGACGGACAACCGGTTCCGATAGTGCAGAACTGGTGCTGGGGTTTGAATATGGCAAATCTCAAGCTGGAGAAGCCGGATTCCCATAACGGAAAGTAGCCTTCCTTTTTTGAAAATAGGCCGCAAAGATTTATCTTTGCACGATTTTGAAAAAATATAAACAATATATTATGAAAAGAAGTTTATTTGCCCTTGCGGCGATTATGTTGAGCTTAAGTGCAGTTGCTCAAGAAGTAAAACAAGATAAACCGGAATTCACAGTGGTGAAACAGGCCCCTGTGACAAGTGTCAAGAACCAGTACAGATCCGGAACCTGCTGGTGTTATTCCGCCCTTTCTTTCGTGGAGTCCGAAATTATCCGCCAGAAGGGGATTGAGGTGGACCTCAGCGAGATGTTTGTGGTCAATCACGCCTATTTCGACAGGGCTGTCAAATACATCAGGCTCGACGGCAAACTCGGTTTTTCTGCTGGAAGTTCATTCGGCGATGTGTTTGAGGTAATCAAGAGCTATGGCATTGTGCCTCAGGATGTTTATTCAGGAATGAATTACGGCACCGAACTGCCTGTACAGGGAGAACTTGACGCAGTGCTTGAGGGTTTCGTGAAGGCTCTCGTGACCAATCCCAACCGCAAGCTCACCCCGGCTTGGAAGCCTGCATTCCAGGGCATACTGGATGCCTATCTCGGCGAAATCCCTGCCACATTCAAGGCTGAAGAGAAGGCTTTCAACCCTCTGACCTACAGGGATTATCTGGGCATCAACACCGACGACTACATCAATCTGACTTCATTCACCCATCATCCTTTCTACGAGCCTTTCATAATCGAGGTCTGCGACAACTGGAGATGGGGCAGCGCATACAATCTTCCTATCGAAGAATTGATGGAAGTAATGTACAATGCAGTTGAGAACGGCTACACCATTGCCTGGGGTGCCGACGTGAGCGAGAAAGGCTTCACCCGCAGCGGCATCGCAACCGTGCCTGATTTCGAGAATAAGGTGACAGCAGGCTCAGACCAGGAAAGATGGGTGGGCAAATCCGAGACAGGCAAGGAAGAGAGCGCTCCTGCTGAAGAAAAGGTCATCACTCAGGAAATGCGCCAGATTGCCTATGACAACAAGGAGACCACCGACGACCACGGGATGCATATCTATGGCCTTGCAAAGGACCAGAACGGCAATCCTTACTTCATCGTCAAGAATTCCTGGGGCAAAGCAGGAGACTATGAGGGAATATGGTATGCTTCAGATGCCTATGTGCGCTACAAGACCCTCAACATAGTGGTTCATAAGGATGCTCTTCCGAAATCGATAAAGAAAAAGCTCTGCATAAAGTAATATGAGCCCAATCGTAAAACATATCCCCAATACTATCACATCAATGAACCTGCTCTGTGGTGTGCTGGGGATATTGTGCTCCTTCGAAGGCCAGTTTCCGCTGGCTTTCTGCTTTATGCTGGGGGCTGCAGTCTGCGATTTCTGCGACGGTCTCTCGGCGCGTCTGCTCAAGGCCTATTCTCCTATAGGTAAGGAACTTGACTCACTTGCAGACGTGGTGAGTTTCGGAGTGCTTCCTGCTCTGATGATGTGTCTTTTCATCAAGACTGACATTGTGGCGGACAGCCTGGGATGGAGCAGCAGAATAGCGGTTTACGCCCCTTTGCTCATAGCCGTGTTCTCGGCCCTGCGATTGGCGAAATTCAATGTGGATGACCGTCAGACCGACAATTTCATCGGTATGGCAACCCCGACTTGCGCTATGCTGGTGGGGTCTATGGTATGTTATGCATCCCTTTACGATGCGTCTGCGCTCTGGCTCAGACCTTCGTTTGTGGCTGTGGCATCGCCTCTGATTTCGGTGGTGCTCTCCCTGCTGCTCGTAAGTGAAATTCCTATGTTCGGAATGAAGATAAAGAAGGGTGCCAGACTGTTCGATGGAATCGCGGGTAAGTTGAGGATAGCTTTTCTTGCCGGGGCAGCTGTGGCTGTGGTAGTTGTGATTTGTTTCCATCTTCACTTCTCCGCTGCGTTTTTCCTGATTTTCTCCTACTATGTCCTTCTGAATATTTTTGCCTATCCCTGGACCAGAAAGAAATGAAAAAGCTGTTTAACATAATTCTGTTAGCATCGGCTCTTACCGCTTGTGACAACCGGGACAATGATCAGGCCCAGGTGCTGCCCTATCTGGACAGGTCTCTCAATGACACATCCTTTGTAGGCTATCACTGTCTTGCGGATTATTCGCCGGATCAGATTCACGCGGGCATAGCGGTTTTGGGGGATTTCCAGACATCTTCTGATCTCACTGAACTTTTCGTAGCTTCAGATTTCTTCGACAATATCAACGGCCGAGAGAAACCGGACGAACTGCACGATTTTGCAGGAGAAACAATACTCCCGGTGCTGGACCTTGCCAATGCCCCTTATGAAGGCTACCTTGAGGCAGAGAATCCGGATGCTATCCGTGAAACAGCTGTGGCAATGGCTGTTGCATCACTCGGCAAGCATTGTTATTCGAATATGTATGAGGAAGGGATGGGGGCTGAAAGACTGCCGTCAAAGGCCATTGTCATAGCGTCCCCTTATCTGTGCGCCTATGCATTTTCCGACATTTGCCAGCTCTTCCATTCCGATCCTCCGGTGATTTCCGCAGTGGACCGTATGTTCATTTCCGGACTCGACTCGATCCAAGGGAACGGAGCGGTGCTTATGGCTCCGCAGGAGGAACTGGACAGGGGCATTTACCGCAAAGTCTGGGACAGACTCTCCTGTGGTGAAGAAAAACTTGCTGACTATGCAGAGGTACCAGTGCTGGAGGAGGGCCTGAGGGCTTCTTTCTTTGCTCTGCTGGATTCCTGCTACGTGTCCGGACGTAGTCTCAGGAGGCTTATGTATGTGCCTTCAGAGGTGCTCAGCCACAATGGATTGGAGAAATTGCTGGAGGAGGTGCGCACTTCGCCCGGCATTGAAATGGAGAATTACCGTTCGGTGCTTGCGCCGGATTTCACTTTTGTGGATGCCTACAGGGAGGCTGTGAAGGCGACTTATCTGCTTCTGAGGGAGCGAAATCTCTTCACGCACCGCATTGCCTATCCTCAGGTGCAAGCCTTTGTGACTGTCCCGGCCAACGATATACCTTTGGAGAGCAACGATTTCGGAGGGCGCATAGCATTGAAATACAAATACAATCATCCGGCAGATGCCAATGTGGAAGTGTTCAGGACAGTTGCACTGAGCAGGCTCTATATACCGGAAAAGGAGTTTAAGAGAATTGACCAATTGTCTGAAACGGTGTTGCTTAACATTTACAGGCTGACTGGTGAAAAATATTGAAAGTGCAGGACAACAATTTCATAGAAAGAGTTTCTCCGGAGGTGATTGAAGCGCTCCCGCTTGGAGTGTTTCCTGGTGAAATCGTAGTGATAGAGAGTTTCGGGGAGGAGTACAGGGCAGCGATACGCTATCTCAGGCGGCAGCGTGTCCTCGGCTTCGATACCGAGACCAAGCCTTGCTTCACACCTCACACTCCCCAGCCCGGAGTGGCCCTTTTGCAATTGTCCGGACCATCGAAGGCATTTCTGTTCAGGGTTAAGTCGCTGGGAATGTTGCGAGAACTTTGTAACATACTTTCAAATCCGAAGATAGTGAAGGTGGGAGCTGCTACCACCGATGACGTGAGGGGCCTACAGCGCTATCGCCGTTTCGCTCCACAGTCCTTTGTGGATCTCCAGCACCTGGTTGCTGATTGGGGAATCCGGGACAAGAGTGTGAAGAAAATGGCTGCCATCATAATGGAGGTGAAAATCTCCAAAGCTCAGCAGCTGTCCAACTGGGAGGCTGAAAATTTGAGCGACCAACAGCAGAAATATGCGGCTACAGATGCCTGGATATGTCGTGAGATGTATCTTAAGTTGATGAATACCAAGCAGAAGCCATTGCCTCCTATGGTTCCTTCAAGTGCTGAAATCAAATAATTACGACTTGCGAAACTTGAATATGGTAAAAGTGTTTTTGAGAAAGGGACGCGACGAGTCAGTAAGACGTTTCCATCCCTGGGTGTTTTCAGGTTCAATAGCAAATGTGCAGGGAAGCCCGGAAGAAGGGGATGTGGTGGCTGTCTATGCCTCCGACGGTTCGTTCCTGGCCTGCGGACATTGGCAGGTGGGATCGATTGCGGTGCGCATCCTGAGTTTTGATTCCGATGTGCTGGCACCTGATTTCTGGGAAACGATGCTCAGACGTGCTCTTCAGGTAAGGAAGGCAGCCGGGCTGGTGAACGACCCGGACACGGATTGCTATCGTCTGATCCACGGTGAAGGCGATAATCTTCCGGGTTTGGTAATAGACTGGTATAATGGAGTTTGCGTTATGCAGGCACATTCGGTGGGAATGTTCCGTTCCAGGAAACAGATTTGTTCTGCCCTGGTCTCTGTCTATGGAGACTCGCTCAAAGCGGTCTATGACAAGAGTTCAGGAACAGCACCCTTCAAGGCGGGGCTGGAGCTCATTGACGGCTATATGTACAAGCATCCTGATTTCCGGGATGATGAACAATTGGTACACGAGCACGGCCACAAGTTTCTCGTGAACTGGACAGATGGACAGAAGACCGGATTTTTCCTCGACCAGAGGGAAAACCGTGCGCTGGTGGGGAAATATGCCCGTGGACGCAATGTTCTCAATCTGTTCTGCTACACAGGAGGTTTTTCTATTTATGCGCTTGCTGGAGGGGCCTTGCACGTGGATTCTGTGGACAGTTCCTCAAGGGCTATGGCTATGGTGGAGAAGAATGTGGTTTTGAACGGGTTCACGACTGGCTCTCCACAGGCTCAGCACTATGGATTGTGCTGTGATGCAATCGACTATGTGAAGAATATACCCGAGGGCAAGTATGACCTTATAATTGTGGATCCTCCTGCATTTGCAAAGCATCGTGGGGTCCGTGACAATGCCTTGAGGGCTTATCAGAGGCTTAATGCCGCAGCAATTTCGAAGGTTGCACCGGGCGGTCTGGTGTTTACCTACAGCTGCTCTCAGGTGGTGGACAAGGAGGCATTTGCACTTGCAGTTTTTTCCGCAGCCGCCCAGACCGGCCGGAGCGTGCGCATACTTGACCGACTGAATCAGCCTGCCGACCACTCAGTAAACATATATCACCCCGAAGGTGAATATCTTAAAGGTTTGCTCCTGTACGTGGAATAGTTCCCGGCTAGCCACCCACAACAAAAAATGCCTGCAAGAATTGCCTATATGAAATTAAAAGCATAAATTTGCGGGCTTAACTCCAAGGCTATGGTGGAAATCTTCTACAGATTGAACGGACAAATGACCGTCTCGAGATCAGAGGCGGATTTGGACGCCATTAATCTCCAGGATGTAATCTGGATTGACCTCCTTTCTCCCACCGGGGATGAGAAGAGGGCCGTTGAGGCGTATCTTGGAACTGTAATCCAGAGCCGTGCCACAGCTGAGGAAATCGAGTCCTCATCGCGTTTCAGTGAGACCGATGCAGCCCTTTTCGCCAACACCAATTTCGTCATTCCAGGGCCTGAGTCCTATGTTATGGAGACGGTTTCCTTCATTATCAAGGGCACGACCCTCACCACCTTGCGAGAAGTCCAGCTCCGCAGTTTCACCGAGCTCCAGCGCCGTCTGATGGTTTTTCCCAAAATGTACGCCAGCGGCTATTCGGTCTTCACAAGCATACTTGAGCAGCGTATCGACTCCGATGCGGATATGATAGAGATTTTGTCCAAGGAAATAGAGCAATACAACCACAAGGTTGGCTTAGAGGAAGATATAAACGAGGAGTTCCTCTTGGATATAAACCAGTTGCAGGAAAACACAATGCTCCTCCGCGAGACCATAGTGGACAAGCAGCGTGTGATTTCCAGCATCCTCAAATCCCCGAAATGCCCCAAGAGCATACAGAACAAACTGAATGTGATGCTAAAGGATATTTCATCACTTGTAAACCATACCAACTTCAGTTTCGAGCGTCTGGAGTACTTGCAGAACACCGTTCTAGGTATTATCAACCTGGACCAGAACAAAATTATGAAGGTCTTCACCCTCATTTCCCTGCTCCTGATGCCTCCGACTTTGATAGCCTCCTTCTACGGAATGAACGTCGCCCTTCCCATCATACCTTGCGACAGCCCGTGGAACTGGGTCATTATCATAAGTATGATGATTATTTCGGTGCTCATAGTCTTCTTCCTTCTCAAACGAAAGAAATTGCTGTGAATGTCTATCTGAAGTAAGTCAACTAATGCAAACTCTACATCATATGATAAGCCTAACGGTCGATATCTTTGGTCCGGTGGAAAAGAACGCAGTTATGTGAAGTTCTATAGAAAATCATCAGATGCCAGCACCTACCTCTCCAAAATCGAAGTAACCTACAAATAGTTATTGTTAATCCTGTGAAAAACATTCAAACAGACAATTAACAACTACTTAATAAATACAAATGAATTTGAAAAACATCAAGTATCTGAGCCTGTTGGCATTCCCGGCAGTGCTCTTTTCCTGTGCCAAAGAGCAACAACCTGACACCCCTTCCGATGAAACAGTCGAAGTGAGCCTTACCCTCGAAAACGGCCGCTTGTGGAAGGAAGCAGATGAAGTGATCGTAAACGGAGTCAACCATACTGTCGAAACCGACGGCAAATCTTCCACCATCACCCTATCCAATGTTCGGAAGGCAGACAGCTACAATGCAGCCTACGATTTCGGTGGAGGCATCTGCGAGGGGCAACTTCTCACTCTCAACCTCCCTTCCGTGGTTTCTACTGCGAGTGATAATTTCCAGCCTATGGTGGCATACAACACCGCCCCGGTGCTCAGCCTCAAGAATGTTACCGGAAAACTCAGATTGAAGCTGACCGGTTCCGCAGACATTGCCAGACTGGTCCTCACCGCTGCCGGAGGTGAAAAGATTTCAGGCGATGCAAGCATTGCTCTTAAGTTCAGCGGAGCACCATCCATAAAGGTGGACGGTGCCGAGACCTATTCCAATATAACACTTATCCAGTCTTCTCCGGTGGCACTGCCTGCAAGTTTCGATTTCACACTGCCGGCAGCGGTCTATGAGGGCTTTTTCCTCACAGCTTACGATGCAGATGGCAATGCTATGACTGCCAAGCCTTTGGCTGTGGATGCAATACGCCGTGGTGAAACCACAGAAGTCGAGGCTGAATATGTGCAGGATGAGGGCGATCCGGTTTATCTCACAGTAACTGCCCAGGAGGATGCCTTAGGCGTGGCTGCACAATGGACCTCGGCTTCCCAGCTCTATGTGAACGGTGTTCCGGCCCAGCTCTTTTCCGGAGCCGGTGAAACTACAGCTCAGTTCGGTCCTGTTGCCGAGGCTGAAACCTACTGTCTCTCAACATCGAACGGTTCGGCTGCGGGAGTGAGCGGAAATGTTATGAGAGTAAATCTGCCTTCACGCCAGTCCAATGAAACGGCCCTGTGCTTCAGGAATCCGGCAGTGGCTGCAACAACTTCTCTTTCCGCTGAATTGAAATATCTTGGAGCAGTTGCAAAGGTGCATCTGAAGGGCCAGCACATAATCACTTCAGCCGAACTTACAAGCCTCACTACAGGTGCAAGGATGTCTGGTTCGGGTACGGTTAATCTCTCTGCCAATCCTTATGCCTTCACCCTCAATGCCGATGCTTCCTCTTCCGTGGTGCTGACTACAGGAAACCTCGACACAAGTGCGGGTGCGGATGTCTATTTCGTCATATCTGAAGGCAACTATGCCGACGGTTTCGACATCAACCTGACAGATGCAGCCGGGGTGGAGATGAATTTCACCTTGCCTGCTGCAAAACTTGAGCGCAACAAAGTCACCGAGCTTGGACTGGTCAACTGGGAAGGCAGTGCCGGCAGCGAAGGCGACCTCAGCCTCAAAGGTTGTGCAAACTGCTATATGGTGCACACTGCTGGGGACTATCATTTCCGCACCAGGATGATTGACAACAGCAATGTTCCCGGTGTGGCATCCGCAGACTGGCTGTGGCAAAGCCCTGCAGGACTGGTCGAGAATGTGGAATTTTCAGACGGAACCATCAGTTTCAAGGCAGGCAGCGGCAAAGGAAATGCCCTCATAGCCGCCTTTGACGAAAATGGCAACATAGTCTGGAGCTGGCATATCTGGTTCACTGACAAGCCGGCACTTCACGACTTGGGCAATAATAAAATATATCAGGGAGGCGGTGCCACAGACGGCTACTATCCTATGGACCGCAACCTCGGAGCCACAGGTACAACAGGAGATGATGCTTTCGGACTCCTCTATCAGTGGGGCCGAAAAGATCCTTTCTTCGGAGGCACTTCAAGCGAGTGGGAACGCAATACCGACACCGGCGATATGCAGAAAGTCTTGGAAACCTTCTCAGAGGCAAATGCCAATACCGTCTTCAACAGCAAGTACTCAGTTGCGAAATGGGAAAATGTGGCCTGTACCAAGGAAATCGGCACCATAGAGTGGGCCCTTGCGCATCCGATGTCCTTCATATATGCAGGGCCAGACAGTAGCCAGTCCGACTGGCTCTACAAGTCCAACCTCACAGAAGATCAGATATACTATCCGGACAAGTCCCTCTGGAGACCATTCCAGAAAAGCATTTACGACCCTTGTCCTCCGGGATATCAGGTGCCAAGGAACTCCACATTCAACTGCCTCAATACGGCAGCCGGAATTTTCAACCCTAACCAGGGCTATCTCTTCCCTCTGGAGGACGGCACCCGGATATGGATTCCTTACCAGGGCTACAGAAGTGCAAATAAAAATGATGGGGGAGCACTGCTCAGCGTGAAGGGAACCAATGGGGCCGCTTTCGTCTGGAGCAGCGAACTGCAGGTTGCCGAGAGGGCCTATTCTCTGCAGATTCTGCAGCCTTCTGTCTATGGCCAGAATGACGACCCTTGGGGAAATGGCCTTGCAGTGCGTTGTGTTAAAGAGTATAAATAGAGGAGGTTAGTGATATGAAAGGAAAATCTATACTTTTCGCAGTTGCGGCTTTGGCACTTCCATTCTCTTGCGCAAAAGTTCAGGAGGAGCAGCCGGAAGACAAGACCTACTTCCTGGAAGTCGATTGCGACGAATTGGAATTCGGTCCGGACAAGTACACAGCAACCGTCTATGTGTTTACGAATGCAGAAGATTGGACATACACGGAATCTGCATCCTGGCTGGAGTATGAGAAGGATGGAAATAATCTCAAATTGACTGCAACTCCGAACAACAGCGGCTCTTTAAGGCATTCGGAGATATGCATTTGCGCCATCCCTATGCGTCCGGAACTGACCAAGTCCATCCCTGTTGTGCGTCCGGAACTGACCAAGACCATTCATGTGACGCAGTTTCCTGAAAAATCATCCGGGGATGAGGAAGACAGTGGGGCAGATTTTGCAGACCCTGCATTTTGGGAGGCTGTTTCCGGTTATGATGCTGATGCTGACGGAAAACTGTCTGCTGAAGAGGCTCTCCGCATTACGGAACTGGACCTGGACTTCGATGAGGAGGCAGAAGGTGCCGTCACTGTCAAGTCTCTCAAAGGCATACGCCTGTGCAAGAACCTCAAGACTCTATATTGCGAATATAACGCCATCAAGGAATTGGACCTGAGCGGACTGGACAAGTTGGAATATGTCGCCTGCGGTTACAATCTCATCGAGTCCATCAACCTGAAAGGCTGCACTTCGCTCAAACAGTTGTATTTCAATGTGAACAAAATCAAGACTTTGGATATTTCCGACTGCCAGTCACTGGTTTTTCTTCAGGGCTACAAGAATGAATTGGAGTCGTTCTCTTTGACAGACCGCAGCGATATTTTCTATGTTCAGTTGGACCAGAACAAACTCACTTCCTTCTCTGCGAAGAACTGCCCCAAGCTCGGGATAATCAACGTGGGCTCCAACAACCTGCAAAGCCTGACTTTGGAAAACCTGCCTGCTCTTTACACTCTCGGATGCTACAGAAACTCCCTGGTCTCCCTGAATGTCAAGGCCTTTCCTGAGATGGAGATGCTGGAATGCAATCAGAACAACCTCACTTCTCTGGACCTCAGCGGCTTGAACAAACTCGTCATGCTGGATTGTTCTACCAATATGATTTCTGCCCTTACACTGCCTCCGCTTTCAGCTCTGACGAGTCTGAACATAGCTTCGAATCAGCTGGAAGGCAAATTCGATTGCACTGACTATCCGGCTCTTGTGAGCTTTGACTGCTCCGGCAACTATATTTCCGGTCTTACTCTCGGTGCTGTGAACACTGCCCTGACCACCCTGATTTGCTCATCTATGTCTTTGACTGCGCTGGATACTTCTGCAGCATCGGCTCTCCAGAGTCTCGATTGTCACCAGAACGGAATCACCAAACTGGATATGTCTTCCAACCGTAAACTCCAGAAACTTGACTGCACCGCCAACCCTCTTGAGAAACTGGTCTTGCCTAAGGGAGTCAATGTGGAATTGTCCGTAGATGATTTTGACATCGTGGAGTATAAGTAATCCTCAAAAATAACCTGTCCAATCTTTGAAAATCGGACAATTATGACTATATTTGCGGGCCTTTTGGTGACAAGGGCCTGCAAATTTTTGTAAAGCCCTGTCACAGAGGACAATAAATAATGTTACACCCCTAATTGGTAAAACAAAATCAAATTATGGAAGAAAACAAAACTATCGAACAGGAGGCACCGGTTGTCGAGGCTCCGGCAGTTGAAGAAACTGTAGCAGAGGCTCCGGCAGTGGAGGCGGCTCCAGCAGCAGAAACCAAGAAGGTCTGCAGCAACGCTTCAGTGGATCCCGCTGATTTTGACTGGGATGCATTTGAGAATGAAGGTGAGTACGGCGACAGGACTCAGGTTGCCGAGGCTTACGAGAAAACCCTTACCAAAGTTGCAGAGGGCGAGGTTGTAGAAGGTACAGTCACAGCCATCGGCAAGAGGGAAGTGGTTGTCAACATCGGTTACAAGAGCGAAGGTGTCATTATGGCTCCTGAGTTCCGTTACAATCCTGACCTTAAAGTAGGTGACACCGTAGAGGTTTACGTTGAGAGCACCGAAGACAAGAAAGGTCAGCTCGTTCTCTCCCACAAGAAAGCTCGTCAGCTGCGCTCTTGGGATATGGTCAACGAAGCATTCAACGCTAATGAAATCGTCAAAGGTTACGTCAAGACCCGCACTAAGGGCGGTATGATTGTGGACGTGTTCGGAATCGAGGCATTCCTCCCTGGTTCACAGATCGACGTGAAGCCTATCCGCGACTACGACCAGTTCGTTGACAAGACTATGGACTTCAAGATTGTCAAGATCAATCAGGAGTTCAGAAATGTGGTCGTTTCACACAAAGCTCTCATCGAGGCTGAAATCGAAGCCCAGAAGGCTGAAATCATCAGCAAGCTCGAGAAAGGTCAGGTGCTTGAGGGTACTGTCAAGAACATCACCAACTACGGAGTATTCGTGGACCTCGGCGGTGTTGACGGTCTCATCCACATCACAGACCTCTCCTGGGGCAGAATCAACCATCCTGAGGAGGTTGTTTCCCTTGACCAGAAGATCAATGTCGTTATCCTCGACTTCGATGAGAACAAGAAGAGAATCGCTCTCGGTCTGAAGCAGCTCCAGGCTCATCCTTGGGATGCTCTTGATCCTAACCTCAAGGTTGGTGACAAGGTTAAGGGTAAGGTTGTCCTCATTGCCGACTACGGTGCATTCGTTGAGATTGAGCCGGGCGTAGAGGGTCTTATCCACGTTTCAGAGATGTCCTGGTCTCCAAGGCTCCGCGTTGCACAGGACTTCCTCAAGGTAGGTGACGAAGTTGAGGCTCAGATTCTTACCCTCGACCGTGAGGAGAAGAAGATGTCCCTCGGTCTGAAGCAGCTCGTTGAGAACCCTTGGAAAAACATCCGCGAGAAATATCCTGTAGGTTCAAAGCACACTGCAACCGTACGCAACATCACCAACTTCGGTGTGTTCGCAGAACTTGAGGACGGTATCGAAGGACTCGTTCACATCAGCGACCTGTCCTGGAACAAGATCAAGCATCCTTCAGAGATGGTTGCTCCTGGCGACAAGATTGAGGTTGTTATCCTCGACTTCGATGAGGACAACCACAAGCTCAGCCTCGGACACAAGCAGCTTCTCCCTAACCCTTGGGATGAGGTTGAGTCCAAGTATGCAGTAGGTACTGTTGTTGAGGCTAAGATTGCTTCCCTCGGCGACAAGTTCGCAACCATCGAGCTCGACCCTTCAGTGGAGGCTATATGCTTCAACCGCGACCTCGTGAAGGAGGACGGCAGCAATCCTGTTGCAGGTGAGACACTTGCATTCAAGGTGACCGAACTCAAGAGGAGTCTCAAGCGCGTAGTTCTCTCACACGTGAAGACTTATGCCGAGGCAAAGGCTGAAAAGGCTGCAACTGAGGCAGATAACACCAAGAAGGCTGTGAAGAAGATCAACTCCAACATCGAGAAGGCAACTCTCGGAGACATCGATGCTCTCGCAGCTCTCAAGAGCCAACTTGAGAAAGGTGAGTAATCATTTGGTGTAATGAACTTTCAACTGAATGTATTGGGTACGGCTTCGGCCAAGCCCTCTGCAGGAAGGAATCCAAGCGCTCAGGTACTTGATGTACGTGGGCGCTTGTTTTTGATTGACTGCGGCGAGGGTGCCCAGCGGCAGATGTGCCGTATGCATCTGTCTTTCGAGAGACTGGATGCAATATTCATATCTCACGTCCACGGAGACCATATCTACGGCCTCTTCGGACTGCTTTCCACCATAGCGCTCTCCACTGCACGACGCAACATTCGGGTCTATGGTCCCGCAGCCCTTGCCTCCGTGCTTGACTTCTTCAGGCAGACAAACACCGACCCCACCCGTCTGGAAGTGGAGTTCATTCCTGTGAAATGTTCTGCTCCGACTGAGATTTTCAGCAACAAGTCCGTCTCCGTGCAGGCCTTTCCTCTGAAACATCGCGTGGAGACCTACGGCTATATCTTCCGGGAGGCAATGCCGAAGCGGAATGTACATAAATTCCGTATAGAACAGTATGGCCTCGGTGTGGAGGAGATTTGCCGGCTCAAGGAAGGGGCTGACCTTGTGCGTTATGACTCCCGGGGCAATGAAGTCCTGCATATTCCAAATGAGGAACTGACATACCTGCCCTACACTCCCCGCAGTTTTGCCTATTGCAGCGACACTGCACCGTTTCCTCAACTCCCTGAATGGGTGAGGGGAGTGGACCTTCTCTACCACGAGGCTACCTACGGGGCAGGGATGGAGGATGAGGCACTTGAGCGCTTTCACTCCACAACCATTCAGGCAGCAAACTGTGCCCTTCAGGCCGGTGTGGGCAAGTTGGTCTGTGCCCATTATTCCTCCCGTTACACCAAAACGGAGCCCCTGCTTGAGGAACTCCGTTCAGTATTTCCGAATTCTTTCACGGCTGATGACGGCGATGTCTATGACATTCCGCTGCAAAGCCACAAGTCTTGACCAGCTAAGTAATACGAAAACAATAATTTGCGTCAGATTTGAATTAGATTTTCGAGGACAGATTTTCACCCGAAGAAGGAGCATAGCCGTAGCTATGTGACTGATGAGGGAGGAAATATGGACCGAAAAGATTTTCAAAGATGATGCAGGTTATTTTTTGAGGATTACTTAATCCAAATCTCCCAGAAATTCTGCTGATGAACTGTCGGACGGCATTCTCCAGTCTCCACGAGGGGACAGGGATATGCTTCCGACTTTCGGCCCGTCAGGCAGGCAACTGCGTTTGAACTGCTGGCTGAAGAAACGCCTCAGGAAGGTGCGGAACCATTTTTCTATGGTAGCAACATCGTAGATTCCGTCGAAAGCCTTGCACGCAAGGAAGAAGATTTTCTTTGGCGGGAAACCGAATCTCTGAAGATTGTAGAGGAAAAAATCGTGCAGTTCGTATGGACCCACCAGATCCTCTGTAACTTGCAATATCTTCCCGTTTTCATCCGCAGGCAGAAGTTCCGGACTCACAGGTGTGTCCACGATGTCAAGCAGAATCTCCCTGACGCTTCTGCATCCCGCAACCGTTGCTGCAAATCTGTTCTCGGCCGCCCACTTGACTAGGTATCTCACGAGTGTTTTTGGCACGCTGGCATTCACTGCATACATAGACATATGGTCTCCGTTGTAGGTCGCCCAACCCAATGCGAGTTCCGACAGGTCTCCGGTACCGACCACGATTCCTCCGGTCTGGTTCGCAACATCCATAAGTATCTGAGTCCTTTCCCTTGCCTGGGAATTTTCATAAGTGACATCGTGCACATTCTTGTCGTGTCCTATGTCCTTGAAATGCTGGTCGCAGGCTGCCACGATGGATATTTCCCTTGAACTGATGCCCAACGACTCCATCAGGTCCACTGCATTGCCCCTGGTGCGTCCCGTGGTGCCATATCCCGGCATAGTCACTCCCGTTATGCCTTTGCGGTCCAAACCCAGCTTGTCGAAGGCCATAGCAGTGACTATGAGTGCGAGAGTGCTGTCCAAGCCTCCCGAGATGCCTATGACTGCGTTTTTGCAATGTATGTGTGAGAGCCTTGTGGCAAGTCCTTGCACCTGAATTTCAAGAATTTCCCTGCATCTGCGGTCCAGTTCCCCGGAGTTGCCTGACGGGATGAAAGGATGTGCATCAATGCGGTGCAAAAGTTCCTTGCTGAAATCCGTATCTGCCGGTTTTCCTGCGTCAATCTTGCGGTAGAGGCTGCGCCAGTTATAGCGTCCGTCAGGGCAATAGCCTTTGAATGAAGTGCTTTTGCGGCGGAGGTTTTCAAGGCGCTCAGCATCTATATCGGCTATGAGCAGGCTTTCTCCATACTGGAGGCGTTCGTTTTCTGCAAGCACGTGCCCGTATTCGGCGACTATAGCTGCGCCTGAATAGACCAGGTCCTGGGTGGATTCTCCATAACCTGCTGAGCAATAGACATATCCCGAGATAGTCTTGGCAGATTGCGTTGCCACCAGATTTCGTCTGTAGTGGGCCTTGCCAACGGTTTCGTTGCTTGCCGAAAGATTGAGGGTAATCAATGCCCCTGAGACTGCGTGGTAGGAGGAAGGAGGGATTGGGGTCCACAAATCCTCGCATAGTTCCACAGCAAATCCCACCTTGCCGCAATTGAAAATCAGGTTAGGGCTGATCGGGGCCGTTTCTCCGGCATAGAATGCTGTCGATGCTTCGTCTCCCAGAAAATCGCCTCCGGACTTGAACCAGCGGCTTTCATAGAATTCCGAATAGGCGGGAAGATAGGTCTTGGGCACTATACCGAGTACCTTTCCGTCCCTGAGCACCACTCCGCAGTTGTAGAGACATCCGTGCAGACTCACCGGGGCGCCCACCACAACGGTACATTCCTTTCCCCTGATATGGTCTGCAATATCCCTCACCGCACTTTCCGCCCCGCTTATGAGCAGTTCCTGGGTGAAGAGGTCTGCGCAGGTGTAGCCTGTGATGCTCAATTCAGGGAAGACAATCAGACTTGTGTCCTTTGCTACTGCCCTGTCTATGAGAGACTTGATTCTTTCGGCGTTTTTTCGGGGCTGGGCTACTGCGGTCTCCGGTATGCAGGCCGCCACCCTTATGAATCCGTAATCCTTGTTCATAATTACCTGAGTTGGTGAACTTTATCTGAGTTGATGAACTTTGGCGCAAACCTGCTGTTTTTGATTGACCAATGTGATTATGCCGCTTTCCTCGTCAATAGATTCGACGGTGAGATTTATGCCTTTGAGATTCAAGGCCTTGGTGCTGGTGCTTCTAAGCCATCGGACATCGGATTTTATCACCTCGCCCACAGCTCCGGGCATAGTCTCGCAAGTCACTGTGAACCATTCGCTTTCATCGTCATTGAATACGCTGAAGACAGCGTCGCTGCTTGTGCTCATCTGCCAGGTGAGAGGGTCGTAAGTGAGTATGGTCTCAGAATCTACCGTCAGGGCCGCATCAGGGCTGGTCCAGTCGTTGCTGCTCTGGTTGAGTCTTTCTTCAGTGCAGGATATGGCCGCGAGTGCAAGGCCGGCAATTCCCAAAATATATGCTTTCATTGCTCTGTAATCGATTTATTTGACTGTAATCTTTTTGTAAATGCTCACTTCGCCCTCAGGCAAAGTTAAGACGGCCTTCAATTCTCCGGAAGAAGGTATTGCCCACTTGAAATCGCTGCCGAAGCTTATTTTCTCGGAGTTGAAATACCATTCCACATTCAGGGCATCCTGTGCATTGAGGATTGCCAGTGGAATCCTGGCTCCCTTTGGAAACGAACCGTCTGATTTCCTGATTGGAAAATCCAGGCAAATCTTCTTGAAGGCGCTCATTTCCAGGGTTCTGAAGGTTTTGAATTTGGTCGTGGATGTGCCGGAAGCATTCTGGTAATTGAGTTCAAGTGTGTACTGTGTGCCGGCGTTCAGACCCTCAATCATAGTGCGGTAGTCGCCACTTTCATCAGGATGCAGTTTTATGCTTTTCTTGTCTGAGCCGTTGCTGATGTCGAGAGTGACATCTCCTGTGGTATCCAGATCCTGAATCTCTATCAGGGCTTCGTTCTGGAATGGAGTCACCATCATATAGTCCACCACATTGAAGGATATGCTCCCGTCGGACTCCCTGCAGATGTTTTCTATCCTGGCATCAATCTTGGCTCCGTACCAGGAGGTCAGGGCGTAGCTTTTGTCGAGGAAATCAATCTGTCCGTTGGGGTAGTACAATCTTTGGATTGCTGCAAAGTGATTCTCAGCTAAGAAAGGGGAGAAATACCAGTCTCCCTGGTACAGGAACTGGTTTCTCATTCCCTTTTCCGGCTCAATCAGATCTGCACACTGGTGGCTTGGCTTCACGTTCGGGGCATTCTGTGCCCAATAGTTGTTTATGGCAGAACTTGTGCGGTCTATGTGATAGACAAGCATTCCTGATCCCCCTGTATGACTGTCCCAGACATTTGATGCGTCGCGGCATTCAATGAGGTAGTATTCGCCCGGTGTTCCGGTTTCCAGCTTGTAGTAGTCTCCGTTTTCGCTGATAGGCTTTATGTTGTATTGGCCTGGTGTCAGTTCGATGCAGTTGCCCACTCCGAGTTGCATCCTGTCAATAGCGTTCCAGTTGGGAGGTGTGTTGCCTTTGTTGTTCATATTTCCTCCGTCCATAAGTCCGGTCGTGGTCCAGAGAGCCTCACAGACGCCTCCGTTAGAGTTGTAGTCAGTGTCATAAAGGTCTGCAAGTCCGAAGGTGTGGCTGTATTCGTGGCAGAATGTGCCTATGCCTGCGAGATAGGCCTCTCCCGCAGTAGCATTGCCCCACTTGTCAAAGACAATTTCCCGTCCGAGTTCGGATGCGCAAGCGTAACTGAAGATTTTCTTTCCGCTCAGGGTGATGGCCTTGCTGAGTGCCCAGGCGTGTGCCCAGATGCAGTCCTCATTTCCGGAGTCGGCTTCATCATCGCCGGCGAAAATTACGAATACCGTATCAACATAGCCGTCTCCGTCATCGTCGTATTTGGAAAAATCCACACCGCTGTCTGCTGCAAGTGTGCAGGCCTCGGAGACCATTTGCTGAGGGCGGGCGTCGCTGTCATCGCTGCCCACGTTCTGTCCGTAATATTTCCTGTTGTTGGTGAGAGTGACTATGTCGCTGACATCAAAATTGAAATTGTACATATTGCCGAACTGGGCTTCGAAATAGTCCTTTGCCGAGCCTGTGGCTCCATTGAAGGAATAGCCTGTCTGGCTTATCATATCCACGAAATTTTGTTTAGAATATGTGAATTTCACATCAGAATATTGCGCGAGGATGATTATTCCGTGTTTCTCGACAGGTCCTGCACCGGCTTTTGTGAGATTCAAGGAATTTCTCATCTTTTCCCTTTTAAGTGCAAGTTCATTGTCGAATTCCGCCCTGCGCGCTGCTGCCTTCTGTATGAGCTGGGCATAAGGGATTTCCCTGCTGGCAGCTTTGGCGGCAATGTCGCTGGCTCCCACCTTGACTCCGGAACTGTATTTATTGCCCAATGCATCGTAAGCTGCATAGCACCACCATCCGTCTTCATCCTGGATTATGCTTTCTCCGCTTTCAGTCATTTTCAGGCGGAAGAATTCGTCTCCTGTGATGCTGCCGACAAATGAACTGCCGTCAGGTTGCATAAAGGCAATTTTTCCTGTTCTGGCAGGTCTGGCCATTGAATCGTAATTGACACTCAGACTCAAGGCCTGAATGAGCAGAAATGCAATTAAGATGAACTTCTTTCCCATTTTTATTATGTCTTAAAAATCTTGCATATTTACGGAAATTTTCGCAATTTCGCAAATCAAATTAGGGTATATATTATTTTGCAAAATTCAATAAAGAGCGTGCAGGTCTCTAACGACATTTTTTTTGAAAATCTGCTGGAGGAATTGCTGGTGTCCGGATACGGGCTGATTTATGTCAAGGGCTACAGTATGGTTCCTTTTCTGGCCAATGAAAAAGACAGGGTGCAGTTGCGCAGGTTTGATTCTTCTACTGAGGAGTTGAAGAAGGGGCAGGTTGCCTTGTTCAAGTTCAGGGGCAGGTATATATTGCACCGTGTCGTGGGCACAATAGACAAGGGAGGGAAGAAATTGTACAAATTTCGTGGAGACGGCAATTGCAGCGGTGTGGAGTGGGCAGCTCCGGAGAATGTCTATGCCGTGATGGTCAAAAGAATAACTCCATCCGGTAAAGAATGGAGTTGCGATTCCTTATCTTGGAAATTGCGCTCGGCACTATGGCCCCGCACTTATATTGTCAGGCGTGTACTCTTGGCTGTAATCAGGCGTTTGCCTTGCCGTTACCGGGCTATTCCTCAGAGGCGCCGGACGGATTCTTTGCAGGGGGAGTGACCCGACAGTTGGTGGCGGACATTGCCCTTTCCACGCCTATTGTCGTGAATGCTTTCACTCCTTCAATCACCTTTTCGCTTATCTTGGGCATCAGCTCCAATTCTTCAGGACTGAGCTTTCCGAGTACGAAATCAATCTGATGTCCGCGGCTGAAGTCGTTGCCTATGCCCAGGCGGATTCGTGCATATTCTTGTGTGCCGAGCAGTTCATTGATGTTCTTGAGCCCGTTATGGCCCCCGTCACTGCCGTTTTTGCGCATCCTTATGCTTCCGAAAGGCAAGTTCAGGTCGTCCGAAACAATCAGAAGATTCTCTAAAGCTATCTTTTTTTCCTGCATCCAGTACCTCACTGCCTTTCCGCTGAGATTCATATAAGTGGAAGGCTTGAGAAGGGTGATTCTGTGTCCTTTGAATGAGACTTCGGCTATGTCTCCGTAGCGCTGGGTGCTGAAAACAGCATTGGATGCCTGAGCCCAGGCATCCAACACCATAAATCCCATATTGTGCCGGGTGTTTGCATACTCGGAACCTATGTTCCCCAACCCGACTACAAGGAAGTTCATCTTTCAGTCTCCTTATTAAGCGTACTGGTTATTATGCGTTTTGGGCAGCCTGTGCAGATGCACGGGTAGGACGTACTGAGCAGATGATTGTGGCCTTAGGTGAAACGATGTTCACGCCCTCATAGTGGAGGTCTCCTGCAACAATCTGCTTGCCGATCTGGAGTGCTGAGCAATCAACCTCGAGAGTGTCAGGAAGCTCGTTGAGCATAGCGCTGATCTTGAGTTTTCTGCTGGAAACCAGAAGCTTACCACCGGCCTTTACACCTTCTGCGTGACCAGTTACGACAACCGGAACGTCAATTACCACCGGCTTGGTGTCGCAAACTGCGAGGAAGTCCACGTGGAGGCACTCGTCAGTTACAGGATGCCACTGAAGCTCGTGAAGAACGGCGTTGATTTTCTGTCCGTTGCTGAGCTCAAGGTCGATGATGTAGGAGTTTGGAGTGTTGGTGATAGGCTTGAGTGCCTTTGCGCTCACTGTGAAGAGGATGTTCTCCATTCCAAGTCCATAAAGGTTGCAAGGTACGAGTCCTTCCCTGCGGATGGCTTTGATTGCCTGCTTGCCGGATGCTTCACGGAGCTGGCCTTTCAATTCGATGTGTTTCATTGTTGTTTGATATAAAATGTGTTACTCAGTTCAAACCCTTCCGGGCAGAACCCCATTGCACCAAAAGTCGTCCGACTTTTTCTTTGGGGCCGCAAATATACGCATTTTTCCGTTCTCTGCAAAACTTTTTCCG
>CAMCFO010000002.1 GCA_945874155.1 uncultured Bacteroidales bacterium
GCAAAAAAATTGGATGCCTTTCAGCATCCAATTTCGAGCGGAAAACGAGACTCGAACTCGCGACCCCAACCTTGGCAAGGTTGTGCTCTACCAACTGAGCTATTTCCGCAGTATGTGTCCCTTGAAATGGGATTGCAAAGGTAGGGATAATTTTCTTTTCTGCAAACTTTTTTGCATTTATTTTCAAAATCTTTTTTACTTTTGCTGCATAGTGTATTATTAACCGCTGATTTGGTCAGCATAAAACCAATTATTATGAAAAAGAATCTACTTGTTTTGGCAGCCTTTTCGGCACTTGCCTTAGCTTCCTGCTCCAAGGAACAAGAAAACAACGAACCGGTACTTGAGTATGGCGGAGTCACCTACAAAATTGTGAAGCTCAAAGACGGCAAATGGTGGATGGCCGAAAACCTCAGGTATGTTCCGGAAGGGATAACAGTTTCGGATGACCCTACCAAGACTTCCCCTATTTGGTATCCTTACAGCAGCAACGGAAGCGAAATTACCGTTTTGAAGGATGAAGAGTCAATCAGCAAACTCGGATATCTGTATAACCCGGCATTTGCTCTCGGAGTAGATGAAATCACAGCGGATAATTACAATACGCTTGAAGGCGTTCAAGGAATTTGCCCTGAGGGGTGGCATATTCCTACTTGGGAGGATTATTTTGGCCTTTGTGGCGTTTCAAACAAGAGAAATGGAGATGAAACCGCTCCAACCAATACAGAAGCAATATTTTACGATACGGAAAAAAACAACGGTTCCATCGTGAAAGCTGATGCGGAAGGATTCAATTACACCTTCTGCGGCTGCATAAATGGCTCAAAATATCAGACTGTCATCACAAAAGAAGAAAATTGCAGTGTTGAATCCTATATTGGCAACAACGCCTTGAATTATTATTTGAGTTCGACCGGTTACCAATCCAAGTCTTCCTATCAAATGTTTGGACTGATGTCCACATTCTCCAAAACAATTACCTACGGAAAGTTGTCCCTCAGCTATTTCAATCTCGCCGGAGGAGCCGGTGTCCGTTGCGTAAAAGACTAGCAAAAGATTCCCGGGAGAACCGGGAACGAACATAGAATCGCAAGATCAGATTAATGGAGGCAGAATTTCTACCTCCATTTTTCGTATTCAGGCATTGCCAGGGAAGACAGCAGTTCCTTTACGCTCCTGTCATCTTTCGGGCAAATCAGCAGGGCATCGTCGGTGTCCACCACTATAAAATTATCCAAACCTTTCACCGCCAGCAACTTGGATGGAGCCCCAACATAGAGGTTGCCAGAACAGTCCTTGGACAAAACAGTGCTGCCTATATTGACATTGCCGTTCTCATCCTTTACACGAGCGTAGTCATAAACAGATGCCCAATTGCCTATGTCAATCCAATTGAAATCACAAGGCATAATCCAGGCTATTTCGGTACGTTCCAACAGACTGTAGTCGAAAGAAGTGCTCGGACAGTCTGTATATGCCCTCTCCACAAAGGCTTTCTCCGCAGGAGTACCTATGGCCTTCTGCCAACCCTTGAACAACGCCGTCACCTCAGGATTATAAGTCTCCAATTCCGCCTTCAAAGCATTTGCATGGGCTGCAAACATTCCGGAATTCCACAAAAACTCCCCGCTGTCCACGAAAATCTTCGCAAGCACACGGTCCGGCTTTTCCGTGAAAGTCTTCACCTTGACCGGAGTGCCGACGGAGTAGCTGTTCTGGCCTCCGACCACCTGAATATATCCGAAATTGGAATCCGGACGGTTAGGGACAACTCCCAGAGTCACAAGCACATCAGCCCCTTCCACAAAGTCCAGGGACCTGACTATCATATCCTTGAAAGCCTCCTGATCCTTGATGTAGTTATCAGAAGGGGAAAAAATTATATTCGCCTCAGGATTGCGGCTCAGAATGGTATAGGTCGCCCAGGTAATGCAGGGAGCCGTGTTCCTGGTGTAAGGTTCCAACAGCAAATTTTCTGGCAGCAGTTCCGGAATCTGCTTTCTCACCAGGTCGGCAAACCGGGAGGAAGTCACCACCACAATATTCTCGGGGGCGATAAATTCCGCAAATCTTTCATAACTGTGCCTGAGAAGTGTCTTGTGATCCAGACCGAAAATATCCAGAAACTGCTTCGGACAGGATGTTCTGCTGACCGGCCACAGTCTCAAGCCTGCACCGCCGGCCATTATCACACAATAAGCATTGGACTTATTCATAGCGTCATTAATTTGTACATGTACCGTAAACTATACATATAGAGGTATAAAGGCCTTTGGAATATATTCCAGAACCGTATCATCTCCTACAATAGTCACGCCGACAATATCGAAAAAGATTTCGTATGCTGCAAATTTTTCATTCTCCGACAAGAATCTTTTGGCTGCCGCAACGACCTTTGCCTGTTTCTGACGGTCCACTGTCGAAGACGGGGCTACCGTATTGTCCAGACGGGTCCTTACCTCAACGATATGCACCCCCTCCGTATCCAATGCGACTATATCCAGTTCATAATGTCCACTGCGGTAGTTGCGGGCAATTATCATCATCCCCCTTTCCTCCAGCAGGCGACAGGCGGCATCTTCCCCAGCTTTTCCTGTAATCTGCCTTGCGTTCATATCATTCGAATGTTACAACAGTCACCCCTGCTCCTCCAAACTGCACGTGTTCATCCTTCACAGAAGCCACTCCCGGAGTGGTACGCAGCAATTTCTGCACCTCCTCCCTCAATGCTCCCGTGCCTTTCCCAGTGATAATTCTCACCGATGGAACCGACAGCATAAGTGCATCGTCCACATATCTGACCACCTTGTCCAGCGCATCGGAAACTCTCTCGCCCCTGATATCCAGTTCTGTGCTGAAATTCAACTTGCGTTCGGTCAGCGACGAATCTATCTTCACCTTGGACACGTTCCGGGAAAGGGCCTTGCTTGCTTCCTTGAACTCTCCGGAGGTAATCCTTTCCAACTTGTCCGGTGGCATTTTGGAAGAAATGTTACCTATTGTTATATAGACAGCCTTTGCTGAAACCCGGACTACCTCCCCCACAAATCCGCCGTCTTTCACCCTCACCTTCTCTCCCGGCTGCAAAGGAGCATTGCGGAAAGCCTCCTCCCGTGCCTTTTCCTCAGCCTGAGCCATCAGTTCCTTGCGCCGGTTCTCATCCGCCCGTTGCAGACTTCTCGCTGCCCTGCGCTCCCGCCTTTGGTCCAACTGCTTGATTTTCCTCTCTATATAGTCATCCTTCTCCTTCTGCTCCTGTTCCTTGCGGGCAGCAAGCATCTCCACAAAGGACTGCAAACCCTGACGGGCCTGAGTGGTGGCCTGTTTCTCCGCCTGAGACTCCTTGATGGACCTGATGGTATTCTCCACCTGACGGTTCGCGTTGCGGACAATTTCTTCAGCCTCCTTATGGGCCTGGTCCAGAATTTCCTTCTTCAACTTGCGGATGCCTTCCAATTCCTTCTGATAGCGCTCGGTGATGCTCTCAAGAGTCTTGTCAGTGGACTTGATGCGTTCCAGCTTTTCATCCAGAGCCTTGCGGTTACGGGCAATCTTACGGAGATTGCGCTCAATGTCCACATACTCTTCCCCTGCCCTGGTTTCAGCATCCTTGACTATGGTCTCGGGCATACCCATCTTGCGGGCCAGTTCAAAGGCGAAAGAATTTCCCGGGAGCCCGGTCTCAAGTTTGAAGAGCGGGGTTATATTCTTGGCATCGAAGAGCATTGCTCCGTTGAACACCCCGTTGTTGCCGGAAGCATAGAATTTGAGATTGGTATAGTGGGTGGTAATCACGCCATAGACTCCCCTCCTGTCGAATTCCGCAAGTATGGCTTCAGCAATAGCTCCTCCCGCCGCAGGTTCTGTCCCGCTTCCGAACTCGTCAATAAGCACAAGTGTCTTTGAATCAGCCTTTTCCAGCATTTCCTTCATATTGGAAAGGAAGGAACTGTAGGTACTGAGGTCATTCTCCAGCGATTGCCCGTCGCCTATGTCAGCCATAATGCGGTCGAAAACCATCAGTTCCGAAGTCTCGGAAGTCGGGATGAGCATACCCCACTGAAACATATACTGCAACAGGCCAAAAGTTTTGAGACACACCGACTTACCTCCTGCGTTAGGCCCCGAAACAAGCAGAATATGCTGCTGCGGAGTGAGAGTAGCCGTCATCGGAACTATGGCTCTGCCCTCTTTTTTCAGGCTCCTCTCCAGAAGAGGATGGCGGGCCTTGCGCAGACTCAGTTCCCCGTTGTTGGATATGATGGGCATTCCGCATACGAAATCCAGAGCCGTCTGAGCCTTTGCCATAAGAAAATCAAGTTCTCCAAGAAACACCGCAGCATCAAGCAAATCAGGCAGATAGGGACGCAGAAAATCGGAAAATTCAGCCAGAATACGCACTATTTCCCTCTGTTCCGCAAATTTGAGTTCACGTATTTCATTGTCCAGTTCCACGACTTCGGCCGGTTCAATGAATGCAGTCTTGCCGGATGCGGATTCGTCATATATGAACCCGGGTATTTTCTTCTTATTGGCGGCACTCACCGGAATGAGCATCTTTCCGTCACGTACAGTCACAGAAGCCCCGTCTTCCGCTATTCCCTCTTCCTTTGCCCGGCGCAGGATGATGTTGATCCGCTTGGAAATGGTGCCCTCCTTATCCCTGAGGGATTTGCGTATGTTGTAGAGTTCATCCGAGGCGGTATCCTTGACTTCCGAATAGCGGTCCAGTATGCCATCAATCCTCCTGCTGATTTCCGCAAAGGAAACCACTCCGGAGGACATCTTCTTCAAGTTCGGATAGACTCCGTCCTTTACGCTGTCGAAGAAATATATGACCTTGCGCAAAGTCTCAAGCACCGTCTTGAGTTTGCGGAGGGAGAGCAGGTCTATGGCGACGGAAGGTTTCTCCAATGGTTTAAGGAAATCCAGACAGTCTATATAGCCGTTGGTGGGAAAATTTTCCTCAAACATAAGGATGAGTCTCATCTCGTCAGTGAGTTCCAGACGTTTCCTCACCTGCGACTCTGATGACGAGAATTCTTCGCCACGCACTCGGTCAGCGGCGTATTCAGTCAAGCACCTTGCGGCAATAATATCCCTTATCTTGTCAAATCCCAGCTTATGTTCCAGAATTGCATCCATTCTATCCTCCTTGCCGGCACATTGCACCGGACTCTAACGCCGGACAAACTAACCGAGAGCCTGACCGAGCAACAGTTTCAATTCATTCAGGTTGTTGATATGGGTCCAGGACCCGTCATTGAAGAAGGTGATACCACCCGTCTCTTCCGACACCACAACGACTTTCGCATCCGTTTCTTCAGTAATCCCGGCAGCAGCCTTGTGCCTCATTCCGAACTGCGGGGGCAAAGCAGCCTCACTCACCGGAAGAGTACATCTGGCCGCAACTATACGTTCCCTGTCAATGATTACTGCCCCGTCGTGCAAAGGAGAATTCTTGAAGAAGAGATTCATCAGCAGCCTGCGGTTCACCACAGCATCAATCCGGTCTCCTGTATCTATGACGCTTTCCAGAGACGAACGCCCGGCAAGCACTATCAGAGCACCTGTTTTGGTCGCGGACATAGAATTGCAGGCTTCGGCAATTTCCTTAACCACGGCTGATTGTTCGGGTGAGAGTGACGAAGGGTCGTGGCTCCTCTTTGCAAACCTTTCCCATATCCTCCGTCCCTGTTCGGCCTTCAGGTAGCGTTGCCCGAAATGAATGAGAAAACGCCGGATCTCAGGTTGGAAGATGACGATTATAGCCAACATTCCCACATCCAGAACGATGGAGAGCATTTCCGTCATCATTTTCATCCCCATAGCCGACACCAGAACCTTCAGCACGAAGAGGAAAATCAGGCCTATGAGTATGTTCATCGCCGAGGTGCCCCGGATGTATTTGAAAGCATAGTAAATCAGCAGGGCTGTCAGGAGTATGTCCAGAAAGTCCGCGAACGAAAAGTTCAAGAATTCAAATGCTCCGAGTATCACCGGTTGAACGATTTTGATGAGATGTTGTCAGTCGGCAGCAGCCTATATTTCAGCCGGCACAGGCCTATATCGATGTCTCGAATTCTTTCAGGAATCGGAGGTCGTTCTCGAAATAGTGCCTCAGGTCCTTCACCTGCCATTTGAGCATTGCTATGCGCTCCACACCCATTCCGAAAGCGAATCCGCTGTACTTCTTGCTGTCTATGCCGGATGCCTCAAGCACATTCGGGTCCACCATTCCGCAACCCAGAATTTCAAGCCAGCCTGTACCCTTGCACACATTGCAACCCTTTCCGTGGCAGATATTGCAGCTCACGTCCACCTCAGCAGAAGGCTCTGTGAACGGGAAATAGGACGGACGCATACGGATTTTTGTTTCCGGACCGAACATCTCCCTTGCGAACAGGAGAATGGCCTGCTTCATATCCGCGAAAGTCACCCCTTCGTCAATATAGAGACCTTCCACCTGATGGAAAATGCAGTGTGCGCGGGCAGAGATGGCTTCGTTTCTGAACACGCGGCCTGGGCAGACGATGCGAATCGGCAGAGGAAGTTTCTCCATTGCACGCACCTGAACTGAAGAGGTGTGGGTACGCAGAAGCACCGGATTCTTCCCCGAAGTCACGAAGAATGTGTCCTGCATATCCCGGGCAGGATGTTCAGGCGGGAAATTGAGGGCTTCGAAAACGTGATAATCGTCCTCGATTTCAGGACCTTCTGCGACATCGTAGCCGAATTTGCGGAAAATCTTGATGATTTCCTCCCTTACGATGGACACCGGGTGGCGTGAGCCCAAATCCACTATATCCCCGGGGAGACTGCAATCCACGGCAGGCTTGTTCTGAGCGGCCTCGGATTCTGCGGATGACTTCAGTTCCTCGATTTTGGAAGTTGCGGCCTGTTTGAGCACATTGAGTTTCTGCCCGAATTCGCGTTTCATTTCAGGTGCTACCGTCCTGAACTCGTCAAACAAGGCGGTGATTTCACCCTTTTTGCCCAAAAGGCGCACTCTCAGAGCCTCAATTTCCTGTTCCTTCAAATTTTTCAGCCCGGCAATTTCTGCCATCAGGGCTTCTATTTTTTCTCTCATATCTATTTTGTTCTTTTCAATCAAGCATTTTGTTTCAACCTGCAAATATAAGGATTTTCGGCGGCAAACCATAGAATACCGGCTCTTTTCCGAATATCAACAAAGCGAATTGGAAAAATTTGCATATTTTTGTGTTTCGACAAAAGTTATGGAATAATGAATACCAGAAAATCTATCATCGCCGGAGCGGCCGCAGCCCTGATTGCGTCCTTTCCGCCTGCAGCAGATGCCTGCTCCAACATTCTCGTAACCAAGGGGGCCAGCAAAGACGGGTCCTGCCTCGTTTCCTACGCAGCCGACTCCCACCAGCTCTTCGGGGAACTTTACTTCCGAGCAGGGGGCTACCACGACAGAGGCACATTCAGAGATGTTGTAGAATGGGATACCGGAAAATTTCTCGGACGCATCCCGGAAGCTCCTTTCACCTACAAGAGAGTGGGCAATATGAATGAGAAGCAGCTGATTGTCACTGAGACCACCTATGGGGGCCGTCCCGAACTCTGGGATTCCACAGGAGTAATGGACTATGGCTCCCTTATCTACATAGCCTTGGAAAGGGCAGCAAGCGCCCGTGAGGCAATCGAAGTAATTGTCTCTCTTGCAAATGAATACGGATACTATTCCGAAGGCGAGAGCTTTTCGATTGCCGACAGGGACGAGGTGTGGATTATGGAACTCATAGGAAAGGGGACCCGTATGGTGGATGGCCGGAACGCCGACAAAGGCATAGTCTGGGTGGCCCGCAGAGTGCCTGACGGATATATCTGCGCCCACGCCAACCAGGCCCGCATCAGCACTTTCCCTCTTGACGACCCGGAAAACTGCCTCTACGCCCCTGACGTCATTTCATTTGCCCGCAGCAAGGGATGGTTTGAGGGCAAAGACAGCGAATTCAGTTTCTGTGACACCTATGCTCCACTGGATTTCGGAGGGATGAGAGCCTGCGAGGCCCGCGCCTGGTCTGCATTCAACATACTCTGCAAGGGCAAGTTCACTTTCACGGATGAAAATGGAAAGGAGGTGACAAGGGATGCCTACGACTACATTGACTATGCAATGGGCTATGACAAGAGCAAGAGATTCCCGCTTTTCGTAAAACCGGCCGAAAAGATCGGAGTCAAGGATGTGGCCGATGCGATGAGGGACCATTTCGAGGGCACACCTATGGATATGACAGCCGACATTGGGGCCGGAGGAAACCGTCTTCCTTACCGCTGGAGGCCTATGAGCTTTGAAGTGGACGGGAAGAGATATGTGAACGAAAGGGCTATGGCCACCCAGCAGACTGGATTCTGGCTTGTGGGACAGAGCCGGGGCTGGCTGCCTGACATTGTGGGAGGAGTAATATGGTTCGGCTGCGACGATGCCGCAACATCTTATCTTACACCTATTTATACAAATACTGAGGCAATCCCGGAGTCGTTCCGCGAAGGTAATGGAAATATGCTCAAATACTCCCCTACCTCCGCCTTCTGGATGTGTAACCGTGTCGCCAACGCCTGCTACAAAGCTTATGACATAATGGCCCCGACAGTACGAGAGGCTATTGACACCTGGGAAAACAACTGTCTGGAGAGACTTGCTGCAAACGATGCGAAGGCTATGGAAATATATGAGGCTGATGCTGCAAAACCGAACAAATACCTCAAGAAAGGCCGCAAGCCTAAGGTTTACGACAAGTTCACCGAGACTAAAGCCTTCCTGACGGATTTCTCTGTAAGAACAGCCGACGAAATTTTCGCAAAATGGACTGAACTTGAGGAATTGCTGCTCGTCAAATTCATAGACGGCAATGTGAAGGCTCAGAATCCGGACGGCAGTTGGGTGACAAACGGGCATTCCGATGTAATCCCGGGCCGCATAAGTCAGCCTGGATATTCAGAACTTTGGAAAAAGACTGTGGCAAGAGACCACGGAGACATAATACAGGAGAAATAAAAGATGGCAAAGCACAAATTTCAGTTTAAGAATTGGCAGAAAACCCTGGTTCAATGGGGTGTTCTCATCTCGCTCATACTCGTTCTGACCGGAGTGGTAAGACTCGGAAGCGAAAAGCCTGACCCGGAGGCCTGGTGCCCGATGGGAGGTCTGGAAGCCCTCGCCACTTATGCTGCAAATTCAACCCTGCCCTGCTCCATGTCCTCGGTGCAGGTGATGATGGGCATAGTCCTGGCGGTGGCGGTGATGCTCCTGGGCAAGCTGTTCTGCGGCTACCTTTGTCCCGTAGGCACTGTCGAGGACTTCCTGATGGGACTCCGCAAGGCCTTGGGATGGAAAAAGGGCATCAACATACGTAACGGCAGCCCGCTTGACAAGTTTCTCAGGATTTTCAAATACGCGCTGCTGTTTGTGATACTCTACTCCACGGTTACAGCCAGCGAACTGTTCTGCAAGAACCTGGACCCGTACTACGCAGTGGCTACCGGCTTCAAAGGTGAAATAACCTTATGGATGTCAATAACTTCACTTGTCCTGGTGGTTGCAGGAGGCTTTTTCATCAACCGTTTCTGGTGCCGCTATGTCTGCCCTCTCGGAGCCGCATCCAACTCATTCAAGTACTGGATATGGGTGATCGCGCTCTTCGGTGGAGCCTTGCTGGCAAGAATCTACGGATGGCAAATCAACTGGACCATTGTATTTGCTGTTTTCTGCGGTGCAGGTTATCTGCTTGAAATCATAGCCCCGAAGCCTGTGCTGCAACTCGTCACAATGGTCAAGGACAACAGTGTCTGCAACCATTGCCAGCATTGCACCAGACACTGTCCATACGGCATCGACCTGTGCAAGGCTGGAGACGGACGGTTCACCCACGTGGACTGCACCCTTTGCGGGGAATGCGTGTCTGCCTGCAACACCGGAGCCATACAACCGGGAATCGGCGGCCGCGTCAAAGGCAAAGGATGGAAATATGTGCCTGCCATAGTGAGTTTGGCTGCTGTTGCCCTTGGCATCTGGGCCGGAACTCTCTTCGAACTCCCGACCATCAATTTCAAATGGGGCATTGAGCAGGCGGATTCCACAGGAGTGGTGAAAGGTGTGCCTGAAAGCCGGCTCGCATCAGTGAAACTCGAAGGTCTGCGCTCTGTCAAATGCTACGGCAGTTCAATGGCTTTCAAAGCCAAATTGCAGAGCATCCCCGGAGTGCACGGAGTCAAGACCTATGTGCACCACCACAAGGCGGAAGTGCTTATCGACACCACGAAACTCAATGCCGAGAGTCTGCAGGAAGCCATATTCACCCCTTCGATGTTCCGCATCTGGACCCCGGACCACAACAAACTGGATTCCATCAAAATCGTAACCATCCGCACCGAGAATATGTACGACAGGGTGGACCTCAACTACCTCGGACTGCAGATCCGCAATACCGGCAGAAGCATTTTCGGACTTGAGTCGGAGTTCGCCTGCCCTATGATCATAAGGGTATATATGAGTCCGGAGGAGAATCCTGACGAGGAATGGTTCAGGGAAATTGTGGAGATGAAGATGCTGAGTATGCCCGTTCACGGAGGAGGCACCAAGGACACGCCTGTGGACTTCAAGTTCGTCAAGATGGAGCCGGGATATCAGATGATGGGCGTGAAGGACTATCTGCACAAGATGTTTGCCGTCACTTCCGCATTTACGGCTGAGTTCCGTCAGAGAGTGGAACAGTACGAGGGCAAAGACCAGTGGATTTACGAAATTCCGGACTACAACTACGAAAAGCCTATAATCAAGCGCACTATGCCTTTCGTAAGCAACCATCTGTCCTCCCACGAAGGCATAATAGGCATTTACACCCGCCTCAACAGCGATTGCGTGCCTTCCATCCAAATCCGTTTTGCAATGCCTATGAACTCCACAAAAGTCAAGGAATTGCTGAATATGGACAAATGGACCATCACCTACGCCAAGGACGACGTGAGGGAGGTCGATGCCAAGATGGACTTCAAGAAGACCAGCGGAAGCGTTCACAAGTATGTCCCCGGTGAAACTGATTTGAAATGAAAAGATTTCTGACAATTGCAGCCCTCGTTCTGACTTGCGCCTTTACGGCCGGTGCTGACGAGGGCATGTGGATGGTAAGTGCCATCAACAAGGCTTTGGAAAAGAATATGAGGGCAAGGGGGTTGAAACTCCGCGCAGGTGAAATTTATAATGCAGATGCCCCGGGAAGCAGCCTTTGCGATGCCGTGGTGTCTCTGGATTTCGGATGCACGGGCAGCCTCATTTCCGATCAAGGTCTGCTGATTACCAACCACCACTGTGCATTTGCGGATGTCCACAGCCTGAGCAGCAGCGAGTGCAATTATCTGGAAGACGGATTCTGGGCATTCGAGGCCTCCGAAGAAAGACATATTCCCGGCAAGAAGGCCTTCTTCCTGCAGAAGGTAATCGATGTGACCGAAGAGGCGCAGGGCTTGAAAGCAGAATTTGCAGCAGAGGGCAAAGACTTGGGCATAAGGAAGTTGAGTTATATTATCGAGAAAAAATACAATCAGGAGAATCCGGGATTGGAGGCTTCCTTGAGTTCGATGTGGGCCGGGGAGAAGTATTACCTTGCCCTGTACAAGGTGTATGAGGACCTGAGACTGGTGGCGGCACCTCCTGTGGGCATTGCAGCTTATGGAGGGGACACGGACAACTGGGAATGGCCCCAGCACAAATGCGATTTCGCCCTCTACCGCATCTATTGCTCTCCCACCGGGGAGCCTGCCGGTTATTCAGAGGATAATGTGCCGCTGAACTCTCCGGCGAAGTTGACAATTTCCACCAGAGGCTACAAGGAAGGCGATTTCAATATGGTGATAGGCTATCCGGGACGCACTGACCGCTTTTCGAGTTCGTACAAGCTGGGTTTCAACAAGGATATGGGCCTGCCTGTGAGCAATCTCGTGCGTGGGGAACAGATGCGTATTGCCCGCAGATGGATGGACAGCAATCCCAAGACAAGGCTGAAATATCAGGACTGGTATTTTTCGCTGAGCAATGTTCAGGAACTGAATGTGGGACAGGTGCAGTGCTGGAACAGGTTCGGAGTGCTGCAGGAGCGCAGGCAAAGGGAGGCCGAATTGCAGGAATGGATAGATGCAGACCCGGCCAGGCAGGCTCGCTGGGGCAGTCTGCTGAAGGACCTTGAAGAATGTTACGAAGCCGTTTCCGAATTGCAGAAATACCGAATATGGTTCCGGGAGACCTTGGTGAGAGGCTGCCGTATGTCGCTGATTGTTTCGCGTTTGAGCAATGCGGCACGCTCGAAGAAACCTGGTCGGGAAGCGGGAAAAGGGCACTGGAAGGAGATGTTTGAAGAATTGGACTTAGGATTGGAGAAAGAGCTTTTCTGCTGTTCCGCACAGATGTTCCTGGAGAATGTGCCGAGAGAGTATTGGTCTGAATATCAGAGGGAAATTGTGGGAGATAGGAAGGATTATGCGGCAATTGCTGAGGAAGTATGGGAAGGCAGCCGCTTGAGCAAGGGATGGTGCACAGACCTGTGCCGGGAAAATGGAAACTGCACCGGTGAAGGACGTGGCAGGCAAGGGAAGAAGGAACTGTTGAATGATACACTGGTCCGTTTCCTTCAGGAAGTGAAGATTACGGATTTCAATGAAGCAATCAATGCCGCTGAAAAGGGACATTCCGCACTGGAGCTGGAGCACGAATTCACGAAGGCTCTCTACGGAATGTACCGGGACAAGGGCCTCGCGCTCTATCCTGATGCCAATTCCACAATGAGGCTGACCTACGGCCGTGTGGGAGGCCTGAACCCTCGCGATGCCGTCAAGAACGGATGGCAAAGCCACGCCCGGGGAATCCTGGAAAAGGAGAATCCGGAAGACTATGATTTCCGCCTCAAGGATGATTTCAAGGCTTTCCTGAGCAAGCTCGAAGCGGACTACCCCGTAAATTTCCTGAACGACTGCGATATAACAGGAGGTAATTCAGGCTCCCCGGTGCTGAACTCCAAAGGCGAGCTTATAGGCCTGGCATTCGACGGCAACAAGGAATCCCTCGCCAGCGATGCTTCCTACACCCCGTCCTACAACAAATGCGTCTGCGTGGACATCCGCTACATCCTCGCCGTCCTCTCCAGCTACGCCCATCTCGATCGCATACTCGACGAACTGATTAGCGAATAAGTCCGAAATTCAGGCCTACCGCATCAGTTATCATCAGGAAAGTAGAGAGTTGCATATCCGTCTCCCCTTTTTCCAAGAGCGCTATGTACTCTCTTTTCTTTCCTATTATGTCGGCAAGTTGCTGCTGGGTCATTCCCGCAGCTTTCCTTGCTTCACGCAGCACTTCCGCATAATACCAGGCCTTGGCTTTTGCATTGAAAGTCTCTCTGGAAGTTGTTCCATTGCTCCCATACTCGCCCTCAAGCATTTCTTCAACCGAAGACAATTTCTGAAGTTTCTCAATATCAATCTTCTTTCTCATAATATCTTGTCATTAACTTTTCTGCTGATTTATCGCAAACGTAATAAATATATTCCAAAACTCAAAAATCATCGGAATGCAAATTTAGGCATACTCTCACAAACACATTGCGTGAAAAAGAAACGATATTTCAAGATTCCTCAATATTTTTTAGTAAATTTGCCCGCCTTACGCACTCTAAAATCGCTGGTGAAGGCATATATTCGATAATAAATTCTATGAAACACGGCTTGAACGCTATATCTCTTTTTTCTGGGGCAATGGGGCTTGACTTGGGTGTAGAGTCTGCTGGCTTCAGGATTGCAGTATGCGTTGAAATGGACAAATGGGCAGCCGAAACTATCAGACAAAATACAAACATTCCAGTTATAGAGAAAGATATAAATTCCGTTTCTTCGGAAGAAATTCTTACAACAGCAGGGCTACAAAAGGACGATGTTGATTTAGTTGTCGGTGGACCTCCCTGTCAGGCTTTCTCTACAGCAGGTAAACAGAGAGGCTTATCTGATTTGCGCGGTAGTTGTATAATACAGTATCTTCGTGTTGTTTCTGAGATAAGGCCTCAATATTTCATTCTTGAAAACGTGAGGGGGCTGCTTTCAGCCAAGTTGAATTCCGTTCCGGAAGAATTTGAAGAATATGATTCAATAAAAGAAAATGACGGAAGTGTAATTTCGCTTCTGAAAAATGAATTCGAAAAATTAGGTTACAGCATAAGTTATGCATTGCTGAATGCTGCCAACTATGGTGTTCCGGAAAAAAGGGAACGCGTAATAATTATCGGACATTTGGGCGAAAGAGTTCCGATTCCTTCTCCGACACACTCAAAGGACGGTGAGTACGGTACGAAAAAATGGGTATCTCTTAAAGATGCCATATACGACATCCAGGGTACTGATATGAGATATATTCCACTTCGTCCAAAAGTGGAGCAATATATGAAACAATTGTCTCAAGGACAGAATTGGACGAACTTGAGCCCTGAATCAGCCAAGGCAGCTATGGGGAAAGCCTATTTCTTGTCAGGGGGAAAAACAGGATTCCTGCGCAGGTTAAGTTATGATGAACCTGCACCGACTCTTGTTACCAGCCCAACAATGCCTGCTACCCAACTCTGTCATCCAACTGAACTCCGCCCTTTATCTGTCGAGGAGTATGCAAGAATACAGCAATTCCCAGACACTTGGAAATTCGAAGGACGAATTGAATCAATCTACAAACAGATTGGCAATGCAGTACCAGTAGGATTAGGAAAAGTTGCTGCGGATCAAATTATCAAGCATATGCGAGGTGAATTGTCTCCGGATGAGGAAAAGAATAATAAAATCCCATATTCCAGATACAGAAATTCTACGGATGATATATGTCTTAAAATACACAATGACAATATAAGAAAAGTTAAGATTAATGAATAAGGCACTTCTTGAAGCAGTAGAGAAATATGTTGCTGCGAATATTGAATTCTTCCATATGGCGAGAATAGACAAACTGAAGAGTCTCAAACTTGAGAATCTTTTGAAAAGGAAGAACCCATATCTTTACAAGGCTAAAGATTTGAATACGCCGCAAGATGTGGTGGAGAATATCACTGCTGCATATATGTCATCCGCAGAAGAAACCATGTTTGGCGACTGGCTGGAAGATTTGGCCATTTATATTGCAAAATTCGTATATGGAGGCTATAAAAGCAGCGCCGAAGGAATAGATTTGGAAATGGATAAGGATGGTATACACTATTTTGTGAGTGTAAAGTCCGGACCGAATTGGAGCAATTCATCATCTTTAAAGAAACTCCAGGAAAATTTTTTGAAAGCGAAACGGATTTACCACACAAGCGGTCACAAAGGGCATTGCGAGGCTGTGGAGGGATGCTGTTATGGAAAGGATGTCAATGTTGTCAAGAATGACGGACACTACAAATATTGCGGTAAACTGTTCTGGGAGTTTATTTCAGGAGAGAGTTCCCTATATACGGAAATAATTGACCCATTGGGGACTAATGCCACACAAATGAACGGGGATTATAAATCAGAATACGACAAAATGATAACCCGTTTTTCCCGAGACTTTGCACAAAAATATGCAGATAGTTATGGGAACTTATTATGGGACAAAATTGTAGAACTAAATTCCGGATATTGACGATAGGAAAATCCAGATATATGAAAAAAGACGAGGCTAACCTGAATATTTTAGATTAGCCCTTTTTTCGTCAGTACAGAAACCCGAACATCCAGAGGGGGATCTGATTGTCGTAGGCGTATTCTGTGTCGTCTTTTACTATGTAGCCCTGGTCGGCGGTTAGGATTTGCTTCTTGCCTTTCTTGCGGCCACCGACCTCGAAGGTTTTGCCGTCAATTTCGAAGTCTGAGATTGGGGATTCCACGGGGTCATACTTCTGTTTGGTCCAGCAGAGGAATATGGTTTCGCGGCTGTTTCCCGTGTTGGGCAACTCTCCGGCAATCACATAGGAAAGATTGGGGTTGTGAAGGTAAAGTTTGTCCATTTTTCTCAAGATTGCGTCACCGTTCGCTTTCATACGCAAGGTTGACACCAGTTCTGCCTTTTCGAGATATTCCAGGTATTTCGGCAGGTCGTCCCTGTCCAGTTCCAGGTCACGCGCCATATCGGAAAAATTGATTTTTACGGGCACGCTTCTGGATATGTAGTACATAAATTTCTTAAGTTTCTGTGTTGCCGCTATGGTCATTCTGGCATATTTGGGTATATCCAGTTCGACGGTGGTATTGATTACCTGCCTAAGACGTGTCTCAAATTCCGGTTCACCCGAGAACGGGTAACAGCCTTTTTTCATATACTCCTCAAAGTATTTCAGAGGTCGCTCTGGGCCATATGGAAAATCCACCTTACCTTGCAGAATCTCCTCCAGGGAGGATGTCCTGAGAGACCAGCCATTACGCAGGTTCAGATATTCTCGGAAAGACCATACAGGAAGATGATATTCAATGACACGACGGCTGAGGTCCGCCCCTCCGTCTTTCAAATCCAATAATGAACTGCCAGAATATACAATATTCAAAAGAGGGAGACTGTCGTATATGTTTTTGATTTCCCTGCTCCAGTTCTGATATTTGTGGATTTCGTCTATATAAAGATATTTACCGCCACGGGCGAAAAACATTTTTGCCGTGTCAAGCAAGGTATGAGCACTGAAGTATATATCATCAGCAACGACATAGAGAGATTCATCCCTGTTACCCTGCAACTTGATATGCTGAAGAATAAGAGTGGATTTTCCAACTCCTCTCTGCCCCAGAATGCCCAGGATGCGGACATTCCAGTTGATGGTCTGATGTTGTTCCCTAAAAAAGACCATCGGGGTCAGTTCCAGACGCTGATAGTATTGGTCGTAGAGTGTTTCCATAGCATATTGCAGAATTTTACCAGCACAAATATACAAAAATTGCGGGAAAGTTTCCGCAATTTTTAAAGATTTTTGCGTGAAACTGTCCGCAGTTCCGGGATTGCGTCGGCGAAATAGATACAAAAAACGGATGGCCGTCGAGATGGACGGTCATCCGTTTTTAATCGGTTCAGAGAAGACTATTTGTACTGGGCGAACTCGATGTCGCTGGCAGCACGCTTAGCAAGTTTCTCGTCCTTCTTTGCAGCCTCGAGGTTAGCCTTCACTGCGGCAGCGTCACCTTCGCGGGCAGCGATGACAGCCTTAAGGTAAGCTGAATGAGGGCAATCGCAAGTGATTGCAGCCTTTGCAGCAGCGTAGTTGCCTGTGAGAGTGTTGGCAAGAGCAGCAACGAAGCCTTTGCTAACCTTAGCGGCAGCAGCCTTGTAGTTACCCTGATAGATGTCAACAACTGCAGCGTTCTCCTTTGCAGCCTCAGTTGCGGAAGCAGCGAAGTATTTTGCAGCTTCGTCGAGCTTGCCTGCACGGAGAGCAAGCACACCGAGAAGATTCTTCACATCAGCATCGTTGGCATCGCATTTTGCAGCCTCAGCCTTAGCCTCAGCATCTTTGCCGCCCTTTGCATAAACGACTGCAAGGTTGTACTGAGCGCGTGCGCTGGAGTATTTCTCGATAGCCTTCTTGTAGATGGCAGCCTTGTTCTCGCATTTAACGAGAGTTGCAGCACGGAGGAGAGCCTCTTCATCAAGAACGTCGATGTTCTCGTCAACGAGTTTGAGAAGTTCCTCGCTTGAGTAGTTGGTAAACTCAACGTTAGCGATGAACCTTGCACGACGGAGACCAGGGAGGACATCCTTTGCAAGAGTAGTGTAAACTGCAGACATATTCCTGATTTCCTGCTCGCGAACAGCCGGATCGCTGTACATGGAGAGGACGCGGAGAATGAGGTCTTTGTCCTCAAGGTTGGAATTTGCAACGAGAGCCTGGAAACCTTCCCAGTCCTCACCTACAGACTTCACGTTTACAGGAGCGTCGATAGGAGCCTTCTTGGTAACCTTGTTGAATGCCTTCTGTGCAGAATTTGAACGGCTGTCTGAGAGTTCGTTGTTGAATTTCTCAGGACCTTCAGGTGATGCATATGCAACGATGTCAGTGCTCTTGATGGTCTTGCGCTCGTTAGCCTTGGCAGCCTCTACAGCAGCAAGGAAGTCCTTCACTGACTGGCCCTTGAGTTCAGAATTCTTTACAGTTGAGCTGTTCTTTGCATAGATAATCTGACCCTCTTCAGGCATTGCGATGACAGCCTGATAGTTGTCAGCCTTGTAATCAACCCTGCCCTTCTTGCAAGCAAGCATATAAGTGGTATTTGCACCGTCTGCAGCCTTCTTCACAGGGAGGTCAATCTTCTTGTCTTTGTAGCTGACAACACCACGGAGCTCAAGATAGCATTTTTCCATACCCGGCTCATAAGTGAAGTGCACCTTCTTCGTAACGGTTGCACCGGCTGAAGGAACAGTCTCATAGTTATCCTGAACTTTCTCGCCCTGGAAAACATAAGGCTCCATTGCCTGCTCACCGCCTTCGAACACAATCACCGGAGTTACGGTAAGGATAGCCTTCGGATGGAAATAATCCTCAGGATAAGTAACGGTCACAGCTGCGTCGATGTTTCCGGCAACAACTTCGAGAACCTCTGGATTGCATTTTACAATCACGTTCTCTGCCTGCTCTGCCATTTTCTCAGGGGAGCTGCAGGCTACGGCAGCAAGTCCCATAACGACAGAAAGGAATTTGATACTCTTTTTCATTTTGTATGATATTAAAATGGTTTATAATTGTCCATAGACGCTTTACCGTGCAAATATAGTCATTTTTCGGCATATCTGACAATACTGAAGTGTCCAGTTGCGTCATCATTACAAAAATAATGCAGAATTCGCACAATATCGCAAAATAAACCGCCCTTATCGGGAAATACGGACTATCTGTCACAATTTTTGCTTAAATTTGTCCGTTTACGCAAATTACGGACAAAAGATGAATGCAAACGAACTTCAATCGCTAAAGAATAAATACGACATTGTGGGGAACGATCCGGCGTTGAACAGGGCGTTGGAAATCGCAGTGGCTGTGGCTCCCACGGACATCACCGTACTGATAACGGGCGAAAGCGGTGTGGGAAAGGAGAACATACCCAGAATCATTCACCAGAACAGCCGCCGCAGGACGGGGAAATACTTTGCCGTAAACTGCGGAGCCATTCCGGAGGGCACTGTGGACTCGGAACTTTTCGGCCACGAGAAGGGTTCCTTTACCGGAGCAATAGACACCCGAAAGGGATATTTCGAGGAGGCTGACGGGGGTACGCTCTTCCTGGACGAAATAGGAGAACTTCCGCTCGCATCCCAGGCCAAGCTGCTCAGGGTTCTTCAGGACGGCGAATTCATCAGGGTAGGTTCTTCGAAGGTGCTCAAGACCAATGTCAGAGTGGTGGCTGCAACCAACGTGAACCTCTTCCACGCAGTCTCAAAAGGCAAGTTCAGGGAAGATTTGTTCTACCGTCTGAATGCGGTGACCATAATTATGCCTTCCCTCAGGGACAGACAGGGCGACATTAACCTACTGTTCCGCAAATTCGCATCAGACTTCGCAGACCGCTATGGTATGCCCAAGGCCGTACTCACGGAAGAAGCATCCATAATGCTGCGCAAATACAGGTGGCCCGGCAATATCCGCCAGCTCAAGAATGTTGCGGAGACAGTTTGCGCGATAGAAGCGGGAAAGCACACTGGCAGGGGGGACAAATTCGACGTGGATTCCGAGACCCTCAGGCAATATCTGCCCAATCAGGAAGAAAACCTTCTTCCGGCCACGGTATCCGGACGGAACGAATCCTTGGGAAACAACAGTGAAAGGGAAGCCATCATCCGCGCAATCTACCAATTGAGACAGGACGTGGATTATATAAAGGGTGTGATATTAAAGAGTGGGACGGTTCCTCAACAGAGTCCAGCCGCCATAGAATCATCCGAATACAATTACGGAAAGGACGGGGATATGAGCGTGGAATGGAAGGAGAATCAGGGAGTGGGATTGCAGGACGATATGGAACCGGAAGAGCAGGATATCAACAATTTGACTGCTGAAGACAATTCAATAAGGCAGAACGAGCTGGAACTGATGAGCAGGGTTCTGAAAAAGCATAACGGAAACCGCAAGGCAGCGGCTGAGGAACTCCGGATTTCTGAAAGGACACTCTACAGGAAAATCAAACAGTACAATCTATGAACAGTTCAATGAAAATGACATTACGGGCTCTGGCCGTGACGGCTATGGCATTATGTGCAATCGCCTGCGGAATCTATTCATTCACGGGAACATCCATTCAGCCGGACGTAAAAAGCGTAAATATTGAATATTTCGAATACAAGGCCCTGAGGGTAAACCCTTCACTTGCGAATGACCTCACCGAGGCAATGAAGGACAAGTTCCGCAAACTCACCAAATTGGAGCAGGTGGACCAGGATGGAGACCTCACCATTGCAGGGGAAATCACCGGATATGATGTAAAGGCGACTGCCATTTCGGCAAATGAACAGGCTGCAATGAACCGCCTGACTGTCACGGTGAAAATATATTTCTCAAACAAAAAATATCCTGAGGACGATTTCGAGAAGTCCTTTTCTGCCTATGCCGACTTCTCAGCGGACCAGATGCTCGATGCCGTTGAAAGCGACCTTATTTCAGGTACGGACGGTATTCTGGACAAACTCTGTGAGGATATTTTCAATGCCACAGTGGCAAATTGGTAAATGATGGCAGGAGGAAACATAGACCTGAAAAAACTCACTGCGGACGAGTTGTCCGGAGTGGTGAATATTTATCCCTGGTTCGCAGCTGCGCGCCGGGAACTCTGCCTCAGACTTGCGCAGAGCGGTGAAGAAGACGGCAGAAGCCTCAGTTTCAAGGAAGCTGCACTGCATGTCCCGGACAGGAGGAAATTGGTCTGTCTGCTGAAAGGCAAGCGTATGCCGGACTATTCGGATGTGATTCAGACTCAGGAAGAGGAACAGCCCGTTGAGCAGCAGACCTACCGCAGAAAGGTAAAGATGTCCGGTGGTGATTTTTTCTCCCAGGCAGACTATGCGAATGTGAAAGAGGAAGAGGACGGAAAACTGCTGGCATCCTTGAGCTCGCACAAATGGGAAAAGGAAGAGGGGGAAGTGGCCAAAGACCTGGGATTCTACACTGAGACTTTGGCTGCAATTTACGCCGAGCAGGGCTATTATGAGCAGGCTGCAAAAATATATTCGCAACTAATTTTGGCATATCCGGAAAAAAGTGCTTACTTTGCATCCCTTATTGAAAAATTGAAAAATACTTAAAAGTACAATACTATGAAGGCCTTATTCATAATCCTTACAGTTTTGGTGATTCTCGCCAGCGTGCTTCTCACCATCGTTGTTCTCCTTCAGAACAGCAAGGGTGGCGGACTCGCAAGCAACTTCGCTACAGGAAACCAGACTTTTGGAGTGCGTCAAACCACTGACCTCCTTGAAAAAATCACTTGGGGACTCGTAGCGTTCATATTTGTGGTTTCAGTCATCACCACTTTCGTTCCGAACATCAACAAGAGTGGTGACATCACCGACCAGATTGAGACCGAAGCGCCCGCTGCCATTGATTTCAACGGTGAGGACGCACAGCCTACAGACAGCCTCGAATAGTGAGTGCTGACATTTTGTCAGTATAATTCTGTAGGGGAATATAATTTGAATCCCGACTAATCGTCTGCTCTTCGGAGCGGGCGATTTTTTAATTTTCAGAAGCTCAAGAAATTTGAGTCAACGAATATGAAAGAAAGGAGGAAAATTATATGGAAAACAAGTACGAAAATTTGCAGAAATTCGCCATCAACCTGAATGAGAGGGCTGCCCAGGGCAAACTGGACCCTGTCATAGGGCGTGACGACGAAATTCGAAGGGTCCTCCAGATATTGAGTCGAAGGACCAAGAACAACCCTATCCTGGTCGGTGAACCGGGAGTGGGCAAAACCGCAATATCAGAAGGCATTGCCCAGAAAATTGTGGACGGAAACGTTCCTGAAAACCTTAAGAACAGAATAATCTACTCTTTGGATTTGGGTGCGGTGATTGCCGGAGCCAAGTATCAGGGAGAATTCGAGGAGAGGCTGAAAGCCATTGTGAAAGAGGTTGTGGACAGTGACGGCGAGGTCATACTCTTCATAGATGAGATTCACACTCTGGTGGGAGCGGGCAGAAGTTCCGGAGCTATGGATGCTTCCAATATACTTAAGCCTGCACTTGCAAGGGGTGAGCTCAGGACCATAGGTTCCACCACACTGGACGAGTACCAGAAGTATTTCGAAACCGACAAGGCGCTGGAGAGGAGATTCCAGATGGTGATGGTGGACGAGCCTACACCTGCAGAATCCATATCCATACTGAGGGGTTTGAAGGAGAAATACGAGAACCACCACAAGGTGAGAATCGAAGACGATGCCCTGATTTCGGCTGTAGAGCTGTCACACAGGTACATCACCTCCCGTTTCCTGCCGGACAAGGCCATAGACCTGGTGGACGAGGCGGCATCCAAACTGCGTCTGGAGATGAACTCCGTGCCTGAGCCTATAGCTGAGCTGGACAGCCAGATCAAGCAGCTGGAGATTGAACGGCAGGCAGTCAAGCACGAGGGAGTGTCCCTGAAACTGGACAAGATTGAGGAGGAACTCAAGGAAGCCCGTGCAAAACACGACGTGCTGCAGAAAAAGTGGGACGAGGAAAAGGCCATAATCACGAAGATACAGAACGCAAAGACACAGATTGAAGACCTGAAAGTGAAGGCAGCGGCTGCTGAGAGGGCCGGAGACTACGGCAAGGTTGCGGAACTCCGTTACGGCAAAATGGCCGAGCTTCAGAAAACCGTCGAAGAGTACACGGCCAAGAAAAACGCAATCAAGGACCCTATTCTGAACGAGGCTGTTACCCCTTCAGACATAGCCGAAATCGTGGCAAGATGGACGGGAATACCTGTGAACAGGATGCTGGAAAGCGAGAAGGACAAATTGCTGAGGATGGAAAGCGAACTGCACAAGAGGGTCATAGGACAGGACAAGGCCATCAAGGCAGTATCTGATGCAGTGAGACGCTCGCGGGCAGGATTGCAGAACGAGAAGCGGCCTATAGGTTCGTTCATGTTCCTGGGAACCACCGGTGTGGGCAAGACGGAACTTGCCAAGAGCCTTGCAGAATTTCTGTTCAACGATGAGAATATGATTACCCGAATCGATATGTCCGAATATCAGGAAAGGCACTCAGTGAGCCGTCTGGTGGGTGCGCCTCCGGGATATGTGGGTTACGATGAGGGCGGTCAGCTCACCGAGGCCGTGAGAAGGAAGCCTTATTCAGTGATTCTGCTGGACGAAATCGAGAAGGCGCATCCGGATGTGTTCAACATACTTCTTCAGGTGCTGGACGACGGAAGGCTTACCGACAACAAGGGCAGGACGGTCAATTTCAAGAATACCATTCTGATTATGACTTCCAATGCCACCGTGGAGCAGCTGCGGGCCACTATGCGTCCGGAATTCCTCAACAGGATTGACGAAATCATTACCTTTGAGCAACTTACCCGCGAAGACATAAGGGAGATTCTGCATCTGCAGATGGACGAGTTGCGCAGGAAGTTGGACGAAAACGGCGTGGGCATCAGATTCTCCAAAGCCTTCGAAGACTATATGAGCACGGAGGGCTATGACCCTGCTTATGGTGCACGGCCTATCAAGAGGCTTATGCAGCGGGAGCTTATCAATCTTATTGCCAAGGCAATACTGGAAGGACGGGTCAGCCGCGGCTCCACTGTCGAGGTGGATGTCCGGGACGGACAGGTGGTTATCAACTGATAATACGACCGGGCGTGCCGGTTAAGACACAATCCGAAAGGAGGGGTATAGGAGCCTCGAAGGGGATGAACAAAAGTCTTTTTGTCCATCCCCTTTTTTCAGTATATCAGTTCGAATGCATCGAGCCAGAGCTTGGCAGTTTCGCAACCGGTGAAATAATCACCATAGGCAGATGATGCGCAAGATACCACTATGTGCGTAGGAACAGTGGTCATATCCCTGTAGTTCAATGGGATGGTAATCTGTCTCCATTCCCCAGTAGGCTGCTTTGTCTTGACCCCGTTGAGGGTTTCATAGCCATCCCCGTGAAAATAGATCTCCCCACAGGCAATGGTGGAAGCATCAGTGTTGAAATCCACAAAACTTGACTTATCCGTGGTATTCCAAAGTATAGGGCTTTCCTTGGTTCCTCCATACTTCCTGTAATCCCAATATCCGAGGGCCACTTTGACCATACCCATGTCATAGTCGCTTGTGCTGACGGTGACTCCATCCGGCACCCCATCAATATGGGTAATGGTACCAGCTGAATATTTCGCCCATATTCTCAATGCCTTAGGTCTGGTTGTCCACGGCCTTCCGAAAAGCACTTTGCCGCCCTTGGTTCCCACCATACCGTTCCAGGATCCGGCAAAAATGTTTCCGGCGGCAAATTTAACCACCGCATTGACTGACTGGCAGACCACAGACCTTTCCCCGTCCTTTTTGTCATTGTCATCCGGAGCTGTAATCACGAATCCCATTCCGGCAGAACCTCCGATCGTCTCGCTTCCATTGCCCGAGCCCCAAAATTCAGTCTTGCAGTCATCAATGGCACTTGCAGGGTCATACCACTTGTAATAACTTGATGTAACAGGACTTATGACATCGAAACTGGCATTGGGCAGCTGGCGTGGAGCATCCGTGACAAATTCGTTCACATCCAGCATTTCATCACCGGAATATGGGAAGAACTCGTAGGTAGTGGACGGTTCCAGCTCTGTAAGATGGGCAGTAAACTCACCTCCATTGGTGCTTATGCAAGACTTGTCCACGACTGTCCAGTCGTCCCCGGAGTCCTTCTGCCTGTATTTGAAGCCGTTGTCCTCACCCTCTATGCCCACCGCCGTGAGATAGACCTCTTTTGTCCAGACATTCATATTGGTGAGAGTCAGGCTTTTGTCGGATTTGGTGACAAACAGTCGCCAGACCTCCGTTTCGCCGAAGTAGCTGACTTCCAGTTCTCTCGGAACCGCATCTCCGTTTTCGTCTGCAAAATTCACCGGATTGTCGAAATCTATGGAATAATTGCTTACCTGTTTCGGACCGAGCTTGCACGTCAGCACCCGGATTGCACTCAGGTCGGCTTTCTTCTTGCTCACTTCGACGATTACCCTGTGGTTGACATCATCTATCGTGGCCGAGCCCACCTGTTTTTCCACCGTGAAATACCTCTCGACCGGCCTTTCAGCCCTTATGGTCCAAACAAAATCCTCATAAACCGAAAGTTTCACCTGCATAGGCTGAGTCAGGTCGTGCCGGCCCTTCAGATCCTCCGCACCACGTATGTCGGTTCTGTCGAGAGAGAATGATTTGATGTTGACATTTTTCAAATCGACAGTCTCTTCAAGTTTTATAAGAACCGTCAGTTTGTTCTGGTCTATGGTCACGGTTCCGCCATCCACATCCATAGTCAGGATATGAGGCACCACAAGCGGATATGGGATGTCGTTTTTGATGCAGGACGAGAGGACTGCAACTGCGGATAGGAGAGATATGATGGAAATGCGTCTTGACATAGTAAAGATGTTACAGATGTACGGCGAGTCCGAAATTGAGAGAGAGCAGGTTCACATTGGCCTGAGCCTTGACTTTATGCCTTGCCCCTGTCAGTACTCCTTCATTGTAGGCTCTGGAATAATTGTAGGAGGCTTCAGCAAGCGAAAGGGACAGGAATACCGATATGTTGTTCATCGGGAAATAGACCAGGCCGGGACTGAGAGCCAGACTGAATTTATCGTTTGTCGTGTAGTTGGATGAAGGATTGCCCATTGCGAAGCTGCTTCTGGACTTGGTGTATCCGGCAGCCAGGTCGAGAAAGAGTCCCACTCTGCCCCTCTGGTCCAGACCGAGATAGGAACGGTTATACACCGCAGCGCCCCAAGACTGGGTGTCGGCCTTGATATCCTTCACGCTGAAATCGAAATTGCCGAGCAAATCAAGGGTGGATGCATCCACTGAAGCTCCTCCGTTGGTGTACTGGAATCTCAAGCCTATGGACTGGTTGGGCATATATGCATAGGAACCGTGAACAGTGAGCCTGACAATGGAAGCTGAAGCATAGGTATCCTCCAGAAGCAGCAGGAATTCGCTGTTGTCCGAAGACATATTCATATAGGAGGCTGTCATTCCTATCTGCCACTCCCCTTTCGGAATAATCAGGTGCGTGCGGAGGCTTCTTTTCGTGAAATCCGTGGTATCCCTCTTCAGGCGCAGACCCAGTTTTACCGGTTTCCTTCCTGCCTTGCCTCTGTGGACGGGCTCAGTTGCGGAAGCCTCGACCAGGGTGGTATCTGCATCCGATGTTCCGACAGCCACACCGGTCTTCTCCGGTTCCGAGGCCGCTGCCCAAAGAGGCAGTATCAATGCTGTCAATATTGCTGCTGTCCTTCTCATCTTACAGATAATATGCTAATGAAATGCTTATGGTCGCAAGGTTGAGCATAAAGCTGGCGTTTGCGAGGCTTTCGCTGCCATAAGAAATCTGATTGTGGACCATATTGTTCCAATTGTAGTTGAAGCCCAGCACTCCCACACTCACTTCCATTGCGAAATGATTGGTAATCAATGCGGTAATTCCGGGATTCACACCCACAAGGAATTTGTATTTTTCAGTGTAGGTGCCTTTCACCTCCTGGGATATCCGGGCAGTGTTCTTCACCCTGCCGGCATTGAAACCCAACTCCACCTGGGCAAAAAGGGAAAAACGTCCTGAATTGCCGAGGGGAATGTAGGGCCGGAAAATGGCCGCAGCTTCGAAACTTTGAGTCAGACGGAAATAGTCATCCATATCCATACTGATTTCAGAAATGTCCAGCGAGGCCTTGTCCACATTCAGTTTCATACGGTCATATCCAAGCCTCAGGCCCACACCGATGTTGTTCCAGGGCATATAAAGGAAGGTGGGGCTGATATTTACGGAATAACCGTCCCCGTCGATTCCGTCAATTACGAGGAAGTTGTAGTTGTCCTCCCTGTGCCAGGTCACTTTCCCCGTGCCGGCTATCATAAAGCTGCCTTTGGGGGCAAAGACCTTCTGTGTCGTATTTGCATATCCCCTGTCATATCTCTGGGCCTGAACCGTAAGGCAGACACATAGAGCAAGGGCAAGAACCGACAGTAATTTCTTCATAACCGGTACTATTCGTAAATGAATTCAAAGCCGTCCAACCAGAGTTTGGCAGTTTCACAGCCTGTGAAATAATCTCCGTAGGCCGATGATGCACAGGACACGACAACGTGGGTCGGGAAGGCAGTCAAATCCCTGTAATTCAATGGAATGGTTATCTGTCTCCACTCTCCTACATTCTCGGTGGTCTTGACTCCGTTGAGGGTCTGGTAACCGTCCCCGTGGAGGAAAAGCTCTCCGCAGGCTATGGTGGAAGCATCGGTATTGAAGTCCACGAAAGTCGATTTGTCCGTGGTATTCCACAGAATTGGACTCTCCTTTGTGCCACCATAGGTCTTGTAATCCCAGGTGCCTATGGCCACTTTGACCATACCCCTGTCGTAATCGCTGTTTGTAACCGTTACCCCTTCAGGGACTCCGTCTATCCTGTTTATGGTGCCGGCAGAATATTTGGCCCAGATACGCAATGCTGTAGGTCTTGTGGCCCAAGGTCTTCCGAACAGCACCTTGCCACCGCTTGTGCCCACCATTCCGTACCAGCTGCCGGCGAAAATATTTCCTGCGGCAAATTTGACTACTGCATACGCAGACTGGCAGATGACTGAACGGTCTCCATCCTTTTTGTCGCTGTCGTCCGGCACGGTAATTACCGTCTTGAAGTTGCCGGAACCGTTGTAGGTCTCGTTGCCGTTTCCAGAACCCCAGAATTCCGTCTGACAGTCTGCAATGGAACTGGAGGGGTCGTACCATTTGTAGAAGTCCTTGCCGGAGACCTTGCTGATAACCTCGAAACTTGAGTTGGGAAGTTGTCGGGCTGCATCGGTCGTGAATCGGCTGATGTCTGACTGGTCTATCCCAGCGATGGTGAGTTTGTATTCGTAAGTGGTTGAAGGAGTCAGGGATGTGAGGTTGGCACTATAATATCCTTCAGATTCTTTCACTGCATCGGCAATGCTCCACGCTTCCGAACCTTCGGCTCTGTAGGAAAACTTGACTGCAGAAGGGTCGGTGAATTCCACCTCGTCCACATCGGCGTGAACAGTCGCGTGGGCTGCCCATATTTCATACGAAGCGGAAGGGGAAATGCCTGTGGATACAGGCTCAAAAACAACTATGTCATCGATAATCTCTGTGGAATAATCCACGAGCAGGGAAAAGAATGCTTCTCCATCCTTGATGGTATAGTTCACATTTACCGTGTAGGCCTTTCCGCCTTCCACAGCCCCGATTACCCCGCTTTTCTCAAAAGGGGAACCGTCTTTGGCAAGAGTACCGGAGAAAGTCCATCTCAGGGAAGGCTCATCGAGGGAGTTCACCAGGAAATAGCCTTCCGCTCCGGATTTGCCCTCATCATAGACAAGTGAAGAATTTTCAACCCCGTCTATGCCTATGGTGAAGCTGTATCCTTCATTGAAATTTTCCTTTACACTCTCACCGAAACTGATGCGGCTCACTGCATTGCACACCTTGGCGGTCACCTTTACCGGGGTGTTTGCTCCGGCTGTAATGCTGAAAGGGGACGAACCCTTGTAGCTTTTCTGCTCCCAGGATGCGGGTGCAGGATTTTCCTTGGACAACTCCCCTGCAAGCACGTCCACCCTGTATTCGTCCACTGGAAGCCAGAGAGTCTGCGGCATTGAAGCATAGACATAGTCCCTCACAAGGCCGCTGAAATCTGCCTTGTAGATTTTCACAAGCGAAGTTGAGAGACGTTCGTCGGATGTCATCGCCGCCTTGGTTGAGGACTGGATACTTACATCGAAACTTACGGAACCCTCTCCGCCACCAGCAATTTCCTTGGTGCAGGAAACGAGGGCGGCCAGAATCAGAGTGAAAGCAATTATCTTTTTCATATCGCGCCCTCCTTATTCAACGATCATAGTGATAGGCAGACTTTTTCTGCAACCGTTTGCATCAATGACAGTCATTGTGAAGGTGTGGGTACCTGCAAAACCGATTATGGCAGACTGGGCATTGGACATATCGAAGGCAACTTCGGTCTGGCCCAGCAGATCACTGCCGTGAGGGAAAGGCACCACCTGGAAAATCACACCGTTGGCCTCCGTAGGGTTTATAAGGTCGAGGTTCGTAGCCTCAGCCAACTCGACTGCACTTGCAAATGCGGCATTGTCCGATTCAATCTGAACATTGAACTTCTTTATTCCGCCCGGTACCGTAAGGAGGAACTTGAGTTTCATCTCCCTTTCTTCGACTTTCGGCACCACGATATGATTCATATCCGTATATTCAGCATCGCATCCTGCAGCATAGTCGAATACCATATTGATGCCTCCGTCACCCTTCGGTGCATCGGGGTCTTCGCCTATTATGGTCTCGGCCGTACCCATATCATTGTTGAGAATTTCGTCTCCCACCATATCGTTTATGCTTATGTCGAAAGAAGCGTTGCCCTCGTCATTGACCTTGCGGATGAATTTTATCTGTCTCCACTGACGAGGCTGGATGCCTGTGATGACCTTGGTCATTTTCTGGGTTTTGCCTTCCACGCTGCCCTTGAAAGTCACTTCAAGCGTGGTGCTCTCTCCGTTGTTCACTGCAAAATAACCTGCCGAAGAATCGTAATTTGCAGATGCCCCGTTATAGTTCAGGGAATAGACGAGGGGTGCATTTTCGCTCACCTTGACAGTGGCCTCACCCGGACCTGTGACCAATTCCAGGAAGTCATCGCTGTAGCTGACAGTCACCTTGCACTGGAGAAGGGTGCAGACCAGGCTGCCTATGTCCGTGGTTTGCCCTGCCGTTATGGAGAAGGCTTTTTCAACTCCGTAAACAGGCTGTTCGAAGGCTGCCGCCGGCACTCCTTCCATTAATGAGCAGGCGCGGAGAGTGTAACTTGCCTCCGGAAGCGAAATCTTGCCACCTTTTGAATTTATCTGGCTCCAGGTTGTGGACAATACGGTCTCCCCTTCCGGGCCTATGATGTCTATGACAAAGTTTCCTCCTGCGTTCATAACCGCCTTGGTATCGACAGCCTCATCCACCGAAAGGGATGAGAATTCGAGCGTTCCTTCAGAAGTTGCAACGTTTCTTGTGATTTTCTGGCAGGACAGACAAACGAGCGATGATATAGCCGCCCAAATCAAAATATTCCTTTTCATAACGCTAATTGTTCAATTCTATGTCTTCGAGAACAACGGTTTCCACCGCCTCGTCGAAACTTATGCTTATGCTGCTGCCGGAAACATCCGCCACATCGAAACTCAGGCTGTAGCAGGTGGCCGGGGAAAGCAGCTGATATGCTTTGCTGAAAGTCTTGACTGCACCGCTCTGGGAGGTGAGATTTCCAGAAACGGTGAATTTGTAGGCATAGATGAAGGCACCCCTTTCCTCCCCTTTCGGGAAATGGAGCGAGGTTCCGAGGCCGGTGGTGACGGTGAAATTCCAGTCCGGATAATAGTTGTTGAAATTGTCGGAGGACTTTACCTTCACTATGCAGTTGGAGAGTGAAGCGTCTATGCTTACGGGGTTGGTCTGGCCGCCCTGAAGAGTAAAGACTTTTTCACCTGAAAAAGCAGGCTTGGAGAAACCCTCATCTTCAGAGTCGCCATAAGTTGCAGTCACGGTGTATTCGCCGGCACTCAGGAGAGTTTCAGCACTCCACTCGGAAATGGCCCCGCTGTAAACCTGCGTGCCGTAAGCATCCCTTATAAGGATATTGAAGTCGGAAGCTGAAGGGACTGAAGCAAAGTCGGACACACTGCTTTTCACGGCCTCGTTCACGTAATCATGGGTTCTTACGGTAAAATCCACTCTACCGTATTCCTCCGCCCGGGGAGTTTTACCGCAGGCGAGGGAGAGAACTGCGATTGATGCTAACAATATCTTTTTCATATTCATCGGATTGTCTAATTGGACTTGATACGGACTTTTACATTGTCTATGTAAAGCCAGCAGGTGGTGTTGCTGAAACCTTCCCTGTGGAAAGGTGTCGTTCTCCAGCTGATTCTGACTACTCCTGTCGGAACATTGGTCAAAGTGATGACGGAATTGTTCGGAGTACTGGTCCAGGAGCCTGTCTTTTCATTGGTCTGGAAGGAGTTGGCAGAATCGAAGATTCCTTCCTTATTCCCACTGCTCAATGCAGCCGAGGTTGTGACATAACCCACCTGGACGGTCTGCCCCTGGTCTCCAGCCGAGTAATTGTATTCGTTGTTGGTTCCGTAATCGAAAACAAGTTCCAGATCGGCCGGCTTTTTCAGTTCTATTATAGGAGCCGAGTCCATTCTGGCAGCATAATCGGCTGTAGTTTCCCTGCGGCAGGCTATTCTGACGCAAAGCCCTGCGGAAGCCCCGACACGTCCGCCGGACCAACCGTTAAGGAATGACTTGGAATCCCTGTCTCCGGAATTCAGCCCTCCGGTATAATTGTCGTGTGAAGAGAAGGTCTCCACAGTCGAGAAATCCTCCTCCAGCAGATAAGGCAGTCCTGCGGAGATTTCGGCAAGGGAGCCGGAAGTCATAAGCGGCATCACGATATCCTTTGTGTAAGTGACGTGGTCGGTGTCGAAAATCACGCTGACCGTCTTGCCGCTGAGGGCCCTGTAGTCGGTAATTTCCGTAAAGACTATTTCAAAGGACTCTCCTGCGGTGAATTTGCGGCCCGGAGCATATACATAAGAGTCGGAACCGTTGCCCCAGGTACATCCGGACGGAGCCTTGAGCGTTACGGAATTGATATCCTCGCCTATATTGTTGAAAGGTAAACTGAATCTGACAGTTCCCAAATCCGCAACCGTAGATGCTGTTATGCGTACCGGGGTGGAATGTCCCGCCTTAAAGCTGCGTCCCGCCAGACTGATGGGGTCTGAAATTCCGTATTTACTTGCAGTATAAGTCTTTATGACGAGTGTGGCATCAGATGAAAAGGCCCCCGGACGAAGTGAGACACAGGCGTAGGAGAAGTCTGTGGCACTGGCGGCGAGGGGTTCCTTCAATTTCAGTTCTATGCTTGAGGAAATTCCGGAAAAAGAGGTGGAGGAAATCGGAGAGGTGATGTCCGTGGTGATTGTGCCCGTCACAGGCTCGGAAAATTCCAGAACCATTCTTTCGATTTTTTCATTGCCGAAGGGATTGTCACTTTCAGCAAGGAAGAAGCGGAAATGATGGAGCAAGTGATTCATTTTCAAGCCCAGCCGGGTGTAGTCCGAAAGGTTTTCCACAGGAAGAAGGGCATCGGCAAGAGTCGGTTCGGCCACGAGTATGTCAGCGCCTGAAGAAACTTTGCCGTCCTGAACTGACGGGATTTCAAATGTGGCGGTTGTGCCCGAAAGGGATTTGGGCTCGGGACTACAGGCAAAATAGCTGTAACGCCCTGTGGGCATAGCCTCGGCAAGTGTAGCCGTAAAGATGGCCTTGTCAGCGGAAACTCCATAGACCACGAAAGGACAGGCATCCAGAATATATTCTCTAGCGGAATTCATTGCCCAGACCCGCAGGCGGTCTCCGTTCTCCCATTCGGAAGAAAGGCCATCTGCCTGGATATGGCTTTTGGTGGATTCCTTCTCATCCATCGCAAAAGCCACGGTCACCCCTTTTGAGGAAGCCGCAGGAAAAATTTCCGTCTTTGAGCAGGAAACGGCAAGACACACCGAAACCGCTGCCGGCAGAATCAATTTTCTCATAAAAATACTCTCTACGGGAGCGGTCTCTTTTGACGGGCGGGGTACTCAAACGCTTATAAATCAAATCTTTAGAACAAGTACTACCACCCAGTAGTGCTCCTATATGTTATACAAATCCGCCGCAAAGATACAAATTATTTTTAAATTTTATCAAGTAAGCGAATGGAGAGCATTGCAAGGGTAGCGTTTGGTTCAGGAATAATCAGATTCCGAGCAGAAGTTCCGTAATTCTTTCGCAGGTATCGAGGTGGGTGTATTGTCGCTGGGCCTTCAACATCTGGTCCCGCACAGCCTCGTCCAGGCACAGCACACCGGCCATATTGACTTGGGCTTTGATTTTGTCGCTGTAGAAGGACATAAAACGGGTGCTGAAAAATTCAGCATTTGCAGTTTCGCATCCCGGTATGGGATTGGTGTGGATGATGGGGATGTTCTTGACGGCGGCTTCAGTGCTGGAAAGTCCTCCGGGCTTGGTGAATAGCACATCGCAGGCATCCATCAGCAGGGAGACCTTCTCGGTGTAGCCTATCACGTGGATGCCCCTGTGACGGGTGGCAATGTGCGAGAGCTCATTCTTGAGTTTATCATTGAACCCGCACACAACCACCGCCTCCACAGAGTCATTGAAAGACTTCAGAATCTCCTTGACAGTCTCCTTGATCTTGCCATAGCCCATACTTCCGGTCATCATCAGAAACCAAGGCTTGTGAGTGTCCAAAAGGCCGAATTCCTTCTTGCAGATGCGCCTGGCTTCGTCCCTTGTCATTTTCGGAGGATAGAACTCCCTGCGTACAGGTATTCCCCACGGCAGTATCTTCTCCCTTGACAGACCGTGTTCCACACAGAAATCCACCACATCGGCGTGAGGGGTCAGGTACCAGTCCAAATCGGAGTCCTTGGTGAAAGGCACCATAGTGTAGTCAGTCATTATCATCATCGTAGGAACCTTTATTCTGCCCCTGCGCTTGAGTTCGGTGACTGCATCGGCTGCAAAAATATGGGAACAGACAATGGCATCGAAATCATTGCTGTCTATATATTCTCCCAAACGGGAGCAGTACTTCTTGTTGGCCCAATACACCGGTGAGGATTTACCTATGGTCCAGTCACTTATGGCTGAACCCAATTTATAGATAATTCCGAAAAGATGGTTGCTCAAAGTGGAATTGTAGATTTCGGATGCCTTTTGGGTGACATTCTTGCCGGCAAAGCCGAGCACATCCCTGAATACAGACTCGACCCCTCTGGAGGAAAGGTAGTCTCCATAAGCCTTGGCCGCGGAATTGTGGCCTTCACCGGTGGAACAGGACAACAGAAGTACTTTCATTTCTATCTGGTTCTGAACGGCAGACTGCCGCGAACATCATCGGAAGCAGCTGCAAAATAAACTTTGAACTCGTGGTCCGGGTCGAGAACCCAGGAATGTGAGTCCGGATTGAAATAGGCAAGTTCAGAGGCTGGAATTTCAAATTTGACGGTTTTGCTTTCGCCCGGTGCGAGACTGACCTTGGCAAAAGCCTTGAGTTCCTTTTCAGGACGCTCAAGCACAGGATTTTCCTCTCCGACATAGATTTGAACGACTTCCTTGCCTTCACGGTCTCCGGTGTTGGTGACCTTGAGAGCGAGGTGCAAACTTCCGTTCTGACAGAGTTTCCGGTCGCACACGAAATCGCTGTACTCGAATTCTGTGTAGCTCAGGCCGTGGCCGAAAGCGAAGAGAGGCTTTATGTCCTTGTGCTCGAACCACCTGTAACCCACATAGATGCCCTCTTTGTAATCAACATCGGCACCGCAGGTATAGACACCCAGATTGTGGGCTGGGGAATCGCTGATCTGCACAGGGAAGGTGAAAGGCAGTTTGCCGCTCGGATTGACCTTGCCGAAAATCACGTCGGCTATGGAATTGCCTGCCTGTGAACCGCAGTACCAGCACTGAAGAATTGCAGGAACGGCATCCACCCAAGGCATAGCCACCGCGTTTCCGCTCACAAGGCAGACTGCGGTGCGCGGGTTGGCTGCAACGAGGGCCTCGATCAGCCTGTCCTGCGCGTATGGAAGAGAGTAGTTGTTGCGGTCATTGCCCTCGCAGTCCTGTCCGTCGGACTTGTTCAGACCGCCGAAGAAGAGCACCACGTCCGCATCGGCCGCAGCCCTCACCGCATCGTCTATAAGCTGGTCTTCGGAACGGCTCTCGGAAAGGTCCTGTCCGGAAGTAACTCCGTTGTAGGAGCCGCTCGGATCCCCAACATAGCCCCTTTCATAAACCACTTCGGCCCTGTCGCCCACTGCGGCAAGCAGACCTTCCATAGGTGAAACCTCGTGCTGGACCTTGAGCGAGGACGAACCGCCTCCGACTGTCATCATCTTGAGGGCATTTTCTCCCACCACGAGTATTTTCTTCACCTGATCCAGTTCCACAGGGAAGACTTTCACGCCTGAAGCCGCCGGGTCGTTCTTGAGAAGGACAATGCCTTCCGCACCGATTTTGCGGGCCGCTTCGAGATGTTCCGGAGAATTGAGTGAACCGAAAGGTTTGCCGCTCTTCATTGCTGTGCGGAATATGAGCTTGAGCACCCTTGCAGCCTTTGCATCCAACTGTGCGTCAGTGACTTTGCCTTCTTTGATGCGCTCCAGGAGAGGTTGAGCAAGGTGATATGAATCATAGGATTTGCCCTTGGAGGCGAGTCCATCGGTCCAGGTGCCGAATTCGAGATCGAGACCATAAGCGGCAGCCTGGTCGGAATCGTGTGCTCCGCCCCAATCGCTGACCACGGCCCCGTCGAAACCCCACTCCCCTTTCAGGACATCGTCCAGGAGGTATTGGTTATGACAGAGGTGCTGACCTTTATATAAATTATAGGCAGCCATAACGGACCAGCTGCCGCCTTCCTGAACTCCCTTCTTGAATGCAGGGAGATAGATTTCATAAAGAGCCCTGTCATCCAGGCTTACATCGGCTATGTGGCGGTTGCATTCCTGATTGTTGAGACAATAGTGCTTGAGACAGGTTGCCACGCCGTTTTTCTGCACTTCCTGAATGTAAGGCACACACATCTCCCCCGCCAGATAAGGGTCTTCGCCCATATACTCGAAATTGCGTCCGTTATATGGTGTACGGTAGATATTGACGCCCGGTCCCAGAAGCACATCCTTCTCACGGTAGCGTGCCTCTTCTCCTATGCTCTTGCCGTAGAGGGCGGAAAGTTCGCGGTCCCAGCTTGCAGCAAGACAGGTCAGTGCAGGGAATGCCGTGCAGGAATCATTGGTCCATCCGGCCTGGTCCCACTCATCCCAGAACACTTCCGGACGTATGCCGTGAGGGCCGTCGGTGGTCCATAGTTCAGGAATGCCCAGACGCGGCACTCCGGGAGAGGAAAATTTGCTCTGCGCGTGAAGAATTGCCACTTTTTCTTCCCTTGTCATCCTTGACAGGGCATCAGCCACCCTCTCATCCAGAGGACGGTTTTCATCAAGATAGGCCGGGACATCGGGTTGTCCGCAACAGGCAACCGTCAGAAAGACAACAGGTAAGATCTTCGAAAGTCTCATTTTCAATAGTTTTGAGTTAATAATTATAGCTATGTCAATGGCCCCGGCACTGGCGCATTTTCGGCAAAGATAGTCAAAATCCCCAAATCTGTACTTTTTAGTCCGTCCATCAAAGAAAAACAATGTGAAATGCAAATAAATTTGGCGAAACCGATAATAATTCGTAACTATACACCCCGAAAAACGAAAACCACATAATTATGGATGGTGTCAGAATAATAGAAATAAAGAAAAGTGTCTTTGAAAACAACGAAATAGACGCAAATAATCTGAGAAAGGAGCTCAAGAGCAAGGGCGTTTATCTGCTCAACCTTATGTCTTCACCGGGAAGCGGCAAGACCACCACCCTCATCCGGACAATCAATCTCATCAAGGACAAACTCAGGCTTGCGGTTATGGAAGCCGACATTGACAGCGACGTGGATGCCATAAAGATAAAGGAGGCCACGGGAGTCGATTCCATTCAGCTGCATACGGGAGGAATGTGCCATCTGGACGCGGAAATGACCCGTCAGGGTCTGGAAGGGCTGCCGCTTGAGGGTCTTGACCTTGCGATACTCGAAAATGTGGGCAATCTCGTATGTCCTGCCGAATTTGACACGGGCAGCTGCAGCAACGCTATGATATTGTCCGTGCCCGAAGGCGACGACAAACCTCTGAAATATCCTCTTATGTTCTCCGTCTGCGACACCGTAATCATCAATAAAATCGATGTGATGGACTATTTCGACTTCGATATGGAGCGCTGCCGCAGGAATATTCTTTCACGCAACCCCAAGGCCCGCATCATACCTGTGAGCGCCAAGACTGGCGAAGGGATGGAAGCTGTGGCGCAATGGCTGCTGGAAGAGGTGAGGCTATGGAAGGCTCAGAAGGCCTGATTCCCCGCCGCAACTGACTGAATATAACACTAAAAACCGATACCTTATGCCTGAAATGAGCAAAAAGTTCATCCCCGCGCATAAAGGGGACAAGAACCCTAATCCAAAACTTTTGAAATTCGCGAGAAGCGTCACCGACAGGGTACACGGCAAACTCAAGGGCATCACTACCGACGACCCCGAATACTGGGGTCTTGCCTGCATCTTTGAAGACGAGATGGATGCAAAGACAAGGGAGGCCGCCCTGGACCTGCTTATGGATATGCTTTCACGCAAGCCATTGCAAGTGAGGGAACACCGCCCATATCCCCTGCTCGTAAAATGGAACCATAAGAAGCATTACACAGCCACAGACGAAGAATTTGACGCCCTTCTGGACAAACTCGCATTCCTCGGAATGGTGGAGTACGACTACGGCGACAAATACACCGCAGAGGGTCCTGTGAAAGGGGCTACCTACGAGCGCAAGGACCGGGAATACTGGGTGCCGCTCTTCGTGCCAGGTTCAGCCGAGTACACGAATATGAACACGGAACTGATGGACCGTCATCCGGAGCTCGCAATGTTCTTCGAAAGAATGACCTTCCTGCCGCTTGAAAAGGTGACTCCTATGGTGCCTATGGGCGGAGCCGGAATAGGAATGCACGTAATTCCTGTGGAAAAGGCCATTTCTATGGAAAACCAGACTATGGACATAGAGCACATCTCCTATTGGCTCAAGCGCTATGAGGGGCATATAGGGGCATCCATCTGCTCCTGCCGCTACGGACGCAAGCAGTTGGACGAGGGATGTGCGGACGACTACCGCGACTGGTGCATTGCCGTGGGAGATATGGCGGACTATTGCCGTGAGACGGGCCGTGGCAGGGACATCAGCTATGACGAGGCTATGGAAATACTCAAAAGGGCCGAGGACAATGGCTATGTGCATCAGGTCACCAATATTGACGGCGAAGGCAAAATTTTCGCAATCTGCAACTGCAACGTGAAGATTTGCAATGCCTTGCGTACCTCGCAGCTGTTCAATACTCCTAATATGTCCCGCAGTGCCTACACCGCCGAAGTGAAGAAGGAAAACTGCGTGGCCTGCGGACGCTGCGTGGAATACTGCCCTGCAGGTGCCGTGAAACTCGGACAGAAACTCTGCACCACCCACGGGGAAATCCAGTATCCGCGTGTGGAACTTCCGGATGCCGCCAAATGGGGACCGCACAAATGGTCTGAAAACTATAGGGACGACAACCGCATCAACTGCTATCCTACAGGTACTGCTCCTTGCAAGACAGCCTGCCCTGCCCACATCGCCGTTCAGGGCTATCTCAAGAAGGCCGCCGAGGGCAAGTACAGGGAGGCTCTGGAACTCATCAAGCGGGAGAATCCTTTCCCTGCAGTCTGCGGACACATCTGTAACCGGCGCTGCGAAGACGCCTGCTCGCGAGGCACCATAGATCAGCCTGTGGCCATAGATGCCGTGAAGAAATTCATTGCGGAACAGGATCTCAAGGCCGAGACTCGCTTCGTTCCGGAAATCGTGGTGGCATCCAACCGCGGGCGCTGGGAGGAAAAAATCGCAATTATCGGAGGCGGTCCTGCCGGACTTTCCTGTGCATATTATCTCGCCACCCTCGGTTACTACCCTACTGTTTTCGAAAAGAACGAGGAACCTGGCGGAATGTTGCATTACGGCATACCTTCCTATAAATTGGAAAAGGATGTCATTGCCGCAGAAATCGACATAATGAGGGAAATCGGCGTGGAAATCCGCACCGGAGTGGAAGTGGGCAAGGACATTACCATAGCCCAACTCCGCGAACAGGGCTACAAGGGCTTCTATGTGGCAATAGGCTGCCAGGGCGGAAGACTGCCGGGCATTCCGGGAGAGAGTCTGGAAGGCACCACCACGGCAATCGACTTCCTGCACGAGGCAAATACGGGAAAGAAGAAGATCAAGGGCAAGGTTGTAGTGGTAGGAGGAGGCAATGTGGCCATAGATGCGGCAAGGGTTGCAAAACGGTCCGGGGCTTCCGAAGTGACTATGCTTTCGCTTGAGACTGAGGACATTATGCCGGCGGCTCCACACGAGAGGGCTGAAGCGAGGGAAGACGGCGTGGACATACGTCCGGGCTGGGGTCCGAAGGAAGTTCTCGGAAAGGACAAGGTCGAGGGCATAAGTTTCAAGAAATGCGTTTCCGTGTTTGACGACCACCACCGTTTCGCTCCTCAATATGATGAAAACGAGGTCATTACACTAGATGCCGACCTTGTTGTCTTCGCAATCGGCCAGACTGTGATTCTCAAGGACTTGCTCAAGGATACGAAAGTGGAATTCTTCCGGGGAGTTTATCCGGTTGCAGACAAGCTCACCTACCAGACTGCCGAGCCGGACATATTCGTGGGTGGAGACTGTTTCACGGGGCCTAAGTTCGCCATCGATGCCATCGCCGCCGGAAAGGAGGCAGCCGAGTCGCTGCACCGTTTCGTACAGCACGGACATATGACCATAGGTCGCAACCGCAGGGACTTCATAGAGCTGAACAAAAAGGAAATCGCAGTGGAATCCTACGACAATTCTTCACGCCAGATTGAAGGAACCTGCACGAAGGAGGATCCTTTCCGCGACTATCACCTCACCTTCACGGAAGAGCAGGTACGCAAGGAGACTGCACGCTGTCTGGGTTGCGGTGCCTCAATCGTGGATCCAAACAAGTGCATAGGCTGCGGTCTCTGCACCACCAAGTGCGGTTTTGATGCCATACATCTGCACAGGACACATCCTGAGGCCAGCCGTATGGTAACATCCGAGTCCAAGTTCAGCGCCATCCTGCCTTATGCAATCAAGCGCGGAGCGAAGATTCTTTTGAAAAAGAAGGACTGATGCACGAACTCGGAATAGTATTCTACATCATCAGGGACGTGAAGGAGGTTGCCGAACAGAACGGCGTCTCCCACGTCTCGAAGGTGGTGATGAACATAGGAGAGGTTTCCACCGTCGTTCCGGAATATCTTACCGACTGCTGGAGATGGGCTGCCGACAAGGAAGAGCTGCTCAAGGGCTGTGAACTGGAGGTTATTGTCACTGACGCCGTTACGGTCTGCAACGCCTGCGGCAAGGAATATCCTACGGTCGAGCACGGCAAGAACTGTCCTTTCTGCGGCAGTACAGACACGGTGCTGTTACGGGGCAATGAAGTGGAAATCAAAGAAATAGAAGTTTAACAATTACGGGCGGCATTTGGCAATGAAGAATGTATCCTGCCACCGCCGCCAAATATTCATAAATCAATATGGCTTGTTTTTTAATACCTCTTGCACAGGCTGTTGTGACCAGTGCATACCGTAAGTTCAATTCCAAATCGATTTCGGAGTCTGCCGGAATGAAGCATCATATCCCGGCATTGGAGAAGATGCTCTGGGGAGGTTCCGTAATGCTGATTGTGGACCATATACTCAGCGGAGAACTCAGCTGGAAGTTTCCTTTCTTTACCGCTTTCAACGAAGTCGGAGGGGCGGAGGTCTTCTTCAGGGAACTGCTGGGAGTGGGTGTGCCTATGTCGCTGGCCATTTCGGTGGTCTGGGCTGTATATGCCTTTGTGAAGATGCGCCGTCCTGCTGTCGAATGATACGTTTCAACACTAAAACAATAAAACTATGTTATTTCACGTTTATGGAGACCTGGCTGTCTGGCAATGGATAGCCATGCTCGGAGTCCTTTTGGGACTTATACTTCTGAATGAATTCGCCCGCAAGACCAAATTCGGGGGAATTGTAATGTTCTTCGTGCTTCCGGCCATTCTGACCGCATATTTCGTAGCCATCCAGATTGGTGCCGCAATGGGTGCTGACTGGGCACTGAACAACCAGACCTATCTGTATATGAACGGCTGGTTCCACTATGCCAAGATTTATGCAGCCCTCGCCGGATGTATTGGCTTTATGATGATAAAATACGGCTGGGGCATAGGCAAACAGCACTGGTTCAAGCCTTTCCCTTTCGTAATCGTGGCCATCAACATCCTCATTGCAGTGGCTTCCGACTTCGAAACAGCCATCAAGGGCTGGTATGTATGGCACCTCTCTCCTGAGCAGGTATGGCTCTACGGAGGCTGGCACAATGTGATGAACGGAATCGCCGGCATACTCAACATCTTCTGTATGACCGCATGGTGGAGCGTCTATGCTTCAAAGGACAAGACGGATATGCTCTGGCCGGATATGACCTGGGTGTACATCCTCGTTTACGATGTCTGGAACTTCGCCTACACCTACAACTGCCTCCCTACCCACTCCTGGTACTGCGGTATAGCGCTGCTTCTCGCTCCGACCATCGCCGCCGTATGCTGGAACAGAGGAGGATGGATTCAGAACCGCGCCAACACCCTTGCAATCTGGTGTATGTTCGCTCAAGTTTTCCCGCTCTTCCAGTGCACCTTCCCGGACGGCACCGCAGCAACCAAGTGGGCAACCCTTCCGACTTTGTACGCTGACGGCACCCTCAACGGTATAGTGGAAGGCGGAAGCGCCAATGCCAACCCGACAGCTATGACCATCGTCAGCGCACTTGCACTGATAGTCAACGTGATAGCTCTTGGCTACATAATCTATCAGGCAAAGAAGCGCCACATCAACCCATACAAGGAGGACGTATTCGTCAATCAGAAGTACTACAAGGACGCTGTTGCGCGTATGTAAGCTTCTGCTCCGGCATCTGACACCAAGCCCGGCCGCTGTCCTGCTGCCGGGCTTTTGTTTGTATAAAAAAAACTTGAAAAAAAATAATAAAGCGAAAAATTACTTACCTTTGCGACTTGTCTTTCATAGACAGCTGAAGTTGCATTCTCAAAACTTGAGTAAAGCATATAATTTTGAAACATATAAACGTAGTGCATTTATGAAAAGATTTTTTATCGCATTGGCCTTTGCCGCTGCATTGGTAGGATGCTCTGACCTCAAAGAAAGGTTGGAAAAGGTGGAAGATGGTGTAAACCAGCTCGAGAACAAACTGGCAAATTTGGAGGAGAGGCTCAAATCTCTTGAGTCCGGAGTCTATATCACCTCCGTATCCGAAATCAAGGACGAAAACGGGAATGTGACAGGAATGTCCTTCACTCTCAGCCAAGGTGAGCCTATTGTCATCAACTTTAGCGAAGGCGTCAAGGTTGAAAGTACAGATACAGAGGTAACTTTTACCCTCACAGACGGAACTGTAGTGGTTATTCCTCTGGGAACCCAGAAAGAGGCCTTCTCATTCACAATTGATGTTGAAGGGGAGATTGCAGTGCTTAATGGCCAAAGCATAAGTGTCGGATACACCGTTACCGGTACCGATGAAGATATTGAACTCTATTTTGCACCTGATGCAGGATGGAGCGCCGAGAAAGAGGCCGGCAATTCAATAAAAGTGACAGCACCTGCCTATGGCTCACTAAACGGTAAGGTCGTTGTTTTTGCCGGCAACAGTTCAAATGCGGCTATTGCAGTCATCAACTTTGAGGAAGGAGTCGCAAACCTCAGCGAAAACTCATTTGATGTGGTCAGGGAGGCTTCGCAACTCAATGTTCCGGTAAGTACAAATCTGTCTTATGATGTAATTATTCCGGAAGAGTGCAATTGGCTGACCTATGTAGAAACCAAGGCTTTGCACGATGAGACTCTGGTATTCAACGTTGCAGCCAACGATGGCTACAAGCGCAAAACACAGGTAAAACTCGTTTGCGACGAAAAGGAATTGTGTTCTTTCACAGTCAAACAAGATGGTGATACTCCGGCAGCAACAGTAAGCGCTCTCGTAGGAAACTGGACCGTAAGTTACATAAACCAAGCCAAGACTCCGGTTTCCTTCACAATGCCTATTGTGGAAAGCGATAATGTCGCAAAAGGCAACCTTATCCTCAAGAGGTGGTTCAATTACTCCAAGAAGGACAAGGTAGAGAGCATTTATGCCACCTTCTCCGCTGAGGATATGACTCTCAGTATTTCCACTGACCAGACCGTTAAAAGCGAATATGGAGACTATTGCGCTGCACGTATGGAAGACGGTACATTTATGTCTCCTATAGTATTCAACGTATCTGACGATTGCAGCACCATATCCATCAATCCGAAGGTTGAAATCGGCACCTACTATCCGTATTCGGGATTCACGGGTTATGGCGACTCATACTCTCTGAGCAAAGAATAATCAGCTTATCTAAATATGGTTTCCAAGTATAGAACATTCTTTCACCTTGTGTTTTCATTCATTACGATTGCCGTTCTGTCATCCTGCGACAGGGACAATCCGAATGAAGACCAAGGCGGCAACAGCGGAGATACCGTTGAACTGGAAAATTTCACTTTCAAGATAACAAACTTGAAAGCAGGTTATGTGTATGTGGACTTCGCACCGAAGAACTCATCGATGACCTATTTCTTCAACCTGGTGGTCAAGGATGACGCCAAGGGTAAGAGTGATGATGAAATATTTGCGTCCGATATTGAAAATATTGAGTATATCGCCTCCCAACAGGGCATTTCAAGTGCAGAACTCCTTTCATCAGAGCTAAAGAGCGGAAATGTCAAATGGAGATTCACCGGCCTTATGCAATCCTCCGACTATACAATCTATGCCTACGGACTTGATGCCGATGGGAACAGGTTGAGCAGCATAGACAGGATGGATCTCACAACTCCAGCCGTGGAGAAAGTGGACTGCGATTTCGAGATAGTTGTCTCAAATATTCAGACCACATCTTTCACTGTGACAATTGCCCCTTCAGATGACGAATGTGCATACTTCTATGACATATTCCCGGCTCAGTATTATGAAGAACTGTGCGGAAGCCGTCCGGAAGGGATAGTTGATTTTCTGCCAAGCTACATTAACGGACTTGCCGCGCAGAATCAGGTTGACGTCCCATACACCGTATCTATGGTATCCACCTTCGGTCCGGCCGTGGAGGACTTTACCTCTTCCAACGGCCTTACCCCGGCCACAAACTATTTCGTTTTCGCCGTAGGTATAGGTGCGGACGGTACCGCAACGACCGACCCTACCGTAATACAACTTACAACAGCATCTCCTGAGACCAACACATTTACCGTTGTTCAGGGTCTGACAGGTCATTCAGATGCTTCCTATTCTGTGGTTCCAGCCCACTCTGAATCCTATGTTGCCCTGTTCGAACGCAGCTGCTATCTTAAGGACAGCTCCGGCAACTATCTGAGCGACGATCAAATAATCGATGCCATTCTGGCATCCAGAGGCGGCACCATAGCCTCATCCGTGTACAGCGGAAACGCCACCATATATGAATGTCCTCTGGTTCCGGACGAGGATTATTGCCTTCTCGTATTCGGCTATTTTGCCGGCGAGGTGACAAGCGGTCTTACCAAAGCCGAGTTCCACACTAAAGCCGCATCTCCGGATACCCAACAGAGCTTTTCCATTATGAGTTCGTCACTTCAGACAAATTCGTTTGAAGTATCCTACAGCCCATATTACGAAAACAGACCGTTTATGGCCAATTATATGCCTATGTCGGACTTCATCAGATTGAATGGGGATCTCTCGGACAAAGCCAGCACAAATGCCGCAATCCGTCAATATAACGACCAGGTGGTTGACGAATTGTACAACAAATGGAGTCTGAAAGATTATGCCGACAAGAAGGAATATCTCCACAGGAGGTTGAACACTGCATATGTGTCGTATAAGATTGAGGATCTTGAAGCCTCCAGCGACTACCTCTGTTACGCCATAGGTATGACTGCCGACGGAACCTACACCACAGATGCCAGCGTTCTGAAGGTCACCACCAAGACTGTTTACAACACTCCTCAGATATCAGAAATTCTGCCGTCCTTCTCCGGTTCCTGGCTCACCCTCTGGTTCTATATCAACCAGGATGCTCCGGCCAAATTGTACGGTTGCAGTTCACTTGTCAACGACAGGAGTATGTATGATTTGTCTGACGACGAAATCAAGGATTATTTCTACGAAGGTTACGATTGGGACAAAGGCACACAGTCTCCTAAGAGAATGTGGTCCACAAGCGAATACTTCCAGAGCAGTGTGGGCAATGTCCAATCCGGTGATGTCGTTTACAGTGCAGGCATACTCGTGGGTGAAGACAAAGACACTTATACGGTATTCCGAGATGCATACGAGGTGAAATGATGAAAAAATCTCTTTTTATACCTATCCTCGCGATGCTTTTCGTTGCAGCAGCTTGCACATCCCCCGATGACCTTGCGGATTCGGGGAATGACGGCAAGCAGGAAAAGGCGATAAAGGTTGGTGACTATTACAATCAAGGCCTTGTGAAGGGTGTTGTATTCAATGTGGATGAAACCGGACAGCACGGGATGGTGGTCTCTCTTGACGAAAAGAGCCTGCAATGGTCAACGCTTGAATCCAGCGTCATTGCCGGAGCGGTGTATGTCAGTTTGGATTACGGGCTCGACAATGTTTTGGGAATCAAAGATTTGTTCGAAAATTGGGCAGAGACCTTCCCTGCTGTTGCCTGGTGCTCTTCAAAAAATCCCGGCAGCCTCAACACCTGGTATCTGCCTGCTGCAAATGAATTGAGAACTCTGTTGGATGGATATGCCAAGAGTCCTGAATTGCAGATAGCCTTTGAACAGAACTCAGGAACAGCATTGAAGCCGGCTGAGTATTATTGGTCATCGACTGATGGCGGCGGGCAGATTGCCTACTCATACCGGTATGACGCGGATTTGTCCCCTGACCAAGACCTCTATGCACTTCTGTCCAAACAGGAGTCGCACTTCTCACGCTGCATCTGCCGTTTCTGATAATTGCTACGAGTGAATATGAGTAAAAAGTATTTGTATCCGATTATACTAGTGTTGATATCGATGGTTGCGTCTTGTATCAAGCCTGATGAAACCACCCCAATCCAGACTCCTAATCTAACGTTGGGGAGCAGGATTGTTCCGGTTGGCGCAGAAGGCGGACCGGCCAGTATCCGATATATGCTTTCAGATGCAGAAAGCGGAGCATCTCTCGAAGCAGATGCCAGTCTGTTTTCGTTTTCCTGTATGGCTGACTGGTGCAAGGATTTCAGAGCGGATGTAAATTCAGGGACAATTGCATTTACCGTTGAGCCCAACCTCACGGAGACATCCAAACTCGCGTCCGTAACGGTGAAATATGCCGATGCCGAAGCTGTCTTCTCCATATCGCAAAGCGGCTTGGGGGAAAACAACGACTTGATAGCAAATATGCAATTCGACATCGAATATGATATCGACGGACCGCAGGTCAAAATGACTGTGACTCCGGAATTCAATGATGTCCGCTATTACATCGCATATTCAAAAAAGAGCGAAATCGATGAATACAGTGACAGGATTCAGGCAATAATCAAAGCCAATGTCGAGAAATTCCTCTCTGGAGAAATCAACACTCTCGTGAATTACGGAGGCTATACTTTCGAACAGGCATTGGACGAATACACAGGTAAAGGTGTCAGGACGGTTTCTATGTCACTGAACGGGGAATCGGATTTTGTAGGATGGTGCTGTGCCGTGAACAATCAGGCAAAGGTGGTTTCCGATGTTGTGCTGAAGGAATTCAGGACAGGTACGATTCCTCCTTCAGATAATGTGTTGCAGACTGAGGTGACTGAAGTAAACTGCGACAGGGTAAAATATTCCGTCAAGACAAGCAACAGTGACCAGTGGGCAAGCCTTGTGGTTCCGTCAGAGGAGATTGCGGGAAAGGACGATGCTGCTCTCAGACTGATGTTCAACTCCCTTGAAGATGTGACAAGGTATCTCCATTTCGGAGATTGGGCCGGAACCGTGGCCAACCTCGAATCAGGCAGGAAGTATTGCATTCTGGTATTCGGTTACAGTTGGGGAGCCATTACAACGGAAATCAACAAGATATCCATTACGACACCGGAACTTGAGGAGGGGGATGCCGTCTTTTCCCTGACCGTGGAAAAGGTGACACACTTCAGGGCAGTCTGCCGAATTGAACCTTCCCTGAAGACGAAACTGTATTACGCAGACATACTGTATCCGGGAGAAACTTTGGATTCGGCCGTAAAGGATATTGTCTCACAAATCAACTGGATGGTGGAAAACGGATACGGAGACAAACTGTCACTGCTGCGCAACCTTGGCTACAGAGGATATGAAACCCTGACCAAGACAGGACTGGAGGAGGGTAAGACCTACAGATTCTTCACTATCCCTGTTGATGAAAACACTGGAGATTTCGTTATCTCCAAGGCATATTGTTCCGAGGAATTCACAACCCCTTACTCCGTATCGTCAGAAGCCTACATAAGCATTTCACACCCTAAATGGTTCTCCGGCGATGAATATGCAAAGGCTTATCCGGAAGATGGAGCAGGAGCCGAGGGATATGCAATACTGCCCCTTACCGTCAGCACTCACGGCAACGTGGCTGATTATTGGTATTGCATATACGGTGATGACCTGACGGATACCAACAGAATCAGCGACAAGGACCTCATTTCCCACTTGATTGGATTCACATACACGGACGATAACGGCAACGAGCAGGAATATGAACCTGACGGAATCAAAAATGAGCCGTACAAAGTCCTTGCTTGTGAATACGGAAAAGACCTGACTCTGGTCAGTGTGGCTCTTGACGAAGATGATAACTGGGGACCGGTAATACGGGAAAAGATTCACCTTACTCACGAAGGAGACACGCCCATTTCCGAATTCATTCCCAACAACGCAACCGGCTACAAGGCAAGAACTAAAGCAGTATGGAAATAAGGAAGACAGTTTGCATCGCTACGGCTTTCTGCACATTGACGGGATTGGGACTGCTCTCGTCTTCTTGTGAAAAAAATGTTATCACAGAAGACGATGGCATAATCTCCGACGAATTGTCAACAAAGATGGTCGCCGGTTTTAATGGAGAGTCTGTTAACGGAGAACTGCTTTTGATGCTTTCAGATGAAGCTTTCAAGATTTGGTCACAGGGAGACAGTGCAGCTGTAGCCGATATGGTCAGAGGGGATTTGGACCTGACGGATTTTCGTCCCGCTCTGCCGGTCAGACCGAAGAATGGAAAACTTGCTTCCGAACTCGGTCTGGACAGATGGTTTGTTGCCTCCTTCACTCCGGACCTGGACATTGCAGAAGCTGGTGCGATGTTATCTCTTTCGCGCGGAGTGGAATTGGTTCAGCCCAACAGATCCGGACAAATTCAACCTGCCGGACAAGTGGAACACTTCACTCCTGACACCAAATGCGAACCAGTTTTTATGACGGATCCCTATTTTCGTTCCCAATGGAATCTGTATAACGACGGTAGTTTGGATTCCCGTTTCAGGGCCGGTGCTGATGTTGGTGCCGCCTATGCCTGGAATCTTTGCGGTGGAGACCCGAGAGTTGTGGTTGCCATCATTGACGGACCTGTAAAATATGACCACGAGGATCTGGCGGACAATATGTGGGTTAATGAGAAGGAACTCCAAGGGACAGAAGGGGTGGATGATGACGGGAACGGATATGTGGATGACATCTATGGCTACAATTTTGCCTTGAATTGCGGGAGCATTGATTGGTCGGGAGAGGGCGAACTCGGTCACGGGACCCACGTTGCAGGCATAATCGGCGCAGTCAACGGGAACGGCAAGGGTATATCATCTGTTGCAGGAGGAGTGGAAGACAAAGGCCGCGGAGTGAGAATGATGTCCTGCCAAATTTTTTATGGCAGTGCCCGCAGTGCATCGGATCTTCAAGTCGGGAATGCCTTCATCTATGCAGCTGACAATGGAGCCAGCATAGCCCAGTGTTCCTACGGATATGACGGAGGCACATACAAAAAAGACAACGACTATATCAACAAATGGCCTTTCGAATACCGTGGACTGAAATATTTTACAGACCCTTCCAATGCCAATTGCCCTGCCGTTGAATCCAATGTGGCGGTTTTTGCTGCCGGAAATGAAACTTCATCATACTCTTCCTATCCCGGCGCTCTGCCGCTGTGTATAAGCGTTACTGCTTTCGGACCGGACGGACTTCCTGCTGCCTATACGAATTACGGACTTGGCTGCAATATTGCCGCACCGGGAGGTGATGACAATTTCGGACAATCTTCCAAAATCCTGTCCACAGGTATAGAGGAAATCAACGGCGATTATGCCTGGATGGCAGGCACGTCGATGGCCTGTCCGCACGTCTCTTCTGTAATTGCGCTGGGAATGTCCTATGCCCTCCAGTTGGGAAAGCATTTCTCTTCCGACGAATTTCTTGCTATGGTTTATGCCTCCGTAAATGACATCAATTCCAGTCTCGCCAATGGAGTGAAGCAATGCCCTGACGGAAAAACCCTGGAACTCAGGAACTATTACGGACGAATGGGCACAGGCGCAATCGATGCCTGGCAGATGCTTATGCAAGTTGAGGGAATTCCTTCGATTATTGTCGAATGCGGCAAGGAATGCCGTGTGGATCTTAAAGACTATTTCGGCGGCGGATTTGAAACGATTACTTTCACGTCTGTGGAAACAGATGCCGTTTACAAGGATGCGTTGGGAGTTGTTTCCGCATCAGTAGATGATGGATATCTGTCCATCAGATGTGAGAAGAAAGGCAGCGGAAAAATCCGTGTAAAGGCTATAGCGGGAGGTACATATGCAGGCGGCCCGGGAGGCATAGGAGGCACTGAAATAGAAAGGGAAATCTCCATTCTTTCAAGAGGTGTCCGAGGTTGGAACAACGGGTGGCTATAGCGCCTGCAAATCTTAATTATTGCATTATGAAATTTAACCTCAAGAGCCTGGTTAGTCCGGCTGTACTTTTCACCATAGCACTGTTTTCCTTCTCCTGCTCAAAGGATGCGGTTCTGCAAGAAAATATTGTCGGTGAATGGCATTATTCAGACAACGATACAGATGTATATATAGCTTTCGGAGAGAGCAGCGAGTATGAGCTATTCCAGAAGATAGGGGCGGGACGCTATCGTGAATACCAGGGCAAATGGTTCCTGGAAAAGGGCATATTGTCAGGAGATTATGCAGAGGGTTCAGAATGGGGCAGTTCCTATAAAGTGGAGGTCAATTCCAATACTCTTACACTCATAGCCTTGAATGGTTCCGAAGAAGTGACTGTCTATACAAGGGAGTCCATTCCTGCCTCAGTAAGGGAATCTGCAAATATGATTCAATTTCATCTACAGGAGCCACGAAGCGCAAGCCTGACGGATTTTTGATAATCTTGAGGCCATCGATGGTTCCAGACGGGATTTTGCAAGACTATGACGTGTCTGCATATTAATCAGCATTTCAGAGTTTATTCCCAATGCCGATTCAAACAACAAAGACAAATCACTAGTGACAGGACGCTTGCAATTCAAGAATAATGTCTTTAATTTTCACCTAAATTTCAGCTTTATATATTCCCCACCAAATTTATTTCTTCATTTTGCCCTTTTCCACCAAATTTTTAGAAGGATTTTGCCGTTTTCCACCAAATTTGCGTGCGCGTTGCCGGGGATTAAGGCCGGGTCTGACCGGAGCCGTTGATGAGGTATTTGTAGGTGGTGAGCTCGGGAAGGGCCATAGGGCCGCGGGCGTGGAGTTTCTGGGTGGAGATGCCGATTTCGGCCCCGAAACCGAACTGGGCACCGTCCGTGAAGGCTGTGGAGACATTGGCATAGACACAGGCAGCATCCACTTTTTTCCAGAACAGGTCTATGGTCTGAGGGTTTTCGCTGACTATGCACTCGCTGTGGCGGGAACTGTATCGGGCTATGTGGGCGAGGGCCTGAGCGAAAGAGTCCACGGTCTTGATGCTCATCTTATAGTCCAGAAATTCTGTCCCGTACGAGTCCTCTGTGGCCTCGCGGAGCAATGACTCCGGATAGAAGCCTTTCAGAGCCTCCATTGCAGGAGCATCGGCATAGACCACAACATTGCTGGAAATCAGAGGCTTGCACAGATAAGGCAGGTCAGACAGGCGGCTGCTGTGAACAATCAGACAGTCCAGAGCATTGCAGACGCTCACCCTTCTGGTCTTCGCATTGTTCACTATGGCCGCGGCCTTGTCCACATCCCCTTCGGCATCGAAATAAGTATGGCATATTCCCGCACCGGTCTCAATCACAGGCACTTTCGCATTTTCCCGCACATAAGAGATGAGCTTGCCGCTGCCTCTGGGGATAATCAGGTCCACCAGACCCACCGCTGAAAGAAGTTCTGCGGTTGCCTCACGGGTTGCAGGAAGAAGGGTACAGGCGGCATTATCCACCCCGTAACGGTCCAGAACGGATTTTATCACCCCGGCAATGGCCCTGTTTGACGAATCTGCATCGGAACCACCTTTGAGTACGCACACATTGCCGCTTTTAAGGCATAGGGAAAAGACATCTGCCGTGACATTGGGTCGTGCCTCATAAATCACCCCTATGACTCCGAAAGGAACTGAAATCTTTGTGATTTGCATACCGTTGGGGCGGGTCCATTCAGCCAGTTTGCGGCCCAAGGGAGAAGGCAGACCGGCCACATTTTCCATATCAGAGGCTATGGCATCGAGTCTTGCCGCTGAAAGGAGCAGACGGTCGTAGCGGGGATTGTCTTCGGACATTCTGGAGAGGTCCTCCCTGTTGGCTGCCAGGATTTCCTCTGTTCTGTTTTTCAATTCGCAGGCTGTCGCCTTCAATATATCCGATATGACTGAGTCGTCAAGGCTCTGAACGGATGCGGCTGCATTTGCGGCCTTAAGCAATATTTCCCTAACCATTATTTTGAAATTTTTGTGGGGACGAAACGGGTGCAGGGTACATTGCCGCCATTGAGGACTTCCATCAATATGCCCTCCCTTCTGCCGTTGGCAATCACAACCGGGATTCCGGCTGCCGAAACGCTCAGCGCCACCCCGCATTTGGTCTTCATACCTCCCCTGCCGGCTGAGGACCTGCCCTCTGTTATGCAAGCCTCGATGTTGCCTGCCGCATCCTGATGAATCTCAGGGATGAGACGCGATGCCGGGTCGGACGGGTCGCCGTCGTACATTCCGTCTATTGCACTGAGTATTACCAATATGTCAGCGCCCATCATCCTGGCCATAGTACCTGAAAGTTCATCATTGTCAGTAAACATAAGCTCGGTGAGGGAGATGGTGTCGTTTTCATTGATTATGGGGATGACCCCGCACTGGAGCATCACTTCAATGCAATGCTGCTGATTTTCGTACTGTCCGGGCCGGGAAAGGCTGTCCTTGGTGGTGAGAACCTGTCCGCAGACTATTCCGTGACTGTGGAAGAGGTCATAATATCTGTTGATGAGCTTGACCTGTCCCACCGCCGAATACAACTGTCTGGAAGAAACGTCATCGAGGGCTTCGGAAGGGCATATTTCACTCCTTCCCGAGGCAACGGCACCGGAAGACACGAGTATTACTTCTTTTCCAGCCTTGTGCAGTTGTGCCACCTGATCCGTCAGTGCCGACATTCTGGTAATGTCCAATGTGCCGTCTTCCCTTGTAAGCACATTGCTGCCCACTTTCACTACTATTCTTTTCATCATTTCAAACTCGCTTGCAATCCTGAAACAACTGCCTCGGAAAAACCTTTTTCCGCCATTGCCCTGAGGCCCTTTTCAGTCATTCCGCCGGGCGTTGTGACCTTGCGTATTTCATCCTCGGGGTCTGCTGCACGGGCCTGAAGCAGAGCCACAGCTCCATCCACAGTGGCCTCAACTATGGACAGGGCCTGACTTTTTGAAAATCCGAGGGATTCACCCCCTTCTGCTGCCGACTGTATGTATTTCATTGCATAGGCAATTCCACAGGAGGCAAGGGCTGTGGCCGGCTGCATCATTTCCTCATCCACGGACACGACCAGTCCCATAGCGGAAAACATAGCCTCAAGCATTTGCACCTGGTCCGGGGAGGCATTGCAGGAGGAAATGAAAGTGACAGACTTGCCTATTTCCACAGCGGTGTTGGGTATGACCCTGAACAGAGTGAAATCCTCCGAACCGAGCCAGCCTTGCATCTGGCTGAATGTCGCTCCGGCCACTATCGAAACTATTGTCTGCGCCCCAGGTCTGAGCACGTGCCTTATGCCGGAGATGACTTCTTCTGCAAGCCAGGGTTTCACTGCAAGGATAAGTATATCTGCCTGTGCGGCTGCCCTGGCATTGTCAGTCGTCACAGAAATCTCTGAATCAAACTGTTTCATTTTTTCCAAAGTGGCTTCAGTCCTTGCTGTGCATATCAAGTCTGCCGCACTGATGACAGCTCCCCTGACAAGCCCTCTGGCTATGGCCCCGCCCATATTTCCGGAACCTATTACTGCTGTTTTCATAAGCGCCATTCGATTTTTCGCAAAGGGCGCAAGTTATGAATTTTTCAGGACAATCAAATATTTATTCTCGCAAATATCGTTTACGCAAAGCTCCAGCGGCATCATCAGTGAGCCACAAATAGATACACGGAGCAGGCTACAAGGGCAAGGGCCATTACCGTGGAGACCGCTTTCAGATGGGATGCCAGGAGAGGTTTCAAGGCGTGACCGGCGAGAAGCCAGACCAGATTGGCACCGGGACCGGCCAGAAACAGCCAGGCGGCCACAGGGAGCAGGTCTATGAAGCGGTTGGAGTATGGCAGGACAAAGAGGGAATAGCAGCTGAGATCGAAGAGAAGGATTTTGGCGTTGGTGAGCTGGACTATGAAGCCGCTCAGGAAGGTGGGCCGGGTATTTTCACTGTCCGGAAGGCCAGCCCTGTAGGTTTTCCAGGCAAGATAGAGGATATAGGCCACTGCTACATATTTGACATAAGGGATGTAAGCGGCGAAGGCAATCCCGGCTGCGTGGGCTATGGCTGCGGTAATCAGTGCTCCGGTGATGAAGCCGCACAGGAGTCCGAACCACATTGTCATAGAGTGCCTTATGCCGTGTTGGATAGAACAGGACATCGCATACAGGTTTGCCGGGCCCGGGGTGTAGGCGGCGGCAAGGATGGCTAAAAGCAGAGCTGGCAGTTGGTTCAGAGGCATTGGGCTATGGGCTTAGTGCTGAATGGGGTCTCATACAATTCTGTAAATGTAGATATTGTCTTGTTTTTGTGCAATATTTTGAGGGAGAAATTTCGGGAGGGATGTTTCTCTAAACAATTTTGCCAACTAATAAAATATACACGATATTTGCAGGGAAATTGTGATATCATTATGAAGTGGTATGTGACCCTATTCTGCATTACGGGTATTATAGAGTTGGTGGCGGGAGTGCTGATGCTTTCCCAAAGACGCAGGCACAGAGACCGTTCCAGGTTGCTGATCGCGATATTTTTCCTGCTCACAGCTGTAGTCGTAGCCGTTACTATGGGATTGATGCTGAGCGGAAGATATGTCAAGGGGGACCACATACTTGGAACCGGAGCCATATTGACGGGTTTTGCTTTATTCTTTCTGCTCCTGCTATATCCCCTGGAAGTGTTGCGCCCCAACTGGATTAACCCCCGCAGGCTGCTTGCCCTGATAAGTCCCTGGCTCTTCTTTACCCTGCTGCTCCTTGCCCTATTGCCTTTCGGACAAACCGAGTTGCACTCCCCTGCCGAGATATTGCCGAACATCTACCATTCAGACGTACTGCTGAGAGTTCTCCTGTCCCTGATTTTCATTCCTTACGGTCTGTGGCTGATATTTATCCGTTACAACTGGAGAAACTCCAGCGCCCCGAAGAGATGGATAAACACAATAGTCCTGATGGCGATGGCTATGACTGTCACTTTTTCCCTGAGCAGGACATTGGGCATGCTTTGGATTTCATATCTGCATATGTTCCTGTATGTTGTATTGACAGCAGTCATACTCTGGATGGAGTTCCGCGTGCGTTTCAAAGTCCCTGACAACACTGAAGCAGAGGACGGAGCATTTGCCGCATCCCTGAGCATCGCTGAAGACAAGCCTATGGCAGAAACAGCGCTGACGACTCAGGAACTGGTGCGGGACAAACTGACTGCTGCAATGGAACAGCCTGAAATCTGGCAGAACCCGGAACTTTCGCGGGGAATGTTGTGCAAGATTTTAGGTACCAATACGAATTATCTCCAAAAAGCGATCAAGGAACTCGGATACGCATCCTACTCCGAAATGATAAACTGCAAGAGAGTGGAATTCGTCCGCCGGGAAATAGAAGCCGGTAATAAAGAAAATATCCAGGACCTTTTCTACAGAGCCGGTTACCGTTCAAGGGTAACTGCCTGGAGGAATTTCACAAGCATCACCGGCAAGAGTCCGAGCTCATTTGGACTGTCAGAACCTTCCGAATGAAAATCCACCATCCTCCCCCATTGATTGGATTGTTTTCTTTTTTGAAACAATCGAATTACCGTGATGCAACATCTGCGATACATATAATATTTATTTTTGTTGGGATTTTGATTAGACACAAAACAATAAAAACATAATATTATGAAAAAAACTGTTTTACTTACTTTCGTATTGGCACTCCTGGTGTCAGTTTCAGCATTTGCACAGCCAAGAACCATAGGTGCAAACATCGGATATGGAGTGGATCTCTCCTATCAGCACACTCTCGGGCAGAAAAATATGCTCGATCTGAATGTTTCCGTCCCTTTGTTTAGTGGAATAGGTGTTGAGGCCACTTACGACTGGATAAACCCTTTCAAAACCCACATTCCTTGGAGATACAAAGGCAGATGGGATTGGGAAATGGGAGTAGGAGCCGGTGCCGGAGTATATTTCCCTCCTTATTTGTTGGGCTATGCCGGAGCTGCCGGACACGTGGGCGTTTCCTATGATTTCTGGTTCCCTCTGCAATTGTCCGTAGATTGGCGTCCTGTGCTTGGAGTAGAATTCGGCGACAGAGGCGATTATGCGCCTGTAGGCTTTTATACTAGAGGATTCTACGGTGTAACAATCGGTGTACGTTACCGTTTCTGACAATCAGCGCCCATTTGCACGGCATAAGCCGGAACCGTACTGTATAAGTTTCGCAAGTCTTATTGACTGAAAGGTCGGACTTGCGGAACTTTTTTTATGCGCCATTGCCCGTCCGGCCAATTCGCTGTCGGCACTCCTCTGTTCAAGAGCGTGAAGGTGAGTGACCTGCAATAGTCCGGATGATCATTAGTTTGTCCACAGGTAAGTTCCATCCCAGTAGTCTTTGAACTCTATGGTTTTGACGGTCTTCTTCGAGGTGAATACATGTCTTCTTACAGGGGTGTACCATTCGGCTTCCACATATACTGTCTTGCCGGTATATCTGTCCACGATAGGGAGGAATTCCCACATGCCGCCGATGCGCGGACCTGTAACCCACACTCTTTCACCCGGAGCGTAAGTCTGGAATGTCGAATAGCCTTCAGACGGGCCTGTGTAAACGCAACCTCCAAAGTCGCATCCGGCTCCTTCTCCCCATGCTCTTGCCTGATACCAGCCGAGCTGATGTGCATGTGTGCATTTTTCTGCCACGTCGATTGCCTGCTCGATGGAGCAGATTTCCTTAGGGCAGATGGTCGTGGACGTCTTGCCTTTAATCAGTCCCAGTGCCTCCATGAAACTCATGGCTTCTTCAGCAGCAGAGCTGATGTCTTTCTTGTCAGTATATTTGTCCAGTCCATTATCGAATTCAGTGTAGGCGTAGGCACCCTGGCTTTCAATGTAACGCAATGCCTTGTAGAGGATTGCAGCCACATCCTGACGGGTGGCCTTGTCGCTGTCCGAAGCTGATGCCGAAGGAATGCCGTTGATTCCGAGTGCAGCGCATTTCGCCACGAACTTGTCGCCTGACTGTTTCTTGCCGAGCTTGATTTCGCGGTCGAGAAGTTCCTCTACCAGGCGTACCGCGAGGGATTTTATCTGGATCAATGTCGCCTGTACAGTGTAGTCTTTTCCGAGTACTTCATCATCCAAAAGGTCATCGCACAAAGCGAAGTTTACGGAACTCTGGAAAGCAGCGCTCATCTTGGCGTCTGACTTGTATGGAAGGATGAACGTTCCTGGTTGCGCCGTAGTGGTAAGTCTTGCCTCAGTTTCGAAATCTTCTGCCTGCTCGGCCATGGCCTTCCTGAAGTCTTCGTAGTTCATTTCAGTTCCGGTCGCTTTCCATGCGACTTTTGTAAAGTGCTTCTGTTCATATCCTTCTGACATGCCGCACCAGATGCAGCTGTACCACCATACGTGCTGTCCGGCCGAGTTTTTGCCTATATATGCCTGGTCATTGGCCAAAGGCTGTTCGAATATGTGCAGCGGATAATCGAAGTCGCTATCTTTTATCTCGAAAGTATGGGCAGGGTTATGCTCGCATTTTCCGCAGTATTTGCATGAATAATAGTACGACGTGAAATTCTTACATGAATAATCCTTGTAAATGTTGTCAGGGGAAGCTACTTTTTCCGTGAATACATGATGCGTGCAGAAAGGTTTTGCGGCATCGGCTCCGGCTTTCTGAGCAGAGAATACGTCACCCTGATATGTCTTTATCGTGAACAATATAGGGTATGACCAAGTTTTCCAGGAAACCATTTTCATTATATTGTCGGCTTCCGCTTCCGGAATGAATATCGTTGCCCTTTTATTCTGGCACAGGTAGCTGTTATACGGATGGTAAATACTTGTTGAATGATCCCGGTCACCTTGATAGATACTACAGATGGTCCTGATGAACTCCTGTACGTTCACTTTCGGACTCAGCCATACTTCGCGGATGTTGTAAGTTCCTTGTACGGAGTTGGTTACATCGCCTACTACGCAACTTTGGATGAATTCACTGTCAGTATCTACTATTATCCTGGTCACGCGCATGGTATTTTGTCCCTTGAATTCTCCCGGGTCATTGGCAATGAATCGTGGATCATACGAATCGTTGATGACAATCAGCGGCCAAGGATTGAAATCAGGGCTGAGAGCATTGGCCTCATCGATGGAGTAGGCCTTGCGGGACCTGCGGTAAGAGTCTTTGTTTAGCTCATAATCTGATTTCATGTTCTGCGCGGCTTCTCTGTCAGATCCGGCCCCGCCTTTTCCGACGGAAACCATTGTCTCTATGGATATGAAATATGGGGCGCTGGGCTTCACGTCCGCCTCTTTGCCATTGACGGTAATCTTGATTCTGCTCCCATCGATGCCATAGCTATTGTTCTTGAAATAATAGTCGGTCTGGTATTTACCGCTCGGGTTTACCATCACTTTGAATACGGCTTTATACTCGAATCCGCTCTTGAACAGCATCTCGCCGCTGTCTTTCTCCACGAAATCGCCTATATAGTCCGCTTCCACAAGCTGGATATCTCCGGTAGGGGCAAGGTCTCCATACTCGGTAGTCGCCGAAGTCGGCTGCACCTCACGCGCGTCAAAAAGGTCTGTTCCCGGTTTCGGGACAGGAATGACCAGGTCAATGCTTTTGATTTTCGGTTTGTCCTGGGCTGATGCCGTCAGTGGCAGTAGGATGGCCGCCACTGACAACATTGTCATAATCACATATTTGGCTGTATCTTTCGTAGTCATAGGATGTCGTTTTTATTCGGTTTTTACAAATTCAAGTCCTGCAGGATATACATACTGGTTGTTCTCCCATTTGACCTGCATGTAAGGGCAGGTCATCAAGTCCGGGTAGATTTCCATAAGGAAGTCATCCTTCAGTTTGGAATTCAATTTCAAGTTCTTGAGGCTCTTGCAATTGTCGAATGTGAATTCTCCGATTTCCAAAACGTGGGAAAGGTCGAGAGAAACCACACCGCTGTCGGAAAACACGTGGCTGCCGACTTTGGTTACACTGGCAGGAATGTTTATGGTAGTGAGTTTTGTGCAGTTCTCGAATGTTCCGTCTTTGATTTCCGTAAGGTTCTCAGGCAGAGTCACGCTCGTGAGATTTGTACATCCGCTGAACATCTCATAACTTGTAAGTCCTACATAACGGGGAAGTTTGATGCTCTGAAGGCTGGTGCAGTTCTGGAAACATCCGTGCAGTTCATCTATCTTGTCGCTCTCGAAAACGACCTTCTTCAGATTCTTGCAGCCGTAAAATGCAGCGCCCTGAATGATTTTCACCGATGCAGGAATCACGATTTCGCTGATGTCGGTCTCCCTGAGTGCGGCGTTTGATATTTCTGTCAATGTTGACGGCAGTTTGATGGATTTGATGGATTTTCCCCAGAAAATATCACCGCGCATTTCTGTGACAGGGATTCTCTTGCCTTTGTAATTGATATAGTCAGGCATGACGATGTCCTTGCCTGCGACAGCGGTGTTCACGGCCTCGGAAGCGAAGGCAAAACCCTTGCTTGCGTGGACTATGTAGATGATGCCGTCGATGTCAACGGTTGCTCCGGAAGCGTTCTCGCTTACGATGATTCCGCTCTGGCTTGATCCCGAAGTGGAGATGCTTTGTTTTACAGGTTTCGGATCCCATTTGGTCATAGTTACCTTGGTAGCGTTCTCATATCCTCCGTGTTTTTGGAAATACTCCTTTGTCACGTCATTGATGAGTCCTTTGACAGTGAAGAATGGAGATATTGAGCTTTTTATGAGGGTCTTATACTCTTCTCCCTCGAGAATGGACGCGATTTTGTCGTGCAGTCCGTTTATGACCCATTGAGGAGATTCGCCGCCGTACTCGCTTCTGGCTTCTGCCATCAATTCTACAAGTTTGTTCAACGCATTGGCACGTGCATAGAGTTCGTATTCAACATTTCCATATCGCGCATGTGCCGGAGTAAAAGCCTTGAAATATCCGTTCTTGAAGCAGTCATCCAGCAGGAGGTACTCATCTACCAGACTCTTATTGTTCAAGTTGAAGATATACGGCTGTTTTTCAGACCAGTTCACCTGGGCATCAGGGCTCTGGGGCGGCATGCTTGGTTTTACCGTAAGTGTTCCGTATGCTGCCTCTACAGGATAGCCGAGCGGAGCGAAAAGCGCCGTGTGCTCATTTGGAAGTTTTACTGTAGGTGCCTCATCTTCCATTTCAGGAACATTTCCCATCATTGCATCGTACTGCTTCTGAAGAGCCTTGTCCCTGTCGGAAGTCTTGCTTGCAGCAGGCTTTTGTGTGGTCGGCTTGCTGCTGGTCGGCTTGCTGCTGGTTGTCTTTACGATTTGTTTGCCGATTTTGTCTCCGAGACTTTTGAGACCGTCTTTAAATGACTGGGCATCAGCACTTGGCATGCTAACGAGAAATGCCGTGCATAGGATAAGAATGTTTCTGGTTTTCATCTGTAATGATTAGTAATCTTCTAAGTTCACCAACGAATCCCCAAATCTACGAAAAAAATCGGAACAGCTCTACTATAACGATGAAAATCTGATGGATGCGGTGGGACTTGCCGTTGAGGATGAGGCAGTAGGAGAGATTATGATTGACCATTGCGTTGCTTTCTGAAAATTTGCTACATTTGTACGACTAAGCAAGAAGATAATAACACAAACGACAATATGGCGAACAAAGAGCAGGAGAGGCAGGAGCTTCATCGTGCCATCTGGGCGATTGCGAATGAGCTTCGTGGAAGCGTGGATGGCTGGGATTTCAAGAGTTATGTGCTTGGCTTCCTCTTTTACAGGTTCATTTCCGAAGACCTGAGAACCTACATAAACAAGGGCGAGCAGGATTACGGCAATGCGGATTATGACTATGCTGCCGAGCAGGACAGCGTTGCCGTCGAAGGCAAGGACGACATAGTTGCCGAGAAGGGCTATTTCATCATTCCTTCGCAGCTTTTTGAGAATGTCAGAAAAGGGGCAGCAAGTGACGAAAACCTCAATGTCACTCTTGCGCAGGTATTTGACTCCATCGAAGGCTCTGCCAACGGCACACCGAGCGAGGAAGACTTCAAAGGACTGTTTGATGACATCGATGTCAACAGCAAAAAGCTCGGAAACACCGTGGCGGAACGCAACAACAAGCTCTGCAAGATTATGGAACGCATCGGCGACCTTAGGCTCGGCAATCTGCAGGACAATACCATCGATGCTTTCGGCGATGCCTACGAGTTCCTGATGACGATGTACGCCAGCAATGCCGGCAAGTCGGGAGGTGAGTTCTTCACCCCGCAGGAAGTGAGCGAGTTGCTTGCAAGAATCGTAACCACAGGCAGGACTCAGGTCAACAAGGTTTACGACCCGGCCTGCGGCAGCGGTTCCCTGCTTCTGAAATTTGCCAAGATTCTCGGCCCTGAGAACGTGCTCAACGGTTTTTATGGTCAGGAGATAAACATCACGACCTACAACCTCGCCAGGATCAATATGATTCTGCACAACGTGGGTTTTGAGAAGTTTGACATTGCTCTCGGAGACACCCTGCTCAACCCTTACCATTGGGATGACCAGCCTTTCGATGCGATAGTCTCCAATCCGCCCTACAGCACCAAGTGGGAAGGTGATGAGAATCCGCTGCTGATCAACGATCCGAGGTTTGCCCCTGCCGGAGTGCTTGCCCCGAAGAGCAAAGCGGACCTTGCTTTTACGATGCATATGCTCCACTGGCTTTCGACGAGCGGTACTGCGGCCATTGTCGAGTTCCCGGGAGTGCTTTACCGAGGCGGAGCAGAGGGGAAAATTCGTAAGTATTTGGTGGACAACAACTATGTCGATACGGTTATCCAGCTGCCCGACAACCTGTTCTTCGGTGTTACCATTGCCGTGTGCATCATAGTGCTGCGCAAGAACAAGAGCGAGGCGAAGACTCTGTTCATCGATGCTTCAGGGGAATTCGTTCACGAGGGGAATAAGAACAAGCTCTCGGATGAGAATATAGCGCGTATCCATAAGGCTTATGCGGAGAAGAGGGACGAGGCGCATTTCACGAAGTTGGTGGACAACAGTGCGATAGCGGAGAATGACTACAATCTTTCGGTGTCTTCCTATGTGGAGCAGGAGGACAAGAGGGAGAAGATTGACATCGTGGAGCTGAATGCGCGCATAGAGAAGATTGTCGCCCGCGAAGCTGAGCTGCGCACTGCGATTGATGCGATTATTAAGGATTTGGAGATATGATTTACGATGCCATCAGAATGGCCGGATATGACGAAGCCGCTCCGGCGGGGAACGGCTCCGATACGGACGGGGTTGCGGTCAAGGCCGTGGGCTTACCTATGTCGGTAATGAGCCTTCACGTACACCTTCTTGTTTCCGACCATTCTGAAATGGCCTCGTACATAAATAGGTGCTTGAGCTGCTTCTTTGCACTCTTTGCAAGGGCGCTCATCAAGCGTTATTTTAATGGAGATGATTTTCATATTAATGAATTGATTAGATACTCGAGAGCTGAGAGCGGCCTGCCTGTAGTGCTACATCCCGTCCGTATTTATCTAAATGAAACAGAGCATTTGCGTGGAAGCAAATGCTCTGTGTAATTCAGCTTGAAGAGCGCTCCAAGTCAATTCATTTAAAATCTCCGATGCAAAAGTAAAAAAGTTTTTTGTAACTGCAAAAATATTTATGAGTGAGATAAGCGATATGATTCAGCGGCTCTGCCCGGATGGGGTGGAGTATAGAAAAATTAAGGAAATAGCTGAAGTCGGAACTGGGAGTAGTGATAGAAAAGATGCAATTGAAGATGGTTCTTATCCATTCTATGTTCGTTCAAAAGATGTTTTGAAAAAAAATTCTTTTGAATTTGATGAAGAGGCTATTATTATTCCAGGAGAAGGTGGAATAGGGGAGATATTTCATTATGCTAATGGAAAGTATGCCTTGCATCAGAGGGCATATCGTATTCATTTTACCACAAGTATTATAACAAAATTTGCCTATTACTATTTTTCCAACTCATTCAAAGCTTTCATATTTCAAAAGGCTGTTAATGCTACTGTGACATCTATACGAAAACCTATGATAGAGGACTTCGAGATTCCCGTCCCGCCACTGGAGGTACAGAGAAAAATTGTCGAGGTACTCGACAATTTTTCGGAGCTTACAGCGGAGCTTACAGCGGAGCTTGAGGCACGAAAGAAGCAGTACGAGTACTACCGCGATAACTTGTTGAATTTTAGCCAAATTGCCCCCCCCAACTCGGTAAAATGGATGAAATTGGGAGAAATTGGTGACGTTAAAATGTGCAAGAGAGTGATGAAACATCAAACTAATACTGAATATGGTATTCCTTTCTATAAGATAGGGACTTTTGGCAAAACTGCTGATGCCTTCATCTCGCAAGAATTGTTTAATGAGCTGAAGAACTCATATTCATATCCCAAATATGGAGATATTTTAATTTCTGCATCTGGCACCATAGGTCGAACTGTTGTTTATAATGGTGAAGATGCATATTATCAAGATTCCAATATTGTATGGATTGATAACGACGAAAGCATTGCATTAAACAGTTACTTAAAGATCATTTACCAAGTCATTGAATGGAAAGTGGAGGGCGGAACCATAAAGAGACTTTATAACGATAATATAAAGAATACTGTCATCCCCATCCCACCCCTATCCGAGCAAGAGCGCATAGTCTCCATCCTCGACCGCTTCGAGGCCCTCACCACCGACCTAACCTCCGGCCTCCCCGCCGAAATCAAAGCCCGTCAGCAGCAGTACGAGTACTATCGAGACCAACTTTTGACCTTCAAAAGAGCAAACTAAATGCCCCATCTCAACATCATATCACAGAACCCGGAGAGCACCCTGGTATCGGAATTCAAACGTGACGACAAACGCGAGCGCAGCTACCAAAGCGAAGCGGCCCTCGAAGCGACATTCATCCGCCAGCTTCAGGAGCAAGGCTATGAATACCTCCCGATAGTGGATGAAAAGTCCCTCATCGCCAATCTTCGCTCACAGCTCGAACGCCTCAATGACTTCAAATTCTCCGACAGCGAATGGGACCTCTTCTTCAAGATGGTCCTCGCCAACCAGAATGACGGGATAGTTGAGAAAACCAACACCATCCAGAACGACTCCGTCAAGGTCCTTTCTCTGCTTGACGGCGACAAGGATGGAGTCAGCTTCCGCAACATCAAACTCATAGACAAGGACGACATCCACCGCAACAGCCTGCAGGTCATCAACCAGTATGTCGTGGAGGATGGCGCTCGCTCCAACCGCTATGATGTCACCATCCTTGTAAACGGCCTCCCGCTTGTGCACATTGAACTCAAGAAGCGCGGAGTGGACCTCAAGGAAGCCTTCAATCAGATCAATCGCTACCAACGAGATTCTTTCTGGGCAGCCAGCGGCCTCTTCGAATATGTCCAGCTCTTCGTCATCAGCAACGGCACCTTCACCCGCTACTACTCCAACACCACCCGCAACGCCCACGTAAAGAAGACCAATGAACTCAAGGCCAGGAACTCCACCAAGAGTACCGGAAGCTTCGAGTTCACCTCATACTGGGCAGACGAGAAGAACAAGGTCATAACTGATCTGGTGGACTTCACCAGCACCTTTTTCGCAAAGCACACCCTGCTCAATGTCCTCACCAAGTTCTGCGTCTTCACCTCAGAAAAGGACCTGCTGGTGATGCGTCCCTACCAGATTGCCGCAACGGAGAAGATTCTGCAGCGCATCCTCATCGCCTCCTATGACAAGAAGCGCCTCGGCACCACAGCAGCGGGAGGGTATATCTGGCACACCACAGGCAGCGGCAAAACTCTCACCTCGTTCAAGACAGCGCAGCTTGCTTCCAAGATGGACGGAATAGACAAAGTCCTCTTCGTAGTGGACCGCAAAGACCTTGACTATCAGACGATGAAGGAATACGACCGCTTCGAGAAAGGTGCGGCTAACAGCAATGCCAACACCGCCATTCTCCAGCGCCAGCTTGAGGACCCAGCCTGCCGCATCATCATCACCACCATCCAGAAGCTCAGCCGCTTTATTGCCAAGAACCGCAAGCACGACATCTACGATGCCCACGTGGTGCTGATTTTCGACGAATGCCACCGCTCGCAGTTCAACCAGATGCACGATAGCATCACTCACGCCTTCAAGCGTTATCATATGTTCGGCTTCACCGGAACGCCAATCTTCCCGAAAAACTCTTCCAGCAGCGGACTTCCTCACCTCAAGACCACGGAACAGGCCTTCGGAGACCGTCTGCACAGCTACACCATAGTCAATGCCATAAATGATCAGAACGTCTTGCCTTTCCGAATTGACTACATCCAGACGATGAAGGAAAAAGAAGGTGTGGCGGATGACAAGGTGTGGGGCATAGACACCGATGCGGCTTTTATGTCACCGGAGAATATCTCCAATGTCACCCGCTACATTCTGGAACATTTCGACCAGAAGACCAAGCGCAACTCTTTCTATAAGCTCAAGGACAAACGCGTTGCAGGCTTCAACTCCATACTCGCCACCTCTTCCATTCCTGCTGCAGTGCTCTATTACAACGAGTTTCTGCGCCAGATGGCTCAGCTGCCTTCAGACAAGCGTTTGAAGATTGCACTCATCTACAGCTACGGCCAGAACGAGGCTGACTTCGAGCAGGAGGGCTTTATGGACGAGGAGAATTCTGACGACACCTCCGGACTTGATGCCAATTCCCGCGATGCCCTTGAGAAAGCCATCGCTAATTACAACGAGATGTTCCACACCAACTTCGACACCTCTTCCGAGAAGTTCCAGAATTACTACAAGGACCTCTCGATGAGGATGAAACAGAAGGAAGTGGACCTTCTCATCGTGGTCAATATGTTCCTTACCGGATTTGATGCGACCACGCTGAACACCCTCTGGGTGGACAAAAACCTGCGAATGCACGGACTGCTGCAGGCATTTTCGCGTACAAATCGCAAGTTGAACTCGGTCAAGACCTTCGGCAACATTGTCTGCTTCAGGAATTTGGAGAATGCCACCAACGAGTCTTTGGCTCTGTTCGGGGACGAGAAGGCTGGAGGCATTGTGCTGCTGCGCAAGTACGAAGATTACTATTATGGCTATGATGATGAGGGCAAGCACCACGCCGGCTACAGCGAGCTGGTGGATGAACTGTTGGAGAAGTATCCTGTGGGTGAGCCAATTATGCTGGAAGAGGAGCAGAAGAAGTTTGCCCGGCTGTTCGGCAGTCTGCTCAAGGCCATCAATATCCTTCAGTGCTTTGACGATTTCAAGGGAGCCCAACTCCTCAGCGAGCGCGTTATGCAGGACTACCAGAGTATGTATATCGACATATACAACAAGTTCAGAGACCGAGGGAAGGCGGATAAGGAAAGCATCAACGAGGATATAGTCTTTGAAATTGAATTGGTCAAGCAGGTTGAGGTCAATATAGACTATATTATTTCGCTCATCGCCAAACATCACGAGGAGCATAAACTCAATGCGGAGATTCGTCTTTCCATCGCTAAGGCCATTGATTCCAGCATCGAGCTGCGAGGCAAGAAGGACCTCATCGAGCAGTTTATCTCTTCTCTTACTCCGGATGTATCTCAGGTGGATGTCCAGTGGCAGGAATATGTGCGCAGGCAGCGCGAAGTGGAACTTGAACGCATCATAGAGGAGGAGAACCTAAAGAGCGAGCCTACCCGCAAGTTCATCGAGGCTTCGTTCAGGGATGGAGCCATCCGAGAGACAGGTACTGATGTAGCAGCAATACTCCCTCCTATGTCCCGTTTCAGCAAGGACCGTGCAACCAAGAAGGAAATCGTCCTTTCCCGCCTTCGAGAATTCTTCGAGAGGTTCCGCGATTTGACGGTATAGGGTTATCCTTATATCAATGGTTTCTTTAGACCTGGTCACGGAAATAGCCTGATTCCTTAAATCTTATAATATTTAAGGAATTAACTCCGCAAAACTTTTAAGATTTACGGAATTTGCATATATTTGCACTGAATAAAAAACATAGATTATGATTACAAGAGCCATAGCGGAAAGAATCAACAATGCCCTCGCAAAGAAAAAAGCCGTAACCATAATGGGGCCGCGTCAGGTAGGGAAATCTACTCTTGCTGAAGCAATAATTCCGAAAGATGAAAGAGTCCTTGAAATAAACGGCGACAACACCGACGTGCAGACTATGTTTATAGATGTCGATGAAACCAAGATTAAGATTCTACTTGGAAACAATAACTTCCTGTTTGTTGACGAGGCACAGAAAATACAGAATGTGGGCAATATGCTCAAGATCGTGGCAGATAAGTTCAAAGAGGTTAAACTTATCGTGACAGGCAGCTCAGCCTTCAAACTGTCTGAGGCAGTAAACGAGTCCTTAACCGGCAGGAAGCGTGAATTTAAGCTCTATCCATTGTCATTCAAGGAAATGGCAGATTACACAAGTGTATTGGAAGAGTCCAGACTGATTGAACACCGGCTTATCTATGGCTATTATCCCGAAGTCGTAACCTCTGTTGACGATGAAAAAGAAGTAATCAAGGAACTCATTGACAGCTATCTCTATAAAGATGTGCTGGAGGAGAACAATATCGCCAAACCGGATCATTTGGTGAAATTGGTTCAGGCGCTTGCTTTCCAGATAGGTTCTACTGTCTCGGCAACTGAACTTGCCGGACTCGTAGGTATAGATGCCAAGACAGTGGAGCGTTACATAGAAATCCTCGAAAAGAGTTACATTATATTCACTATTCCATCGTATGCCAAGAATCAGCGTAACGAGCTGAAGTTTGCCCGCAAAATCTACTTCTGGGATATGGGAATACGCAATGGCGTTATTGGGAATATGGCTCCCGTATCCCTCAGGTCACCTGAAGAACTCGGTCATATGTGGGAGAACTTCGTAATTGCAGAGCGGCTCAAGAGAAACGAGTATGCGGGCAGAACATTTGTACAACATTACTTCTGGAGAACCCAGCAGAAGAAAGAGGTGGACCTCATCGAAATCGAGGATGGCGTAATGACCGGATATGAAATCAAATGGAAGAAGGGCAAGCGCGTAGGGGCCCCAGCTTCTTTCACAGCTGCGTACTCTGATGCTCACTTCGAGTGTATCACACCATCGGATCTGATGGGATTCTTGATGTAATATGCCTTAAGTAATCTTCAAAATATAACCTGCATCATCTTTGAACTGACAAACGGCTTAGGGGTCTTTTCAAGATCAAGACACGGGGACTTCATAAATATGAGGAACAAAATCCGCACATTTAATTGAATTGTGCGGATTTATTTCCACACTTTTGTATCTTAGCACAAAAGCCTCTTTTCTTCGATTGGTTAGCGGGGGATGTCTTCCAACAAGGGGGATGTCCTCGCGGTATGGAGGTTGCCGATGGAATATTTTTTCTGAAAAGTTTGTGATATTGAAAAGTTTATATACCTTTGTCGCATAATGTATGAGCCGAAAGGCAAAAAGAGAAACAACGGATTGGTATTCAGCCCTCACTGAATACCTTTTCTTTTTCAAGAAGCATAAGCCGAGGGATGTAGTTCTGTACATAGGGTGTTCTTTACGGAATTCTCTTTTAAATCAATACCATACGGCATTGTCTCTGTTTCTATAAGTTGAACTCCTTCTTAATCCTCTGGATTGAATATGGTGCTGCTATCGTTGTTGTCAATGTCAAGTCTTGGGGTGGAACTACGGGGGGGACTATAAGGGGATGTCCTCGCGGTATGCGGCTTTTGCCGCATACCGCTGCGAGAACCCCTCCGCTGCCGCGGGGGCCCTTGCAAGGAATTGAAAGAAAAGGAGATCGCGTTGCTTTGCAACGCATTTTCATAAAGGGAGGAGGGGCTTACGAAAACTTGTTTTCGACGCTCCTCCTCCCTTTACGAAAATAACCACGCTGCGCGTGGTTATCTCCTTTTCTTTCAATTCCTTGCGGTGAGAGGGGGATTCGAACCCCCGGAACCCTTACGAGTTCGGCAGTTTAGCAAACTGCTGGTTTCAGCCACTCACCCATCTCACCGGGTTGGAAGTGCAAAGGTAGTAATTTTTTATTGAACACCAACTTTTTCTGGGATAAATTGGTTACTGTCGGGGTTTTTATTCGAAGTGGACTTGATTGGTGGACCCGGATTATGACGCTTGAAGGTGTAGGTCTGCCGGTCCTGATCACTTGGAGCGGTCAAGGAATCATAGTCTATCACCACTCCCCTCATCAGGAAATCCATCTCGATTTTCTGGACCTCAGACACCACCTTTGAAAGAGAATCCTGCATAGAAGGAAGTCTGGCCTCCAGTTCCAATATCCGGTTCGTAAGTTCCTGACGCTGTTCCACTTCGTCACTCATTGCATAAGTCTCCCTCATCTGTTCCAAATGTGTAACCGCACTGTCCAGACGAGCCCGTAGCACTCTCACCTCCTCCATCTTGCGCATATATTCCTGAGTCTGAGCGTTTTCCGGTATTGCAGACGACAACTCGGAATCTTCCTGCGGGGAATCCGGATTCAGGTCCATAATAACCTTCAACCTCGTGGCATCAGTCACTTTTTCCTGAGCCGGGACAAACTCATACTCAAGCACATAAACATAGACACTATCCCTGGGGCAATCCCTGTCGGAGGCAAAGACCGTATAACGCCCGTCATCCGTATTTACCAGCAGATAGTCATTCGCAGGAGAAGAATACGGGAAACCCAGGTTCGTCGGAAAGGTCCAGCAGCTGTCCAGACTGTTCCAGACTGATTCGTAAAGGTCGTATCCTCCCACTCCGTCACTTCTCCTCGCAGAAAAGGTCATAGATTTGCGGTCTGCCGACAGCATAGGAAAAATTTCGTCCGCTTCCTCATCCCCGAAGACCGGTTGCGGCATAGAGCAGGTCAGAGAATCGGAAATTTCGGAAAACACGATATGACGGCCCGTGGAATCGGAAACTGAAGAAAAATACAAAGACTTTTCATCATCAGGCAAATATATCCACTCATCTCCGAAGGGCTTCCAACTGCGGTCCGGCAGAGGGTAATACAGGAAAAAATCCTTTTTTGAAAACCGCTGACGGGCTATGACCGAAGGCAAACCCACCGACTCGCTGTAATCGATTCCGTTCAGACAATATTCATTCAATTCGGCAGCATAGACCTTTATGAGGGAATCCGAAGATGTCTTGAGTATATTCTCACACACCCTGCACGCCCTGCGGAAACTGTATTCGTCCCTAAGGGAATCGGCAAGGGCGAGTTTCTGGGAATCAGTTCTGCCGTTGAGCAAAGCGGCAAGTGAGGAAAAATTGTCCGGAGCGGCAATCTTGTCGGAGACGATGACGGAATGCCCTGTTTTCACCTGAGCATCAAGACTGTATGCACAGGAAAACAGAACTGCAAACGCACAAAATATAATGTTCCTCAAACTTGTCATATCCGATAATCGGGCAAAATTTCATCCAAATCCTGTACCTAACCGATTAAGAACCCACAAAATTACATCAAGTTTCGTTTTTATTAAAGTGAAAATCAGAAAAAAGTAGTAAATTTGCGCCCTATTGCCGAGTTTTGAAAACGGCGCGGCAAATTTATGCAGATTGATTGACACTGAAAAACAACAATAACTGACAAATATTAATTAAAACAATAATCATTATGCAAAGTAAAGGTCTCATCAGATTCACAGCAATCTGCCTTGCGCTGGCTTGTCTTTGGCAGCTGTCTTTCTCCGTGGTAACCAGAATCGAGGAGAAAAAGGCTGACAAATATGCCGAGAAAGCAGTAAGCACATTGCTTGAAGGTGCAGAATTCAAAGCTGTTGCAGAAGAGGACAAAGCCTTCTACATCGATTCAGTCACTAAAGTGAGCAACAGAAGGTACCTCGACTCCATCTCAGCTGAAAAAGTGTACTTGAATTACACCTACAAAGACGTAAAAGTTAAGGATATCAACCTCGGACTTGACCTCAAGGGCGGTATGAACGTTATGCTTCAGGTTCAGCTTGAAGACCTCGTCAAAGCCCTCGCTGACAATAGTCAGGATCCGGACTTCCTCGCAGCCCTCTCTCTTGCAAAGAGCCGCAGCGTGGAGTCGAGGGACAATTTCATCACCCTTTTCGGCAAGGCTTGGCAGGAGACTGCAAACGGACGTCCTCTCGCAGAGATTTTCAACACTCTCGACCTCAAGGACAAAGTAACCCGCCAATCCACCGATGCTGAGGTGCTTGCAGTCATCGAAGGCGAATCCGAGAGCGCAATTGCAAACTCATTCAATGTGCTGCGCAACCGTATCGACCGTTTCGGTGTCACTCAGCCAAACATCCAGAGACTCGGCAACACAGGACGTATCCTCGTGGAACTCCCTGGCGTGAAAGAGCCTGAACGTGTGAGAAAACTCCTTCAGGGAACCGCTTCCCTCGAATTCTGGACCACTTTCCAGTATTCCGAAATCGAGTCCTTCCTCAACGAGGCCAACAGCAAACTCGCTGAAATTCTTGCTACGGAAGAGGTGGAAGTTGCAGAGGAAAGCACAGGAGACATTGTCGCAGACGAAATTCAGGCAGCCGGAACTCAGGACCAGGATGAGGCTAAGTTCAGAAAAGAGAATCCTCTCTTCTCCGTGCTCCGTCCTTCAGGCTACAGCACCAACGCCTGCATAGGTTTCGCAAGCTATGCCGACACAGCCCTCGTGAACAAATACCTCGCGCTTCCTCAGATTAAGGAAATCTTCCCTAAGGAATTCCAGGCAATGTGGACCGTGAAGCCTTCAGACCAAATCCCGGGAGGCAACTATTTCGAACTCGTTGCCATCAAGAACCGCAACAACAAGGCTCCGCTTGACGGTGAAGTTGTGACCGAGGCACGTGTTCAGTACGGCGAAGGCGGATCCCGTCCGGAAGTGTCTATGTCTATGAACAAGGACGGTGCTCAGACCTGGGCCCACCTTACCAAGGACAATATCGGCCGTCAGGTGGCAATCGTGCTCGACGGAATGGTATATTCCTATCCGACAGTACAGAGCGAAATCTCCGGAGGTTCTTCACAGATTACCGGAAACTTCACTCTTGAGGAGGCTGAAGACCTTGCAAACGTGCTCAAATCAGGTAAGCTCCCTGCACCTGCAACCATCATCCAAGAGCAGGTTGTCGGTCCATCCCTCGGTTCCGAGTCCATCAACGCAGGTCTCATCTCATTCGTAATCGCGTTTGTGCTCGTGCTCATCTATATGGTGCTGTTCTATCAGGGCGCAGGTCTCATAGCCGACATCGCTCTCCTGAGCAACGTGATTCTCCTCTTCGGTACCCTCGTATCCTTCGGAGCAGTCCTCACTCTCCCTGGTATCGCAGGTCTCGTCCTCACCCTCGGTATGGCAGTGGATGCCAATGTGATCATATATGAAAGGGTAAAGGAAGAACTTCGCGCAGGCAAGGGCTTCGGCAAGGCTGTGGCTGACGGTTACAAGAACGCATACTCTGCAATCATCGACGGTCAGGTGACTACAGCCCTCACTGGTCTCGTACTCTTCCTCTTCGGATCAGGCCCTGTGAAAGGTTTTGCAACCACCCTCATCATCGGTATCGTAACCTCTGTCCTCACTTCCATCTTCATCACCCGCATCATCATCGATGACAGGATTGCAAGAGGCAAGACGGTTTCCTTCGACAACAAGCTCACCAGGAACTTCCTCCAGAATACTCACGTGGACTTCCTCGGCAAGAGAAAGATTACCTATATCATCTCAGGAGCCCTCGTTCTCATCTCAATCGTATCCATCTTCTGGAAAGGATTCACCTATGGTGTGGATTTCACCGGTGGACGTACCTATGTGGTGAGATTCGACAATGACGTGAAGGCCGAAGATGTGCGTACAGCCGTTGTGAATGCATTCAACGAAGCTGCTGCCCAGGATGAAAATGTGAGCAACTCTGCTGCAGAGGTGAAGCAGTTCGGTGGAGACAGCCAGATGAAGATTACCACAACCTACAAGATTGACCAGGAGTCTTCAGAAGTTGATGCAGAAGTTGAAAATATTCTCTACACAGCACTCAAAGGCTTCTTCAAGGCAGATGTTTCCCTGGCAGAATTCACATCGACGGTGGACAATCCTAACGGTATCGTAAGTTCCGACAAGGTTGGTCCTACCATTGCGAACGATATGAAACGCGACGCTATCATAGCCGTAATCATCGCCCTCTTCGTAATCTTCGCCTACATCGCAATCAGGTTCAAGAACTGGACTTGGGGTCTGGGTGGCGTGACTTCCCTTGCCCACACTGCAGTAATCGTGATCGGATTCTTCTCGCTCTTCAGCGGAATACTTCCGTTCACCCTCGACGTGGACCAGACTTTCATAGCCGCAATCCTTACCATCATCGGTTACGCAATCAACGATAACGTGGTCATCTTCGACCGTATCCGCGAATACAAGGCCGACCATCCTAAGGCATTGCTCAAGGACAACGTGAACAGCGCGCTCAACAGCACCCTCTCACGTACTATGAACACCTCCCTCACAACTCTCGTGACTATGATTGCAATCGCAATCTTCGGAGGCGAAGTCATCAGAGGTCTTGCAGTAGCCCTCATCCTCGGTATCGTAATCGGAACCTACGCTTCCATCTTCATCGGTACCCCTGTGATGTACGACGTGGTTTCCGCAGTGGAGAAAAGAAAAGCTGCGAAAGCATCCAAGAAATAACAGGATTGAAACTTTCCTGCAAAAGCCGTGGTTCGAATTCCGGACCGCGGCTTTTACCGGAAAAGAAAATATAGCACTATGTCATTCGTCCACCTTCACGTCCACACCCAATATTCCATCCTTGACGGTCTTTCTTCTATCAAAGGGCTTTTCAAAAGAGCATCGAAGCTCGGTATGCCCGGAATTGCCATCACGGACCACGGAAATATGTACGGAGTGAAGGAGTTCTTCAAAGTGGCAAAGGACTTCCCCGAAATCAAGCCCATCATAGGCTGTGAGGTCTATGTCACCCAGGGCTACGACCACAATCTCAAGGACAAGGACCACAAAGGCTACTACCACCTCATCCTCCTTGCAAAAAATGAGAACGGCTACAGGAACCTCCTGAAAATCGTATCAGAGGGGCATATCAACGGTATGTACTACAAGCCGAGGGTGTCTCACAAAATCATCGAGAAATACCACGAAGACCTGATTTGCTGTTCGGCCTGCCTTGCCGGAGAGATTCCGAGAAAAATCGTGGCTGGAGATATGAAAGGTGCGGAAGAGAGCATCAACTGGTTCAAGGGTCTTTTCGGAGAGGACTATTATCTCGAGGTTCAACTCCATAAGACTGAGGTCCAGGGACTTACAGGAAAAGCCTACGACAGGGTGTGGGAGGTCTATACGAACCAGCTCATAAGCAACGAGGGCATTTTCTCACTTGCGGAAAAAACAGGGGTGAAGGTCATTGCCACCAACGACGTGCATTTCGTGGAAAAGGAGGACGGACCGGCACACGACCGGCTCATCTGCCTCACCACCAACGCCTACATTGATGACGAAGACCGTCTCCACTACACCCAGCAGGAATACCTGAAGAGCGAAGAGGAAATGGCAGCCCTCTTCCCGGCACATCCGGAGGTGATTTCCAACACAATGGAAATTTTCGACAAAATCGAAAGCTACAAAATAGACAAGGACCCTATTCTTCCGAAATTCCGTATTCCTGAAGATTTTCTAGCAGACATAGATACCTATCTTGAAAAATACAAGGACATCATCGATGTCGGACGCACGGATGCGAAGGGAAACAGCCGTGGAGATGAATTCACCTGGTCTGTCGCCTACCTCTGCCACCTCACCTACAAGGGAGCCGAATGGCGCTACGGCCAGACTCTGAACGAAGTACAGGCGGAGCGCATAGAATTCGAGCTCAAGACCATATGCAAGATGGGTTTTCCGGACTACTTCCTCATTGTCCAGGACTTCATCGCCGCATCCCGCGCACAGGGCATTTCAGTGGGTCCGGGAAGAGGTTCAGCAGCCGGTTCAGCAGTGGCTTACTGCCTCAAAATCACCAATCTGGACCCTATACGTTACGACCTTCTGTTTGAGCGTTTCCTCAATCCGGACCGTATCAATATGCCGGATATAGACATAGACTTCGACGATGACGGGCGCTACGACGCTTTCAAATATGTCGAACAAACATACGGCAAGGACCATATTTCGCACGTCATCACTTTCGGCACGATGGCAGCCAAATCGGCAATCAAGGACGTGGGACGCATCAGCCACATTTCCATAGACGAAAGCAACCGTCTCACGAAGATGATTCCAGACAAGCCTTTCACAGTCACTGAAGAGGAAGACATACTCTTGGAGGAAGGCGAAGAGCCTGGACAGGGCGAAAAACTCGTGATCAAGGAGGAGCGTATGCCGGATCCGGAGCACGAGGGGGAAACCATACTCGTGAAAAGACGCTACAAGAGGGTCAAGGCGGAAAAAGAGAAGAAAGTTACCCTGGAGAACTGCTACAAATACATTCCTGAGCTGAAAAACGAGCTGGAAAACGGCAGCGAACTCACCAAAGAGGTCTTGCAGTATGCCCTGAAACTCGAAGGCAGCGTCAGACAGACGGGTGTACACGCCTGCGCAATGATTATCGGACGAGGGGACCTCACGGACTATATTCCCATCAGTATGGCCAAGGACAAGGCCACTGGAGAGGATGTGTGGGTGAGCCAATACGACGGACACTTCATTGAGGAAGTGGGTATGCTCAAGATGGACTTTCTCGGACTGAGGACACTGTCCATCATCAAGGAGTGCCTCAAAAGCATCAAAAAACGCCACGGAATCGACATAGACATAGAGAAAATCCCGATTGACGACAAGCCTACCTACGAACTGTACGGACGCGGGGACACCACGAGCGTATTCCAGTTCGAGTCTCCGGGTATGAAGGAATGGCTGCAGAAACTCAAGCCTACCAGATTTGAGGACCTGATTGCGATGAATGCCCTCTACCGTCCGGGGCCTATGGACTATATTCCGCAGTTCGTGGCCAGAAAACAGGGTACGGAGCCCATAGAATACGACCTTCCAGAGATGGAGGAATACCTCAACGACACCTACGGAGTGACCGTGTACCAGGAGCAGGTGATGCTTCTGTCGCGCAAGCTGGCAGGGTTCACCAGAGGCCAGTCCGACACCCTGAGAAAGGCTATGGGTAAGAAAATCAAGGCTATGCTGGACAAGCTGCATCCTCAGTTCATCGAGGGTGGAGTGGCAAACGGACATCCTAAGGACATTCTGGAGAAAATCTGGGCGGACTGGGAGGCTTTCGCGAAATACGCCTTCAATAAGTCCCACGCAACCTGCTATGCTTGGGTAAGTTACCAGACCGGTTGGCTGAAGGCCCACTACCCGGCCGAATTCCAGGCCGCCAACCTGAGCAAGAACCTTTCGTCTATGGACGAAATCAAGAAGATTATGGACGACTGCAAAAAGGGCGGAATAAAGGTCTTGAATCCGGATATAAATGAGTCTGAATCAGGATTTTCCGTCAATGCAGAAGGCAATGTCTATTTCGGATTGGGAGGCATAAAAGGCTTCGGAGACAATATAGTCCAGGCCATAATTGCAGAAAGGGACAATAATGGTCCATTTGCGGACATATTCGACTTTATTGAAAGAATGAGCGGAATCGTCAACCGCAAGGCCCTTGAATCCCTCGCATATTCCGGAGCCTTTGACAGTTTCAATATTTCCAGAAGCCAGTTCTTCACCCCTTGCAAGAACGGAGAGCTGTTCATTGATGCCTTGCTCAAATACGGTGAACTGTATCGCAAGGACAGTATGGATTCCGCCATTTCCCTCTTTGGAGAAATCGAGGAAATGAAGCCGACAAGACCGGAGATTCCACAGCCTCTACCGGATGAGGACAGTTTCAAATACCTCCAGAAGGAAAAGGAACTCGTGGGAATGTTCCTTTCATCACATCCTCTGGACAAATACCGTTTTGAACTGGAGAACTTCGCAGGCTGCTCCATCGGACAGTTGCAGAGCATCATAGACGAGGCCACCCAAAAACAGTCAGGATCTCGGAAATTATCTGTTGCAGGACTCATAACCAGCGTAAACACAATGACTTCCAAGGCAGGAAAGCCTTTTGCCAAAGCCATAGTGGAGGATTATGAAGGCAGTTATGAAATTGCCCTTTTCGGTAACGATTATGAAGCCTTTATGCCTTACTTGAAGGAACACGAGGCCATTTTCATAGAAGGAGAAGTAAAACCGCGCTATTTCAGCAAACCGGCAGAAGGAGGAAAACCCGCAGAAGCAGTGCCTTACACCTACAGGATTCAGAAAATGTCCCTGCTGGGCAATGTGGCCGATGAAAAAGTCAAGACCTTTGTCATCAATATGAACACCGACCAGATTACCCCGGAATTCCGTGCGGCGCTGGTAAAGCTAATAAAACTCAACCCCGGAAAGATTCCTCTGAGTATGAAACTCTACGACCCGGTGAATCACTGGACCATAGATTTCGCTTCGAGAAAATTCACCGTGTCGGTGTCGAACCAATTCATTGAAGAAGTGAAGAAACTGGGTGTTGATTGTCATTGTGACATAAAAAGATAAATCAAAATGGCAGAAGAAAGATTCGCAAGCCTCGGCAGAATCGAGGCAGTCAACAAACTCTTTGAAGGTTGCGGCTACAGGCCGTTCCGGAGCACATATTTCGAAGCAAAGGATAAGGGAGGAGTGGCAACTCTCAAGAGCCGCTGTTTCCTTGAGGGCACGGATTTCGACCTCACCTACTTCCCTCTCAAGCACCTTGGCTACAAATGCGTCACTGCTGTGACAGGAGAACTCTATGCGGAATTTTCCATCCCACGTGCCCTCAATGTGATTTTGGGCATTTCCGGCAAACTGGATTTCGAAAAAATAAAGGAAGTCTGGAACGGAATCACGGCTGCCGCAAAGGAACACCGCTATGAAAATGTGTCATTGGAACTTCTGCCTGCAATGAACGGTCTGAGCATAAGCCTGAGCGCCATTGGAGAGACTTCCGCACTGATGGCAAAACGCCGCCCTGCCGCAAAGTCTATGGACCTGATATGCGTTTCAGGCAGTCTCGGAGGGGCCTATTTGGGTTTGAGCATATTGGAAAGGGAAAAACGCAAGTTTACAGCTGCCGGGGACGAGCACGCACAGCCGGATTTGAGCAAATACAAGGACTTTGTGGGAGAATATCTGAGACCGAAACTGAGTCCGTATCTGGTTGAGGCGTTTGAAGAGGCTGAAATAATGCCGAGCTTCGGATATTTGGTGTCTAAAGGCCTCGCAGACGCGATAAAATCTCTTGTGAGGGATTCCGGTCTTGGAGCAAAAATATATGCCGACAGAATGCCTTTTATGGGCAATGCCATTGATTTGAGCAAGGAACTTGGAGTGGACCCCCTCGCATCAGCCCTGAACGGAGGTGACGACTACCGCCTGCTTTTCACGATTCCTATAGGCAAACACGAAAAATTCCGCCACGATTTCCAGACTTTCGACGTGATAGGCCATCTCGCCCAAGCGGAAGTGGGAGCCGTAATAGTCACCCCGGACGGAGTGGAACTGCCTCTGCACGCCCAAGGATGGCCTCGGGAATAAGTGTCGCGGTCCAATCGATTTTTCCGGACTTATTGAAAGAGTCTGACGTTGTCGAAAGACGGCTTCAAATCCCCTGCTTCAATTCTGTGGATTATTTCCACCACTTTGTCGTTGGCAGGAGTAGGGACTCCGACTCTGCGTCCGAATTCACATACAGAACCGTTTATCGAGTCCACCTCTGTCTTCTTGCCGTGTTCCAGGTCCTGAAGCATACTGGCTTTGAGAAGGGCGTGCTTGCGTATGGCAACCGGAATTATACAGAAGGAAAATGCCTTTTTCAGAGGATTGGAATAATCCAGCAGTTTCACAACGTCTTTTCCTTGAATAGGCTCAATCCTTATGTGTGCCGCCTTGCAAACATCAATACACTCTTTTATGATTTTCTGCAGCACTTTTCTGGACTTGCGGTCGGCTGCCGCTTCTCCGAAAGTGGAACCTGTCACGGCACTCATTCCGGAAAAGCCTGCATTTATGAGGAGTTTGCTCCACCTTGTGCCTATGAAATTGTGCTCCAGTTCCACCGGGCCCATCATTTCAAGCAGTTCCTTCACTTCGTTCAGATGAGCTGAGACGTGGTCAGAAACTGCACCGAGTCCGAAGGTGAGACTGTCCGGAGAGCTGGTAAGTTCGCATACTCCCGGGACTTTCATAGTTGCTCCCCAAGCCACTGTACAGCCCAAAACGCTGTCTTCGCCCAATATTTCGGCTATTCCGATTTCAGGAAGCCCGTTCTGAAGGGTAACTATCACTCCGTCAGGGGCAAGATAGTCTTTCAGGAAAGTCACCACTTCCTTGTTGTGCTGCTGCTTTGTCATCAGGAAAATGATGTCGTACTTTCCGCTCATCTGGCTGTCGGTGATGGCTGTGACCTTTTGGGTGAACTCCATTGTACCCACAACCTTGGCTCCGTTTTCATTCAGAGCCTTCACGTGCGCCTGATTGTGGTTGATGAGGTCTATCTGTCCCCCATTTTTCGTGATGAACGCTCCCAGAATAGTGCCCAAGGAACCGGCACCGTATATTGCTGCTCTCGACATAATTGTGAAGATAAATACCCCGGTGTTGGCCGGGGTAAGTTTTATTTGAGTTTCTTAAGCAAGGTCTTGATATTGACTTCAGCATCGATGATGTTCCTCAAGTCCTCAATCTTGACCCTCTGCTGTTCCATAGTGTCACGATGACGTATTGTCACGCAACCGTCGTTTACTGAATCGTGGTCCACAGTCACGCAGAAAGGAGTTCCTATGGCATCCTGACGGCGGTAACGCTTTCCTATGGAATCCTTCTCGTCATACTGGCAGTTGAAGTCGTATTTGAGTTCGTCCATAATCTTCTGTGCAAGTTCAGGCAGTCCGTCCTTCTTGACCAGCGGAAGCACAGCCACCTTGACAGGAGCAAGAGGTGCCGGGATTGAAAGCACAACCCTGGTTTCCCCGTTCTCAAGTTGTTCCTCGTGGAACGAATGTGACAAAACTGCAAGCACCATGCGGTCCACTCCTATGGATGTCTCAATCACATAAGGAGTATAGCTCTCCCCGCTTTCAGGATCGAAATACTGAATCTTCTTTCCGGAGAATTTCTGATGGTTTCCGAGGTCGAAATTGGTGCGGGAATGTATGCCCTCAAGTTCCTTGAATCCGAACGGGAAGTTGAATTCTATGTCCGTTGCTGCATTGGCGTAGTGAGCCAGTTTCTCGTGGTCGTGGAAGCGGTAATTGCCCTCTCCCATCCCGAGAACCTCGTGCCAGGCCAGACGCTGCTGTTTCCATTTTGCAAACCAATCCAGTTCGGTACCGGGCTTGATGAAGAACTGCATCTCCATCTGTTCGAATTCCCTCATACGGAATATGAACTGACGGGCCACAATCTCGTTCCTGAAAGCCTTTCCGATCTGGGCAATTCCGAATGGAATCTTCATACGTCCGGTCTTCTGCACATTGAGATAGTTCACGAATATGCCCTGAGCGGTCTCCGGACGGAGATAAATGACATTTGTGTCGTCGGAAGTGTTTCCAAGCTGGGTGGAGAACATAAGGTTGAACTGGCGCACATCAGTCCAGTTCTTGGTGCCTGAAATAGGGCAGACAATTTCGCAGTCAATGATAATCTGACGCAGTTCAGCAAGGTCGTTTGCATTCAGAGCATCAGCCATCCTCTTGCGCACAGTCTCAATTTTTCCGGTGTTTCTAAGCACATTCGGATTGGTCTGGCGGAATTTCTCCTCGTCGAAAGCCTCACCGAATTTCTTGCGTGCCTTCTCCACCTCCTTGTTGTTCTTTTCCTCAAGTTTGGCGATATAATCCTCAATGAGCACGTCGGCCCTGTAACGCTTCTTGGAATCCTTATTGTCTATGAGAGGGTCGTTGAAAGCCCCCACGTGTCCTGAAGCCTCCCAAATCTTAGGGTGCATAAAGATGCAGGAATCAATGCCCACGATATTCTCGTTGAGCCTTGTCATAGCCTCCCACCAATATCTCTTGATGTTGTTCTTGAGTTCCACTCCCATCTGGCCATAGTCATAGACAGCAGCCAGTCCGTCATAAATCTCACTTGACGGGAATATGAACCCGTACTCTTTGCAGTGTGCTACAAGCACCTTGAACAGTTCGTCCTGTGTCATAATATTTCGTTGAATTAATTATTTCATCCCAAAGCCTCCAAGCAGAAGCCCCGATTGCCATAAATCCTGCAAAAATAATCAATTCCCGACAAATAACTATCTAAAATTAACTTCGATTTCAATCAATGAAATTACAATCTATGCTTGCACTGAAAATATCAGCATTTTCCGTGGTCAATTTTACCGTAATTTTATGTATAACAGCAGAATTGTCAGGAGACTTGATAAAATGGATTTTACCTAATTCGCCATTTCGGCCATATGAAATCAATGCAAAATTTTCTGTCGAAATATCTTTCAACAATTTAGTTCTGTTGGTATAAGTATCTGAAAAGTATTTCTCCTGATAACCACTGTTTACATACCGTCCGAAAGAACGGAAGGAGTATTCTATTAAATCATTAAGAGATGTTCCTGAGGGATGTTGCTCATCAAAATCCTGATTACTTAAAACTTCAAGCGATGTAATGTTAGGAGAAAAAGATGATGGAGCCCCTTCTATGAAGACATCATCCATAAGAAGACTTACTTTATGTCTGTGATTGTAGTCCCCATTTGCCACACACAATGAATCATAAATTCTTTTATCTTCTCCCTTAGACCTAAACTCAACAAACCTCTTGGTTTTACTATATTCCGGTTGAATATAAATATCACATCCTTCATCCCCCCCTTTATTGGATAAGTTTATTCCAGTATAGAATTCATAAGCCAAGACAAAAGAATCAACCTCGTAGTGCGATACGCCATTGCATCCGGTAATAAGAATGGTTAATAATAATGCTGTAAATAACTTCCTACTCATACTTATAATATTGAAACTTAATCAATATCTCCATATGTTATAGTCTTCAAATACCAGTTATAGTTAGTATCATTGAGGGATATATCATTACTATCATCAAATATAGTATTATCAGAAGTATCACCTAAATTAAAGACTCCCGATGCAAAATACCCATTACATCTACCTACCTTGTAAGTACTCCAACCAAAATCGCAATGAACCAAATAGTCGTATGTAACAAAATCATCAGTTCTAACAATAGATTTATTTAAGTAGTATTCACTCGTTATTGTTTTTACCCTTTTCAGATAGCCGTCAATAACCCAGCCGTGGGATTTCTGCAAGTCATAATTTAAAAAACCACGTTTAGGAACCGAAAAGATCAACACCGGACAACTATTATCAAGATGAGAAATCACATTTGCATTTGAGTAATCAGTATATTCTACATTTGTAAATCCATTACTCCTCATAAAACTCTTTGCAAATGCAGGGAATGTGAATGTTCCCTCTGAAAAATAGAATGATCCGCATCCCTTACCAACGTATCTGCATAAAATTGATTTATCATTTTCACTTAAAGTATCTGTTATAAATATTGTTTCCTTCTCGTACTCAAAATTTTTAGGAGTTTTCGCATATAACATTATTTTGGCAACTGCTAAAGGAACACATCCTACATATGTATGCTTTTTATTATCACCACTTCCCCTCATCGGACATCTATTGTTAAATGGAGAACTCTGATGCCAATCATAAGTAGATTTCAAAAGACGATCAACAACTACAGTATCCGATACATTTTCAGTTTTAATAACATAGTCATACGTCATAGTTTCTTTTCCCACAAAAGTATGTTCTGTATTTTTATTATCTTCTTCCGGATTTCTTACTGATTCCAAAACATAATCAATTACCATATCATTTAGAAGTTTGGACTTAGAAGCAAGCATTTGATTATCAGAAACATCCATTGTACTCTTTGTAGGAAATTCTTCAATAATAAGATCCCCTACATAATAATCCGACACTGCTTCATCATACAACTGAAATGTGTTTGGATTTAACCTCCCTTCGCCACATTCGTCCAGAAATACCCCTGGACCATCAATTGGATATGCGGCATATAGTGGTCGAGACTCTGTGCTAATTTCATAATCTTCAACTGATGCTTGTCCTTTATCCATAAGCACAATGATATCTTCTGGAATCCTGTCATCAGCAGCCAATACGGCATACCCCTCTTCATCTTCAAAATTGATAATATACATTAGACTATCACAATCAAATTTTTCCACCTCTGCCTTTGTCATGATGTAAGATGCCCGAACAATATTCACGTCTTTAACACGTCGTTTTACTTCACCTTTTGTTCCTTCATCTACTATTGACAATACAGCATCCAATTTACTTAACGCCTCATCAACTGGTATAGTATGAGAATAATTATGTATTATATCTAACTGGTGTTCGGATGTTGTTTCATAAACTGTACAAGAAACCATCACAAAACAAATTGCAGCGAATAAAATTGAATAATTTCTTTTCATTTTTTAACTCTTAAATTATAATAAATTAACCTTTTTTCTATTTCAAGAGAGATGGTTGTATACCAGGATTGGTATTTGTTCTATTTCTTCTTGACAACATATTTCTGTTTAGGGTCTGTCTTACTTTCTGTAGAAGTCATTGTCAACACATCACCCAATAGTGGATCAATGTAAAAACGCTTCATCCTATATTTATCTGAATATCCCAAGTGTTTTGAGATTTCTTGTAGAGTGCGTGGCTCCTCACAGTAACTTGTCAATTCCTGAATTATTTCCTGCTTTTTTTCGCTCCTTGACTTTTTACTCCTTGACTTTTTACTCCTTGACTTTTACTCCTTGACTTTTACTCCTTGACTTTTTACTTTGATTATATTCAGAATTCAACGAATAAGAAGTCCAACGACCTTTGTTTACTGGGACGAGCATATCTTTTGAATGAGCCGTTCATCATATTACCATTGATATAGATTGGCCTTTGTCGATAATCTACTTGAGGAACATTGATCACCAATAGGTAACATCCATCGTTTTCAATAATTTCAACATCCCCGTCAGTAAGGATATTCCTGTTTACTTTATTGCTGTTTAAGGTATCGAAGAACTCCTTTTTCAATTTTTTTTGGATTATTGACACCTGTTATTTCAAATCTTTTTGACTGGTCTGACTCTTCCGAATGTTCGGTTATACCAAGCACAATAATTCCTCCTACAGTGTTTGCGAAGGCCGAATAAGTCTCCCATACAGATTTAGGAATTTGATTCCCGGACTGTTTACATTCAAACGAAATGCGTTCTCCTACCTGAAGTAATGTATTGATATCTGTTATATCCATTCAGTCTGTTTTATTAATCTGTAAATCATACATCAAAAATGAATTCCCGGCTATCTGCAAACATCCTAACAATACATCTTAGAAGCAGACATTGTATTTGGTCGCTTGCACAGCTTACAAATTTACATATTCAAGTAATATTTGGCAAACTATTATTTGTCTTGATAAATTAGATCAATCGACTGCCTCCCAAAATTCATTATAAAGACTTGAGCAACTTAAGTCACTTTTTTGGGAGAGTTATTTCAAAATTCACAAGAAACGACATTTCAGGAGAAATGATTTCCCGAAGAGGGTCGAGGACGAAGGGACGCTGGCGGAATAGCGGGTGCGGGACTGTGAGGCCGGGTTCGGAGATGGTGTGGGTGCCGTAGAGTATTATGTCTATGTCTATGAGGCGGGATTCGTAGATGCGGGAGCCTTCAGAATCAAGATGAATTTCGTGTTCGGGGCGTCCGAGACGGTGCTCTATGCTCTGGCAACACTCCAGAATAGCGCGACAGGAGGCTTCAAGGTCGAAACGGACAGCGCAGTTGATGAAAGTCTGCTCCGCCTGGAAGCCCCAGGGTTCGGTTTCTATAAATTCGGAAACGGAAACAGGCGGGCGCGGAGAGCTGTCCAGAATGGTGAATTCTTCCTCCATCATCCGGATGGCCTGCAAAATATTGCTTCTCCTGTCCCCGAGATTGCTGCCAAGGGAGAAATAGACCTCGACCATCATTCGTCCAGTCCAAGTTCCACAAGGGCTTCCTCAGACATACGTGACTTGTCCCAGACCGGTTCAAAAACGAGGTCCACCTTCACGCTGACAACCCCTGGAACATCTTCCACAGCCCTCTGCACTTCCTCCAAAACATAGTCTGCCATAGGGCAGTTGGGAGCAGTGAGGGTCATCTGGACATAGACATTATGGTCCTCGTCCACATTGAGTTCGTAAATCAGGCCGAGATCATACACATTTACAGGGATTTCCGGGTCATATACCTGCCGCAGAGCCCTGATTATATCGCTTTCGAGTGCCATATTCCTTTTTTGAAAAACAGTTTCTGAACAATATCAGCAATTTTCGGATGCAAGTTTTCTCATTGTCTGGATCATAGACACAAGTCCATTGGCCCTGGTCGGAGACAGATTTTCCTTAAGACCGATTTTTTCCACCACGGAGAAATCTGAAGAAAGTATTTCATGCGGAGTACGGCCTGAGTATATACGGATAAGGAGCGAAATGATGCCCTTTGTGATGATGGCATCGCTGTCGGCATTGAAGACCAAGACTCCATTTTCCACCTTTGCATCAAGCCAAACCCTTGATTGACAACCTTTTATCAAATGTTCATCAGTCTTTTTGTCCTCAGGATAGGAATCAAGGGACTTACCCAGGTCGATAATATATTCATATTTGTCGAGCCATTCGTCGAATTCGGCAAATTCTTCTATAATATCTTCCTCAACTTCTTTCAAAGACTTATTCATAATATCTTAATATTCAATAATTTAACTCAACATATCCATAGCTTTTTCCAGAGCCTTGCCGAAAATTTCAACCTCCTCAAGAGTGTTGTAAGGAGCAAGTGAAACCCTCAACATACCTGTGACTCCGAAACGGTCCATAAGCGGCTCTGCACACATCTGGCCTGAACGCACGGCCACTCCCATCTTGTCAAGCAAAAGTGCAAGGTCCTCGTGATGCACTCCGTCCACCGAGAAAGAAAATACAGGAATTTTAGGCTCAGCTGTACCATACAACCTGATTCTCGGATTGCCCGTAAGAATGTTCTTCATAGCCTGTTCCACAGCCCTGCATTCCGACACAAGTTCAGCATCATCCAAGGAACGCATAAATTCTATTGCCGGAATAAAACTGGTTTGCCCAATGAAATTCTGCGTGCCAGCTTCAAACTTCATAGGCAAAGGAGCAAAAGTGGTCTTTTCAAAACTCACATTTCCCACCATTTCCCCGCCGAAGAGGAAAGGAGGCATTTTCTCAAGATATTCCCTCTTGCCATAGAGAACTCCGGTACCGGTTGCGGCATACATCTTATGGCCGGAAAAAGCATAGAAATCGCAGTCCGTTTTCTGGACATCAATTCCGCAGTGCACAATCCCCTGGGCACCATCCACAAGCACCGGAACCCCTTTTGAATGGCAGATTCGGACAATTTCATCAATCGGATTCACTATTCCGAGAACATTGGAAACTTGGGTGACCGCCACAATCCTCGTCCGGTCATCAATAAGTCTTTCCAGAGCCTCAATATCAAGTCTTCCGTCATCAAGGACAGGAATAATTCTCAAATGGGCTGATTTGCGCAGACAGTGCTGCTGCCAAGGCACAAGATTGGAATGGTGTTCGGCTGCAGAAACTATGACATTATCTCCAGGTTCCACAAAAACCTCACAGAAAGAGTATGCTGCAAGGTTGATAGAAGCCGTGGTCCCCGATGTGAAAATGATTTCTGAAGAAGAAGATGCTCCGATAAAATTCCTCACGGCAGCACGGGCCTCTTCATAATGTTCTGTGGCAAGATCCGAAAGATGATGCACTGCACGATGAATATTCGCATTGGCAGTACGGGAATACTCATTCTGGATTTGAAGCACTGAAGAGAGCCTCTGTGAAGTCGCGGCATTGTCAAAATAAACCAGTGGCTTGCCATAAACCTCAGCAGAAAGCGCCGGGAATTGTTTTCTGATATCCTGTATAGTCATTGTTTGAATATTGGGACTGCAAAATTACAAAATAGTATTCTATCTTGGGATAATTTGTTTTAATTTTGCGCCTGTGGATGAATGATTCGAGTCTCACAAATGCTGAATTTATGTGAATTTTACTGAATGTTTGGGATATGATAGACTACATCAAAGGCGAAATTACGGAATTGAATCCGACAGAAATGACATTGGAGTGCTATGGAATAGGATACAAAATTCTTATTTCACTTCAGACTTATGACACGCTCAAGCAAAGCCGTGAAGCCAAAATCTATATCCACCACTATCTGAGGGAAGACGATGAGCAGTATTTCGGGTTTGCGGGCAAGGATGAAAGGGAATTGTTCCGTCTTCTGATAGGAGTTTCAGGCATAGGTGCAGCAACTGCCAGAATGATGTTGTCGTCCTTAAGTTCTGATGAATTGAGGAATGCAATTCTATCCGAAGACATCAATAAAATCAAAAGCATCAAGGGAATCGGGCTCAAATCTGCCCAGAGACTCATACTCGAACTCAAGGACAAAATTTCAAAAGGTGAAGGCAGCAGTCAGAACACCATTTTCCAGACATCCGGAGCAAATCCAAATCTGGAAGAAGCAACTACTGCACTTGTTATGCTTGGATTCACAAAACCGAATGTTACAAAAGCCCTTGCTGCAGTCCTTAAGGAAACACCGGATGCCAATCTGGAACAATTGATTAAATTAGGTCTGAAACGACTCTGAGCAAACTGTGACAAGTGAGTGGACTGTCCGACAAAAACTATCACCGTCCGAAATAGACAAGCAACACAGAAATATCAGACGGGGAAACCCCGGAAATACGTGAAGCCTGAGCAATGGTTCGCGGAGCATATTTCTTAAGTTTCTGACGACATTCAATTGAGAGACTCTGCACACGGTCAAAATCAAAGCCCTCAGGAATGATAAGATTCTCCAGACGGTGAAGTTTGTCAGCCTGCTGTTTTTCCCTGTCAATATACCCCTTGTATTTAATAAGGATATCAGAAACGCTCAAAACAGATTTTCTTGTCTGTTCATCCAGCATTCCTCCCCTATCCTCAACATCAGGAGCAAGTCCGTCGAAATTCTTCAAATTCCTCATAGATTCAAAAAATGAGGAACCTTCAAAAGCATTTTCTGAATCAAACCGAAGAACTTTATCCATCTCATACTTATCAAAAGTTCCACGTGGAACAATTTCGAATAAATCTGAAACAAAAACATCAGGACGGGATACGAGGTCTGAAATGGTTTTCTTATGAGGAATCTCTGCTGAATTCTTCTGAGTTAGATAAGAATTCACTGTTTCAGGCTTCAACGAAACAGTAGAGCAGAAATCAATAACCTTCTGAACTGCTTCATACTTACGCATTGTAAAATCATATCTTTGCTTATCAGCTAAACCCAATTCAAAAGCAAGCGGGGTAAGCCTGAAGTCTGCATTATCCTGACGCAAAAGAATTCGATATTCAGCTCGTGAAGTAAACATACGATAAGGTTCATCCACACCTTTTGTAATAAGGTCATCAATGAGGACACCTATATAAGCCTGATCTCTTCTAAGTATAAACGGCTCTTTTCCGGCAACCTTCAAATGAGCATTTATACCGGCAATCAAACCTTGTGCAGCAGCCTCCTCATAACCTGTTGTTCCGTTAACCTGGCCAGCGAGGAATAAACCAGGGATGTTTTTCAACTCTAAGGAAGCAAACAACTGGGTAGGGTCAAAATAATCATATTCGACTGCGTAGGCAGGTCTGTAAATCTTTACATTCTCCAAACCTTTAATATGGTGCAGGGCATTGAGTTGAGTATCCAATGGAAGTGATGAGGAAAATCCCTGAAGGTAATATTCATTGGTATATCTCCCCTCTGGTTCAAGAAACAGCTGATGTTCAGTCTTGTCTGCAAAGGTGCGGAGCTTATCTTCTATACTCGGACAATAACGAGGACCTATGCCTGTAATTTTGCCGGAGAAAAGAGGGGAATCCATAAATGAATCTCTAAGTATGGAATGTACCTCTTCATTGGTATGAAGTATAAAACAAGGCATCTGACCGGGACCTGATTGAGCAGCAGACAAAATAGGGAGATAGGAAAACCTCTCAGGTTCCGAATCTCCAGTCTGGACAGGAAGTGAAGTGATGTCAACAGAAGAAATATCTATGCGGGGAGGAGTACCTGTCTTCATCCTTCCAGTAACCACACCCATAGATTTAAGTTGCTCCGTGAGACCATAGGAAGACAACTCCCCTATCCTTCCGCCTGAAAAATCATTATGTCCTATGAAAAGACGACCGGACAAGAATGTTCCTGCCGTCAAAACAACTGCTTGAGATTTGAAAATTGCACCGGTAGTTGTACGACAGCCCACAATTTTTGAATTCTCAAACAGAAATTCCGTCACAATATCTTGATAAATATCTAATTTACAAGTAGTTTCGAGAATTTTGCGCCATATTCTTGAAAATCGTTCTTTGTCACATTGTGCTCTCGGACTCCACATTGCAGGACCCTTTGAACGGTTCAGCATTCGAAATTGAAGAGTGGACGCATCTGTAACCACACCCATACATCCTCCGAGAGCGTCAATCTCCCGGACAATCTGTCCCTTAGCTATACCACCTACGGCAGGATTACAGGACATCTGGGCAAACTTATTCATATCCATAGTAATCAGAAGAGTGCGGGAGCCCAAACGGGCCGATGCAACAGCAGCCTCGCATCCTGCGTGACCGCCTCCGATTACTATTACATCATATTCAAGATTCAGCATTATTTAATTAATAATCAAATAATTACAATAATTCACGCAAGGAAAGATAATAATTCTCCTTCATTCTCATAACAGCAGTTTCCTCAACCGTATGGTCATCATATCCGATCAAATGCAGAAGTCCGTGGATAATGACTCGGTTTAGTTCATCCTTAAAATCAGTACCGTACTCAATGGAATTCTCCTTGACAGAATCCACACTGATGAAAAGGTCACCTGAAAGACTGTCCCCTTCGCAATAATCAAAGGTGATGATGTCGGTGAAATAATCGTGACCAAGGTATTTCTGATTTATGTCGAGTATATATGGATCCGAACAGAAGATAATTGATATATCAGATATTCTGCGGATTTCACTCTCTGCAGTGAGACGGAGCCATTGATTGGTGCGGCGCTTTTCCCTGAACTTGAAATCGACGTCTTGAAAATAGTATGATATCATAAAAAATGCTCAGACAGAGTGATCGGCTGTCAAAATTCGCTCACAAATTTACTACATATCAACAAAAAATTTGCTATAAAAATTATTATTTCTAACTTTACACGACTTTATGGGCAGCGCCCTGCAAAAGGAAACAAATAAAGTAAATCATAGCTATGGAAGTAAAAAAGACACCAAAAGCAAGTCTGGAAAACAAGAGAGCCCTATTCATTGAAATAGGTCTCATCGTTGCTCTTGCAGTAGTGTACATTGCATTCAACTGGACTTCTAAGGATGTTCAGGTTAGCACTCTCGAAGCAGAAAATCAGGTAGTGCAGGAAGAGGAAATCATCCCGATTACCCAGGAGACTCCCCCACCGCCACCAGAAGCTCCGAAGATTCCTGTCCTTTCAGACCAGATCGACATCGTGGATGACGAAATCGAGGTTGACAACGATTTCCTTTCACTCGAGGACAGCGATGATATGGGTGTTGAAATTATGGACTATGTAGAAAACGTGCAGGAAGAGGTCGTAGAAGAGGAAGCCATTCCTTTCCAGCTCGTGGAGGAAAAACCTTCATTTATGGGCGGTGATGCGAACCAGTTCTCTGCCTGGGTGAACAAGAGGCTCGTATATCCTGAAATCGCTAAGGAAAACGGTGTTCAGGGTCGAGTTACACTCCAGTTCACAGTGGAAAAAGACGGAAGCGTGACAAAGGTCAAAGTTCTTAGGGGCGTTGACCCGTCTCTTGACAAGGAAGCAGTCAGAGTTGTGTCTATGTCTCCGAAATGGAAGCCTGGCAAACAAAGAGACAGGGCCGTTCCGGTTACATACACATTCCCTGTATATTTCCAGTTGAGATAGCTCCGTGTACATACTACACACACTAAAAATAGCACAAACTACACAAAAATGGGATGGCCAGAAGTGATTTTGGCTATCCCTTATTATTGGAATAAGTAAGTATATTCATATTGCTAAACTATGCTGAATTCAGAGCCTATTATCATTAAAAAATACGTAGAAAAGGCAATATTCATAGGTGTGATACGTCAGGACGACGATGAAGCAACCGTAAATGAATACCTTGATGAACTCGAATTCCTTGCTGAGACAGCGGGAGTTGAGAAAAGAGGAAGGTTTGTACAGAAGGTGGACAAGCCTGACCCGAGAAGTTACATAAGAAGCGGTAAGCTTGCAGAGATCAAGACCTATATTGATGCAAATGAAATAGACGTAGCGATATTCGACGATGAATTGTCTGCCACTCAGATAAGAAATATAGAAAGAGAACTTCAGATAAAAATATTGGACAGAACAAGTCTGATTCTGGATATTTTTGCGCAGAGAGCAAAGACTGCTTATGCAAAAACACAAGTAGAACTGGCTCAATATCAATATCTTCTGCCGAGACTGACGAGGATGTGGACCCACTTGGAGAGACAGAAGGGAGGAATCGGAATGAGAGGCCCTGGAGAGACTCAGATTGAGACCGACCGAAGGATAATTCAGGACAAGATTGCAAGACTCAAAGAACAATTGAAGAAGATTGACAGACAAATGGCTTCCCAAAGGGGAAACAGAGGGTCTATGGTGAGGATTGCGCTTGTGGGATATACCAATGTCGGGAAGAGCACACTGATGAACCTGATGGCCAAAACAGACGTCTTTGCTGAGAACAAACTCTTTGCAACCTTGGACACAACGGTAAGGAAGGTCGTGATTGAGAATGTGCCTTTTCTTTTGAGTGATACTGTGGGATTCATAAGAAAACTGCCTACTCAGCTTGTTGAGGCCTTCAAAAGCACACTTGATGAGGTCAGGGAAGCCGATATTCTTATGCACGTTGTGGACATATCACACCCGGGTCACGAAGACCAGATAAGAGTGGTAAATGAAACACTTAGGGACATAGGGGCAGCCGACAAGCCTATATATGTAGTCTTCAATAAGATAGATGCTTACAAACACGAAGAATACGACGAGTTCTCTCTTGAACCGAAGAAGCCTGAAAATTACACTCTCGAGGAATATAAACATTCCTGGATAGCAAGGGAAAATACTCCTTGCGTTTTCATTTCCGCAAAGCAGAAGATCGGTATTGACAAAATGAGGTCTGATCTGTATAAGATGGTGGCTGAAATACACGCCGGGAGATATCCTTTCGATAATTTCCTGTGGTAGTATAACGACAAAAAATAGCCGGGGATGATAATTTTCATTCCCGGCTAAATTATTGATATTCAAGAATTAATCCTTGAATTTTGCAGAGAGGTACTCCCTGTTCAGACGAGCGATATGTCCCACGGTGATATGCTTAGGACATTCCATCTCGCAGGCCCTGGTGTTGGTGCAGGAACCGAATCCGAGTTCGTCCATCTTTGCAACCATAGCCTTAGCCCTGCGTGCAGCCTCAACCTTACCCTGAGGAAGAAGTGCGAGAGAGCTGACTCTTGCAGCCACAAAGAGCATTGCAGAACCGTTCTTGCAGGTGGCAACACAAGCTCCGCAACCAATACAAGCTGCTCCGTCCATACTTTCCTCAGCATTTTCACGCTTGATAGGAATGGCATTGGCATCAGGGACACCGCCAGTGCGGACAGAAACATATCCTCCCGCCTGAAGTATCTTGTCAAAAGCCTGACGGTCCACAACAAGGTCCTTGATTACAGGGAAACCCTTGCTTCTCCACGGCTCGATGGTGATGGTGTCACCATCCTTGAACTTGCGCATATGGAGCTGGCAGGTGGTAACCTCATCGTCAGGTCCGTGAGCACGTCCGTTGATGTAAAGTGAGCAGGCTCCGCATATTCCCTCACGGCAGTCGTGATCGAAAGACACGGGACCGGAAGACTTGCATCCCTTCTCCACAGCCACAGGGTCCATACCCTCGGTTATAAGCTGCTCATTAAGGATATCAAGCATTTCGAGAAAAGAGCTGTCAGGAGATATGCCCTTGACCTTGTAGGTCTCGAAATGGCCCTTTTCCTTGGCGTTTTTCTGGCGCCATACTTTCAAAGTCAAATCCATAGTCCTTAATCCTTATAATTTCTTGTTGCGATGTGAATATTCTCGTAGTTGAGAGGTTCCTTGTGGAGTTCAGGCTCCTGGCCTTCTCCCTTGTACTCCCACGCAGCCACGTACATAAAGTTCTTGTCGTCCCTCTTGGTTTCGCCGTCCTCAGTCTGCATTTCCTCACGGAAGTGACCTCCGCAGGATTCGTTGCGGTGAAGGGCGTCGATGGCCATAAGTTCTCCGATTTCAAGGAAATCCGCAAGGCGAAGAGCTTTTTCGAGTTCCTGATTGAAGGTTCCCTGCTCTCCTGCCACATAGACATTGCTCCAGAACTCCGTCTTGAGGTCCCTGATCATCTTGATACCCTCTTTCAGACCAGCCTCATTGCGGGCCATACCGACGTGCTCCCACATTATGTGACCGAGTTTCTTATGGATGGAGTCCACGGTTTCGGTACCTTTGATGGAAAGCAGACGCTCAATCTTCTCTCTTACAGCCTTTTCAGCCTCGTCGAACTCAGGGGCTCCGATATCTGTCTTAGGCTCCTTGAACTTTGAAGCAAGATAATCGCCTATGGTATATGGAAGGATGAAATAACCGTCTGCAAGACCCTGCATAAGCGCAGATGCTCCGAGGCGGTTTCCACCGTGGTCGGAGAAGTTTGCCTCACCTATTGCATACAGACCCGGAACAGTTGTCTGAAGATTGTAGTCAACCCAAAGACCACCCATAGTGTAGTGGATAGCCGGATAGATCATCATAGGCTCCTTATAAGGGTCTGTGGCAGTAATCTTCTCATACATCTGGAAGAGGTTGCCGTAGCGCTCAGAAATCACCTTCTTGCCCAGACGCTCGATTGCGGTCTTGAAGTCGAGGAAAACTGCAAGTCCTGTCTCATTAACACCAAAACCGGCATCGCAGCGCTCCTTTGCTGCACGGGAAGCCACGTCACGAGGCACGAGGTTTCCGAATGCAGGGTAACGGCGCTCGAGATAGTAATCCCTATCCTCTTCCGGAATATCAGAAGGCTTGATTTCGTGCTTGCGGAGCTTTGCTACATCTTCCTTCTTCTTAGGTACCCAAATTCGGCCGTCATTACGCAGAGACTCCGACATAAGAGTCAGTTTGGACTGCTGCTCGCCGTGTACAGGAATACAGGTAGGGTGAATCTGCGCGAAACAAGGGTTTGCGAAGAAAGCGCCCTTCTTGTAGCACTGCCAAGCTGCTGAACCATTGGAGTTCATTGCATTGGTTGAGAGGAAATAGGTGTTGCCGTATCCTCCGGAAGCGATTACTACAGCGTGTGCTCCGAAACGCTCGATTTCACCTGTAACGAGATTGCGGGCTATGATACCTTTAGCCTCACCATTGATGAGAACCACATCCAGCATTTCGTGACGCGGATAGGACTTCACGGTACCTGCGGCAATCTGGCGGTTCAAAGCGGCATAGGCTCCGAGAAGAAGCTGCTGTCCGGTTTGTCCGCGGGCGTAGAAGGTACGGCTAACCTGCGCACCTCCGAAAGAACGGTTGGCGAGAAGTCCGCCATATTCCCTTGCGAAAGGAACTCCCTGTGCGACACACTGGTCGATGATGTTGTTGCTGACCTCAGCCAGACGATAGACATTGGCTTCGCGGCTGCGGTAGTCACCTCCCTTGATTGTGTCGTAGAACAGACGATAGATTGAGTCATTGTCGTTCTGATAGTTCTTGGCTGCATTGATACCTCCCTGAGCTGCAATCGAGTGCGCCCTGCGTGGAGAATCGCTGATACAGAAGACTTTTACATTGTAGCCGAGTTCGCCGAGTGAAGCAGCTGCAGACGCTCCACCGAGACCGGTACCGATGACAATGATTTCCAATTTTTTCTTGTTGCCGGGAGAGACAACTTTGATCTGAGACTTGTGCTTTGTCCATTTTTCGGCCAAAGGACCCTCAGGAATCTTTGAAATCAATTCTTTTGCCATTATATAAAGGTTTATAGATATTGCATATCAATTAGCCTGCAAAAATAATAAAACTTTCATCAAGTTCCAGCATTTTGCAGGCTGAATAAGAAGATTAATTGAAAAGCAGGTTTTCGTCGGGTGCAGCCCTGTCCAATCCGAGGTGCCTGTAGGCCAGTTCCGTCACTTCCCTACCCCTCGGTGTCCTGACTATAAAACCTTCTTTGATGAGGAATGGCTCATAGACTTCCTCGAGAGTACCCTGGTCCTCCCCTACTGCTGTGGCTATAGTGTTTGCTCCCACAGGTCCGCCCTTGAACTTCGTGATGATGGTCTTGAGTATCTTGTTGTCTATGGCATCCAGTCCCCTCTTGTCTATGTTCAGGGCATCCAGGGCGTAACGCGCTATCTTGAGGTCAATCACCCCATTGCCTACAACCTGGGCAAAATCCCTTACCCTGCGCAAAAGCGAATTGGCTATACGTGGAGTACCCCGGCTTCTGAGGGCAACCTCGTGTGCAGCCTCCGCGTCTATATCCACTTTAAGTATTGATGCACTGCGACATACGATTTTTTCCAAAGTCGAAGTATCATAATATTCCAGTGCGCATTTGATGCCGAAACGGGCCCTCAGTGGCGAAGTCAGAAGTCCGCTGCGGGTGGTGGCTCCGACCAAAGTGAAAGGATTGAGAGAAAGTCTTATGGAACGGGCTCCAGGCCCCTTGTCCACCATTATGTCTATCACGAAGTCTTCCATCGCAGAATAGAGATACTCTTCCACCACAGGGGACAGCCTGTGGATTTCGTCAATGAAAAGTACGTCACCTTCCTCAAGTGAGGTCAGAAGTCCCGCGAGGTCCCCGGGTTTGTCCAGCACAGGCCCTGATGTCACCTTCATATTCACTCCGAGTTCATTCGCAATGATATGTGCAAGTGTGGTCTTGCCCAAGCCCGGAGGTCCGTGAAAGAGTACGTGATCAAGTGTCTCCCCTCTCATTTTGGCAGCCGCAACGAAGATTTTCAGATTCCGTACTATCTTCTCCTGTCCGGAGAAATCCTCAAGTTCCTGCGGTCTTATTATTCCGTCTATTTCCTTATCTTTGCCCGCATTCACGTCGTGCGGATTGAAGTCAGTCGCCATCGGCATCAAAATTAATATTGAATACAAAGATAAATTTAATTTTAAATCTAATAGTGATATATCTTTGTTGAAAATGTTGATAACATAGACAAGCTTCGGAATATCAATATATTATAATGTTAAAAACTGTTGATTTCGCTATGGAAAAATTCTTGGAAAATAGTTTTTGAAAAGTTTGGAAGTTTGAAAAAATCACGGATATGTACGAATAAAATTCTTATGCAAAATTAGTTTTCATTAGATTTGCACAGGTTTTCAACAGGTTTTCAACAGATAAAATGGGTGAATTGTTAATAAGTCGAAGAGCAACGGAAAAACTATCCGAAAAATTGGCTGAAGAAAGGAAGGTCTATTGTTCCGGACTGCATTTGTCTGCAAGGTGGTTTGTGGCGGCAAATTCCAGGGTGGAAGGTATCAATTTCATTATTCTTCCCGACAGGGAGTCTGCGGAATATTGTGCAGCGGACCTCTATTCCCTTGTGGATGGAGATACGGTATTCTTTCTCCCCGACTCTGGCCGCCGTATGGAAAGAAGCAGTTATAAGTTTTCTCTCAGTGTGCAGAGGACTTCCGCAATAGGCAAATTGATGGATTATGACGGGAAGTCCAGGCTTTTCTTTGTGACCTATCCCCTCGCCTTGACGGAAGGTGCTGTAGCGAAGTCTTTTTCATCGGACAGCAATCTGCTTAGGCTCAGGTGTGGCGACAGTATTGACCGTGATGAACTTCTCAACCGTCTGGGAGAAATGGGATTCGTGAGGACTGATTTTGTGGGGGAACCGGGACAGTTTGCTGTAAGAGGCTCTGTGATAGACATATTCTCCTATTCCGACAATAATCCCTACCGATTCACCTTTTTCGGTGATGAGATTGACGGCATAAGTGTATTCGACTGCGGCACCCAATTGTCGAAGGAAAAGCGTGAGGATGTGGAAATATATCCGGACCTCTCGGCTATGGAGGATGCGTCGGTGCCGGTGATGTGTCTTCTGCCTCCGGAAAAGACCACCTTGTGGATGGACTCTGCCGAACTGTATTCAAAAGATGAGTTTTATTCCCTCACTGAAGACTTCCGAAAGGTATTTCTGCAAGTACCCACCGGCGAGCAGGGGGTGGAACCTGTGAAATTCAACATAACTCCCCAGCCGGTTTTCAACAAGAATTTCGAGCTTCTGTCAGCGGATATAAGGGAAAAGTCCGACAACGGTTACCGCATATTGGTCTTTGGTGAGAAAAAATCCCAATTGGAGAGGCTTCAGAGCATACTTTTGCAGAATGAGTGCCATTTGCCGGAATTCATCGAAGGAAAGAATATCCACAACGGTTTCATTGATAATGACGATAAAATCTGCTGCTACACCGATCACGAAATCTTCGACCGCTTCCACAGGGTAAGTCTGCGGCGTACGGTTGAACGCAGTGAACAGTTGACCATCAATGACCTGACCTCATTCACGGTGGGGGACTACATAGTCCATATTGACTACGGAGTGGGAATTTTCGGAGGACTGGTGCGCATAAGGGATGACAAGAACCGTATGCACGAGGTGGTGAAAATCATCTACAAGGACAACGATACTGTCTATGTTTCAGTACATTCCCTGCACAAGATTTCGCGCTTCAAGTCCAAGGATGGTGAACCTCCGAAAATCTACAAATTGGGGTCGAAGACCTGGCAGAACCTCAAGGCAAATGCAAAATCAAAGGTCAAGGACATAGCGAAAGACCTGATTCAGCTATATGCAAAACGCAGGGCTTCAAAGGGTTTCGCATTTTCCTCCGACAGTTTCCTGCAGACGGAACTGGAATCTTCATTTATATACGAAGACACCCCAGATCAGGAAAAGGCCGTGCAGGCTGTCAAGAGAGATATGGAAGCGGAATGCCCTATGGACCGTCTGGTATGCGGAGATGTAGGCTTCGGAAAGACGGAAGTGGCCATAAGGGCTGCATTCAAGGCGGCTACGGACGGCAAACAGGTGGCTGTTCTTGTGCCTACCACCATTCTTGCCCTGCAACATTACAAGACTTTCACTGCCCGTCTGAAGGATTTTCCATGCAATGTAGATTTTGTGAGCCGTCTGCGCAGTGCAAAGGAATTGGCTGAAATCAAGAAGAAACTCAAGAGCGGGGCCATAGATATCCTGATAGGTACTCACAAGATACTCGGTGCAGGTTTCGAATTCAGGGACCTTGGGCTGCTGATAATCGATGAGGAGCAGAAATTCGGTGTGGGCGCAAAGGAGAAATTGCGTCAGCTCAAGGAATCCGTGGACACTCTGACCCTTACTGCTACACCTATACCGAGGACTCTGCAATTTTCGCTTCTCGGAGCCCGTGACTTGTCCATAATATCCACACCTCCGCCTAACCGCATACCTGTCCAGACTGAGATTATGCTTTTCGACCCGGATGAAATTCGAAAAATCATAAACTACGAGCTCAACAGGGGAGGACAGATATTTTTCCTTCACAACAGGGTGGAGGAACTGCAGTCCATTTATGACATTCTGCACCGCCTCGTGCCCGATATGAAAATCTGCATAGCCCACGGACAGATGGAATCCAAGCAACTGGAAGACAAAATTCTGGATTTTATGTCCGGAGATTACGACCTTCTTCTCTGTACCACCATCATAGAGAACGGACTGGACATCCCGAATGCCAATACCATCATCATCAACCAGGCTCAGAACATAGGCCTTAGCGATTTGCATCAGCTGAGGGGCAGGGTAGGGCGTTCGAACCGCAGGGCATTCTGCTACCTAATCGTGCCACCTCTCGTGTCCATAACAGAGGATGCAAGAAGGCGTCTGAAGGCCATAGAAGCCTTTTCAGACCTGGGCAGCGGATTCAACATAGCTATGCAGGACCTGGACATCAGGGGAGCCGGAAACCTTCTGGGAGCTGAACAGAGCGGATTCATCACCGATATGGGTTTCGAGACCTATCAGAAAATATTGTCGGAGGCAATGGAGGAATTGGGAGTGGAAACAGGACTCACTTCCGGAAATATCAAAGGCTCTTATGTTTCTGATTGTACCATCGAGACTGACCAGTTGGCTCTAATTCCGGATTCCTACATAAGTCTTTCAGCGGAAAAGATACGAATCTACAAAGAATTGGACTCTCTTGGTTCCGACTCTGAAATCGAGACTGTCAAATCCCGTCTTGAAGACCGTTTCGGACCAATACCTGAGGAACTTGCGGCTTTGCTTATGATTGTGAGAATAAGACACAGGGGAGAGAAACTCGGATTTGAGAAAATCATTATCAAAAACGGAATAATGATACTTTTCTTTATAAACAATCCTATGTCCCAATATTATAAATCCCCTGTATTTCAATCGGTTATAGAAAGTCTTAACAAAAATCACGATTTTGAACTCAAGCAGAATGACAACCGTCTCAGGCTTGTGAACAGGAAGGTTGAAAGCCTGGACAAGGCCTATGCCCTCCTGGGGAAATTGGGAAAATGATGAATTATTTGTAATTTTACGCCCCGTATGCAAAAACGCTAATATGGCAAATCTATTGGTCGATGTGGGTTATACCGCTCTGAAAGCGGCTTGGGCTGACGGAATCACCCTCGGCAAGACTTTCAGATATCAGGGAGAAAGGACTTATGATTTCATAGCAGGTCTGGTCAAAAGGAACAGACCGGAAATAATGGTAATATGCAGTGTTTCCGAAATCACTGAACAGAACATTGCAAGACTCCGTAAACTTTGCGACCGTCTGCTTCTCATAGACCCGGTCCACACGGAGATTTTATCCGAATTGTCGCTTCCTTCAGAGTGTCTGACTCCGGACCGTGCCTCCTCCGCAGTTGCCTGCCGTCACCTTTTCAAGGGACGCGGTTGCACGATTTTCGATTTCGGAACTATGATGACCGTGGACTTTCTCGACAAGGAAGGCAATTATGAGGGTGGAAATATTTCCCTTGGCTGCAGAACCCGTTTCAAGTCGGTTAACCGTTATTCCAAGACTCTTCCTCTACTTGATACTCCTGATGTTTTTCAGGATATGGGAGACAGTATCCCATCCTCCATTTCCTCCGGCGTTGTGTTGGGGATGGAGTATGAAATCAAGGGCTATATCGAGAGATATCCCGAAAATATGGTGATTTTTACGGGTGGAGATGCGAATTATTTCGCAAAAAGAATGAAAAACTCTATCTTTGTAGTTTGCAACCTTGTGCTTATGGGGTTGTCGTTAATAGCAGTCAGATATGATGATAGACAATAGAAACGGTATCGTAAGAAAACTTCTCACGGCCATTTCCGCTCTTTTCGTGTGCTTGGCACTCTTTGCTCAGACGGAGACGACCGGAAGTTACGGTGCATATTCCCCGTATTCGATATATGGTCTCGGAGGTATTGCCAAAGAGGGCACTGCACATACTCAGACTATGGGCGGAGTCGGCATTGCTTCCCGTAACAACCGTTTCATAAACACCACCAATCCTGCTGCCATTCCTGCAAGGGATACCTTGGCCTTTATGTGTGACTTGGGAATGTATGAAAACAATGTAATCTATGCCCAGGGCAGCGGAATGGATGCGAAAAACACTTTCAATGTCAACAATATAGTCTTTTCCTTCCCGATTTGGAGGTCTTCCGCGTTTATGGTCGGACTTGCGCCGTTCAGTGATGTGGGATACAGTTTCAGCCGCAAGGAGGACAATGAGGAAATAATAGCCAATACTGGAAACATCACTTACGATTCCTATGGGGACGGAAGCATCTATCAACTCTATGTCGGTGCAGGAGCTACTTTCTGGAAAAGATTTTCCGTGGGGGCACAGTTCATCTATTATTTCGGAAATATAGACAGGATTTCCAACGAGACTTTCTCCAATTCAAGTTATAGGTCAATAAATTACGGAAGCCGGATGAATATCAGTGCCTACACCGGCAAATTCGGAGTGCAGTATGAACAGAAACTGGCCTCAAAGCTTTCAATGATAGTTGGAGCAACTTACAGACTCGGTACGGATATTAGGGGTTATTCCAATCACTTTGCCTATGCAAGCCAGTCTAGTATGGTTGACACCCTGAAAACAATGACCTGGACAGATACCCTGGCCACTATGGACAAGCTTAACCGTCCGAGGATAGCAGACGAGATAGGAGTGGGTATCTCTTTCAAGGGAGACGACAGGTGGGCCGTGGAATTCAACTATCTCCGTTCCGATTGGAGAAATTCCAATTTTGAGAAAAACAGAGGCTTTTCCGCTTCATCAGACGGGACCATTTTCACTTCATCAGTATCCCAGTCCTTCCGTGCAGGTTTTGAAATCGTGCCCGGCAGGAACGACATAAGATATTATTTCCGGCGTTGTACCTACAGGGGAGGAATATATTATGAGCAGGATTATATGAGGATGAACGGGGCAAGGGTGGATACCTATGGTCTGACTTTTGGTATGACATTGCCTGTCTTCAGATGGTACAACGGCATTACGGTCGGGATGGACATAGGACGCAGAGGTAACAACAAATTGGTGACGGCTGGAGAAAAGAGTGCTGGATTGACCTCGGAAACCTATTTCAAAATCTGCATAGGTTTCAATATCCACGATATATGGTTCCAGAAACCTCGTTACAACTAAGCCATTGTCATAGTCTGAAATAAATTAAAAATTATAGATATGAAAAAAGTATTGCTCATTCTTTTGGCAGTCCTGATCGGAGGGTCGGGAGCCACTTTGTCGGCTCAGGGTAAATATGGTGCCGACAGTGCAAACTGCATCAAGTATCTTTCCTATTACAAGGAGTACTACAAGCAGAAGAATTATGATGACGCACTTCCGAATTGGCGTAAGGCGTACAGCATTTGCCCTCCTACCGCAAATCAGAATATGCTCATCGACGGAACAACACTTATCCGTCGTCTGATTTCCAAGAATGCGAAGAATGCCATTTATAAGGAGGCACTTGTGGACTCTCTGCTCAAAATTCACGACCTCAGGGCTGAGTATTATCCTAAATATGCTGTTACTGCTCTGAACAACAAGGGTTTGGACCTCGTAAATTATGTGAAGGACGATGATAAGGCTCTCTTTGAAGGCATTTCCGACATTGTCGGCAGGAACGGTCTGCAAACCAAGCCAAGCCTTTATATTTTCCAGCTCCAGTCTGCGGTTGAACTCTACAAGGCCGGAACTCTGGACGAAGAAAAGATAATTGATGTCTATGAGAAAGCCATAGCCAACCTTGAGAATACCCCTTGCAAGACGGACAAGGAGAAGGAAGACCTTGTAAATGTGACTGAAACTGTGGAAAATATCTTCATTCAGAGCAAGGTTGCTTCAGTGGAGTCCCTCGTTGCCTTGTTTACTCCGAGACTTGAGGCTGCAATGGACGACCTGGCACTTTCCAAGACCATTGTGAATATGCTCAGCAAGACAGAAGGCGGAGTGGATACAGATCTCTTCCTCCAGGCGGTAAACAATATGCACAGGCTTGAGCCTTCCTACCAGTCAGCATATTTCCTCTTCAAACTCTATTCTTCAAAGGGTAATGCGGATGAGGCTGTGAAATATATGGAGGATGCTATCGAATATCCTGAATCCGATGACAAGGTGGATGCTTCATATTATTATGAACTTGCAACCTACTGCTACAAGAACGGACTCTCATCAAAAGCTTTTTCATCAGCGAAGAAAGCGGCAGATATGGATGAAACTCTTGCTGGAAAATCCTATATGCTCATCGGAACCATCTGGGGTTCACAGGTTTGCAAGGGTAATGAAATCGAATCCAGGGCACCGTACTGGGTTGCAGTGGATTATATGATTAAGGCAAAGAATGCAGATGCTTCACTTGCGGAGGAGGCTAACAGTATGATTGCACAGTATGCAAAATACTATCCTCAAAAGTCTGAAGCTTTTATGTACAATGTGCTTGACGGACAGTCCTATACGGTAAATTGCGGAGGTATGACTGCCGTGACCACCGTAAGAACCCAGAACTGATTTGAAAAGGATTCTGAACATAATCAAGAGAATGGCAACCGCTGCGGCGGTTGCTTTCGTCGTTTATTCCTGCGGGGGAAATCTCAAGCAGGAGGATGCGAAGGATATACGCAATATGCCTGTCCAGACTGCCGACGACCTTGTGAGTGTTCAGACTGAGAACGGACAGATTCAGAACAGGATGGAGGCTCCGAGGATGGAAAGGTATGAAAATGACAGCCTTTCAGTCCAGCTTTTTCCCGGTGGAGTTTCCGTTTACGGCTATATCGAAGGAGGCTTGCTTGAAACTTCCATCACTGCCGACAATGCAAGACACGAAAAATATAAGGACGGCAGGGAGACCTGGTCTGCGTTCGGCAATGTTGTGGTGAAAAACCTCATAAAGAAGGAAGTGATGCTCACCGACACTCTGTATTGGGACCGTCAGAATGAAAAAATCTACACTGACTGCTATGTGAGGATATATTCTCCGGACGGATTTATGCAGGGTTACGGTATGGAATCGGACCAGAGAGCAAGGGATTACAAACTTTTCAATCCTGTAAACAGTTATGGAGTTGTGGTGCAGGACAGCACTGCGGTTAACATAGATTCTGTCAATTTCATAGGCCCTTTCAGGCATAAATAGCAATTAGAGAGGAAAAGTTAGTGCTTTTTGAGGAAAAATTACTACCTTCGCACCCCATATCCCAACGAGGGAACAAACGGATAATAACTAAATTAAGATAACAATTATGGCAGTTCTCGAAACTATTCGCGTGAAGTTCGGTGTGCTTATTACAGTGCTCATTGCAGTGGCGCTGCTTTCGTTCATCATCGACCCGACCACGCTTCAGAACGTGGCTTCATCTATGTCGTCAAAATACGATGTGGGTGAAATTGACGGTAAATCAATCTCTTACACAGATTACCAGAAAGATGTGGAAAAGACAAAGGGAGTTATGGAACTCCTTGGTTTCCAGGCAAATTCTGAGCAGGCTCAGTCCTATGTCAGGGATGAGGCCTGGAAGGAACTTTTCGACAAGTATTATTTTATTCCGAATGCTGAGAGTGCAGGTATCTATGTAGGTGATCAGGAGGCTCTTGACCTCATTTCAGGCGACAATATCTCACCTGTAATCGCACAGATGTTCTCTGACGAGAAAGGTTTCAACCGTGAGGCTTTCCTCAATTTCGTCGATTATTGCCGTGCTGACCAGACCGGAAGATACAAGGAACTTCTCAACTACCTCTGCAATGCTGCGATTTCACAGCAGTACTATTCCAAGTATTTCTCCCTGTTCTCCGCATCCAATATCACCAACGAACTTGATTTGCGCAAGGAAATCGCCGACAACAACAATTCTGTGAATGCAGAGTTCGTGATGGTGCCTTTCGGTTTCGCAAAAGATACCACAGTGCAGGTCAGCGATGATGAAATCAAGGCTTGGTACAAGTCTCACAAGAAAGTTGCGGCATATAAGGATTTGCTTACCCGCAAGGCCAGCCGTGACATCGAGTATGTGGTTTACGATATTCTTCCTTCTGCTGAGGATATTGCAGAGGCAAACAATGAGATTGCTTCATTGGTCGAGGATTTTGCCAATACAAGCAATGTGAAGTCCTTCCTGAGTGCCAACTACTGCTCATTCGACGAGAAATACTACAAGGAGGGTGAGTTGAAGTCCATAGCTCCAGAAGTGGATGAGTTTGTTTTCAATAATGGAGGAAAGAACATTTCAGGCGTGTTGGCCCACGGAACAGATTTCTATGTGGTACGCATACTTGACACGAAGAAGGAAGATGGAGTTGTGAAGAAGCAGGTTGCAGTGCTCAAGAAAGAGTCTGTAGCAGGCAAGGCCACCGTCAATGAGATTTACTCAAGGGCAAGGGATTTTGCAAATCAGGCAGGAAACAGCTACAAGGATTTCCGCGCAGCTGTGGACTCACAGTCAGTTTATGCCCACTCTGCAAACCTTCTGGAAGGTGCTTCAAGGATAGGTTCTCTTGAGAATGCAAAGGAAATCACCCGCTGGGCTTACGAGGCAAAGAAGGGCGATGTTTCAGAAATCTTCGATATCAATAAGGACTACTTTGTGGTGGCTGTGCTCAAGGGTATCAACAAGGAAGGCTACAAGGATGTCAGCGAAGTTTCCTCTACCATCAGGGAAATCCTTTATTCCCAGAAGATTGGAGATGTCAAGGCAGCCGAGGTGGCCGGAAAGATTTCAGGTTTGAGCGATATGTCTGCCATTGCAGAGGCTCTCGGAACCACTGTCAGCACTAAGGAAGGCATCACCTTCTCATCCCTTACTTCTCAGGGTCTGGATCCTGCATTCATAGGTGCAGTCACTTCTGCTGAGGAAGGTGTGATTTCCGCTCCTGTCAAGGGCAGTTTCGGAATCTATGTGTTCAAGGTTACCGGCAAAGAAACCGGAGCGCACTACACTGAGGATGACGCTGCCAACAAGACAGCCCAGATGAACCAGTATCTTTCCCAGATGCTTATGGCATCTATGACTGACGAGGTTGTTACTGACAACAGGGCAAGGTTCTATTAGGATTTGATAGAATAAAATAATGGGGATGAGCAAGCAATTGTTCATCCCCATTATTTTTATTGGCACGTTACCCCCTCCATAAATGCGGGCGGCTATTATCAGACGTTGAACAGGAAGTGCATAATGTCTCCGTCCTGCACGACGTACTCCTTGCCTTCCACGCCGAGTTTGCCCGCAGCACGGCAGGCTGCCTCAGACTTTAGAGTAATGAAGTCGTTGTACTTTATCACCTCTGCCCTTATGAATCCTTTCTCGAAATCCGTGTGGATTACCCCGGCGGCCTTTGGAGCCTTGTCTCCCACGTGAATGGTCCAGGCCCTCACCTCATCGGCTCCGGCGGTGAAGAATGTGCGCAGATTCAGCAGGGAATAGGCTGATTGTATGAGTCTTACACATCCGGATTCCTCCAGACCGAGTTCTTCGAGAAACATCTGCCTCTCCTCGAAAGTCTCCATCTCGGCAATGTCCGATTCAATCTTGGCTGAAATCACAAGTATTTCGGCTTCCTCGTCCTTCACGGCCTCCCTTACCGCATCCACATATCTGTTTCCGTCCTTTGCGGAAGCCTCGTCCACATTGCAGACATACATCACAGGCTTGTCCGTAAGCAGGAAAAGCTCTTTTCCAAGGGCGATGTCCTCCGGAGAATCCAGTTTCACGCTGCGGCAGTTCTTCCCGCTCTCCAGAGCCTCCTTGTAACGCAGGAGTATGTCCAGAAGCTTCTTCGCGTTCTTGTCTCCCACCTGTGCCTGCTTGCTGACTTTGGCAAGCCTGTTTTCCACCGTCTCCAAATCCTTGATCTGGAGTTCCAGGTCAATCACCTCCTTGTCCCTCACCGGGTCCACACTTCCGTCCACGTGAACTATGTTAGGGTCGTCAAAACATCTGAGAACGTGCAGGATGGCATCAGTCTCCCTGATATTTGCGAGAAACTGGTTGCCGAGTCCTTCTCCCTTGCTGGCACCCTTGACGAGTCCTGCGATGTCCACGATTTCAACCGTCGCGGGCACCAGAGACTTCGGATGACAGAGTTCATTCAGGGCATCCAGCCTCTTGTCAGGCACTATGGTGGAACCTATATTGGGATCTATTGTACAGAATGGAAAATTGGCGCTTTGGGCCTTGCCCGAACTGATGCAATTGAAGAGAGTGGATTTACCGACGTTCGGAAGCCCTACTATACCGCATTTAAGTGACATTTTTTCTTTTTTTTACAATTGGAACGCAAAAATAGCAAATGTTTTTCTTTTTTCATCAATGAATCAGGGGGATAATGCCGATATTGCGGGGTTGAAAAAATACGGATTATGGAACTGAAAAACATATTCACAATCGCCCTTGTCACTCTGATACCTCTGATTCCCCTCCAAGCCCAGGACATAATGTTCTGGAATCTGGAAAACTTCTTCGACACTCACGATGACGGGACTTCCACCTCCGATTCCGAATTTTCCTCCTTCGGAAGCCGCCATTGGACCCGGGCAAGGTTTGAGAAAAAGCGGAATATGATAGCCAAGACCATACTCTGGGCTGCAGCTTGCTGTTCTGACGGACAACCTCCGGAAGTGGTCGGCTTTGCCGAGGTGGAAAACCGCAAGGTTGTGAACAGCCTCATTTATTGCGACGTGCTTGCAAAGTACGGATATTCCTGCATACATTATGAATCACCTGACCGCAGAGGCATAGATGTGGCTCTGATATACCGCAGGGATTCGCTGGAACTGTTACATTCGGAAAGCCTGACTGTGAGGGACAGTTCCGGGCAGGTGCTCCCGACTCGGAATATGCTGCTTGCAACTTTCAGGAACCATAGGGGACAGTCCTTTCATATTATGGTGAATCATCATCCTTCCAAGTTCGGCGGGGCGAAGGCATCAGAAGGCAGGCGCTTTGCAGTGATGGCTGAAATGGCCCGACTCTGCGACTCTCTTGCCCGAACCGGCACAGGTCCTATAGTGTGTATGGGGGATTTCAACGACCTGCCTGATGCCCCTCAATTTGCCGTTCTGGACGGAATTATGGAAAATCTGGCTCTGCCTTTGCACAAAAACGGTCTTGGTACCATAAAATATCAGGGCAAATGGGAACTCATAGATCATTTTCTCCTTTCGTCCGGCTATGAGCCGTCCCCCATTACCAACGACCGCAGCCCCGATTTCTGCAATATGCAAATTCTCTATCCGCCCTTCCTGCTTGTCAGAGACAATGCCCACACAGGCGAAAAACCATTCCGAACCTACTCTGGTCCGCGTTATATCGGGGGAGTCAGCGACCATCTGCCCATATTGATGCATCTTTCCCCGATAAGATATTAAAAAAATTTGCTAACTTTGACGGAATATGGATAAACCCATCTGCATATAATTAACACTAACAATATCAAACAATGGACAAACAGGCAATCAGCAACAAATTTGCAACTCTCTTCGGGGGAGAAGGCGAGTGGTTCGCATCTGCGGGCCGAATCAATCTCATCGGTGAACATACTGACTATAACGGCGGTTTCGTGTTCCCGGGTGCCATCGACAAGGGTATGGTGGCTGAAATCAGACTCAACGGCACTGACAAGGTGAGGGCATTTGCGTTGGACCTCGACGAATATTGCGAATTCGGACTCAAGGAAGAAGATGCTCCTTCACAGTCTTGGGCAAGATATATTTTCGGAGTTTGCCGCGAAACCGAGAAGAGAGGCGGCAAAGTGGGAGGTTTCGACACGGTTTTCTCCGGAGACGTTCCTCTCGGAGCCGGTATGTCTTCTTCCGCAGCGCTTGAAAGTACTTTTGCTTTCGCTCTCAACGAGCTTTTCGGCAACGGAATAGACAAATTCGAATTGGCAAGAATAGGACAGAGCACCGAGCACAACTACTGCGGTGTGAACTGCGGCATTATGGACCAGTTTGCTTCCGTATTCGGCAAGAAGGGTAATCTTATGAGGCTCGACTGCCGTTCTATGGAATTTGAATATTTTCCTTTCGACCCTGCACAGTACGGCTACAAACTCGTTCTGCTCAACTCCTGCGTAAAGCACGTACTCGTGGGTTCACCTTATAACGACCGCCGTGCATCCTGCGAAAGAGTGGCAAAGGTTTTGGGACAGGAATTCCTCAGGGGAGCCACTATGGACCAGCTTGAGGCCATCAAAGAGCAGATTTCCGAGGAGGACTATATGAGAGCGCGCTATGTCATCGGAGAGGAGAAAAGGGTTCTGGACGTTTGTGACGCACTCAAGGCCGGAGACTATGAGACCGTCGGAGCACGTATGTACGAAACCCACTGGGGTATGTCAAAGGATTATGAAGTTTCCTGCGAAGAACTCGACTTCCTTGCAACCGTGGCAAAGGAATGCGGGGTTTCCGGTTCCAGAATTATGGGCGGCGGCTTCGGAGGATGTACCATCAACCTCGTCAAGGCTGAACTCTACGATTCATTCATAGCCACAGCCAAGGCCAAGTTTGCGGAGAAATACGGCCACGAGCCTATAGTCATCGACGTGGTAATCAGCGACGGTGCACGCAGACTCGAAGCCTGAAGTCCGTGGTTATCTCTTGCGGAAATTATCTGATGCAGGAGTTAATCCATTCATCATCAATATGAACGAAACCCTGGCCCGGAAGGATGCCGGGGTTTCTTGTCAATATGCCTTCGCAATCTTCATAGACGTTCCAGCCCACCTTCATTCCGACCATCTGGCCTCCTTTGGCAAAACTGAAAACTATATTGCGGGCCTCTCCTTCCCCCTCCAGACGGTAGAAACGCAATTTTGCGGCAAGACTGGCATCCTTTTGTTTCAATTCGTTGAGAGTGACCCATTTGCATAATTCAATCACGGCGTCGTCCAGCCCTGCATCGTCTATCAGTACCTTTTCCATCAGCTCGCCCATATCTTTCACAAGCCTCAACTTGTAGCCTCCCATAGCCTTGGTGTGGTTGGTGATGGCGGTCATCTGCGACTCGGAGAAATCATTTCCCGGCACCATCCAGAACATAAGTTTGCGCTCTGGATCGTGGTAGAGCACTTCGTATTTTGCGAGATTCACCCCTCCGCAATGAGGACATTCCCAAAGGAAGAGGGACCCGTCCCGCACTTTGGCCTTGAGTTCGGGATTTTCAGCAGTGTTGATGCTTTTGTAAATCGGAATAATATGGGACTGTCCGCATTTTGGACAAATCGCGTTTGCTTGTGCTTGTATTGACATTTTCAAAAAAGTTAGTAATATTAAAACATATCGAAACTGAACACAGGTCCGATATAGAATTTAGGTATATTGCTTACTCCCAATTGGTTTCCGACATTGGCAAGCCCGTTCCAGCCCGGGGCACCGTTGAAATTCACGCTTATGCCTATGCTGCAGGGGATGAGCAGCCAGAGTATGCACTGCAGATCCACTGCCAGGTCGAAGCCGTAGGTCATCAGGCAGCCGGGGCCACTGAGTTTGTTGTTGGGGATGTCGGCCTTGTTGAAGAGGGTGAGGTCTATGTGAGGGATGAACTGAAGCCTGCGGATATAGATGCAGGAGGCGAGCAGGGAACGGTCTCCGACATAAATCGGGATGGAATAGTCGGCTGACAGTTTGTACAGATTGTCGGTCTTGTTGGTCAGGACACTGCGCAGTGTGGCATCCTGGAGGCCTCGGGGGAGTATGTCCACCACGGTGGTGCGGAAAGGGGCACTGTCGTAAAGGGCCTTCTTTTCTATGTTCGGAATCTTGCCCTGCCACATCCCCGTGAGTTTGAGTCCCTGTTCCGGCACCACTCCCGGAAGATAGGCATAACCGTAGGCGAAGGCGGAAGGGGAGAACCAGTGTGTCATACCCAGAGGTACGTTCACTCCGGCCTGCACTCCTCCTCCCCAGCGGGGATAGATGGCTGAATTGGTGGTCGGGAGCAGGCTGTAGTAGCTCAGGCTGGCCCTCAGATTTTGGGCAGGGAGATTCTTGAGGGAAGATTGCTTGCCGGAGAAATGATACATTTTGCTTCCGTCCTGAATCTCAGGGAAGACTACTTCGCCAGTGGAAGTCTTAATGGAGTACGGTCTGAAAATATAGGCGTTGGCATCTCTCCAGTCGTTGCTGAGGCTGTAGCTTATGCGTGGAGTGAGCCCTCTGGACCAGCCGCCGGAGGAGAAGCGGAAAGGTATGTAGGCGCTCAGGCTGCCCGTGATGTAGGGCACAGACTGGTCGCGAAGTTCGGAATAGCTGACTCCGAATCTGCCCGGCTGCAGTTCGTATGCAGACACCTGTCCCTGTTTTGCCCCCCTGTCGTTGAAGTCCAGATTGAACTCGAATACAGGGTAGAGCCCGCTGTACTTGAGGTTCAGATGCAGTCCGTTTCTCCAGTGCTTCTTGTCGTATGGGTCCGGATGGACTGAATATCCCGCTATACCTGAAAATGTGCCCAGCTGGTTCTGGATTACGGCTGTGGCTCCGAGTTTTATGTTGTCGAAGATATTGTCTCCCAAGTCCCCGTTCATCAGGGCCGGCAGGTTCACATAGACCGGAGCCCAGGAATGTACGCGGAACATCTGAGGGAACTTGCGGTAGCGTTTCGGTTCAGACAGCTGCATCGTGTCCGCTCTTGCGCTCTCTCTGGCTATGAAATCCTTGTCTGAGTAGATTTTTTCGGCTCTTCTGCGGGCCTGTTCACTGAGTTTGTCGGCAATTGGCCAGGAGTATCTTTCGTTCCAGTCCACCTCTTTGTCGAAGAGATGTTCCGTCGCAGTCCTGTATATCATCTTGCCCTTGCGGGTCATGGAAGCGTAATACAGATAATTCCGGTCTTTGTCGAAGACATAGTCACTTGCTCCATAGCGGGTTGAGGTGAGCTGCCTTATGCTTCCGTCCCCAGGCCGGAAACTGTAGAGCTCGTTCACTCCGGTGCGGTCGGAGGTGAAAAGCAGCCTGTCCCCGTCGCTCTGCAAGTCCTTCATCTGCACCGGAGTGGGCCTCAGAAGTACCTTCCAATTCCCGTTTTCGAGTTCGGTGCAATATATGCCGAAACCGTTTTCCGAAATGGCGGTTGCACAAACGACATTTTCTCCCATCCACGCAAGGTCCACGATCTGCAGTGAATCCGGAGCATCCAGGCATTGCATCAAGGCTCCGTTTTCGGAATCCAGTATATTGAGCATACTGCCTCCTTCGGGTTTGACTCCCACTGCTGCAATGCGTTTGCCGTCCCGGGATGGCACTGGGTTATAGTCCCAGTTTCCGTGCCGCAGTGTCTTTTTGGACTTGCTGAAAGGTTTTGAATATCTCAAGTCGGAAGTATATCTTACAGTCCATCGGGCATCGGGTATGGCTTCGCTCCAATAGAGCTGCTTCCCATCGGGAGAGGGGTAGAGTTGGCCGCTGTTGCCGTTGAAATAACTTATGAATTTCTCTGGAAATTGTCTGGCAGGTCCCAGGGTATCTGCGAAATGTCCGCTGAGGTCTATGCGGACAAGCTTGTAATTGTCGTTGAATCCGTGCTTTATGCTGAACAGGGAGGACCCGATAATGGTAAAATTCTCATAATCGGCGGTCTTGCGGGGCTCTGCCGTGATTTGCTCCATCGGCATATAGGGCTTTCTGACTTCTGCGTCCTTCTGCCACACAGCCGTAACACTGTCCCTTATGGCCGGAAAGGAATGTACCAGGTCCTTGCCTGTGGTGTGCTTGGCTATCACGTCCCTCACATCGAAGCGGAAAAAATGCTTTGCGGCATAGTGGAGATATTCGTCAGTGTAATCGTCCCTGTCATAGAGCCAGCGCATTCCTCCGTAGGTGAGATAGCCGAGGGCATACCAGTCGGGGGTGTATTTCTTCTGTGACCCGAATCTCCACTGGTCCCAGTCCCTTAGGTCTCCCTGGTCGAAACTTACCATATAATAGTTGAGGAAATCAGCTTTGCGTCCCCTTCCTGAGCGGGTGAGTTCCGTTTCAGCAATCACCGCATCGCCTTCGAGAAAGGAGGATTCGGTGTAGATGGCCGCCGTGAGTCCGTTCCACATTTCGCCGAGGAACCATCCGATGACTCCTTGGGTACTGTCCAGTCCGAATTGCATCTGGCTGATGTGGCGGGATTCGTGAACTGCCAGCTGGGTTATCCAGGGATGGGCTTCCGAACCGTAAATCTGGGGAATGGTGAAAGCATCCATTCGCTTCGGAGCCCAGGCCACGGAGCCGTTTGAGATGGCGTTATGCGGGTGGAGCACCACAGGCATTCTGCCCCTGATTTTTTCACCAGGGAGGTAGCCTGATGTGAGCCCCACAGGTCTGCGGAACCTTTCAAGTTCGCGGGCGTATTCCCGTGCCAGGGAATCCAAACCAAGAGGATAGATGACTTTGTAGTTTTCCGATTCTATGCTGTACCACCTGCTGAACCTGTCGTCCCCCACAGAATAGAACTGCGCCCCTGCTCCGAACTGCATCAATGAAAGCAGAACAGCCAGAGCCAGTTTTTTCAAATTCCAATTAGGTATCATCTTTACTTCCAAAACTTGGGTGCCGACTGAAATCACCCACCCCAATTCAACCTGCAAATATAGGCATCTTGAAATAATAATCTGCACTTCCCGCCAAATCTTTCCGGTCAGTAATATGAAAATAATGTTTTTTTTCTTGATATGATTGGCAATAGTTTCTAACTTCGCAGACTATGTGTATTTGTATGAAGAGGAAGATTATATATGCAATGGCAGTACTTCTGGCGGTGTCCTGTGGCGGACGCAATGCCTCAAGGAAGACCGATGTTGCCCAGACTCAGCCGTTTCCGCAGGTGCAGGTGCCGGCAATGATTGAAGACAGGGAAGAGGCTATGGAATACGCTGCGTTGCACTATTTCGACAAGCTCGCGGATCCGGCCCGCAAAGGCGTATGCGATTCCCTGACTGTGGCTTCCGTGGCGGCCGGGGAGGTGGAACAGGCGGTGTCTTCCTGGTGCTACCTTTTGGACAATTTGCCGCTGCCGACTGCACGCAAAGCTGCTTCAAGGCTTTTCCAGAGAGCGGAATCCTGCGAAATGGCAGACACTTCCTCCAATGTTTTCGAGTCCATAGTGGCCCTTGTGGACAGATATCTCTACGACCCCAATTCGCCCGTGCGCAATGAGGACATTTATCAGGCCTTCGTGCAGGAGAAATCGCTTTCAAGCCTCTTTACCGACGAACAGAGGCAGGGCTTTGCAGAGACTGTCAGACGCTGCGGACTCAATCAGGTGGGCACCAGGGCCGCGGATTTCCTTTTTTCCGACCGCAATGGCCGCACGGGGCATCTCTATGGAGTGAAAGCCGAAACCACAATCCTATTTTTCTCGAATCCCGGCTGCAATGCCTGCAAGGAAATCATAGATGCCCTCAAATCCCGCCCGGAAATGGAGGATATGATAAAATCGGGAGATTTGGCCGTGGTGAACGTATATATAGACGAGGACCTCGGGGAATGGTACGGATATATGGGCGAATACCCATTGTCGTGGCATAATGTATATGACCCCAATCTGGTAATCCGCAACGACCTGCTCTATGACGTGAGGGCCATTCCTTCGCTCTATCTGCTGAACAGGGACAAAATAGTTTTGCTCAAAGACACCACCACAGAGAAACTGCTGACCTCTGTGTTCGGCAACTGAATGAATACTAATCAATAAAGATATGGCAACGATAACCAAAGAACTTTGGGGCAAATCCAAAGACGGAAAGGAAATTTATCTCTACACATTGACAAATGAATCCGGAGCCTGCATTAAGGTTTCCAGCGTGGGTGCGGGCCTTGTGGCTGCCTGTGTGCCGGACAGGAAAGGTAATCTCGCAGACGTGGTGCTCGGATATCCGGAGGCTGCAAGTTATTTCGCAGACGGTCCCTGCGCGGGAAAAGTGCCGGGACGTTATGCCAACCGCATAGCCAGGGGCAAGTTCGAACTGGACGGCAAAGTCTATGAACTGCCGGTAAACAACGGACCGAACCATCTTCACGGAGGTCCGGAAGGCTTCCAGAATCAGGTCTGGGAAAGCCGCATTGAGAATGGGGGAGTGGAGTTCCTCTATGATGCCGCAGACGGAGAAATGGGCTATCCGGGAGCATTGAAGGCTGTGGCAAGATACGAGTGGAGTGAGGAGAACGAAATACGTCTGACTCTCACCGCCAAATCCGATGCGCCTACGGTGGTGAATCTGACCAATCACGCCTATTTCAACCTCAACGGCGAAGGTTCCGGTACTGTTCTGAACCACCTTCTCAGGCTCAACGCATCCGAATGGCTTCCGACCGACGAGACTCTCATTCCTCTCGGGGATTCAGAGCCGGTGGCAGGTACTCCTATGGATTTTGTGGTGGAGAAACCTATAGGCAGGGATATCAAAGCAGATTTTCCGGCCCTGAAATACGGCAAGGGTTATGACAACTGCTGGGTAATCGACGGTGGAGAACCTGGCCAGCTCCAGGAGGCTGCTGAGCTCAGGTCCGAGGAGTCGGGACGCTGTCTGAAGGTTTATACCACCCAGCCGGGTGTGCAGGTTTATACCGGAAACTGGCTATCAGGTTGTCCTGTGGGCAAATGCGGACGCAGTTACGAGGACTATGAGGGAGTGGCCCTGGAGTGCCAGAACTTCCCTGATTCCCCGAACAAGGCAGACTACCCTTCACCTGTGCTCCGTCCGGACGAAACTTACGAACAGGCTATAATCTTTGCGTTCTCAGTCGAATAATTATGAAGCAATATCTCGACCTTTTGAAACTGATACGTGAGACCGGAGTGATGAAACACGACCGCACTGGGGTGGGCACACAGAGCATCTTCGGACATCAGATGCGTTTCGACCTTTCTGAGGGCTTTCCGCTTCTGACCACGAAGAAAGTGCATCTGAAATCCATCATCTACGAGTTGCTCTGGTTTATTGCGGGGGACACCAACATCAAGTATCTCAAGGACCACGGAGTCTCAATCTGGGATGAGTGGGCGGATGAGAACGGAGACCTGGGTCCTGTATATGGACATCAGTGGCGCAGTTGGCCCACTCCTGATGGAAAGACCATAGACCAGCTTTCGGAGGTGATTCAAACCATAAAGCAGAATCCTGATTCGAGGAGAATGATAGTCTCGGCGTGGAATGTGGCGGAGGTGTCCAAAATGGCTCTTCCGCCCTGCCACACGCTGTTTCAGTTCTATGTGGCTGAAGGCAGGCTTTCCTGTCAGCTCTATCAGCGCAGTGCGGACGTTTTCCTCGGAGTGCCGTTCAATATAGCCTCCTATGCCCTCCTGACTATGATGATAGCCCAGGTTTGCGGTCTGCAGCCTGGAGAGTTCATCCACACCACCGGTGACACCCACATCTACCAGAACCATTTCGACCAGGTGGCCGAGCAGTTGTCCCGCACACCCAAGGCCCTGCCCCGAATGGTCCTGAATCCGGAGGTCAAGGATATTTTCGATTTCAAATACGAAGACTTCCGACTCGAAGGCTACGACCCTTGGCCGGCCATCAAGGCTCCGGTGGCTGTGTGATTATATGACTCAATTAATTAAGAATTGCGAAACTTGAGGAGAATGAAAAGGGTTTTGATTATTACATATTATTGGCCGCCTTCCGGGGGGTCGGGGGTGCAGAGATGGGTTAAATTTGCCCGTTACCTGCCTGAGCTCGGGTGGCAGCCTGTGATATATACTCCTGAAAATCCGGAACTTACCAGTGTTGATACCTCACTTGAGGATGAAATTCCATCTGAGGTGGAGGTGATCAGGAGAAAGATTTTCGAGCCCTACTCCATTATGCGCAGGCTGACGGGAAAAACAGCTGCCCGGGCAAATGACCCCAATGCTGTAGTCACTCCCATCAATGCCCAGAAAAAGGGAAAAATGCAGAACCTGATGCTCTGGATAAGGGGCAACTGCTTTATTCCGGACCCGCGCTGCTTTTGGATTCTGCCCTCTGTGCGTTTTCTCAAGAAATATCTCAAGGAGCATCCGGTCGATGTGATAGTCAGTACAGGTCCTCCCCATTCAATGCACCTGATTGCACGGAAACTTTCCCTCGATACAGGTCTTCCGTGGATTGCGGATTTCAGGGACCCTTGGACAAAAATGTTCTATTTCAAGCATCTGAAACTGACGGCCCTCTCCTCAAGCATTCACAAAAGGCTGGAAAAGAGCGTTCTGGATGCGGCAAAGGTAATTGTGGCAGTGTCGCCGCTTGTCAGACAGGACTTTATGGAAATGACTCATACCCCGGTGGAATTGATAACAAACGGCTATGATGAGAGTGATTTTGACCAGGCAATAGAAGAACTGAATGTGTCCGAGGCGGGATATGGTGCTTCCAATGACCAGACATTTTCCCTTGTCCACACAGGACTTTTTGCGGCTGACGGAAACCCTGAAGTCTTGTGGAAGGTCCTCGGGAAAATAGCGGCTGAAAATGAAGATTTCCGCAACCGATTGAGGATAAGGCTGGTGGGAAAAACCGATGCCCTGATTTTGGATTCCATACATTCCGCCGGCTTGGGAGGTTCCCTGGAAAATCTCGGCTATGTCAACCATAGTGATGCCGTCAAGGAGCAGTGCAAGGCGGGTGTACTCATTCTGCCATTGCGGAAAGAGCCGGAATACCACGCCACCGTGCCTGGCAAGGTCTTCGAATACATCGCGTCCAGACGTCCGGTTCTGGGTATTGGAGACACAACCGGGGCAATGGCCGGAATCCTTGCTGAAGCCCAAGCCGGAAAGACTTTCGGATGGGATGATGAGGCAGGAATGGAAAATGAAATACGCCGTCTGTGGCAATTGTTCCTCAACGGGAAATTGGCCGACAGGGACGATGATATGGACAAATATTCCCGCAAACGCCTTACCCGTGATATGGCGGAGCTTTTTGACAGAGTTTTGCAGGAAAAAATATAATTGAAATGAAGATACAACTCAAGCCCATAACCAGGAATCTGCTCATAGCGGCAGGCATAGTTCTGTTTTTTCTCTTCCTGTCCTATTTGTTCGTACCTCAGGTCCTCAGCGGCAAAATCGTGAACCAGGGCGACATATCTTCCTGGAAGGGAATGGCAAACGAAACCGTAACCTACAATGCGGACCATCCCGACGACAAGACCAGATGGACCGGATCAATGTTCTCCGGAATGCCCACCACAGGCACCGTGGATGACTATGACGGCGACTGGACAAAATGGCTCTACAATCTCCTGCTCACGGGAAAACGTCCCGCCACCTATTTCTTCATAGCGCTTCTCGGAGGTTTCCTGCTCTTCCTATCCTTCGGAGCAGGCATCATTCCGGCCATAGGAGGTGCCATAGCCATAGCCTTCTGCTCCTACAATATGCAGATTATCCAGGTGGGCCACAACACCAAGATGCAGGCCATAGCCTATTTCCCCTGGGTACTCGCCGGGGTGGTCTATACCTATCGCGCGGCAATGGGCAAAGGCCGCAAATGGCTTCCTCAGACCATATTCGGGGCTGTGCTCTTCGCCCTTGCGCTGAGTTTCCAGATCAAGGCCAACCATCCTCAGATTACATATTACCTCGCCTTAGTCATATTTGTGCTGGCTCTCACTCTGATGATATGGACCTTTACCCGTAAGGACAAGGCTCTGACCGGACGGTTTTTCGTGGCATCGGCACTGCTGCTGGTCGTGGGCTGCGTGGGCATAGCCACCAATGCCAACAAACTCCTGCCTACCTATGAATATTCATCCTATACTATGAGGGGCGGGTCGGAACTTGTGGCTGAGAAGGCGGAGGGAAAGGCCGGCGACGGATTGGATATGGAATATGCCACAGCCTGGTCTTACGGCATAAATGAAATGCCCAACTTGCTCATACCAGCGTTCAACGGAGAAGCATCGGCCTGTGATCCGCGCCTGAAGAACGGAGCCACGGAACAGCTTCTGCGTCAGGCAGGACAAAAGAATGTGAAGGAGACCGTGAAGGCTCTGCCTATGTACTGGGGACCGCAACCTTTCACTGCCGGGCCTATGTACCTGGGTGCAATAAGCATTTTCCTGTTTGTGCTCGGACTCTTCCTTTTCAGGGGCCGGGACAAAATATGGATATTGACAGCCACGGCACTCGCCATTCTGCTCTCCTGGGGCAGCCATTTTATGTGGTTCACAGAGCTCTGGTTCAAATATGCGCCTATGTACAACAAGTTCAGGACGGTTTCTATGGCCCTGACCGTGCTGCAGGTGACGGTTCCATTGCTGGGCTTCCTCACTTTGGACAAAATCATAAAGGAGGAGTATAACCACAAGAAGATCGTCAAGGCGGTGCTTTGGGCATTGGGGATTACAGGCGGTTTCTGCCTGATTTTCACTCTCTTCCCGGGCCTGGCCGGCAGTTTTACCTCGGATGCGGACAGGGGCATTCAGGATATGCTTGTGGAAGCGCTCAGGGAGGACCGCAGGACTATGTTGCGTCACGATGCCCTGCGCAGTCTGCTTCTGGTTGCGGCGGCAGCAGTCTCCCTTATATGGTGCTACAGGACCAGGGAACCTTTCGTGGCAAAGGGCAGGGTGTACATAGTCGGAGCTTTCTTGTCATTGCTTTGCCTGATTGACCTTTTCGGAGTGGGCAAACGCTACCTCAATTCAGACCATTTCATTTCACCCAAGAAATGGGAGGCGCAGTTCAACGAAAGGCCTGTGGATAACTACATTCTCGCCGATGAGGACCCATCCTTCAGGGTGCTGGATTTGAGCGTGAACACCTTCAACGATGCCCATCAGAGTTTCCGCCACAAGTGCATAGGCGGTTACAGCCCGATCAAGATGCAGCGTTACCAAGACCTTATAGAGCAATACATATCCCCGGAAATCAATAAGATATACAAAACTGCAGGGGAATGTGCCACCATAGGGGAATTCGAGGAGAAACTGCCATATCTGCCTGTGGTGTCGATGCTCAACGGGCGCTATGTCATACTTGACGGGAACATTGCGCCGGCAGTGAACGGCTATGCCTTCGGCAACTGCTGGTTCGTGGATGCTTTCCGCAAGGAAGAGACTGTGAATGCGGAATTTGAAGCCCTCTCAAGCACTGATTTGAGTTCAGTGGCCGTGCTTGGGCCGGATTTCAGCCATCTTGAATTTGAAGAAGATGCCTCTTTTGCAGAGAGCGACTACATAGGAATGACCTCTTATGAACCTAACGAACTCCACTACGAATGCAGACTGTCAGGCACCAGGCCGGTGATTTTCAGCGAAATCTATTATCCGGAGGGATGGAAGGCGTGGATAGGACCGAAGGGCGGGGTCGGAGAGACCGTGGGGGACAGGTTTGTCAAATCCCAGGAGGCCGTCGAGGCTGAAATTTTCCGTGCCAACTGGACCTTGAGGGGTATGATGGTTCCTGAGGGGGAATATGAAATCGTGATGAGGTTTGAACCCCAGTCCTATATGGTGGGAGAAAAGATTTCCCTTGCGAGCTCAATTACCCTTATTCTGCTGGTGCTGCTCTCCGGAGGCTTATTGTTGATTTGGAAGAAGAAGGACTGAAATGGAAATTTGTATAATAGCTGCAGTGGCTGCAGATGGGGCAATAGGACGTGGTAATCAGTTGCTTTGGCATCTGCCCGAAGATTTGAAGAATTTCAAGGCCACGACTATGGGCTGTCCAATCATTATGGGAAGAAGAACTTTCGAGTCCCTGGGTATGCCTTTGCCGGGCAGGAAAAATATTATTGTTTCCACCAAAATAGAGTCCAGGCGATTGATTTTCACAAGGGAAGGCAAATCCAGCCTCGAAGCTATGACCTGTCCTGACCTGGATTCGGCGCTTGCTCTCGCCTCGGAAAACGCCGACAAATGTTTCATCATAGGAGGGGCAAGGCTCTATGCGGAGGCTCTCGGAATTGCCGACAGGCTCTATATCACCCATATCGATGCCACAGCGGAAGATGCGGATGCCTTTTTTCCTCCAATCGACCCGAAACTCTGGAAGGAGATTTCCCGCTCGGAAACCCGCAGCGATGCCGCCACAGGAATCACTTTCCACTATTCCGAGTATGTGAGGGCCTGACTTGCCGATTTCATTATTTCTGACTAAATTAGCAAGCTAATTCGCGAAACAAATGGCAAAGGACAATTCCGGTCTCACACCGATGATGAAACAGTATTTTACTGTCAAGGCACAGCACCCTGAGGCGTTGCTGCTGTTCCGGTGTGGGGATTTTTATGAGACTTACGGGGATGATGCGGTGCTTGCCAGCAAGATACTGGGCCTTGTGCTCACCCGCCGTTCCAACTCCGCTCCGGATTCAGTACCTATGGCCGGTTTTCCCTTCCATTCCCTCGACAGTTATCTTCCGAGGCTGGTGCGTGCGGGTTACAAAGTGGCTGTCTGTGACCAGTTGGAGGATCCAAAACTTACCAAGAACATTGTTAAGAGGGGAGTTACAGAGGTGGTTACCCCGGGAGTGGCCTTCAACGAGCAGCTGCTGGACCAGAAAGAGAACAACTTCATTGCCGGACTGAGTTTTGATGCGGACAAATGCGGGGCGGCCTTTCTGGATGTCTCCACGGGCACTTTCCAGGTGGCGGAGGGCAAGTTGGACTATGTGTTGAACCTTCTGGACTCATTCAAGCCCAAGGAATTGCTGGTTCCCCGAGGATATGAAAAAGGCATAAGGGAAAAGACCGGAGACCGCTATTACATTTCAACTTTGGAGGAGTGGGCCTTCGTCTATGACAATTCGGTCGAGAAACTGAAGAAACAGCTCAAGGTGGATTCGCTAAAGGGTTTCGCCATAGACAATTTTGCGCTTGGAGTGACCTCCGCCGGGGCTTTGCTCATATATCTGGAACAGACCCAGCACGCGGGTTTGGGCAATATCTGCTCCATTTCCCGCATTGACGGCGACCGCTATGTCTGGATGGACCAGTTCACTTTCCGCAATCTTGAAATCTTTTCCGCAAGCTCGGGCAAGGACGGGGTGAGCCTTGTGGATGTGATGGACCGCACCGTCAGCCCTATGGGTTCCCGCCTCCTGCGCAACTGGATGGCCCTTCCGATTATGGATTTGGAAGAACTCAGGGAGCGTCAGGATGTGGTGGAATGGTTCGTCAGCCATACGGACAGGCTGGATGCTTTGAGGGAACTTGTGGGGGATATAGGCGACCTCGAAAGGGGAGTTTCAAGGGCTTCTGCGGGCAAACTCCTGCCTCGCGGGGTGCTGATGGTCAAGCGGGGACTGTCGCAGTTGGGGCCGGTAAAACAGCTGTGCGAAAGCAGTGACAGCGATGCTTTGCGTAAGTTATCCGGGGCCATTTGCGAGTGCCGCGAACTTCTGGATGACATAGAAAAGACCATAGACCCGGATACTGCCTCTATGCTGGGCAAGGGAGATGTGATAGCTCCGGGAGTTTCGGAAGAACTGGATGAACTCCGCCGTATCGCCCGTCACAGCAAGGACTATCTGCTGGAAATCCAGCGCAGGGAAACCGAGCGCACCGGCATATCCTCCCTCAAGGTCAATTACAATTCCGTTTTCGGCTATTATCTTGAGGTCCGCAATGTCCATAAGGACAAGGTGCCGGAGGACTGGGTGCGCAAACAGACTCTCGTGAATGCGGAAAGATATGTCACCAAGGAACTCAAGGAATATGAGGAGAAGATACTTGGGGCAGAGGAAAGGATATATGTACTTGAGACACAGATATTCAATAATCTCGTAGCAAAAATCCGCGAGAAGGTTGCGGTGATTCAGAACAACTGCCGTGCGATTGCGAAGATTGATGTGCTGGCCGGATTTGCCCGCATTGCCATAGACAGGAACTATTGCCGTCCACAGATCAACGACGGCAAGTCTTTGGACATAGTCTCAGGCAGGCATCCCGTCATCGAGACCATGATGGGGCCGGGCGAGGAATATGTGCCCAATACTGTCCATCTGGACACAGATTCACAGCAGATTATCATCCTTACCGGTCCGAATATGGCAGGAAAATCGGCTCTTCTTCGTCAGACTGCCCTCATAGTGCTGCTGGCTCAGACAGGTTCATTCGTGCCTGCGGAAAAGGTGGTTATGGGCCGTTTCGACAAGATTTTCACCAGGGTGGGTGCATCGGACAACATATCCCGAGGGGAGTCCACCTTTATGGTCGAGATGCTGGAGACGGCTATGATTCTGCATAATATTTCGGCAAGGTCCCTGGTGCTGCTGGATGAAATCGGCCGTGGAACCTCCACTTACGACGGAATGTCCATAGCCAGGGCAATAGTGGAGTACATCCACGAAAACGGTCAGGGTGCAAAGACCCTTTTCGCCACCCACTATCACGAACTCAACGATATGGAGCAGACCTTCGCCCGTGTGAAGAATTTCCACATTGCAGTGAAGGAAGTGGGCAAGCAGGTGATTTTCCTCCGCAAGATGGTGGAGGGAGGCGTGGCCCACAGCTTCGGACTGCACGTTGCGCGTATGGCGGGAATGCCTTCTCAAGTGATAGTTTCGGCGGAAAAGACACTTGCAGCGCTTGAAAGCGGGGAAGGAAAATCCGGAGCCGCGAAGTTTAGTGCAGCCAAGCAGATAAAGCCCCACAATGTGAAGGAAGGAAGAGTGGAGGGAGACGGTTCTCTGCAATTGAGCTTCTTCCAGCTGGAGGACCCTCTGCTGTCTTCGCTCAAGGATGACCTGGAGGCAGTGGACCTGAACTCCATAACTCCTCTCCAGGCCTTTGACCTGCTCCGTAAGATGAAAGAAAAAATGGGATTAAATAAGTTAGATTGATATGACAACTATTTCAGATATAAGGACTTACCTTAAGGAGGTTACCCATCCGGCCAAGGCCGACAAAAGCATAGTTGAGCTGGGAATGGTGGACAAAGTGAGCGTTTCGACAAATGCGGAAGGAGCGCCGAAAGTCTCGGTGACACTCGCATTCAGCCGTCACCGCGACCCCCTTGCGGAATACCTCATAGGCAGCACAAGAGCAGCCCTCATACGCAATCTTCCGAAGGGGGCGGATGTGGAAGTGCTGACGGTGGTCAAGGATGAGCCGAAACCTAAGAAAAAGCCGGGTCTGGACCTGGGGCTTGAGGAAGTGGCAAACGTGAAACACATAATAGGAGTTGCTTCAGGCAAGGGCGGAGTGGGCAAATCCACTGTGGCTGTGAACCTTGCCGTGGCTCTTGCCCGCCTGGGATACAAGGTGGGGCTTGCAGATGCCGATGTCTATGGCCCTTCCGTACCTAAGATGACTGCCACCGAGGATGCAGTGCCTGAGTCCTTCCAGATTCCTGCCGCAGAACCGGGGGAAGAGCCCCGCGATGTGATTATGCCTATAGAGAAATACGGAGTGAAGTGGATGTCCATAGGCTATTTCGCCCGCCCGGACCAGGCTCTGATATGGCGTGGTCCTATGGCCTGCAATGCACTCAAACAGATGATTCTGCAAGTGCGGTGGGGAGAACTGGACTTCCTGCTCATAGATATGCCTCCGGGAACAGGTGACATACACATCAGTCTGGTCCACGACATTCCAATGTCCGGTGCAGTCATAGTGAGCACCCCTCAGGATGTGGCCCTTGCCGACGTGGAGAAGGGCGTGAATATGTTCCGCAATGAAAATGTGAACAAGCCTATTTTCGGCCTTGTGGAGAATATGTCCTGGTTCACCCCGGAGGAACTCCCTGATAACCGTTACTACATTTTCGGAAAGGATGGCGGCCGCAAGATGGCTGAAAAATACGGACTTGACCTTTTAGGGCAGATTCCTATAGTCCAGAGCATAAGAGAAGACGGGGACGCAGGAACACCGGCCGCACTCGGAACCGGACCCCAGGCCCTCGCCTTCATAGCCCTTGCTGAAAAACTCGCCGGCAAACTTAATTAGCGGACGATGTCCATCTCCTCAATCAGGTGGGATGCTCCGCCGAACTTGTCTATAATCAGGAGCACATAGCGTATGTCCACATTGATGCACCTCTGGAGATTCGGCTCGAACATTATGTCGGAACTCATTGATTCCCAGTTGCCGTCGAAGGCCAGGCCTATGAGTTCGCCCTTGGCATTCATTATAGGGGATCCTGAGTTTCCGCCGGTGATGTCGTTGTTGCTGAGGAAGCAGGTGTGCACCTTGCCGTCCTTGTCCGCGTACTGGCCGAAATCTTTTGCAGCGTGGATTTGCTTGAGTTTTTCAGGCACTGCAAATTCCCAGCTTGTCTGGTCGTCCTTCTCCATCACTCCGTCCAGTGTGGTGAACCAGTCGTATTCCACTGCATCGGCAGGGGAGTAGCCCATAACCTTGCCGTAGGTAAGCCTCATAGTGAAGTTGGCATCCGGGTAGGAGGGCTGTCCTTTCTTCCACTCGAGATTGCCCGCAGTCCAGGCTTTGCGGCCCTTGGCCAGTTGCTGTCCGTATTCTGCTGCTGCGGCCCCGAAACTGAGGTATTTGCTTAGTATGGATGAGTAAAGTTTGGTGGCAGGGTCGGAGTAAACTGCACTGACACCCTGGTTCTCAATGGCTTCATAAGCCTTTTCCGCACTTGTGAAGATGCTTTCGGCAAAGAGCCTGTCCACATAGGCAGAAATGCTGTCCTTGCTGTAGTCCGGTATGATCCAGTAGGCTGAGTCGGTCTTTTCGTGGTAGAGGCGGAGCATTGCTTCCGTGATTTTCCTGTCGGTGGAAAGGGAGTAATCCTTGTACGGGTCGCGTTCCCTGATGAAATCTATGGTTGCCTTCACCACAGCTGCGCTGTCCAGGCCTTGCTTGACGGCTTTGCGTGCACCTGAGGATGCCATACCTCCCATACGGGCGAGTTCACTCATATATACGGTTTCGATAATCCAGGTGGAGATTTCGGAAAGCTTTTGCGTGCCTTCAACTGCAGTGCGGATGTCGCTGAGCGCGTTTGCATATTTCTCTGTCCTTTCGGGATCGGCTGCCGCCCATTCCATAAATGCCGCTTCTTCCTCTTCGGCCCTCTCAATCACTCCCAGTTTGCGGAAGGCTATTTTCATTCCCTTCCACTTCTTCCAGCCGTTGGATGAACCGGAGTATTTGCTGGCATACTGGATTTTCACTTTAGGGTCTGCCTGCATATCTTCCATCATAAGGTTCTGACGGAGGGTACGGGCCTCGATGCGGATGTCGTTCTGTGCGAGCATCTGACGCAATTCCGCAGAGGTGCCGAAACGGTTGGTGCGCCCCGGATAGCCCATAATCATAGTGTAGTCCCCGCTCCTGACTCCCTTGAGGGAAATTTTCAAATGGTTCTTAGGTTGCAGAGGCTTATTTTCCGGACTATAGTCTGCCGGTTCGTTGTCCGCTCCGGCATAGACACGGAACATAGAGAAGTCGCAGGTGTGACGCGGCCACATCCAGTTGTCGGTGTCAGCTCCGAATTTGCCTATGGTGGAAGGCGGAGCTCCGACAAAACGGACGTCACGATAGACCTTATACACTATGAGCAATTGCATATTGTCGTTGTAGAATGAGAAAACCTCGGCTTCACAGTTGGGATACTTTTCTTCTGAGGCGCTGACGAGTTCATCCTTCTTTGCCTTTACGGCATCCTGAACACGGACATATACATCCGCACTGTCCCTGTAGCTTTCCCGGGCCAGAGCCTCGGCTGCAGCAATCTCCTCTGTGACATCGCTTATGCTTTCCAGAAATTTGACCGTGAGGCCCTCGCAAGGCAGTTCCTCGCTGCGCTGCATTGCCCAGAATCCGTCCTGGAGGTAGTTGTGCTCAATGCTGCTGAGAGCCTGGATGAAGGAATAACCGCAGTGGTGGTTGGTGATGAGCAGGCCCTCGTCGGAAATCATTTCGCCTGTGCATCCTCCTCCGAACTGCACGATGGCATCCTTGAGGGATATTCCGTCGGCATTGTAGATCTGTTTCGGGGAGAGTTTGCATCCCATCTTCTTCATTTCCTTTGCGTTCATTTTTTCGAGCCACTGGAGCAGCCACATTCCTTCATCTGCCTTCAGGCTGAACGCGGAGCCTGCCAGAAGTGCCGTCACGAGAGACAGCGATAACAAAAATTTCTTCATATCATTTTGAGTTTGTTTTCAAGTTCCTTGACCTGGAAACTGCGCCTGTGGTGCGGAGTGTATCCATATTTCCGTATGGCTTCAATGTGTGCGGCAGTAGGATAGCCCATATTGCTGTCCCATCCGTATTCGGGATATTCCTTTGCCAAGGAGCGCATATAGTCGTCCCTGTAGGTTTTTGCCAGCACCGATGCCGCCGCAATTGACGCGAATCTCCCGTCCCCCTTGACGAAGGTTTTCCACGGCATCCCCTTCCAAAGTTCCATTTGCTCGCATAGCCTCCCTCCCGCATATTCCTGTGCAAGAGCCGCTTCCGGCAGAAATCCCAGGTCTTTGAATTTGTTTCCGTCAACAATCAGGGTCTCCGGACGCACTGTAAGCCGTGTCACCGCCCTCCACATCCCTGTAATTGAAGCGTTGAGTATGTTGATGCGGTCGATTTCTTCGGCGCTGACCATCTCCACAGCCCACGCCACCGCTTCCTTTTCGATAATCTCCCTGAGCAGTTCCCTGTCTTTGCAGCTCATCTGCTTGGAGTCATTCAGCAGCGGATGGCTGAAGTCTTCCGGCAATATTACCGCAGCCGCAAATACCCCTCCCGCGAGCGGCCCCCTGCCGGCCTCGTCGCATCCCGCCTCAAGTTTCCCCGCCTCATATCTGGACGGCAGTGCTGTTTTCAATTTTGCCATTTTTAATAATTTCTTCGGAATGGAACCGATACCATTTTCTGCAAATTAACGAAGATTATTTGAAAAGAGAGTCAAGTGTTACCGTGTGATTTACCACATCGGAATTTGCTCCTGTTGAGATGCCGAAAGATGCAACTATGGCAACCTGAATAGAGTGTGTCCTACTGCAAAAATTCTTGATGCGAATGTATAAAAATCTTCCGAGAAAATCAGCGAAATTGCTCAAAAATTCATCATTTTCGCTGAATTTCAAGTCGGCTTGAATTAGATTTTGAGGTCCGCAAAGTCCCAAAATGTTGTTTTTATGGATAAGTTTTATAAATTTGCGAAGATGATTTGCCGATGCGGGGCTCACGGTCCTGGCGAGGCGGTCGGAGAATACACATTTACACAACTATAACCAATAGACGGAAATGAAAACTTATTCCACTAAAGACATCCGTAACGTGGTGCTTATCGGTAGCACAAGGTCCGGTAAGACCACGTTGTCTGAAGCCATGCTCTATGAGGGCAAAGTGATTGACAGGCGCGGCAGCGTTGAGGGCAAGAACACGGTTTCCGACAATTCCGAAATCGAACAGATCAACCAGAGATCCATCTATGCCACTCCGCTTTATGCAGAGTTTATGGACACGAAGTTCAATATTATCGACGCTCCTGGCGCTGATGACTTCGTGGGCGGAGCCATTTCGGCATTCAGGGTTTGCGACACTGCAATCCTCGTTGCCAACGCACAGCAGGGTGTAGAGGTCGGAACTGAGATTTTCGCAAGGTATGCGGACAAATACAATATGCCGGTGATTCTGGCAGTGAACCAGCTTGACGGGGACAAGGCTTCCTGGGAAGGCACTCTGGATTCGCTCAAGGAGGCATTCGGACAGAAACCGGTCATCGTGCAGTTCCCTGTCAATGTGGGAGCGGGCTTCGACGGATTCGTGGACGTGCTCAAGATGAAGTATTATCACTTCAAGGACGACAACGGCACACGTGAGGACCTTCCGATTCCGGAGTCACTTCAGGCTCAGGCTGAGGAACTCAGGGGCGAACTCATCGAAAGGGCTGCCGAATTTGACGACGGCCTTATGGAAAAATACTTCGACACGGGCGTGCTCACCGAAGACGAGATCCGCAAGGGCTTGGGCATAGGTATCCGCGAGCAGGCAATATATCCGATATTCTGCCTTTCCGCAAAGAAGGATATAGGCGTGAAGAGGCTTATGGAATTCACCATCAGGGTGGCTGCATCCCCTGCCGAGAAGAAGGAACTTACCAAGGACGGAGTTGAGGTCGAGTGCAAGGCAGATGCTCCTACCACTCTCTTCATCTACAAGACTGCCGTTGAGCAGCACCTCGGAGAAGTGGCCTATTTCAAGGTGATGACAGGTAAACTTGTTGAGGGACAGGACCTTGAGAACCCAGAGACCGGCGACAAGGAAAGAATCACCGCAATCTATGCAGTGGCCGGAAAGAAGAAGGAAAAGGTGAGCGAACTCGTGGCAGGAGACCTCGGATGTACAGTGAAACTGCGTGCCGGCAAGACAGACGCCACTCTCGCCCAACTGGGTACGGAGATTGTCTATGAGCACATCAAATTCCCTAAGCCAAGGTACCGTACAGCCATCAAGCCTGTGGAGCAGAAGGACGACGAGAAGATGAACGAAGCCCTCAACCGCATTTCTGCTGAGGACCCTACAATAATAGTGGAATATTCTAAGGAACTCAAGCAGACGGTTCTCAAGGGTCAGGGCGAGCAGCACATCAACATCGTGAAGTGGCGCCTGCGCAATGAGAACAAGATTGAAATCGAGATGTCCGCGCCGAGAATCTCCTACCGTGAGACCATCACCAAGGTGTCAGCTGCAAACTACCGTCACAAGAAACAGTCCGGCGGTGCAGGCCAGTTCGGAGAAGTGCACCTTCTCATCTGCCCTATAGTTGAGGGCCAGCCTATGACCAACAAGTTCAAGATTGACGGCAAGGACTTGGTACTCAACGTGAAAGGTCAGGAATCCTTCGACCTTCCTTGGGGTGGTAAATTGGAATTCATCAACTGCGTGGTCGGAGGTGCCATCGATGCCCGCTTTATGCCGGCCATACTCAAGGGTATCAACGACAAGATGAGCGAAGGCCCTCTCACCGGTTCCCTTGCACGTGACATCAGGGTGTATGTCTATGACGGCAAGATGCACCCGGTTGATTCCAACGAAATCTCCTTCGTGCTTGCAGCCCGCAATGCCTTCAAGGAGGCGTTCCGCAGCGCAGGTCCGAAGATTATGGAGCCGATTTACAATGTTGAGGTGATAACTCCGGGTGACTATATGGGTGCCTGTATGTCCGACCTCCAGAACCGCAGGGCTCTCATCGAAGGTATGGACACCGACAAGGGCTTCTCTGTCCTCAGGGCAAGGGTTCCGCTCGCGGAAATGTACAAGTACTCCACAGCCTTGAGTTCCATGACTTCCGGAGCCGCAACCTTCAGTATGGAATTCGCTGACTACCAGCCTGTGCCTGGTGATGTACAGGAAAAACTCCTCAAAGCCTATATGGAACAGGAGGCTGAGGAATAGTATTCTTGAAATCTTTTTTATCTTTGCACGACCGGAATCCACACTCCGGCCGTGCATTTTATTAAAAGTAGTTATTATGAAAAAGAGTATCATCGCATTGCTTATGGCCTCGCTTGCCATTGTGGCCTGCAAATCCCACGAAGAGAAGAAGGCAGCCTTCATTCAGGAAGTCGAATCCATAGAGGAAGGGTTCAATCAACTCATTATGGAAGTCTATGCCGACTCCACCCTCACAGACATAGAAAAGAATGACAAGGTGAATGCAGCATATGAGGAAGCCATAGCCAAGTATATTGAAGTGAACCGCAAGGCAATAGAGAAGAACAGGGACAATGACATTGCAGTCCAGGCTCTCGCATATATACACGGAGAACTGACCAACAAGGAAATTCTGGAATATGTGGATATGCTTTCCCCGCAAATGCAGCAGGATTCCTCAGTTGTAAAAATCGCAGAGGGAGCAAGAAAGGCTCTGCTCACGGAAGAAGGCGCAAAGTTCCTGGATTTTACCATTGAAGATTCTGACGGACAGAGTGTTTCCTTCTCTGATTATGTGGGCAAGGGCAAATATGTGCTCGTGGACTTCTGGGCAAGCTGGTGCGGCCCTTGCAAAAGGGAGATCCCGAACATCCGTGACGCATATCAAAAATATGGACCGAAGGGTCTGGAAGTATTGAGTGTTGCCGTTTGGGACAAGCCGGAAGACACCAAGGCGGCAGCCAGGGAGCACGGTGTGGTATGGAACCAGATTATCAACGCACAACAAATCCCGACCGACCTCTACGGCATCCGCGGCATCCCGCAGATAATGCTCTTCGGACCGGACGGCACCATCCTCAAACGCGACCTCCGCGGCGAAGGCATCGAAGCCGAACTTGCCAAATATTTTGCGGAATAAAGATACCAAATATTCTTGAATCTCTGCCGTGACTCGTTTTCAGAATCACGGCAGAATTTTATAAATTTGCAATGGTGAAACAACCGTAACTCTAATAATGTCAAATTGCTGTTCGGGGCAAAGCACGAACTCCTGAATCGTAATCTGCATATTTCAATGGGCCAAAGTGACACTACAGATTCTTCAAAGTGCCAAAATGGCCCTTTGGATGTCACTTTGGAAGAAAAGG
>CAMCFO010000003.1 GCA_945874155.1 uncultured Bacteroidales bacterium
AACACGAAAATAGGAGATAAACACCCTATGATTAGTGTTTACCTCCTACTCGATTCGCCCAGCACGAACGTACTCTAACGGGCGCAAGTCCCCAAACCGCCCTAATAGTGGGAAGGTTACAGCCAAAGCTGGAAGGAGCGCATGATGCAGGTTATTTTTGAGGATTACTTAGGACATAGCGACTTCGAGATGTCCTCGCCATTCCAGCTTTGCAAAATCGCTGGAATGGCTGCGAGATCTCTTCTCCTTGCCGGAGGGGCCCTTGCGAGCTCGATTCGAAATGACTTAGCTCAAAATCGGCTATGCCGGTTTGGAGCTGTCGTTGTGGCGGCAATCGCTTATGAGAGTGGGACTCTCAACGCGCTTGTCGCCACAACGACAACGGCACCGCTTGCGGTGCCGTTGTCATTTCGAATCGAGTTCGCGGAGAGAACGAGATTCGAACTCGTGAGCCGCTTTAGGCGACTACACGCTTTCCAGGCGTGCCTCTTAAACCACTCGAGCATCTCTCCAATCGTTGTTCCCGGTTAAGGGACTGCAAATATAGGAAAGTTTTTTTGTTCTGCATATTTTTTTGCAAAGATTTCTGTAAAAGGAAAATCCGATAATAGGGCGAAAATTGCTACCTTTGCCCGGACATACTTTGAATTGTTATGGATTTTGCTGCAATTGCCGGACTTGTTCTGGCTGTAATCGGGCTGGCGGGGTGCTTTCTGCCGGTCATTCCGGGGCCGGCTTTGAGTTGGCTGGGACTTCTGTGCCTGTATTTTTCTGACAAGGCAGACCAGCCTGTGAGCTTGACGGCTCTCCTTGTCTGGCTTGCTGTTGTGCTGATACTCACTGTGTTGGACTATGTGCTTCCTGCCCGGATGACACGCAGGGCCGGAGGGCACAAGGCGGCTGAAAGGGGCGCGGCCATCGGTATGGTGGCGGGTATGATATTCACACCTGTGGGTATGGTGGCAGGCAGTTTCCTCGGGGCCTTTCTGGGCGAGTATCTCTTTGCGGTTCAGGACCCTCTTACTGCGCTCAAGGCTGCTGCGGGGACTTTCCTGGCCTTTTTGCTCACTACCGGGATAAAAGCCATAGCTGTAATGATTCTCATTGTCCAGATGTGCTTCCTGATTTTCTAAGTCTGAGTGCCAAAATGACATAGGTAATCGGAATACTTGTCCCTTTCAAGCATTTAGATTGTATTTCAATAAGAATTATACAATAACCGCATAAGAATATGAAAATAACCAAAGCAATGACAGCAGCCGCCCTGACTCTGTGCCTGTGCGCCTGTAGCAGCCGTGAAATCCACGTGTCCCCCGACATCCAACTGGAAGCAAGTGTAATCCCTTATCCGCAGCAGTTTGACTTGCACAAGGGAGCCCTTTACCTCGACAATTCACTCATCGTCCTGTCCAAAGACTTTGAAGACCGCACCCTCGCCGTCACCCGTGACTTCGCAAACCAGCTGTCCGAATGTACTTCATCTCAAGTGGAGGTGAAAACCTTTTGCTGTATTCCCTGCAAAGGAGCTTCGCTCACAATCGCTTACGATGCCGAACTTCCTGACGAGGCTTACGAGATCAAGGTGGACGAAAGCGGAGCAACCGTCAAATCTTCCTCACACAACGGAGTGCTCTATGCGCTTGCGACCCTAAGGCAAATGCTGCCTCCTGCAATCTACTCCTCAGAGGCATCCGATGCCGAATTTGCCATCCCATTCTGCGAAATTCAGGACTCTCCCGCCTATTCCTACAGGGGAGTGATGCTGGACTGTGCCCGTCATTTCTTTCCTGTTGAAAATGTAAAACGTCTGCTCGATGCTATGGCAGCCTACAAGCTCAACCGTTTTCACTGGCACCTCACCGACGACCAGGGCTGGCGCATAGAAAGCAAGAAATACCCGAAACTCACCGAGGTGGGCAGTATGCGTTCCGGCACAATGGTGGGACGCGACTGGAACAGTGATGACCACATTCCTCACGGGGGTTACTACACTCAGGAGCAGCTGCGGGAGGTGGTGGATTATGCCTGGAAGCTCGGTATCACCATAGTCCCGGAAATAGACCTGCCCGGTCACATGGTTGCAGCTCTGGCATCCTATCCTGAACTCGGATGCACCGGCGGCCCTTACGAGGTGCGTAAAATTTGGGGTATTGCAGACCAGGTGCTCTGTGCAGGCAAGGACGAGACCTACCGCTTCCTTGACGAGGTGCTCTGCGAAGTTGCGGACATCTTCCCCGGAGAACTTTTCCACATAGGTGGGGACGAGTGCCCGAAAGTGGAATGGGAAAAATGCCCTCATTGTCAGGCGAAGATTGCCGAACTCGGCCTCGAGGACAAGGACGGGGTGAGTGCGGAGCAATATCTCCAGAACTATGTCACCCATCACGTTCAGAAGACACTTGCATCCAAGGGCAAACGCATCATAGGATGGGACGAAATCACGGAAGGAGAGCTCGACAAGGGAGTGACAGTGATGTACTGGCGCGGATGGCTGCCGGTGGAAAAGAGCCTTTACAAATATACCGCAGACGGATATGACGTGATTATGGCCCCGACCAGCTATTTCTACATCGACTATCTCCAGTCTGAGGACATGGATTCCGAGCCTGTGGGCTTCCAGAGCGTCCTGACCATAGACAAAATGTATTCTTTCGACCAGACCAGGGGGCTGAGTCCGGAACAACTCTCACACATCAAGGGAGTCCAGGCTAATCTCTGGACCGAGTATGTCTCCACTTGGGAGCACGCCGAATATATGCTTTTCCCACGCCTGTTCGCTCTCAGCTGCATAGCTTGGGACGGAGACGAAAGACCTGATTTCGAAAGCTTTATGGGAGAAGTGAAGAGCCATCAGTTCCCTGTGCTCGACAACTGGGGCTATAACTACCGCAAACGTTAGGCTTCCAGCAGATACCAACGAATTCGTATTCTTTGAATAGGTTTCACGGGATCCTCAGAATTTCTGAAGAAAGTCAGTGAGGCTCTCGGAACGTCCCAGTTCAAGTTTTTTGCGCAGTCTGTAGCGTGTCATTTCCACGCTGCGGACTGTCATATTGAGAAGGGGTGCCATATCCTTTGAACTTAGGTCCATTTTCAGGTAGGCGCACATCTTCTTGTCCGCCACTGTGAGTGAAGGGAACTTTTCGCCCAGCCTCTTGAGAAAATCCTCATACACCACGTCGAAATTCTTCTCAAACTTCTGCCAGTCATCATCGTGGGCTATGTTCTCGCGGATGTCCTTCCTGATTTTGGCGAGGAGAGCTCCTGTGCGGTTGTTGTCGCTGCCCACATAGTCTGCCGCCTTCTGCACGTCTGAATCTATCTGCTGCAGAATTTCGTTTTTACGTATCAGGTTCATAGTGGACACAGCCAGATCCTCGGCCTTATGTTCCAGTTCCGCCTTGAGGTGCTTCTGTCTCAGTTCCTCTTCCTTGCGCTGAGCCAGCACCCTTGCCTTCCGGTCCGAAATGCGCATTATTATAAAGTAAATCAGCCATATCAGCAGGCAGAACAGGAGCATATAGACAAGATAGGCGGGCCAGGACAGAAACCACGGGGCGGCAATGTGCACATCAATGCTGTCTTCCGTTGTCTTCCCGTTGGCAATGTTCCTTGCCCTGACCTTGAAAACATATTTCCCGTGCGGCAGCTTGGTGTATTCCTTGAATTCCTGTCTGCTTTCCCCGGACCATTCCTTGTCATAATTTTCCAGAATGCAACTGTAACGGATGGGTTCGCTGTCGCTGTAAACGGGCCATACGTAGTTGAAAGTCAGGGAATTATCGTCTGAGGATAACTTGAGGGCCTCCGGTTTGCCGCTGGCTGTTCTCAGTACCATAAACCGCTCGTGCAATCTCCCTGAAACGGATTCTATGAACACACTGCTGCTTGAATCCCTGTCGCCCAGACCTTCGGTCGATATGACTGCAAAGCCATCCTCGGTGTTGATTATGAACCGGCCCTTTTCCAGATAGCACATATTGTAAAAGCCCATGGGCCTGTTCCTTGCGTATTTTTTCAGGGAGAGTGAATCCAATATTGTATTTCCTTCCGCATCCTCGTATTCCACTGCCTGCATCACCCCTGAGGAGTAATACCTGGTTCCGTCCGGAAGTTCTGTGATTCCCGTCACTATCGGAGTCCTGGTGAACTTGCCGTTTAGGTAATCTATATAATGCGCCCGCCTTTCAGTCTCGTCATATCGGACATAGCCTCCTTCCGTGCTGAAAATGAATTGGGAGCCTATTCTTTGGGGCATATTGTTGCGGTTGGTTGGGAAGCCCTGTTCAGTGCCGAAGGATTCGACTCTCTCCACCGAATCAGCTTTTTCGTTGAGTTTAAGGCGGTACAATCCCTGAATCCAATGGGAAAACCAGATTCTTCCGTCAATGTCTTCCACGAATTCCTTGCTTGAACGGTCAAAGCCTTTCACCGCTCCGGAATAGACCCAACTTCCACCCTTTTTCTTCAATGTGAAAAGCCGCTCGTAGGAACAGCCCAGCAACATATCCTGATGGGAGGACAGGGGAATGAGTTTCCAGGTGCCGGGGAGTGCAATGTGCTGGATCACCTTGCCTCCAGAGATGATATAGACTCCGAGGTCGTGGCAGCAGAACAGTTTCCCGTCCATAACCTGCAGGGACCAGACCTGACCGGTTATGTTCCCCACCCTTGTAGTTGTCTTTGAGGCCCCTTTGTTTTTCCTGTATGGAATTTCCGTCGAGAACAGTCCCTGGTTTGTCCCTAGATAGAGTTTTCCGTCATAAATTTCCGCAGCATATCCGCTGCCTATGTCATTGCCGGGCCCGTAAAGCTCTTCGGAAGGGGAGTGCAGATTTATATAGTCGATACCTTTGTCCAGTCCTGCCCAGAGGTTCTTCTCCCGGTCGAAATGGAGACTCAGCACAGAATTGTTCTGCAGACCACTTTCCCTGTCTATGCTCTCATATTGCCCCGTAGCGATGTCCAGAAGCAGTATGCCTCTTGTAATAGTTCCCAGAGCCAGCATATCTCCCTCCATAGCAGAACAGAAGATGTCGCAGTTTCCTATAGGCAATTCAGTCGCCATTTCCCGGATTGTCCGTTCAGATTCCCTTAAAATGTAGATTCTGCCCTTCGAAGTGACCACAACCAGTGATTCTCCGTAATTGTAAAGTCCGCAGATTCTCTTGCCTTCAAGCACCTTGCAGTTCGGCATTCGGACAGCCTTCGTGCCATTTTCTGACAGATAGTAGAGCCCACCGGAAGCAGATGCTGCATAGACCTTGCTTCCGAGCACCGCACAATACTCCACCTTTCCGCTGTCCAGGGCGCATCGTGTAACGAGGCTGTCATTCAAGCAATACACATTGCTGTTGTCCCTGAAATACAGTCTGTCGCCGCAGACTGAAAGGTCCCAGATTTCTCCGATATTGTTCTCTCCGCTGTCCAGCACTCTGACATACTTCCCCTTGCCCCCGGTGCTGTAGTCCAGATAGCCTATCTCCCCTGTGCCGGCTGCATAGAGCCTCGAGTTTTGCTCATCGAAACATACCGACCGTACAGATGTCCTGTTCATCAGGAGGCAGTTTTCCCATTTTATGCTGTTGAATTGCAGTATTCCGTTGCTGTTGGCAAAATACATCACTCCGGTTTCGCTTTGGGCTATGTCCCAGTTCTGGGCCCCGGAATCATAGATATTCTTGCTGTAATTCTTTATTTCAGGGCGCAAGGCCAAGGCTGGGATCGCAATAAACAGGGCAGCGATACCTGCAAATTGTCTTATAAATGAGCTTTGCATATCGGAATAGAATTTCATTCCCGGCAAAGATATGATTTATTATCTTGTTGAGGTGAAAAAATTATGATAAAAATTGTCTTATTGTTTTTGTATAAATATAAAGTGTTGATATTCAGGAGTGTGAAAGATTAAATCCCCAAGCTGTTTATTAAAAAACTAGCTCTTGTTGAGTTTTTGTGAGGTGCATTTCCATTGTCTTGAAAACCTTACTTCCTATTTTTGCAAAGTCGAAATGCCAGAATGTGCACGAAACATTGACCATAAGACATAAAAGACACAAGAAAAACTAACTAATAACCGTCAGAAGTATGAGAAGATTTTCTCTCCTTTTTTCTCTTTTGTTCTTCGCGTTTTCCTTATATGCGCAGGACTACTCCGTGAGCGGTGTGGTGACCTCTGCCGATGATTCAGGTCCGCTGCCCGGAGTCTCCGTATTTGTAAAAGGCGGTACCAACGGCACCATAACAGATTTGGACGGTGCTTACACCATTAAAGTATCCGCAGGCGATGTCCTTGTTTTTTCCTGCATAGGTTTCAAGGAAGTCGAAAAAACCATCTCGGGGGGGGGCTACTGTAAACATAGCTCTCGAGGCTGATGCCCTTATGCTGGACGAGGTCGTAGCCATAGGTTACGGCGTTATGAAAAAGAGCGACCTCACCGGTTCCGTATCTTCAGTCAAAGGTGACCAACTCAAGAAAACCCCGGCAGCCGGACTTGACCAAGCTCTGCAGGGAGTGGCAGCCGGAGTCACCGTCAATTCAAGTTCCGGCCAGCCGGGAGCTGCTGCAGAGGTCCGCATCCGAGGCATAGGCACAGTCAACAACAGCGCTCCTATCTATGTGGTGGACGGGGTGATAGTGGACAATATCAACTACCTCAGTCCCAGCGACATCACTTCCACTGAAATTCTCAAAGACGCTTCCGCCACCGCAATCTACGGTTCCCGCGGAGCCAACGGTGTTATTCTCGTAACAACCAGGAAAGGCTCCGACAACGGCCGCATCAATGTCACTTTCGACGGCTATGTGGGCATCCAGAACCGCTGGAGGGCTCTGGACCTGATGAATGCTTCGGAATTCTCCAACTTCCTTGCCACCACCAATGCCGACCCGGCAGCACTGACCACCCTAAAGGACAAGGGCATAGACTCCTTCGTCAGGACTTATCTCATTGGAAAATCAAATTATTATCCAAAGAATCTGGATTATTCCGACATAGACACGGACTGGCAGGACGTGGTCTTCAAGAAGAACGCTGTCATCCAGAACTACCACCTCAGCGTGGACGGAGGTAATGACAAGGGTTACTGGTCAATGAGCGCCAACTGGTTCAATCAGCTGGGTACCATCATAGGTTCAGACTACACAAGGACTTCATTAAGGGTCAATTCAGCCTACGACATAGCCAAATGGCTACGTGTGGGAGAAAATCTCACCTTTATGTTTTCTCACGGCAGAAATGCTATGAACAACAGCAGCTCTGCAGGTGCATCCGTCATCAGTGCGGCAATAGCGATGGCCCCCTGGGATCCGGCACGTTACCCGGAAGGCAGCATTAGCCGCACCGGTGAGGATATGTCAGGGCAGATAAGCGCGGCATCCAATTTCAAGAATGTGACCAACCCTCTCTCTATGGTTGAGCACAGCCATCCTTCCGACAAGACCGAGCGCTGGGTGGGTGACATCTTCCTCGAACTCAAGCCTGTCAAGGGCCTGGTCTTCCGCAGCGATGTGAGTATGGACCTGACTAACACCAGACACAAACTCTTCAAAGACCTCTACAAATACTCGGACTACGACAAGTCTGACAAAAACTTCATTGAAAGCAGTGTGGGCCGCTACCAGACCATCATAGTCGAGAACACCCTCACCTACTCAGGCGAGACAGGCAAGCACAGCTACTCCGCTATGGTGGGCCAGACCACTGAGCAGTACCAGTACGAGACTCTCGGCGGCTCAGGAAGTTCCATTCTGAACCCTGTGGAGACCAACTGGTATCTTTCCCAGGCCACAGAGGATCAGAACAAGGCTTCCGACTCAGCGGGACGCACCAGGAGACTCTCCTTCCTCTCCCGTCTGCACTATTCCTACGACAGCCGGTATATGATTACTGTCAATTTCCGTGCAGACGGTTCCAGCAAGTTCGTGGAACACCCGTGGGGCTACTTCCCGTCCACAGCAGTGGCCTGGAGGCTCAAAAACGAGAGTTTTCTCCGACAGGTGAGCTGGCTTGACGAACTCAAGTTCCGTCTCGGTTGGGGAATGATAGGAAATGACAAAATCGGCGACAATGCCTTCCTGCTGAATATGTTCAATAACGGACCGACTTTCGTGGACTATGTCTTCGGCAGCAATCCTGCACTGGCTTCCGGTGCTACCATCCTTACCTATGTGAACAACGGCGGCAAATGGGAGACTACCGAGCAGTGGAACCTGGGTATAGATTTCGGCTTTTTCGGCAACCGTCTCATCGGTAACATAGACCTCTTCCAGAGAGACACCAGGGATATGCTCCTGAGTGTGACAGCCCCTGCGCAGGTGGGTAACCGCTATTCCGCAACGGCAAATGTCGGCACTGTGCAGAATAGGGGTATCGAGCTGACACTCAATCATATCAATGACATAGGCGATTTCAACTACTCCATAGGCGGCAACATTTCATTCATAAAGAACGAACTCACCGCCCTCAACGGAGGAGAGAAGGTCTGGGGCGACAAGACAGTCTGCGACCAGGGGCTGCCTCTCTACACCTTCTGGGGTTACCGCTACGACGGCATTTTCCGCACCCAGGAAGAAATTGACGAATATCTGTGGGCAGAAGGGGCAAAGGTCGGCTACAAGCCTGGAGATGCCAAATTCTGGGACAAGGACGGCAACGGCAAAATAGACGAGAACGACAAGATGGCTCTCGGCAATCCTTTCCCTTGGCTCACCTACGGTCTCAACTTCAGCCTCGGCTGGAAAGGCATAGATCTCCAGCTCTTCTTCCAGGGAGTATATGGCAATCAGATTTATAACGCCCTTAGAATCAGGACGGAAGGCACAGGTAATGAGGCTACTCTGAGCACGACTATGAGGGATGTCTGGACCACAGCCAATCCCGAAGGCTCCATCCCGAATCCTTTCGGAAACCCAATCAACACGGAAACCAGCAGCCGTTTCGTCGAATCAGGTGCCTACCTCAGGCTCAAGAATCTCCAGCTGGGATATACCTTCCCTAAGGAATGGACTCAGAAAATCAAGATGTCCAGATGCCGAATCTATCTTTCCGGAAGCAATCTCTTCACAGCCACCCGATACACGGGCTACGACCCTGAAGTCGGAGGCGGAGTGGACTACGGCAACTATCCTCAGTCAAGGACATTTATGGTGGGTCTGAATATCAATTTCTAAAACGCAGAATTATGAATTGCAGAAATATTATATTGGCCTCTGTTGCCATATTCACTCTGACTTCCTGTGCCGGATGGCTGTCCGAAGACGGGCCTATGACCAACAGGGTGGAGGACTTCTTCACGAGCGAAGAAACTGCCGTTCAGGTCGTCAATGCAGCCTATACTCCTCTGATGTGGGAGTTCCAGAGCACCTACTATTCAGAATTCTTCATCGGGGACATAATGTCCGACGATGCACTCAAAGGAGGCCAGAACATTGCCGATATGGCTGATGCCTACGACCTTGAGAATTTCAAGGCCATATCCAACAATTCCCTCGTTCTGGATTATTACAGGGCAAATTTCCAGGGTATTGCACGCGCAAACCTGGCACTTGAGCAACTTCCGAAAATGGAAGACCTGGACCAGGCTCTCGCATCCAGGCTCACAGGAGAGGCAAGCTTCCTGCGTGCTCTCTATTACTTCCGTCTGGTGCGTCTTTTCGGAGGCGTCCCTATTTCAGAGTCCCCGATTTACAGTGCCGATGGATGGAAAATCCCACGCTCGACCGTGGACGAGGTGTACAGCCTGATAGTCTCAGACCTGGAAAATGCAGCCGGTAAACTCCCGCTCAAGAGCCAATATGCTCCCGAAGACCTGGGAAGGGCAACCAAGGGCGCTGCCGAAGCTATGCTCCTGAAAGTTTACCTCTATTGGGGAGACTGCAAACGCAATGGCGGAGACACAGCCGGGGCTGCCGAAAAATATTCTTCCGCAAAGACCTGGGGAGGCAAGTTCATCGCAAATGAGGCAGCTGAATACACCCTATGCAGCGCATACAGGGACAACTTCACCCTCGACGGCGAAAATGGTCCCGAATCAGTCTTTGAGGTGCAGTATATGGCAGAAGGTACATCCGACTACGGAGAGGGCAACGGATTCTCCAGAGGAACTTTAGCGACCATTCTCCTGCGTTCCCGTTCTTCACACTTCTCCAACTCCGGTTGGGGATTCTGTCACCCGACCCAGAATCTCTATGACGAGTACGAGGCTGGAGACCCTCGCAGGGATGCCTCCATATTCACGCCTACTGACGAAGAAATCACGACTCAGGCTGAAGAACTATATCTGGGAAACCGCTATCTCACACTCAAAAGAACCATTATGGAGGGCAGGGATTATCCCGCAATAGACCACGCAACCCGTTCCCCTGTCAACAGGATAGAAATACGCCTTGCCGACGTCTATCTGCTCTATGCCGAGGCTTGCCTGAGGAACGACGATGCTTCGGAGGCCAAAACCTACCTCGAGAAAGTGCGTGACAGGGCCCGCGAAGGAGCCTCCATACTCCCGGCTTTTCCGGGCTACAAAGTGCCTGACTATCGCGATGGCTACGCTCTCAGACAATTGCAGGACAATGCTGAAGACCTCGAACTGGCAATACGCCACGAACGCCGGGTGGAACTCGCAATGGAGAGCCACCGCTGGTACGACCTCTGCCGTTGGGGCATAGCAAAGGAGGTGATGGATGCCTATGCACAGACCGAGACAGACCTCGCAAAAGCCAATATGGGCACATTTGTCAAGGGCAAGCACGAACTTCTCCCCATTCCGGACGAGGAAGTACGCCTGGGTTCTCTCGAACAGAATTTCGGCTGGTAATCAGGACTTTCTCTGCTGGCTTGGCCTTTATACTGAACTGATGAATCTGACAGGACAGAAATCTTTATACACATTATAATTAACCACTAAACACATCATTATTATGAAAAAGAGTTATTTGGCAATTTTGGCAGTAGCTTCCATCTGCCTCCTCGCTTCTTGCAAGAAGGACAATCCTTCCACCGGAAACGGCGGACTTAAGGACGATGAAAACACAGAGAATCCGGGCGGTGAGAATCCGGGCGGTAACAATCCGGGCGACGACACCGACCTCCACGCTTCCCTCCAGGGTTCCGCTTACGTGACTGTAGCCCTCGACGCACAGTCCACCGAAGCAATCAAGAGCAAGATCAAGGCAAGCTACCAGGTGGACGACACCAATGTCTTCCTTTATGTTTGGGAAAATACCTATACCGCAGGCACGGCATCTGGTCTCAACTTCTATGGTGAGGCAGAAAGCTGGACTTCACTCGTAGTGGGCAGCGTCGGCTGGTCAGGAGCTGGCTGGTTCGTTAAAACTCCTGAAACCATTCCTGCATTTGTAGAGAGTTCTTCCGACCTTGCAAACTGGAAATTCCACCTTGCCTACAAGGGCGCTGCAAAGGTTGCGCACATCGTCATCCTCACCTGGAACGGCAGCACCTACAAGTTCGCTATCGGAGAGGGCTCCCTCGAGGACAGCGGCACCAAATACGATGCCATCTCTCCTGTTGGCGGCACATTCAAGGCAGGCCTCTGGAACGAGTACGAAATTGCTCTCACGGACACAGGTCTGAACTACACTCAGGCCGCAAAAGCCGACAATCTCGTGTCCATCCTCAGCGGCGGTGTTACAGGCACCACCCTTGATGTAGATGCCATGTTCTTCTACAAGAAATAATGGCTTTCCAGATGCATAAGATGTACGCTCTTTTGCTCTTGTCCATTATGGTCCTTTCCTGCGAACCCATTCATATCGGGATTGAAGACCAAGACAACAAGGAGCCGGTTGAGAATCCGGGGAATCAGGACAATCCTGATACCCCGGGCGATTCCGGCAATCAGGACAATCCTGACAAGCCGGATAATCCTTCCTCTCCTGCCGAAAACGGTTCAGGAGAAACAGAAGGTTACAAACTTGTGTGGGAGGACCTTTTCAATGGCAGCGTCCTTGACGAGTCCGTATGGAACATCGAAGTCAACGGAGACGGCGGCGGCAATAACGAACTCCAATATTACCGTGCTGAAAACGTGTCCCTCGGCAAGGAACCGGGTTCAGGTCGCGGATGCCTTATTCTGACAGCGAAAAAGGAAGGCTTCGGGGGCAAGAGTTTCACTTCAGGACGAATCAACTCCCGGAACAAGAAGTCCTTCAAGTACGGCAAAATAGAATCCAGCATCAAGTTACCGACCACGGCCAATGGTCTTTGGCCGGCATTTTGGATGATGGGAAACAACTATGATTCAGTGGGTTGGCCTAAATGTGGTGAAATTGACATACTTGAAATGGGCAATGCTCAGGGCATTTCTTCCGGAACCCAGGACCGCTTTTTCAACGGAGCCTGCCATTGGGGCTACTACAAGGAAGTCTCTCCAGGCAATTGGGCATATCCCAACTATGCCAAGTCTTCCACCTGGTCCTACAGTCTCCAGGACGGAGAATTCCATCTATTCACACTCATCTGGGACAATGCTGCCGTCAAGATGTACGTGGACCTGGACAAATATCCTTCCTCATCCCCATACTACGAGATGGGCATAACCTCCAGGGAAGATGACTGGGGCACCGGATATTATTTCAACCACGACTTCTTCATCCTCTTCAACCTTGCAGTCGGAGGGCACTTTACAGGCATTTTCGACCCGGGGGCAATATCTGCACTCGCTTCGGGTGAGGCTCGGATGTATGTGGACTATGTGAAAGTATATCAGAAACTTTAGTATTATTATATGAAACTTTCCAGACAGCTGATTCTGCTTCTTGCAATTCTCTCTTTCTCTGCCTGTCAGAAGGAAGTGGGCCCGGACACCGATACTCCGACCGGGTACGAATCCCTTCAGAGCAAGAGCGAGAAAAGGGGAGTGGCTTTCAACTTCTCCCAGCTCCCGGACATAGACATTCCCAATCTGGGGCCGGCCTGCAGCTGGTCCTACAACTGGGGCGTCAATCTTTCTACCGAAGCATCCGCTCTCTTTGCCCAATACGGAATGGATTACTGTCCTATGGCCTGGAACGCCAACTGGAATGAGGATACGTTCAGGGCCTTCAAGAAGGCGCACCCGGAGTGCAAGTATCTGCTTGCTTACAACGAGCCCAATCTCACGGACCAGGCCAATATGGTGCCGGCAACAGCAGCCGAAGACTGGGGACGACTGGTGGCCATAGCCAGGGAGCTCGACCTTAAACTCATCGCTCCCGCAATGAACTACGGCACACTCGAGGGTTACCACGACCCTTGGAAATGGTATGACGAATTCTTCGCCATAGAAGGAGTCAGCTGGGACGACGTGGACGGAATAGCCCTGCATTGCTATATGGGTTCGGCTGGAGGAGTAAAGCAATTCCTCGACGGCTTTAAGAAATATGGCAAACCGCTGTGGCTCACCGAGTTCTGCAACTGGAGCAGCAACAATGTCTCCGCAGACGCCCAGATGAAGTATATGGTCGAGACCATCAATATGCTCGAAGCCGACCCGGATGTATTCCGCTATGCCTGGTTCATCCCGAGAGGCCACGGAGAGAGCCAGTGCCACAACTCCCTGCTCGGCTCCAAATCCCCGTTTGCTCTCACCGACCTCGGTAAAGTATTCGTGAATATGTCCACCCAGGACAAGAGTCTTTGGTATAAGGCCGGCACAGTCATTCCTGCGGAGCATTACAACTCCTGCACAGGTGCCATACACCTTGCTCCAACCGACGATTCTGTGGGAGTGCTTTCGCTCACCGACCTGAAGAAAGACACAGCGGTGGACTATCAGATAGAAATCCCGGAAGATGCGACCTACACCCTTACGCTGAGGTTCAGCACCTATTTCGAGACTGCTCTCAGGGTAAGTCTCGACGGAAGCAGCCTCGGTCTTGCAGACCTTCCGAACACAGACTACAAGTGGGACATTTTCAAGGTGGACCTTCCTTTGTCCAAAGGCAGGCATACGCTCTCCCTTTCCGGGACCACAGCCTTCCCCGTGTCTTTGAACTACTTGTCAATCAATAAACTATAAATCTCACACTTATGGAGAACAAAATAAATTCAATAATCAATAAGATTGCCTACAATTCTCCCGACTTATATTGTAAAGAACTGAAGGTAGAAGGCAGTATGGCAGTCACTTCCGGTACGACTGAATGGTATAAACAGGGTGGTCAGGGCAACTTTACCTACACTGTCGAAGACGATACAAATACAAGCTGGAAATAATCTTAAATTGAACTGAACTATGAAATTCAATATAAACAAATTACTCGCAGTGCTTGTTGTGGCATCTCTTGGAGTTGCCTGCAACAAGGAGCAGCTGCAGGATGAAATCCCTTCTTCCGGCAACGGTACCGTGCAGGTGGTGGTGTCGATAGACAATGGTACCAGGTCGTTTTCTGATGCTGAAGGTGTCAAGTGGGAAGTCGGCGACCAGATCAAGTATGCCGGCGGAGTGGAACTGACCTCCGAGCCTTTGACAGCTGAGCAGATTACTGAGAACGGTTATAAGGCATCTTTCACATTTGACGCATCTTTGATTAAAGCGGACAGAACAGGCTGGTTCTGCTCGACCAAATGCCATCCGACGAACTACACCGAAGTTGAGTTTACCCTGGGAACAGACAACGGCAACCTGTTTACCCAGGATGAGGCCGGACAGATGAATTCCCGTTATCTCTTCCTGCATAGCGGCACCGGAAAGGTAAACATCACTAAGGGTGTGGCTCCTGAGGTGAAGATGGAAATAGCCGGAACTATTTTCAGGGTAATCCCATATACAACGAAGTACAACGATGAGAAAATCCTTTCTGTGAAATTGTCTTCCAATACCAAACTGGTGGGAACGGTTTCTTATGACAGGGGTGGCAAAACTTATACCGGAGTAACAGAATTGCTTGACGGAGCTGGCTATAAATCATACGATTTTGTCAAAGCAAATCTCGGTACTCCTTTCTCACTGAATGGCATCACAAGTGCAGAAACCAGCAAGGGCATATACTTCGCTGTTGCTGCAACTCCGGAAGATAAACCTCTCGATGGCTACAAATACGAGGTTGAAACCGACAAGGCGAACTATGTCTTTGATGCAATGATCGAAAAACCTGCGGTCGGCAACAATTTTGTCAAGAATGTTTATCTGAATTTGGACAAGGCCACCTCTCGTGTCGAAGGAGAAACCGGACTACTGAAATACGATGGTGCGCTTACACTTACTACAATCCCGGCCGCTGGAGCTTCGAATCTTGATGCCGGCTACTGGCAGGCTTCCACTTCCACTGATGGAGGTTCTTCCTGGACTAAAAGAATCAATGTCGAAAATGCCGCATTCTATTCATCCGTTAAATTCTCTTATGCTGATGTCAAAACAGGCGATCCAGTGGATTGGATTTCAGTGGTTTACGGCGCAGGCGACCTTTGTCACTGGATGGTTACAGCTAAGGAAAATACCGGTAAGGAGCGTTCTGTGAAAGTAACAGCGACTTATTCAGATGTTAAGGGCTATAAGATTATCGAAGGGAGCAAGACCAAGGAGTGGACATTCACCCAGACTGCTGCCGGTGGAAAGAAAATAGTGGAGTATGCATCTGTTTCTCTGCCGGCTTCCCGGGAGTTCGAAGGAGCAGCCCAGAATGATGTCAATGTGGGATACTGTCTGCTGAAAATTGATGGTTTTGAAAAGAGAGACTGGGCTGATGCAAACAGTGTTTACGCTCGTTCTCACTTTGCATACATCAGTGAAGACCATTATGCTACAAAGAATTACACTACGGATGTGGATTGGCTCAGCTGCCATTATGCAAACAATGGCACAGCAATTACTGACTGCGTATGGTTTGTCAGCGCAACCGAAAACACTACAGGTGCACCAAGAACAGCTTATGTGGTTTGTGTCTTCCCTGAGGATGACGGATATCAATTCCCGGAACCTCGTGCATTGAAGATAACCCAGAAAGCCAATACTATTGTCGTTGCTGAATTCAGCGGCTTCCCGACAAAGGCAGTTGAGGCAGACGGTGCCACTGTCACAGGTAAACTGAACCTGACAATCAACGGTGAGAATCAAACTGATGTAGCCGCTGCGATTCGGACCTATGGTCTGAACCTCAGCGCAGACAAGGGGGCAAGCGCAAGTGTCGATGCAGACGGAACAGTGACTGTTGTAATTCCAAAAAATCCTTACAACAACGGCGGAATCACCTATACTGTAAGTCTGAAGAAAAAAGACGGTTCAGTCGCTGCAAAAGTTGAAATTGCCCAGGCAACTGGAGAGGGAGAAGCGGTAACCCCTTCACATACATTTGAATACACTATTTTCAATAACAAAGAGGATGGATCAAAGAATACAGGCTTCGGCAAAGCTGCCGGTTCTGTAGGTGATTATTACAGGATTGAAAATGTTACAATTGATGGTACCAAATATAATTCGGGGGACGATTTGAGGAATCTTGTTGAAAATACTGAACTGATGTCAGAATTGAAAGCGAAGATTTTCAGTTTCGGTGAAATTACTAAAGAAGATGTTCAGGTGCCGGATACAGATCCATTGACGACAGATCCTGAATCCTTTGTTGAACTGCAGGCCTGGACAGACGGCGGAGCAGCAATTTATTTCAGAATTGTATTCCTCAATGCAAACACTACCGGAGTCAGAAGAACTTTCAAGATTATCACAAAAGACCCTGCAGGTACGGTGACTTCGACAATAGTCTATTTCCAGAATTCATAAGTCAGAGTTTTATTCCAATTACTCAGACTTGATTATCAGAAAGGGGGGGGGATGACCAATGGCTATCCCCCTGATTTTATAAACCCCTCAAGTCTGTCTACTTTGAATATGCTATTTCTCAATACCTTGCTTTAACTCTTCTATCTTGGCAACAGCATACATCGGACAAATACGAACATGTCTTACTTCGCCATTGGCTTCATTATCTACATAATCGAACTTTCCAAAATTCTCCATTGAGCATCTAATAGCATAATGAAGCTTTCTATCACGCATAAATGACCATAGACTCTTCATTCCGCCTTGTTTGTCTGCTTTAACTTCAACAGGAACAACCACCTGCAAATAACTGGATATGTAATCTACCTCTGCCTGAGAATTTTTAGCATGTCTTACCCAATAGTATAGATCGTGGCGGATGTTCGGACTCATATGATGTAGCATCTCAAGTCCTACTACCAATTCTGCCATAGGCCCCTTATTTACCAAATCAGCTGCGCTTGCAGTCAGAATTTGTGTGGTAAGTTCTGATATATCGCCTAAAGACATATTCAATAAGCGAAGCAATAGCCCTGGATCAAGTAGTAGCATCTTTTGATATGACTCGTCCCTTTCGCTACCTAATGGCAAACCGTTAGCATCCGTGTGTGTTACAGGATGTAAAATACCAGCAAGAGTAAGTAATTCTACAGCCTTTTGCACTTCTGCCGTCTTATACCCTGGACCCACCTTTGAGTATACAAACTTTTTAGTGGCTTGAACAGCTGCACTTCGTAGTGTCTGGCGCAGCAATACAGGATCTACATTTTTCTTGTACTTTGGGAAATCATCTTCATATGTAACAACAATGTCATCTTGAACTTCTTGACATCTTACATAATCGTGATACTCAACCCAAGTCTTGACAGCTTCAGGCATTCCTCCGACGAGCATATATGTACGAAGATATTCCACTAATTTGTCATGTAATGGTTCAGGGAGAGGATTGTCTATTGAAGCTTGATTACGGGCTTCAATGAGTAGTTGCTGTCCGTTTGCTTCAAGGAATTCATCAAAGGTCATTGGATACATGAACATTGAGTGTATTCTTCCGACTCCGAATGTGGGAAGTTCTTTTAATGCAAACTCAAGGAGAGAACCAGCAGCAATGACATGAAGTTCCGGCATATCCTCTTTGAAAAAGCGTAAAGCCATAATAGCCTGAGGACACTCCTGAATTTCATCAAGGAATAGAAGTGTTTGACCTGGCTTAATAGATGTTCCATGCATTGCGGCTATTTGTGGTACAATACGCTTAACATCCAAGTCATCTTTGAATAGAGCCTTGTATTTAGGCTGCTTTTCAAAGTTTATCTCAACAAAAGTATCAAACTTTTTAGATAGCTCTTGAACAGCAGTAGATTTTCCAACCTGTCTGGCACCTCTAAGCAACAATGGTTTGTGGATATCTCTTGATGCCCACTCCGATAGATATTTGTCGATAATTCTTGTGCAATACATATTAAGTGAACATTAAAAATATGCTTTGTTTAGGTCTGCAAAAATAGCAAATCGAAATTATCCAAACAAATAAATTGCCTAAAAATGCAAAAATCCAAAGAAATAAATGGGCTGTTTCTGTAAAAACCCAAAGAAATAAATCTTAAGTAAGTGATCATACGAAGTGCAGTTTTGTAGTCCTTCTCTGTCATGATTCCTTTGCTTTTATCATGATGCGAAGGTCGGATTTATACTTAAATTTCACTGCACTCTTGATTCCATTTTTACTGCATCGCTGATTCCGATTTTACTGTATTACTGATTCCTTTTTCACTGCACTCACGTTGCCAATTTCACTGTATTAGTTGATTCTGTTTACAGCGGCATCACATCCACCATCTTGAAGACTTGGAAGAGCAGATGGAACGATAGCGTCCCATCTCCGAATCAGCGAAAGTGGATCAGACCTGAGACTCTTGTTGTTCCGCTTTCGGTCTTATCGGGTACATTTGGACTGCTGATATCACCTCGCAGGATTACAGGAACATAGTGAGCATGACAGGAAGAAGGAGAGTCTGTTCGTCCTTGCGCAGGTCCTTGGTATAGAGAAGATACCTGTCACTTACATTGCCGGAATATTTCCTGCAGAACTCGTCAAGCGATTTGTGGGTCTTGTACCCCGAGGACTTGACCTCTATGGGACGGAGTTTGGTCCCCTTAGAGAGGAGGAAATCCACCTCGTAATTATGGTTCGATGTCTCCGATCTCCATGTATGATAGAAGAGCTTGTGACCTGATGCTACAAGCATCTGAGCCACGATATTCTCATAGACATAACCAAGGTCAACTGAAAGTTTGTCACTTAGCAACTTCTCGTAAATCACATTATCCGAGAAGTCATTGTCCCAGAAGGCAAGGGTGATGAATAGCCCCGTATCGCCCATATACAGTTTGTATTGTCCATAATCGGTATGCGACGGAAGCCCCACCTCCGGATTGTCCGAATGATGTGCGAAGTTCACGGTAAGGCTGTCCTCCATATCCCTCAGGAACTCATTCACGGTTTCACTGGGATATCCCCGTCCGACAATGCTGCTCTGCTGGAAACGTGATGCATTCTTGCTCAGTTGGGCAGGGATGGAGCTGAACATCTTGGATATTTTTCCTGAAGGGTCTATCTTCTGAAAGTCATCAATATAGATATCGATGATCTCCCGTTTCTTCCTGTCCACATCCGCAAGATTGAGCGTCTCCAGATATGTACTCACCGCTTGGGGCATCCCGCCGACTAGCATATAGAGTCTGAAGTCCCTGAGCAGCTTGCGTGTCAGGGCGTCACCGAAGGGACGTCTAGCATCGAAGGACTCTCTGAGCAGTGGCACGGTCACCTCATCCCCGATAGCCCAGCGGAACTCCTCATAATCCAACGGATACATCGTAAGGCGCGTCTCCTCGCTTGGGATGACGATATCCTTTGTGTTCTTCCTTATGGAAAGCAAGGAGCCGGTCTCTATGTAGTCGTATCTGTGGTCCTTCACAAGGTACTTGATTGCTTCCCGAGCCTTCGGGCATTTCTGAACCTCGTCAAAGATTATGACGGACTGACGTTCATAGAGCTTGACTCCATAAATGAACTGGAGCCTCGTGAAGAAATCATTCCTGTCGGAAATGACGTTGACCGCCTCCCAGAGTGCCGCCGGAGCATCTGCGAAATCAACGAGTATGTAACTTCGGTATTCCTTCTTTGCAAATTCCTCCACCAGAGTGGACTTTCCGACACGGCGTGCACCCTTAAGCAGAAGCGCGGTGGAACCGTCACTCGTCCGCTTCCACTCAAGCATTCTGTCATATAGTTTCCTTCTGAAAACTCTCATTTCCCCATTTTTATAAGGTTCAGCATTGCAAATATATGCAAATTTTTCAGAATCCCCATTTTTATCTTAGGATTTATATGCATAATCCCCATTTTTAAAACCTGAATCCTATGCAGAATCCCCCTTTTTGACGTACTTTCTGTACCAGACGCAAAAAGTAGACACGAAAATTTTTATTAGTTAATACTTATTTACCGAAGTGGACACCGTGTCTACTTTTACGAGAGCAACAATTGTTAAGTTTTTGTTAACACACTCATTTCCCCAAGAATAATTTTGAATATCAATATTAAATACCGACCTTTGCGCGCTGAAAAGAAAAGGACAACGATAGATCAAAATTGATTATGTTAAGGATGGCATACACCAGTGCTATGTCCGCCTCCGAAATAGTAAATAGGGGGGGGTATGAGTATGTAGTCCTCATCAGCAATAAACGCCGGTCATTCAGTCCGGCATACAGCCAGGGTGCTGACACCAGAAGTGTCAGTGCCCTTTTTGCGTATGAGCCAAACCCGTCCCCGGACGGCCCAAAGATACACGGACAAAATTACAATTTTGATAGGTAACACAAGTAGGTAACACAAGGGGGTACGTCGATGAGAATCGCCGGGTGAGTCCGAACAGCCCCCTATTTTTGATTATTGTTGAACAACTAAATAATTAAAACAATGAACAAGAAAACAAAAATTTCAACCTATGAGTCGCCTCTGGTACTTGAAGAGGTGCTCAACATTGAGCAAGGGTTTGCTCAGAGTTTCGGCGAAGCTGGAAAAGCCGGAGCAAATGGAAGTTATTCATTTGAAGGAGATTTTTGATGGAGGAAAGAGCTATGAAGACAAATTTTAGATTCCTGGCGCTTTCTGCCGCCATACTTTCAATGTTCACCGCCTGCCAGCGCGAAGAACTTGAGCAGAACCAGAAACCGGAAGCCCTCACCCACAGCGTTACATTTGTGGCTGGTGCTCCTGAAACCAAGACTACCGTAGATATCAGTGATGGTAAGACCGCTAAGTTTAAGTGGACTAAGGCTGATGAGGGCAGATTTACCGTTTTTGAGAATGGAACTGAAGCAAGAGCGTCTGTTGGTGTTCTTAAGGATGGCAAAATGACCATTATTGCAGAATTCGATGGTGATGCCCCTGCTACACCTAAGTATCAAGCATTATACAATTCAGAGGTTAGCGCAAGTCAGAACGTTACTGAAAACTCTTATGCAGAAGTATCAGATGTGATGGTTTCCAATGTGTTGGATGGTACTCGTGATAATGAGTTCGTTTTCAGCTTCAAGAGAGAGGTTGCATTTGCCAAGATGACATTGAAGGGCTTGACAAGCGGTGCTCGCGTTTCAAGCGTAACGATTGAATCTGATAAGCCTATTGCAGGTAAATATGATTTGAAGACAGGCACATTCGTAAATACTTCAAATGTTATCACTCTTGATGTTTTGACTGATGTTGCTGATGGAAATGCTACGGTATGGTTCACGACTATCCCTGTTGAAGATGCCACATTTACTATCACAGCTGAAACAACCAATGATCTTGAGGCTGTTGCAGCTACCTATACAAAAACATTCTCCAAGACCATCACCCTCACCCGTGGCGACGTGAAGGCCTTCGGCGTTAAGATGAATAAGGATGCGAAAGACCTCTCACTTTCTTTTGATTTTAAGACTCATCCGAGTGGCTGGCCTACATCAAGCGATGCAGCATCATCTGCAGCTGATTATGTGTATACTTTGAATGGTGTAGATTACAAATTCAGTTGTCCTGCAAAAGCATATTGTGGGGGAACTTCAGAAACTTCAGGTTATTTGCTTATTCAGTCTTCGACAAGTATGGGCTTGCCTGCTCTTTCAGGGTACAAACTTACAAAGGTAGTCGGGACTTTAAATGATTCAGGCACGCCATCAACTTCATCGTCTATCTCTATTACTGATGGAGAGAATGTAGTTTCTGGTGGCACTGCACAAACATGGAGTACCAAGGGGGCCGAATATACATATTCTTTGACAGACACTGAAGAGAATCAGGTATACTACTTTACTGTCTCCAATAAGAATTGTCAAATGATTAAACTTGTTCTGACATATGAACCTGCGATTGCAAGAACTAATTTAGCAACCCCAACAAATCTTGCAGTTAGTGCTGAAAAGGTCGTTTCTTGGGATGCAGTTGACGGCGCAGCTTCTTATGTGCTGACTATCGGAACCGAGGAGTATCCTTGCACAAGCAATTCTTACGATGCTTCTGCCATCGCTGATGAGTATTATGACGTGGCTGTCGTAGCAGTTCCTACCGATACCGAGAACTACAAGAACTCAGCTGCCGCTACCCTTACCGATGCCAAGTTCGGCACACCGAAACTCGATATTCCTACACTTAAGAAAGGTACTGTTGATGAGTTCTCTGTAAATGCTACCTGGACAGTTGACTCAAAGGCTACTGCTGGATACAATTGCGAACTCTACAAGGGTGAGACAAAGGTTGGTGACAGCAAGACTGTAACTAAAGGATCCGTCACCTTTGATGGTCTCGATGACGGTGTAACCTACACTGTTAAGGTCAATGCAATCGCTGTTGAAGGAACCAAGGCTTATGCAGCGTCCGCTGTTGCTACAATTGATTTGACAACAACTCCTGCAAGTAAAGTAAGTGATGTTACAGCGGCAGATACATATACTATCAAGAACCTTACAGTATATGCCGTACCGAACATCAGCCTTGCTATTCTTGGAGATGCTACAGGTTATATTCTTTACTATGTAAAAGGAGGTCATGGATTGTCAGTTGGAAATACTTTGGATGTAGCTGGTCCAGTTGTGGATTATTATGGATTATGGGAATTCAGTGGGGCAACTGCTTCAAATGTTAAGACTGGTTCTACTCCTGATTATGGAGAACCGGTAGAGGCAACAAATGAATTTTTGGCCTCTTTTGCGACAAAGCCATTGATAAAGTATATTCATGCTGTTGGCGAACAATCCGGACAAGATATTACTGTCGGAGAGAATAAGCTTCATTTAAGCGCAGCAAATTCTGCAACAGAGGGAAAGACTGTAAGTGTATATGGTTTCACATATGGATACCATTCTACCAATAAATACGTTCAGTTTGTCGCAACCTCCATCGCTGAGGACCCTACAGCTCCAAAACTTTCTGTAACTCCTACCTCAAAGACTTGGGCAAGTGAAGAAACCGATGCCGCTGTTTTCAACGTAACAACCAACACTGAGGGCGAAAACGATTGGTCAGTTTCACCTACCACCCTCGGTTGGGCAACAATCGCTATAGACAAGTCTGCCGGCAAAATCACTGTTACTCCTAACGATGCTAATACGACAAAAACAGCTCGTGAGGCAACACTCACCGTTACACACTCTGCAGGTACCTTGACTAAGACTATCTCTCTTAAACAGAGTGCGGCTGGAGCAGTAACAAGTATAGAGTTCTCTCAAACATATTCTTATGGTTTAAAAGATTGGTCATTAACAGAATATACCGACAAAAGCAGTTATTATCTTGTCCCTTCAGGCACGAATCCTAGTGTTGCAACAATATCAGGTATATTTACAAAGAAGACTATTCAATCTGATGTAGTTATTACATTGAATGTCGCAACATTTGGAAGTGGTTTCAATCCTAGTGCACAAACATTCTCTATATATAATGATTCAGGCTGTACAACACCCGTGACTGCGGCTCAATCTGGTACACTGCCGACAAGCAGTTCATATACAAATGTAGTCTATACGGTTAAAAAAGAGGATGCAACCGCATTAACTTCTAATTTGGCAATTAAGATAACCAAACCGGGAAAGCAGATTCGTTTAAAATCAATACAAATCAAATTTAGTTATAGCAATTGACTCCAATCCGGCGCCGGGGTGAAGAGCCCAAGGCAGTTGTAAATGCCGTCTAAATTTCAAATATCAGTCAGGCAGGGCAAAACTGTCTGACTGATATTTATTTTGCCAAAGAGTTTGTCAAGGGATATATTACCGTTAAGATGAATTAACATTGACTCAGCAGACTCGACCGGCAGTACAAACCCATAAAAACAAGTTTGACAGCAACTCCCAACCAGTTGCTGTCAAACTTAATTTTTATAATCCAAAGAATTGAACTCCGGTCAAAGCCGGACGTGACGCGTTCCATTCCGTGCACTATTGTGCAGGTTATTTTTGGAGGATTACTAAAGCGCTTCAATAGTCTCGATAGACAATCCCGTACATTTGGCAATTAGTTCCAACGGGACTCCATTGCATTTGAAGTTTTTAGCTGTCTCAATGCGTCCCTCTTCGCGTCCCTCTTCGCGTCCCTCCTCGCGTCCTTCGAGCCGTTCCTGTTTGAGTTCCCATCTATAGTCCAGTTCTGTTTTCATATCCATTTCGTAATTTTCAAGTTTCTCTTGTGAAAAACCGGCAATCCAACTGGCCTCCACAACGTCTTTAATAAGTGGCACATCTTCAAGAGCTTCAGGTATAGACTCATAGGACCAGCTGTACTTGAACCAGTAGAACAGGAAGTCTCTTCGTGTCTTACATTCTGAAAGTTCGAGCTTGAAACGTGGCAGTTGTGCGAAGATACACAAAATGGTAGAAGGAGCAAAAATTTTTGTGGATTCTTCAACCATAGTGTACTTTGTGATAATCTTGGAAGAATCAATGCCAGCCTTGTTTTCAAAGTCCAGGGTAAAGTCCAGAAAACTGACGATATAGACAGGATGGAGTTTGTCGTAGTCTTCACCTTTCAGAATGGATCTGGAATAGAATCCGGAAGCATAGTAAATGCACCTTTCAAAGAAGACAACATCTTTCTTGCACTGAATTTCAACATCAAAGGTCCTCAAATCATCACTGACACAGACAAGGTCAAGGACAGATTTCTTGCTATAGGCAGTCTTGACTATCTGTTCCCTGTCCAGATACTTGATGATGTCTTTGATCTGCGCATTCTCAGGCAGGATTTCATTCAATAGTTCAATTAAGAGGCTCTTGTTGTTTATGTCAGCAAAGACTGCCTTGAAGCCCGGGTCCTGACGCAGGTCAACAAAAATTTGTTTGTTGACCAATTGTTTTGTTTGGCTGTTTGTTTTCATGGTCGACATTTTTGTTTTTAAAATCGAACCACAAACATATATACAAAAATTTGGGAAAAGCGCAATTGATAAAAAAGTGATGTCGATTTTTTCTTTTTTAATCAAGTCATTATAAAAAATTCAGGCAATATCACTTTTCCATCAAAAATAATGTGTCAAAATTTTCAACAGATTTATTTATCACTCAAAAATTTGTCACTTTTTTATAAGAAATTTTCATACCATTCGTCGGGAATAGCCCCCTCGGCCGGAGCCGTATGTGGAGTTTTGCATAATATTTCATATCTTTGCCGCCGGACTAAAACCGCAAAGCCGCCGGACTAAAACTGCAAAGTCACTGTAAAATAACCACAAAGATTATGATGCAAATAACCAGAATCTACCTTAATCTGCTTAAATCCCTGGCCGTGATTGGAGGCCTGCTTTTATCCGCAACAGCTGCGAGGGCGCAGGAAATTCCTGTGGTGAACGACGAAGTATTAGGATTTACTGGACGTTTCAGTGCTTCAGTGGATTGGAAGGCATATAAGGGGCTGCACATAAGTGCAGAATATCAGCTCCGTACTCAGCATCTGTTCACTGCCGTAGAAAGGCATCAGGCATCCCTGGGACTCTCATACAAGGTCTGTGACTACTTCCGTACTGGCATTGACTATACTTTCATCGGCCACTATAAATCCTCAGACCGGAGTTTCCGTCCACGGCACAGGGCATCGATTTTCGTGATGGGCATCTACGACCTGGGGATGTGGCGTATGTCTCTGAAGGAAACACTGGAATTCACCCACAAGGCCTATGACCTCAATCCCTATCAGGACACGCGCAACAGTCTCAATCTCCGTTCACGCTTCAAGCTAAGTTACAGAGGCTACGCTCCATTGGAACCTTATGCCTATGTCGAACTGAAGAACAGTTTCAACGACCCGGCCTTCGACGCCATATTTGATGAAGATAACCAAATCTGGACCGATTATGAGTTTTTGGGCTACAAAACAGCAATGCTCAACCGTATCAGGACCTGCTTGGGGGCAGAATGGCACATAACCCGCAACCACAGCATTGATTTCGCTTTGCTGTACCACTGGAATCACTCTCTGGAAATAGACACAAACAAAGAGGGCACGAAACTCAAGGCCCTGTATTACGAGAATTCCAACGACCTGGCCCTTTCTATCGGCTACAAATTCTCCTTCTGACCTCAGTGGATTGCGGAGGCTTTGACCGCAGATTTCCATCCCCGTTCTGTCGCTTTGCGCTGGGCGGGGGTGCTTGTGCTGTCGAATTTGCGCTCCAGCCGCCATCTGTCTTTCAATTCATCGGTCCCGGACCAGAAACCGGTGGCAAGTCCGGCCATATAGCAGGCTCCGAGGGCTGTGGTTTCCCTCTCCTGAGGACGCAAAACGCTGAATCCCAACACGTCAGCCTGAATCTGCATAAGCAGGTTGTTGGCCGAGGCTCCCCCGTCCACCTTCAGGTGGGTAAGAGGTATTTTGGAATCCCTTTGCATACACCTGACCACATCTGCCACGCTGCAGGCAATTCCGTCCAGTGCTGCCCTCGCTATATGTGCCGCTGTGGTGCCTCTGCTCAGCCCGGTGATGCAGCCTCTTGCTTCAGAGTCCCAGTAAGGCGCTCCAAGACCTGTCAGGGCAGGTACGAACCAGACTCCGCCGCTGTTGGGAACCTGTGAGGCCAGAACTTCGATTTCGGAACTTGACTTGATAATCCCCAGATTGTCCCTGAGCCATTGCACTGCCGCTCCCGCCACGAAAACGCTGCCTTCGAGAGCATAATTCACCTTGTTTCCGATTTTCCACGCCACGGTGGTCAGCAGCCTGTTGGAAGACTCCACAGCCTTTTCTCCCGTATTCATAAGCAGGAAGCATCCGGTTCCGTAGGTGTTCTTGATTGAGCCTTTTTCCAGACACAACTGCCCGAAAAGTGCAGCCTGCTGGTCTCCTACCATTCCGGCCACGGGAATCTGCACTCCGTCCACTTCCGCATAGCCATAGACCTCCGAACAGGATTTGACCTGAGGCAGCATACACCGCGGAATGTCCAAAAGGGCGAGAAGATCGTCGTCCCAGTCCAAGTTGTGGATATTGAACATCATAGTTCTGGAAGCATTGGTCACGTCGGTCACGTGCACCTTGCCGCCTGTGAGTCTCCAGAGCAGGTAGCAGTCCACTGTCCCGAAAAGCAGTCTCCCTTCTCGGGCAAATTGCCTTGCATCAGGCACATTGTCCAGAATCCACTTGAGCTTGGTCCCGGAGAAATAGGAGTCGGGCAGCAGTCCGGTGCGGCTGCGTATGAACTCGTCATAACCCTCCTCCGAAAGTCTGCTGCAATACTCCGCCGTCCTGCGGTCCTGCCATACGATTGCATTATAGACCGGCTCGCCGGTTTCCGCATTCCAGACAAGAGTGGTCTCCCTCTGGTTGGTGATTCCGAGCGCCGCAATGTTTTCAGCCCCTACCTTTCTTGCAACTTCCTCCATCACAATGCGTTGCGACTTCCATAGCTCTTCTGGGTCGTGCTCCACCCATCCGTTCCTGGGGAAATGTTGCGGAAACTCTTTCTGACTGACTGCAATCTGATGTGAATGGGCATCAAAGACTATTGCGCGGGAACTGCTCGTACCCTGATCGAGGGCAAGTATGTAGGGCTTCATAATAAATTTTAATGAAATGTTGCAATGGAGCAATAATTTGTTTACGAATTAACGTTTTTATTGCGGAAAATCAAAATTTTTCTTTCATTTGCAGACAGGTATTCATAAACCGCCATTCTTATGAAGACACTAAAACTGAAATCCCGTTACGACGAGTTGGACCTTTCCGTGTCCATTTTTGAACCCGCAGGCATTCAGCCCAAGGGCATATTACAGATTTCCCACGGTATGGCCGAGCACAAGGAACGTTATTACCCTTTTATGGAATTTCTTGCTGCAAACGGCTGGATAAGTGTCATCCACGACCATCGCGGTCACGGTGAATCAGTCAAAAGTCCGGAAGACCTCGGACATATGTACTCAGGGGGTGCCGAAGCACTTGTGGAGGACCTTAAGCTTGTGCAGGACAAGGTGAAATCTGACTATCCGGGACTCAAATGGGTGCTTTTCGGCCACAGTATGGGCTCTATGGTCGTGAGGGCTTTCACACGCAAATATGACGACAGCATCTGCTCCCTCATAGTCTGCGGCTGCCCGTCCGACAATCCCGCAAAGGGAGTAGCCCTCTTTCTTGCAAAGACCATAGGACTGTTTTGGGGAGACCGTCACCGTTCCAAATTCATAAATGCCCTTGCATTCGGCTCCTACAACAGGAATTTCCCGAAAGAGGAGGGCGATCTGGCCTGGCTGAGTGCAAACCGGGCAAATGTCGCCGAATACGAAAAAGACCCTCTCTGCGGCTATTGCTTCACGGCCAACGGCTTTGCCAACCTGTTCAGAATTATGCAGTTGTGCTATAATCCCAAGGATTGGAAAATGTCCAACCCGAGCCTTCCGGTCCATTTCGTCTCCGGAGGTGATGACCCTTGCCGCATCAGCGACCAAGCATTTGAGGCTGCGGCGGATTTCCTTCGCAAGAGGGGCTATGCCAATGTGACCACCCGCCTGTACCCGCACTTGCGCCACGAGGTTATGCTTGAAGGAGACAGACAGGTTTGGGATGACGTGCTTGCCTATATGGAAAAGGATATATAATGAGAGAGACCCTGCTCACCATAGCCAACCGGCTCGGAATTTCGATGACTACGGTTTCGAGAGTACTCAGCGGCAATGCGGAAAAATACCGCATCAGCAACAAGACCAGGGATATGGTTATGAATGAAGCCCAGCGCTGCCACTACACACCGAGTGCCGTGGCCCGCAGTCTGCGTACCCAGCGCTCGAATATGATAGGGCTGATTCTTCCGTCGGTTTCCAACAAGTATTTTGCTGACATTGCGGCAGTTGTGATTTCGGAATGTCGCCAGAAGGGCTATTCGGCGATAGTTATGGACGTGTCCGAGAACGAAGGTTTCCAGAAGGAGAGCATCAGGTCCCTTGCAGCGAGGGAGGTGGACGGACTGATTATAGCCCCTTGCGGGGATGACCCTTCGCAGCTGGAAATGGTGGACGAAATGCATTTCCCCGTAGTGCTCGTGGACCGCTATTTTGAGAACTCCAGGCTCTCCTATGTCACCACCAACAACTATCAGGGCGGAATGACAGCAGTGAGGCATTTGATTTCCAACGGACACTCCCGCATAGCCTGCATTCAGGGCGTGGAAACATCTCTGCCCAACCGCAAAAGGGTGGAAGGCTATGTCAGCGCAATGAAGGAAGCCGGGCTTGACGAGCATATCAGGGTGACAGGCAATGATTTCTCAGTACAGAACGGCTATGTCGAAACCCGTCTGCTGCTCAACTCCAGTCCCCGCCCTACCGCCATTTTCGCTCTCAGCAACACCATAGCACTGGGCACCTTCAAGGCAATAAAGGAGAGCGGGCTTAAAATTCCTGACGACATTTCCCTCATATCCTTCGACGACAATGTCTATCTGGACTATATGGAGCCTCCTGTGACGAGGATAATACAACCGGTGGAGGATATGGCAAAGCTGTCCGTCCGCATACTTCTGGGTAAGATTGAAGACCGCCGCCTGCGTTGTGAGTCTGCTGATTCCCCGGGGAAGGACAACAGCAAGTCGGTACTGCACCTGGCTCCGAAACTCGTCCGTAGGGATTCTGTCTGTGTGCCGTTTTGCGACTAAATTTGCGCAGTTTTTTCCTGTCAACCATCAAATAATTTATCTTCATTGGTGAGATACGCCATCAAAGTTTCTACTTTTGACAAATAACAACGCAATCGTTGTCGTAAATACGGTTGCGAACACTAAAACCAGTAACTATGTCAAAAGGAAATATTCTGGTCATCGGAAGCAGCAACACCGATATGACCATCAGGGCATCCAGACTTCCGGCTCCGGGCGAGACCATACTTGGAGGTGAGTTCAAGATGGGACGTGGAGGCAAGGGCGCAAATCAGGCAGTAGCCGCCAAACGTCTCGGTGGCAACGTTACTTTCGTGTGCAAAGTCGGAAATGATGTTTTCGGAAATGAATCCGTTCAGGCATATGCTGCCGAGGGAATGGACATCTCCCGCATACTCCGGTCTGAAAAACCTTCCGGTACGGCACTCATTATGGTCGATGACTCCGGTGAAAACTGCATTTCGGTGGCTCCCGGTGCAAACGGGGATATCAGCGTGGAAGACATACGCTCCATAGCCGACCTCATACGCAGCGCATCCTATCTCATTCTTCAGCTGGAAATACCTGTGGCTGCGGTGGTGGAAGCGGCTCATATTGCTCACGAGGCAGGCGTATGTGTGATTCTCAATCCAGCCCCTGCGACTAAACTTCCTGAGAGCATCTTCGCGGACATAGACATCCTTACCCCGAACCAGACTGAAACCGCCATTCTTACCGGCATTTCCGACGACCCGGACAAGGCAGTCGCGCGACTTGCGGAACTCGGTGTGGGACGAATTGTGATGACCAGGGGCAGCAAGGGCAGTGCGGTCTATGAAAACGGCAAATGCACACTTGTGGATGCCTGCAAGGTGAACGCCATAGATGCTACTGCAGCCGGAGACACCTTCTGCGGAGCGCTCTGTGTGGGTCTGTCCGAAGGTTTGGACCTGGTGGAAGCCGCCCGTTTTGCCACAAGGGCATCAGCACTGACCGTTCAGAAAATGGGCGCACAGGAATCCATTCCTTACAGGAAGGACCTCTGAATACGGGTAAGCGTATTGCTTTTAAGCTCCTGTAACCTATAATAAATATTACTAAAACCACATAATTATGTTTATCGTAAACAGCACACTATTGGCAGTCATATTCTGTTTTGTGACTATGCTCTGTTGGGGCTCCTGGGGCAACACCCAGAAACTTGCCGCAAAAAGCTGGCGTTATGAGCTCTTCTACTGGGACTATGTAATCGGTATGGTCCTCTTTGCTCTGCTTATTGCTCTCACTATGGGAAGCATAGGCAATGAAGGTGTGCCTTTCTATAAGAACATTGCTCAGGTGAGCGCCGAAAACTGGGGTTGGATCATACTCGGAGGAGTGATCTTCAATGCGTCCAACATCCTTCTTTCGGCATCCACTTCTCTCGCCGGAATGGCTGTGGCCTTCCCTCTGGGAGTGGGCATCTCAATGGCCCTGGGTACCATAAACACCTATATAGTCGAACTTGGACAGGGAGTGCACAACACCAATCCGATCTGGCTTTTCGCAGGTGTGGTGCTCGTTGTGCTTGCAATAATCTGCAACGGAGTGGCGAGCGGCAAGGTCGGCAACAGTGATGTTCCGGCTTCTTCCAGAAAGAAGGGAATTGTGCTTGCGGTGCTGGCAGGAGTACTTATGTCCCTGTTCTACAGCTTCGTGGCAAGGGCAATGGACCTGGAGAACTTCGCAAGTCCGGCTGTCGGCAAAGCGACACCTTACACAGCCATCGTCATCTTCTCCCTTGGAGTACTTCTGAGCAACTTCATTTTCAACACCATAGTGATGAAGAAGCCTTTCGTGGGAGAGCCTGTTTCCTATTCCGAATATTTCAAAGGCAATTTCAAAACCCATCTTGTGGGTGTGCTCGGCGGCTGCATCTGGTGCCTCGGTACCGCGTTCAGCTACATCGCCTCAGGCAAGGCCGGAGCATCTGTTTCCTACGCACTCGGTCAGGGTGCCCCTATGATTGCAGCCATCTGGGGAGTTTTCATCTGGAAGGAGTTCAAGGGCTCAAACAAACTCGTCTATGGACTTCTTACCCTGATGTTCATACTCTTCATCTGCGGTCTCGGATGTATTATTGCGGCCTCTTAATTTCTTGGTTATGAAAAAGTTATTGTTAATTCTGGCAATGGTGGCCTTTTCCTCGTCCCTGATGGCACAGACAGGTGGTATCAAGGGTGTGATTTTAGACGAAAAAGGTCAGCCTATGGCGGGCGCAGCAGTGGTTGTTCCCGGCACTCAGAAATATGCCATCACGGAGAATGACGGTACTTTCTCCATCTCTGCAGTTCAGGGCGAGACTCTGAATATCACTTATCTCGGCTACGACGACCTGAATGTCAGCGTCACCTCGGAAAAGAACTACAAACTGACTATGACCCCGTCAGCAGCCACCCAGCTGAATGAAACCGTTGTCATAGGTTACGGCACCTCCACCAAGAAGGAAATCACGGGTTCAGTGACGAGTCTGCGCAGTGAGGACTTCGACAAGGGTGCCTTCAACGACGCATCCGCACTTCTCCAGGGCAAGGTGGCTGGTCTTTCCATCACCAACCCGAACGGAGCCGACCCTAACGGTTCTATGGAAATCCTGCTCAGGGGTACCAACACCCTTTCCGCAGGTCAGGGACCGCTTGTGATTATCGACGGAGTGAGCGGTGCAGACCTGAACAGCATCAACTTCCAGGAGGTTGCCACAATCGACGTGCTCAAGGACGGTTCAGCAGCTGCCATTTACGGAACGAGGGGTACCAACGGAGTCATCATCATCACCACCAAGAGAGCCAAATCCGGCAAGACCTCAGTGGAATATGACGGTCAGGTTTCAGTTCAGAGCGTCCTTTCACGCGCCGTACCTATGACTGCCGAGCAGTTCAAGTACACTGTGGACAACTATGTCCCGACAGCTGCCGCATCCCTCTACGGGGCCGAGACTGACTGGTTCGAAGAGGTAACCCGCACCCCTGTCTCACACCGCCATTCACTCGCAGTCGCCGGGGGTTCCGAGAACTTCTCACACAGGACCACTCTCAATGTGGAGCAGAACCAGGGCCTTCTCAAGAACAATGATGCGAAGAAATATCTCATCAAGACCAATATCCATCAGGAGGCTATAAATGGCTGGCTCACATTTGATTACAATATCAGTTATGCAAAGAGGAAGTACAACGGTACCCGCACGGGCATCTTCCGTCAGGCCTTCTTCCACAATCCGACCGAGCCTGTCTATGACGAGAACGACACAGCCCACGGAGGCTACTACACCATCTCCTCTATGGACTACTACAACCCGGTGGCAATGCTCAAGGAGCGCAACAACAACTACGATGTGGATCTGGTGTCCGCAAACACCCGCGCCACCCTCAACATCCTTCCGGTCAAGGGCCTCAAATGGGACAATTTCGTGAGCTGGACTATGAAGAATTCCCGCTACACGGACTATAAGACCAAGTACTATCCGGGCGAATGGGGACTCAATGGCTCAGCCGAAATCGCCAACTCCAGAACCTCGGACGTGCAGTACGAGAGCACCCTCCAGTATGCCAACACGTTCGGTGACCATTCCGTGCAAGCCATCCTGGGCTATTCTTACGAGCAGAGCGTTTCCGACAGTTCGGATATGTACAACTACGGCTTCGACACCGACTGGTTCGGCGTGAACAACATCGGGGGAGGCAAGGCCTTACTCACAGGTAATGCTTCCTTAAGTTCCTACAAGGAATCCAACCGCTACATAGCTTTCTTCGGCAGGGTGATGTACAACTATGCCGAGAGGTATATGGCATCCGTTTCCCTGCGCCGCGACGGTTCAAGCCGTTTCGGAGCCAACAACAAATGGGGATGGTTCCCGGCAGTGAGCCTGGGCTGGCGCATCAGCCAGGAGGGCTTTATGGAGAACGTGAAGTGGCTGGATGAACTCAAACTCAGGGCCGGATTCGGAATGACCGGAAACCAGGATTTCGCCAACTACAAATCCCTCTTCCTGGTCAAGACCAACGGTAACTTCTACTATGACGGCACCTGGTCCACGGCCTATGCCCCTGCAAGCAACGCCAATCCTGACCTCTCCTGGGAAAAGAAATCCGAGTTCAACGTCGGTCTGGACTTCTCCTTCCTCAAAGGCCGTTTGAGCGGTACCATAGATTACTATTACCGTCTCACCACCGACCTGCTCTACAACTACACCGTTCCTGTGCCGCCTTACGACTACAACTATCTTTTCACCAATGTCGGCAAAATCAGCAACAGCGGTATAGAAATCACCATCAACGCCATTCCGGTGCAGACCAAGCACGCCAGCTGGCTCACTACCCTGACCTTCTCGCACAACACCAACAAGCTCGTGTCCTTCACAAACGAGCAGTTCTCCGGTCAGGAATACCGCATAGGCTGGCTCAATTCTCCTCTTGCCTGCTACAGCCAGAGGCTCATAGAGGGCGAGAGCATAGGCACTTTCTACGGTCCTGAGTACGAAGGCCTCCGCAGCAGCGGTTCCATCAAGGTGACCCAGACCAACGAAAAGGAATGGGTGAAACTCGGAAATGCCTATCCGATTTGCGACCTGGGATGGAGCAACAATGTGAAACTCTGGGACTTCTCCCTCAGCGCCACCTTCAGGGCATCCATAGGCGGCAAGGCTTTCAACCAGATGCGGGCTGTCTATGAATCCGTGAACGAGTTCGGACTCAAGAACGTGCTTGCAAGCTGGCTGGACGAGCCGGAATTCACCGGCAGGGTGGTCTATTGCTCGAAATATCTGGAAGATGCTTCCTTCCTCAAGCTGGATAATCTCACTCTTGCGTACAATGTGCCTTTGAAGAACCGCAAAGTGGTGAAATCCCTCTCCTTCTCCCTCACCGGGCAGAACCTTTTCACACTCACAGCCTACAAGGGAGTGGACCCTGAAGTGTCAAGATCGGGCCTCACCCCGGGTATTGAGGGCTTGAGCTACTATCCGCGCACGAGGGTATTCACCTTCGGAGCCAGCATCAAATTCTGATAGAATCTCCCAAAAGAAATTAAGATGAAAAGAAATGTCATAATGATTGCAGCACTTGCAGCCTTTGCTGCAGCCTGCACGAATCTGGATGAGGAGATCTATTCCCAGATTCCAAAGGAAGAGTTCCTGAAGGAGGATTCCAACGTGGCGCTCTACACCGCCAGACCGTACACCGCCCTCCAGAGCTGGGGCTCCGAGCAGAGTATGCTCACTATGATTATGCAGCTCACCGACGAGGTGGCCATTCCGAAGGCCTACAACGGCAGCTGGGGTGAGCCCCGCTATACGGAATTGCAGAAACACACCATCACTGCGGGCAACAAGCTCGTGCGCTGTGCCTGGGACTTCTGCTTCGACGGCATTGCCGCCTGCAACGACGCCCTCAACGAGCTTCAGAAGCTTCAGCAGTCAGAGACTGTGCAGAGGAATATAGCCGAAATCAAGGTCCTCCGGGCCTATTACTACCTGCTTGCAGTGGATTGCTGGGGCACCGTGCCTTTCTCCATAGACAAAAACTCCACAGACTATCCTGACCCGAAGGACAGGGCCTTTATGCTGCCTTTCCTGGAGAAGGAACTCAAGGACAATATGGATTTGCTTGACGACACCGTCTCCTCCAGGACTTATGGCCGTGTGACAAAATATGTCGCACAGTTCATTCTCGCCAAGATTTACCTCAACTCGGAAGAATGGCTCGGAACTCCGAGATATTCCGAACTGGAGAGCATCTGCAAGGATATTATGGGGAGCGGACAGTTCAAGCTCACCGACAATTATGCAGCCAATTTCGCCATCCACAACGAGAACGGCCCGGAAGCGGTGTTCGCCATCCCGCACAGCAGCGTCTATACCAACAACGCCTTCTATATCTATGTGATGACCTTCAACGAGGACCTCCAGACCTGCTTCAACATAGGCGAGAGCTGGAACGGTTCGATGATAGCACAGCCGGACTTCTTCGATTCCTATGAGGTCGGGGACAAGCGCCGTGACGACACCTGGCTCCACGGACAGGTCTATACCCCTGAAGGCAACAAGTACCAGTACAAGGTGATGACCGACTCGGGCTTGCAGATGGTGGACTACATCCTCAATCCTTCTCCGATTGACCCATCCAAATTCAGCGACGGTCTTTCCCGTCTGGACGGTGCACGCATCATCAAGTGGCCATATCAGACTGACGGTACGCTCACTTCCTACAGAATTTCGATGGAAAACGATTTCTATCTTATGCGGTATTCGGATGTAGTGCTGATGTACGTGGAGGCACTTGTGCGTCAGAACAGGGCATCAGAGGCCGCTGGCGTGGAAGAATTCAAGAAAATCCGCCGCAGGGCAGGTCTGGAGCCTATGACGGCTGCCGAGCTCACCCTGGACAATCTGCTGCTGGAGCGTCAGCACGAACTTGCACTCGAAGGTTGGTCCCGTCAGGACCTCATACGTTTCGGGAAATATACCCGCGCCTGGTGGGCAAAGGATGAGGGCAAGCCTTATATGAAACTCCTCCCTATACCTGATATCCGTAGGGGAGACAATCCTAAACTCGGTCAGAACGACGGGTATTGATATGAAACCCGGTCAGAACGACGGTTATTGACAAAAATGATAAGATTATGAGAATCAAGACTATATTCACATCTCTGCTGACAGTTTCCCTGCTCATTTCCTGTACCGCTGAAAAGCCTGCGGCAGAAAAGGAGATCTCCTACGAGCAGTTGCGCAGCAAAATCGCCGGAGCCTGGCTGGGACAGATGGTCGGCAATATCTACGGACTCGAATATGAAAACAAATTCATAGAAGAACCCGGGGAAGGGCCTTTTGTCTGGAACAAGGCTATGCGCAAAATGACGGCAGTGGACGGGGCTTTCTCCGATGACGATACCGATGTGGAGTATATGTACTTGATAATGATGGAGAAGAACGGAGTGCGCCCTACCTACGCCCAGATGCGCGAATGTTGGATGTACCATATCCGGGACAGGGTGTGGCTGGCCAACAGGGCAGCTCTGGGAGCAATGCACTACGGTCTCACTCCGCCTTTCACCGGGTCTGTGGACAACAATCCGCACTGGTTCCAGATTGACCCGCAGCTCATAAATGAAATCTGGGCCTACACGGCTCCAGGAATGGTGGACTATGCGGCAGGCATATCCGAATGGGCGGCAAGGGTCACCAGCGACTCCTGGGCCACTTCCCCGACCGTGGTCTATGGAGCTATGTATGCGGGTGCTTTCTTCGAGTCCGACATACGCCGCCTTATGGAAGATGCCCTGAGGTGCCTCCCGCGCGACGACCGCTTTGCACAGACCGTGCGCGAGTGCATAAAACTGTATGATGCAGACCCGAAGGACTGGCACGCAGCCCGCGCCTATATAGAAAAGAAATATTACGAAGAGGAGGACTCATTCTCCAGGACCATCTGGAATGCCAACTTGAACGGAGCTATGGGTATGCTTGCCCTGCTCTATGGGGAAGGCGACATTGAGAAGACCCTGAACATAGGTTGCGCCCTCGGATTCGACGCCGACAACCAGACTGCCACCACCTGCGGCATCCTCGGAGTCATCAACGGAGGCGAGTCTGTGCCTACAGCCTGGTCTATGCCATTCGCACACTGGACCAAGCCTTTCAATGACAGGTACATAAATGTGACCCGCTACGACCTGCCTGACGCATCCATAGAGGACATCATCGACAGGACCGTGGACATAGCCGTGAAGGTGGTAGAAGAGAACGGCGGACGCACGGAAATTCGTGACGGACAGAAGTGGCTGGTAATCAACACCGCCGCCAAGTTCAACGCACCTTTGGAATTCTGCGTTGGACCCGCTCCGAGACTGGTGGCGGGGGAGAAGGCCGATTACGACTTCGCCTGCGTGACCAACAGGGGATACGATTGGAAGATGGTGGACGGATGCCTTCCGGAAGGTCTGAAATTCAGCAAAGGTAAACTTACGGGAGTGCCTCTCAAGGCCGGCAGAAGCCAGATCAGACTCGCCATTTCGGACGGCAAACAGAGCTTGGAGAAGGATTTCGAGCTTGTCGTTAGGGGCAGGAACCTTGCCCGTAGCGGCAGAATAGTCTCCAGCGTGAGCGAAACCAATTTCGAGGTGCTGGATTCCTGCTGGCTCACCAATTCCCGCGACTGGTACGCACGCAGCGTGGAAGTAATCAACGACGGAGTGCTCACGGGCCCCAATTCGGTCTTCTGCACCCTCCAGTCCAAATCCCTGGAGCCTCGTCGCGACTGGTTCGGCTATGTCTGGGATACTCCGCAGAAATTTGACAAAGTGGCCTTCCGCTACGGTCCTCTCGAGGAATTCGGAGGATGGTACAGCCGTATGCAGGTGGAGATTATGGATGAGGAAGGCAACTGGATTCCGGTCAAGACCAGCGTGAGTCCCGCTCTTCCTTCAAGCGACCTGGTGTTCATTCAGCCGCACAACGCCGAGTTCCTTTTCAGCTTCCCGGCTGTTCAGAGCAGGGGAGTGAGGGTCATAGGAGACGACCACGTGGAGCATCACTGGCACAAATACACCAAGCACGTTTCCTCTTTCATCAACGTGGCAGAGGTCGAGGTCTATGAGGCTGCGCAACCTGACAAGTGCATCACTATGTCCAAGGCAGTTCTGAGGGACAAAATCGAAGGCGGATGGGCAGGCCAGACCATAGGTGTGGTCTATGGTGCACCGACAGAATTCAAGCACCAGGGCACGCTCATTCCCGATTCCCAGCCCATTTCCTGGGGAGAAGGCTATGTGAAACACTGGTGGGACCGCAAGCCTGGACTATTCGACGACATCTACAACGACCTCACCTTCGCAGAGGCTTTCGATCAGTTGGGACTGGACTGCAGCGCTGCGGACCTTGCCCTGCGTTTTGCCACTGCGGACTACCACCTTGCCCACGCCAATCAGGCAGGCCGTTACAATGTGCGTCAGGGAGTGATGCCTCCTGCATCTGGACATTGGCTCAATAACCCCCACGCCGATGACCTGGACTTTCAGATTGAGGCTGATTTCATAGGACTAATGGCTCCGGGTATGCTTCCGAGGGCACTTGAGATAGCCGACACCGTAGGACATATAATGAACAGCGGGGACGGTTTTTACGGCGGTGCCTTCGTGGCAGGCTTGTATTCAGCTGCCTTCATACTTGACTCTCCTGCAGCCATCCTCGATGCTGCACTTGCCGGCATCCCTGCACAAAGCACTTTCTATCAATGCATTGACGATGTTCGCAAGTTCCACGCGAAATATCCTTCCGACTGGAAACAATGCTGGTTCGAAATCGAGAAGAAATGGGGCGCGGACACCGGATGCCCTAAGGGCGTATTCCTGAGTTTCGACATAGATGCCAAGCTCAATTCCGCCTATGTGGCAATAGGACTGCTTTACGGCGGAGGGGACTTTGCCAAATCTATGGAAATTGCCACACGCTGCGGTCAGGACTCGGACTGCAATCCGGCCACAGTGGGCGGAGTCCTCGGAGTGATGTACGGCAAGAGCAATATTCCGGAGTTTTGGAAACAGCCTCTCGAAGAAATCTGGGACCTCGACTTTCAGGGTACGGACGTTTCTCTTGCGAAAGGCTCTGATATGTCTATGCGTCACGCCCTTGAACTCATAGCTGCTGACGGCGGAAACGTCGGAGAGGAAACCGTCGCTATACCTCAATGGCCGGTATGCAAACTGCCTCTGGAGCAGAACTTTACCAATACTTATCCGATTTACAGGGACCAGAAGGATGCCTGGATGGAAAAGGAATACGAATTCGATTTCACCGGCAACGGCTTCTGCATCTGGGGCAATCTGGTGTGTCTGAGGGGAATAAGCCGGGACTATGCCGACAGGGTGTGCAAGAAACACGTGGGCTCGGAGGTCTTTGCAATGGCAGAGCAGCAGGATGATTATGTGGCTGAAATCGAAGTCTGGATTGACGGCAGGCTCGATCAAGTTTCCGTGCTCCCTATGAAGGGCACCTCCCGCAAGCTCGAACCGGCGTGGAAATACCTTATGCCTGAGGGCAGACACCACGTGAGGATGGTGTGGAGAAATCCTAAGCCTGACACCTACCTCCTGAGAATCAATGCTATACAATATTATTCCGAAAACCCGGCTCCAAGCCCGTATTATCATAACTAACGATGAAGTCACGCAATTACATATTTACCCTTCTCTTACTTGCAGGATGTTCCGGCAGCGGGATACGCTATGGTGAGCAGGTCACCTTGTCCCGCGAGGTCCTGGAAGACAAGGTGCGCGGAGGCTGGTTCGCCCAGACCATAGGATGCACCTACGGCGGTCCGACAGAGTTCAAATTCAAGGGAGGTCTGATGCAGGATGAGCAGACCATTCCGTGGAGCGAAGATTATATCTATGAAACCTTCATCGCGGACCCGGGACTTTATGACGATGTCTATATGGACCTGACCTTCCTCGAAGTGATGGCGGAGTATGGCATCGACGCCCCTGTGGACATTTATGCCGACCGTTTCGCAAATGCAGATTACAAACTCTGGCACGCGAACCAGGCTGCACGCTACAATATCCTCAACGGAATCTATCCTCCCGAGTCCGGACATTGGATGCACAATCCCCACGCGGACGACATAGATTTCCAGATTGAAGCCGATTTCATAGGTATGCTCTGGCCGGGAATGCCGGACTGCGCAGCACTCACTTGCGACGGTATAGGACATATAATGAACTATGGTGACGGCTATTACGGAGGGGTTTATGTTTCGGCACTCTACTCCCTTGCATATGTCTGCGACGACATCCCGACTCTTGTGAAGGAAGCTCTTGAAACCATTCCCCGTGGCAGCAAGTTCCGCAACTGCATAGAGGACGTGATCCGTTTCCACGGAGAGTACCCCGGGGACTGGAAGCGCTGCTGGTTCGAAGTGGACAAATTGCACAGTTTCGACATCGGGTGCCCGGAGGGGGTGTGGAACGGTTTCAATATAGATGCTGTGATCAATGCGGCATACATAGTGATAGGGCTGCTCTACGGAGAGGGCGATTTTGAAAAGACTATGGAAATATCCACCCGCTGTGGTCAGGATTCGGACTGCAATCCGGCTTCCGCAGCAGGCATACTCGGAGTGATGCAGGGCTATTCGGCAATTCCGGAAAAATACCGCAAGGCTGCCGAGAAAATTGCCGACCTGCCTTTCCCTTACACCAGCCTCAGTCTGAACGAAACCTGTGTGAAGAATATGCAGCTGCTTGAACAGGCCCTGCTCTCCCAAGGATGTGAGTTTGGCCCGGAGGCTGTGTCCTTCGTGGTGCGCAAACCTGAGCCCGTGGCTTGGGAACAGTCATTCGAAGGCTTGGTGCCGGTGGACAAGGTGGTGCTCAAGAAGCGTTTCAATTCCTCGGTCGTGCTTGAGTTTACGGGCAACTCCATAGTGGTGGAGGGCAGCGTGGTCAAGACCGGGCACAGTGACGAGGACTATGTGGCAAGGATTGCGGCCCTGCTCGACGACGAGGTAGTGGAGGTTTTCGCAATGCCTTACGACTATATCAAACGCAAATATGAAATTTTCTCCAGATACTGTTTTCCTTCCGGCCAGCACAAGCTTGAACTGAGGCTTCTGAATCCTCACCCGGATTTTGAAATCAATGCCCAGGAAATGGTGGTTTACGATGCTGTTAAATGATTGAATGTTTTGATATTGGATAGTCGTAACTGATAATTATGAACAAAGGAATTTCATACATATTGGCCCTGGTCTCCCTGCTGACAGCAAGCGCAGTGGGTTGCAGTTCCAAGCCCCAGCTTCCCGATGAGCCGGGTCCGTTACAAAGGTATTCCGAAAACGGGGTGCTACACAGCGAAATCCTCGGGCAGGACGTGAAGTTTGCTGTGCTGCTGCCTCAGTCCTACAGGGAGGATGCCGACAGACGCTATCCGGTGGTCTATATGCTTCACGGCTATGGGGACAGCTACACATCCTGGAACGGGAAGTATCTCCAAGCCAACACCCGCATTATATCCCTTGAGGAAGCCGGGAAGATTTCTGAAATGATCTACGTCTTCCCTTCAGGCTACAACGACTATTACTGCAATTGGTACAACGGCAAACACAATTATATGGATATGTTCACCCGGGAGCTTATGCCGTTGATTGACAAGAGTTTCAGGACCATCGCAGACAGGGAGCACAGGGCTCTCACAGGCTATTCCATGGGCGGATTCGGGGCTATGGTACTGGCTGAGAAGCATCCTGAACTCTTTTCCTGCAGCGCACCCCTGAGTATGTCCTTCAGGACGGATGCCCAGTATATGACTGAGCCCGGCAGCGGATGGGACGGACAATGGGGAAGGATATTCGGAGGAGTGGGAATGTATGGACAGGACCGTCTGACACCTTGGTATCTTGCCCACAATCCATATAGGCAGTTCTGCGATGAAAACCGTTCCGAACTGGAAAAGGTTAAGTGGTTCTATACCTGCGGGGATGATGAGGAGCAGCTGCTGGTGGCAAATGATTCCCTTCACGTGATTCTCCGCGACCGCAATTTCGCCCACGAATTCAGGGTCGCCAACGGTGCGCACACCTCATCCTACTGGATGGATGCCCTGAACGAGGTTCTGCCTTGGATAGACCATTGCATCAGCGGGGGTGCGGCCTGGCCGGAATGTTCAAGGGCATCCATTACCAGGAAGGAAGTCACTTTTGCCTCCGACGGGACTGCAGCCAGCCAGGCATTCCTTGCACAGAATCAGGGTCAGGGCGTATTCTTTTTTCACAACGGACTTTCCGAGAGTCAGGTCAGGGATGCGGTTTCGGCAGTATGGACCACCAGCACCAAAGCCTGTTTCATTTGCCTGCCTTGCGACCTCAATCTCAAGACCGCAAGCGAGTGGATGGAGGAATGGTCCGGAAAATACAACATAGGCTCGAAGGCGGCCTTCTGCTTCGATGAGGCAGGAGAAAAGGTCTCGGCCATATATTCCGAATTCGACTTTATGGTTTACGTCAATTCTCCGGCGGTAGGATTCGAAGCTGATGCGCAGCAGAAATACTATTTCGCCCAGACGGACGAGTCACCGTATTACGAGGCTATGGACAATCTTTACCGTTCCTGCAAGCGCAATTCCGCGACATTTGAATACAGGGTCATAGATGACAGCGGGGATGAGGATGCGGACAGGTTGAGGTGCCTGAGCAAACTTGCGAATTATATCCCTTATTGGGGAATGTAAAATGATAACACACACTATTACTAACTTAATTTTTATTGCAATGAAAAAGTTTTATGTAATCGCTGCTATGGCAGCTTTGGCAGTTGTTTCAATCTCCTGCAACAAGAACAACACTAAGCCTGACGGACCTGAGGATCCGGGAACTGTTACCCGTACACACAGGATCAAGACTATGACCAACGACAGCCCGTGGTCAGATGAGCCTACCGTTTACACCTTCTCCTACGATGCACAGGGAAGGGTTGCTTCCGTTGTGAGCAAGAGCGACAACCGTGTCTTCACTTACGAGGGCAGCAAACTCACCATCAAGAACGGTGATGCCATCGAGTACACTATGACTCTCAATGCCGAAGGTTTCGCAACCAAGGTTGAGAATGCAGATCACACTTGGGAAATCACCTATGATGCAAAGGGTTATATGACCAAGGGCGTTAAGGACGGTGTTCAATGCACTTCCCAGAAGATTGAGGACGGCAACATTCTCTACTGGACAAGGTATGACAAGGAGAAAGATTTCTGGAGAATGAAGGATGCAACCTATCTTTCAAAGGCTAACAAGGGCTGCGTTCAGACCCACTATGCTGAGGACCTCGGTTTCTCAAGATGGGCTTGGGAGGCTCGCCTCTTCGGCAACACTTCAGTAAATGTTATGGAGACTTGCCGCTGGAAGAACTTCGGCGATGTGTATGCCGAAAAGACTGCTGTCTATACTTACGAGTACGATGCCAACGGGCTCATCACCAAGGAGACCAAGTACTATGGCGTTTGGAACGAGACCGACACCACCGGAATGGAACTTGACGATGCTCAGATCTTCACTTGGGAGGAAATCAAGTAAATCCGTCCGAATGTTTTCACGGAACGCCCGACAGCTTCGGGCGTTCTTTTTTGCAGCACTGCATTCATATTGCACACGAGGCCGGTCTCACGACCAGCCTCGCATTGTATAAAAAAGGTATTATCTGTTTAATCTATAGGCGGTGCATTATCTTTCAAACACCATACCAAACAGGAAAATCATTATAGATTCTGACTTTCGACAAACTGTTTTTCCCTGATGATGTGTCCGATGGTCCTCGGTCCGTCATCCTTGTAGAGTACCTTTATGTAGGCGGCATCCTTGAGCAGGTCGATATTGCCTATTTCCACATCCACCGGTTTCACTCCGCACCTTTTCTCGATGTCTGCAAGCAATTCTTCTTTCTTTTCCGGTAAAATCAGGTCCAGACGGTCGTAGAGGATGATTTTTGACGAATCGGCCTTGGACGGACGTATGACTTCCAGCGCGAGAATCAGCAATATGGTAATCACATTGGCTGCAGCGGCAAGCGCAAGGGCACCGGTATTGAGGTAGTAGCAGGCATTCACCGCATCAATCGAATATAGAGGAGCGAGTCCGTTCACAGCCGCCAGAGCAATAATCACGAAAAGATAGGTCATCTCCCTGATGGGCACGGTCTCGGTGCGGTAACGTATGATGCCGAAGATTGCGAAAAGTCCCAGGGTGAGTCCCACTCCGACGTCCACCCTGCCCATAATGTAGAGCAGCAGGAGCATTGCGGAAGAAAAGGCAGTGAATGTGAAGAGATAGTCCCTGCGCCGGCTCTTTGGATAGTAGAGCAGACGGACTATGACCCAGCAGGAGAGCAGGTTGAGAAAGAATCTCAGGGCCAGTTCCGTCAGGTCCTGCGCAGTTGTCATAGTGGGGTCGGCAAGGTTCTGTATGCCGAGAAGTTCGCTCTCGTCGAGAGAGGCAATGGGAGTTTGAATGATATTCAGCATTGTCTGTTTATTTTTTCTATTAGTCTGACTTTTTCCTTGAAACGGCCGGCTCTGATGCCGGGAGTGGTCATAGTGATGCCGGTGCAGTACTTGCTTATGCGGCAGGGGAGTATCCTGTGACGCAGCAGAATTTCTCTCATACGGCTCCCGGCCCGGCCGTCCTGTTTCAGCTCTATGATGACGGCATTGCCGAGTCCGGCCTCCATTCCTGTGCGGAAGTTCCTGAATCTCACATCCATATCTATTGTGAGTCTTTCGCTGCGTTCCGGATTGACGAGGGTTATGCGTTTGAAGGCGGTGCCGAGTGTAGCCTCGAGGGAGTCGGCATCATATAAGCATCGCTCTCCAAGCCAGGAGGTTGCAGCTTCGTCGCAAGTATAGTAAGGATAGGCCTCTTCTGTGAGTTGAATCCTCTTTTTCTTTGTGCGTGAGTGGTTGTTCTTGTTCTTGATTTCGAGGAAGCAGACTCCGGAGGAGGAATAGCGGCGTGTGCGTATTTTCTGCCTCACCAGTTTTCCCCTTCTGTGCTCGGTGTAGGTCGTGAAGGAGGGTGTGTCGAAATAGACGCTGTCATAGTCCTGAATGCGCAATCCGTTCTGCTCGAACACCATATACCCGCAATCAAGCGCTTCGTCCAGCAGGTCTTCAAGTCTGGAAAAGGATGTAAGATATTTGGTGTCGATGCGGTTCATAAGGCGTATGCCGTCCATCTCGGAAAGGCTTATGGAAGCGAAACCGTCCATAAGCCCCTCAAGCGAAGCAAGTCCCGGCCTATTCATTGCCCTCCTCAACCGAATACTCAAACAATTTGTAGCGTATCAGTTTGCCTTTAGGGTTGTAAACATATTCGGTTTTCTTGCGCCCAAGTTCATCAAACTCGAATTTGCGTATATTGTCCAGCTTCCCGTTGGGACCATAGACCAATTCCCTCGAGACTTTCCCGTTTTCCCCGTATTCGAAAATCTTCCGCCATTTCACCCCGTAGCGGTCGTATTCCGCCTCTTCGATTTTGCGTCCCAGGTTGTCATAGACGGTGAGATGGTCCATAATCTTGGCCGTGGACCCGGCATCCACGTTCCATTCCTTGACTGTAAGATTTCTCTTGTGCGGTTTGCCCACCTGGGCATCGCTCTGCATTGCGCCGAACAATAGCAGTGCCACTGCGGCGATGAACTTGAAGCTTGTTTGCATTTGTGAATTCGTATCTTGCGGTCTTCCTGTTTATTTCTCGTCCGGTGCGTATTTGAAAGGATCGAGCGGGGAGTCGTATTCGAAATAATCTTCGGCCGTGAAGAATCTGTCCAGTTCGACTGCCGCGTTTTCAATGGAATCGGAGGTGTGTACTATGTTTTCCTGTGCGCTGAGGGAATAGTCGCCCCGGATGGTTCCCGGAACTGCCTTGCTGCCTTTGGTGGTACCTGCCATAGCCCTTACAGCCTGCACGGCATCATAGCCTTCCCAGCAGCAGAGTATTACCGGAGCAGCCTTCATACTTGCCGTAATCCACGGGAAAAACGGTTTGTCGATAAGATGGGCATAATGTTTTGCAAGGATTTCATCGTCAAGCCGGGCCATCTTGAGGGCCACCAGCTTCAGACCTCTCTTTTCAAATCGTGAGATGACTTCCCCCACGATACCCCGCTGCAGCGCACCGGGCTTGAGTATTACAAGTGTTCTTTCCATAATTTTAGTGTAGTGGTTACTGAAGTACCGTGCTGTCCTTTGCAGACTTCTCATCGGTACAGCCTACAAATGTAGCAAAATTTTCACACCGCAAGGCATAAGTAATCATTAAAATATCGTCTGCTTCATCTTTTATAATCTACATTTGGTCTATACAGCTCTGTATAAATTGGAAATTGTGTTTATATTTGCGGCGCTTTTGATAGAAAGATTTTTTTTGAGAATCAGAGTATGAAGGACAAACTTTTCATTTTCGATCTCGACGGCACGCTCATAGACTCGGTGCTGGATCTGGCTGCCGCTGGGAATCATACACTTGCTATGCACGGCTTCCCGACACATCCGATGGAAGCTTACTACAAATTTGTAGGGAACGGAATAGGCAAATTGATGGAGAGGGCTTTGCCGTCTGAAGATGCGGATACGGCAGAGGATTATCTGGATGATTTCCGTGCATATTACAATGACCATCTCTGCGACCACACCCATCCCTATCCTGGTGTGCCCGAGTTGCTGGAGAAGATTCAGCAGGCAGGGGCCAAAATAGCCGTGGCATCCAACAAGTATCAGCAGGCCACTGAAATGCTCGTTGGCAGGCTCTTTCCTCAAATCAGTTTTGCGGCAATTTGCGGCCAGCGGGACGGGGTGCCCCGCAAACCCTCCCCGGAAGTGGTCTTTGAAATCGCTGCACGGACAGGAACTGAACTCGGGAATGTAATCTATGTCGGTGATTCCGATGTGGATATGCGCACGGCAGCCAATGCCGGGGTGAAGGCGGTGGGTGTCACTTACGGCTTCTGCCCGCGGGAAATTGTGGCATCTTTCAATCCCTGGATGGTCGTGGACTCGGTGCGTGAACTTCAGGATGTCCTGTTTCATGTTTGCTAAAAATTTCGTTGTTCGGTGCAGATATTTTTTGCCATAATAAAAATTAGTTTTATACTTGCACCGCAATTTGAAAAATAGGATAAAAGAAGATTCACAATATGGAACAGAAAAAAAGACGTGTTGTAAGTTATGAGAATATGGACGAGGTGCTTGCTGCCGCGTTCAATGAGAAGTATCCAAAGGGATTTTCGGACTATCTGCCTGATTTGAAGGAGTATCCGAAGCCGGATGGAACCTCTTTCTATGCTGTTACTGTTGAGACTGAGGATGCGATATGCCTTGTCAAGATAAAAATCAAGACTGACGACGTGGAGGATATCGAGAGATGGCTGGATTCTGAGGACGACGACGAAGGGGAAGAGGGAGGCTCAGGAGACGATTCGGCTTCTCTTCCGGACGACAACATTGCTCAGTACTCAACCGGTGAGGACGAAACTGTCGACGGAGACTAGTCTTTGCCGGACAGATTTCCGGAAGACAGGAACATTATGCGGGCGGAAGGATTCAATTCCTGTCTGCCCGTTATTGCGTTTGGGTATTAGTAATCCTCAAAAAATAACCTGCATCATCTTTGAAAATCTTTTCGGTCCATATTTCCTCCCTCATCAGTCACATAGCTACGGCTATGCTCCTTCTTCGGGTGAAAATCTGGCCTCGAAAATCTAATTCAAATCTGAGGCAACTTATTATTTTCATATTACTGAAGGAAATATTTTTCTATCTTTGTAGGCTATGTCTTTTGATGACTTGACCCGTTTATGGATAAAAATTATTCGCTGAAATTCAGAATACTTGCCAGACTGCGCAAATTCCTGTCGAGATTTCCGGAAAAGAACCTGGTGATGGTGCTTTCCCTATTGGTGGGGGTGCTTTGCGGTCTTGCGGCGGTTCTTCTGAAATTCCTCATAGAGGGCATACATCACGGCCTGACCTTCTGGTTTGGGGAGAGCGACCTCTGGAACTATCTCTTCCTGATTTATCCGGGTCTGGGTATGCTCGTTGCTATGCTCTTCGTGAAATACGTGGTGCGAGACAACATAGGCCACGGAGTGACCAAGGTGCTGCTGGCCGTTTCCAAGAACGAATCCAAAATCCGCAGCCACAATATGTGGACTTCCCTGCTTGCCAGTTCTGTCACCATCGGTACGGGTGGTTCGGTGGGTGCAGAGGCCCCGATTGTCTATACAGGTGCTGCAATAGGCTCAAATCTGGCCCGTTATGCAGGATTGTCATATAAGAATGTGACCATCTTGCTCGGATGCGGAGCCGCAGGGGCAGTGGCCGGCATTTTCAAGGCCCCTCTGGCAGGAGTGCTTTTCACTCTGGAGATACTGCTCTTCAACATATCGATGTCTTCCATCCTGCCGCTGTTGCTGTCCACTGTGTCTGCAACCGTGGTGTCCTATATCTTTCTGGGCAATGGAGCGGCCTTCAAATGTGATCTGATGCCTTTCACGATGCACAATATCCCGTTCTACATCATACTGGGACTGTTTTGTGCCGCCTGCTCCATTTATTTCACAAGGACCACGCTCTGGCTGGAAGACAAAATCAAATCCATCAAGTCCCCCTATTTGCGCTGGGGTGTCTCTGCATTGGGACTGGGTCTGCTGATTTTCCTCTTCCCTCCGCTCTATGGCGAGGGTTATGGCACGGTCAATGACCTTCTCGCTTGCAAACAAATCAATTACGATGGAGACACCTTCCTTGCACCGGTGCTCCATTACCCTTGGGCGGTGCCGCTCTTCTTCCTCGTGGTCCTCATACTGAAAGTCTTCTCGATGTCCTTCACAAATGCCGGAGGCGGAGTGGGAGGTACTTTCGGACCCACCCTGTTCATAGGTGCCCTTTCGGGGTTCGTGGTGGCCCGAGTCATCAACCTCATACTGGGATTTTCCACTTTTTCGGTGCCGGAGCAGAATTTTGTGCTGGTGGGAATGGCTGGGCTCATGGCCGGAGTGATGCAGGCCCCGATGACTGCCATCTTCCTCATTGCGGAGATTTCCGGAGGGTATGAACTACTGATTCCTCTCATTCTCACGTCAACCATCTCTTTCGGTCTTACTCGTGTCTTCGAGCCTTATTCGATTTACACCAAGCGAATCGCCAAGAGAGGTGAACTGCTGACTCACGACAGCGACCAGGCCGTGCTTACGCTGCTCAAGATTGATGACTTGATAGAAAAGGACTTCAGCACTGTCCATATAGACGAGACATTCGGACAGTTGCTCGACACCGTTGCAGAAAGCAGCAGGAACATTTTCCCGGTGGTGGACAATTCCGGCAGGTTCCAGGGCTATGTTAAGCTCGACGACATCCGGCCCGATATGTTCCGTTCGGAGTTCTATGACACCAGACACGTGTTCAACTATATGAGAAGCGCCCACACATACGTCTATGTGGACGAGAAGATGGAGAGCGTGATGGCAAAGTTTGAAAAGACAGGGGCCTGGAATTTGCCTGTGGTGACTCAGGACAGGAAATATGTGGGCTATGTGTCCAAGTCCAAAATCTTCTCGGCTTACCGCAGCCAGCTCAAGGAAGTATCTCACGAATAGCTTATGAAGGATTTGTATATAAAGAAAATAGCCTCCATCTTGGGGGTGCGCGACTGGCAGGTGGAAAACACCGTTCAACTCTTTGACGACGGGGCCACCGTGCCGTTCATCAGCCGTTACCGCAAGGAACGTACAGGCTCTCTTGACGAAGTGGCAATTGCTCAGATCAAGCATCTGTCAGAGGATTTCGGGCGGATGGAAAAGCGCAAGCAGACCATCCTGGAGACCATCGAGGCTGCCGGTGCATTGACCGGGGAGCTTGCCCGGGCCATCGAAGAATGCGTTGAGGAGAATGTGCTTGAAGACCTCTATCTGCCTTTCAAGCCGAAGCGCCGCACCAGGGCCACAGCTGCCCGCGAAGCCGGATATGAACCTTTGGCCGACCTGCTGTGGAACAACCGCAGCAATGACCCTTTGCGGGATGCTTCAAAATTTGCAGACCCCGAAGCTGCCCTTTCCGGTGCCCGTGACATAATTGCAGAACGCATTTCCGAGACTCCGGCCATCAGGGAGGCCATAAGGCAGATTTTCCGCACACGCAGGATAGTCACCCGCAAATCCCGCAACGCCCCCGCAGACAAGGCTGACAAATATCGCAGCTATTTCGATTATTCCGAACCCCTGGCCCATATCGCTCCGCACCGTCTTTTGGCCATACTTCGCGCCTGTGATGAAGGGGTACTGTCCATAGGGCTGGACTGTGATGAGGAAAAGTGCTGCAAGAAAATTTATTACGAATTCTGTCAGGAGCACCGTTACCCGCCCAAAGCCACTGCAGAGCAGATTATGAAGGCAGTTGAGGATTCCTTCGGGAGATTGTTGGAGCCTTCCATCAGCAGCGAAATCATACGTGAGGCAAAGCAGAAAGCCGATATTGAGTCCATACGCATATTCGGAGACAACCTCCGCCAGCTCCTTCTCGCCGCACCGGTGGGGCAGAAGCGTACTCTTGCGATAGACCCCGGTTTCAGAACAGGCTGCAAGGTCGTATGCCTGGATGCCGAAGGAAATCTGTTGCATCACGAAGCCATATTCCCGCATCCGCCTGTCAATGACAAGGTTAAGGCCATAACTGCGGTGTCCTCGATGATTGCGCAATACGGAATTGAGGTCATAGCCATAGGCAATGGCACTGCTTCCCGTGAGACTGAGGAGTTCATAAAGAGGGTGCCCAAACCTGCTGGTGTGAAAGTCTTTACTGTGAGTGAGGACGGGGCATCCATCTATTCGGCATCCGAAGTGGCAAGGGAGGAATTTCCGGAATATGATGTGACCGTAAGGGGTGCCGTTTCCATAGGCCGAAGGCTGATGGACCCGCTTGCTGAACTTGTGAAAATTGACCCGAAGTCGCTCGGGGTGGGGCAGTACCAGTATGATGTGGACCAGACGGCATTGAGGAACAAGCTGGACGATGTGGTGGAATCCTGCGTGAACAGTGTGGGAGTCAATCTGAACACCGCTTCCCGACATCTGCTCGCTTATGTGTCCGGCATAGGTCCCGCCCTTGCGGAAAACATAGTGGAATACCGCCGGGTGAACGGAGCCTACACATCCCGCGACCAGTTGCTGAAAGTCAAGCGCCTAGGTGCCTCCGCCTATCAGCAGTGTGCAGGTTTCCTGCGCATCAGGGGAGCTGAGAATCCTTTAGACAATTCTGCGGTGCATCCTGAGTCATATCATATTGTGGATAAGATGGCTGCCTCCCTCGGGGTGGGAGCGGAGGCCCTTGTGGGCAATGCCGAACTTTGCTCGAAAATCAGACCTGAGGATTTCGTGGAGAAGGATTTCGGACTGCCCACCATCAACGACATACTCAAGGAACTTGTGAAACCGGGAAGGGACCCTCGGGAGGCTGCCCGCGAGTTTGAGTTCGCAGCAGATGTGCATACCATAGAGGATTTGAAATCCGGAATGAAACTCCCTGGAATAGTGACCAATATCACCGCCTTCGGAGCTTTCGTGGACATAGGCATCAAGCAGAACGGCCTGATACACGTCTCCCAGATGAGCCTTGCGGGCCGTCGCGTGGATGACCCGTCCAAGGTGCTGAAACTCCATCAGCAGATAATGGTCACAGTGCTTTCCGTGGATCTTGACCGCCAGCGCATCGCCCTCAGGCTCCTGCAGTGATGCCTCACCGTCGTTGCCGCTCCGTCAGAACCTTTTGCCGAAGGAGAATTCCAGCGTGTCGGAACGGTCGAACTTGTGGGCACGCATTGCGAAACCGAAGAATATGTTGCCTGCTTTGGGGATGTGGTAGCGGATGAGGGTGCGCTGATAGTTCCAGGTGGAGTCTTCTATGGCGAGTTTCTTGAAAAGATAGACTCCCAGACCTATGCCGATTTCCACATTTTTGTAGAAGAATGACTGCTGGATGTAGGCACCCAGATATACAGGGCAGGTTTGAGGCCTAGTGGCGGGCTGTCCGTCGTGGGCTGCCTGGATGGCAGCATATTCAGCAAGGCGTTTCCAGTTCTGGGTGTAACTCAGATCCAGCCCTATGCCTGTGGCGAAAAGCGGGTGATAACGGTAGGAAACAGTGCCTCCCAGATTCAGGCGCAGCCATTGCGTGGAAGATGCCCATTCGTCGGGACCGCCTGTCTCCGGAAGAATAATGTCTTGGTACACAACTCTTTCCACATCGCAACTGTGCACGCCTGCGCTGAAATACAGGTCGTAAATCCATTTTTTGTATTCCGGTTCTGTCGGCTTCGGCCCCCTGTGTCCCAGATGCTTCTCCTCCAGACTATAGCGCAGATAGAGGCTGCCGGCCACCTCGTTCAGGCCGTGATTAGGCACCTTGAACATTCCGTTGGACCTGTGGGTAAGCATTGCGTTCAGCCCCACTTCCCATTGCGGTGTGATATGGAAGCCGGCCTCCAGTCCCATCCCGACCATAACCAGTACCGGTGTGCCGACAAAGGTGTTAAGCGGATTGCTGACAGCATCCCAGGTTTTTGTGATGTAAGAAGCACCGAATTCCAGATTCGGGCCTATCGTGAAATAACGGGATTTGAAAAAGTCGAAATGTGCATACCCGTAGAGTGTGTAGGCATCGCCCAGAGATGAGCCCGGACGACATTGTATGCTGCTCATATTGGAATAGGAGAAGCCCAGTCCATAATGAGGGAAGTTCCAAGCCCAAGCCCAATAATTGTCGTCCTCAGGCTTTGTGTTCACTCCCACGCTCACTCCTGCAGTCACGCAGTCCTTTGTGTCAATGAGCTTGTCATAAATCCATAATCCGTTAAGCAAATGGCTTTCACGTACATAGGCATTCACATTCAGGTGTTCCCTGTCCATTGTCTGCGCTTGAGCCACCATCGGAAACAGGACGATGGCCAAGACTGACACTATGATTTGATATGTTTTCATAGATTCGGTTCTTTATGGGCGCAAAGTTAGTCTATTCCAATGTTTTTTTTGACACATCCTATGTTTTTTTCTTAAACTGTAACATATTCACTAATTGTACGTCTTATTAATGGTGTACTGGGAGTGATACTTTTCCGCACGCCACCCCCGGCCAGACCGGGATACTTACACAATATGAATTCAAAAACGTATAGACAATGAAAACTTTTACAAAACTCGCTTTGGGCATAGCCCTTTTATTTGGCATAACTTCTTGTGCGTCAGCAACTGCTACCGGCAAAATCAAAACCGGAGAAATCCCTGTGTCAAAAGATTATACCGAATTGACGGTATCTTCAGCAATTAACATCCTCTGGTCTGAAACCGCTGCATCGGCCACTCTTAAGGCTGACGAAGCCGTTTATGACAAAGTCATTTTCGAGAGAAGGGAAGGCGAACTCAAAATCTATGTGAAGACCATCAGAGGGTTCAAGAATGTCGGTCCAATCGATGTAATCCTTCCGGCATCTCCTGTCATCAAGGACATAGAACTGGGCGGCGCGTCCACCTTCAAATCCGCAACCACTCTCAGTGTCCACAAACTTGACCTGGAAGTCAACGGAGCTAGTGAATTCGAAGCCAACATAGTGGCTGCCAATGAAATAGACATCGAATGTACAGGGGCATCAAAAGTCTTCAGTGACGTGTCCACACCTGATCTTTCCGTCAATCTTTCCGGAGCATCTGAAGCCTATTTGAGCGGCGCCGCAGGCATAACCGAGATTGAGACTTCCGGGGCATCATCCCTCAATCCGTACAAAGGCAATACCCTCACCACAGGCCACACGGAAACAGAGCAATCCGGCTCAAGCAAAGTGACCATCAACTGCACAGGAACACTCAAATGCGAAGCTTCGGGAGCATCATCCCTCCGCCACGGTCCAGCAGCCCAGGTTATCCACCGCAGAACCAGCGGGGCCGCATCGGTTTCCGAATGATTCTGAATCTATATCTGGATGATTTCGAATCTATATTAGGATAATAACCCTATTCGGATAATCCGAATCTATATCTGGATGATTCCGGATCCACCTTCGGGTAATCCGGAATCAATCAACCTGAAGAGTCGCGAGAATCAGGAAAAGAAAGAAGACGAAACACCATAGAGCCACGGTCAATACGTCCTTCCTGTCTTCCTCCTTTCTCGCGGCTTTTTCCTGTTCAACTCCCTGACATCCCTCAGGCAAAGACTTGCCGAGCAGATACCCTTCCCTCTTAAGGTCTTTAGTGACATTTCCTGCCAATGCATTGGTGGCTATAAAACTGATAAGTGGTCCTAACATAACTTCCTGTATTTTTAAATTCTGAGGCAAAGTTATGCCGACCTTGCGCAAAACAGCTGCACAAGCTGTATTTTTTTTGTAAAATAGTTTTATATCAACGCCGCAGGACCGGTGAGGAAGACATCGGTGAAGATGGAGCCGGAAGGAGTGAAGTCCACCGCGAGCTCATCTATGCGGGCGTGGACGGCTGTGTGGATGGATTTGGCGGAAGTGCCGGAACTTGTCTGTGTGTCAGTGCCTGCGTCTTTGTGCCAGGCTTCGAGCTGGGCGGCAAGGGCCGAGGCGGTAATCCCCGTACCGCAGGCAAGTGTTTCATCTTCAACTCCTTTCTCGAAGGTGCGGACTTTTAGCGAGCCGTCTGGGAGAACTTGCACAAAATTGACATTGGCACCGATTGGGGCAAATTCTTCAGACCATCTGTAGCGTGGTCCCTCCGTCTCTATATCCACAGCCTCCACATCTTCCACAAATTTTACAAAATGCCTGGTACCCGTGTCCAGAAACCATCCGTCCGTGCATCGGCGATATTCGGAGACATCCTTCATCTTGAGTTTGACCGTGCAGCTGCGTCCTTTATGAGCGAGAATTTCCCCGGTGTGAGGTCCGTCGGCTGCAAGGAATTCATAAAACTTACCGTTAGCCGGCACTATACCTAAAAAATCCGCAAAGGCCACTATGCATCGACCTCCATTGCCGCACATCATTCCTGAAGAACCGTCAGAATTGAAGTATTCCATAACGAAGTCCCAGGCTCCGTCATCAGATGAGGACAGAATCATCACACCGTCGGCTCCTACTCGCCCGTCAGCCGCCTTGAACCCTGTGTTCCTGTCGCACAAAGTCCTTATAGTCACTTCTTTGCGGTATTCATCCACTCCACCGCTGCGTCCGTCGAGCACAATAAAATCGTTTCCTGCTCCTGAAAGTTTGTATAATGTTCCCATAATCAAGCTATTTTCAAAATCCCCCAAAGTTAGAAAACCTCACCGAAATCTTCGTCACGGCAGCCAGAATTTCTTCAATATTCCCAAAATAATGTACCTTTGCATTTCAAAATGCTGTGATTATGAAAAAGACTGTTTTTTCATAGTACGAAATTGTTTAAGTTTTTCATTTAATTTTTTGTAATGAACAGGAGACTGCGTCTTTTTGCTGAAATTATCGCTGTGCTGGCGATTCTTCTCAGCTCTTGTGTGAAGGATTCCCAACCCGGGAAGGATGACAATACTGAAGTTGGACCTGGCGGGGACAACAATGGCGGCGACAACGGCGGTGGAGACAATGGTGGAGACAATGGTGGAGACAATGGTGGCGATAACGGCGGTGACAACGGTGGCGGAGACAATGGGGACAATACCGGCGGAGACAGCGGCGATAATGGCGATAATGGTGACGGTGGCAATACCGGCGGAGACAGCGGCGATAATGGCGATAATGGTGACGGTGGCAATACCGGCGGTGACAATCCAGTAGAAAGCACCTGCATACATCCGTGGTTTGAACTTCCGGCGGTGGATTATGCAAAATCCGGCAAATACCTTGTGAGCAAGTCTGACGAAACCCTCTATTTTGCCCATCACTATTGCGCAGGAGGAGAAAAAGGACCTGACGGTAAAGTGGCGCGCAACTTCTCTGTTTGTTACAGTTCAAAGTATCACTGTCCAGTATGGGTGGCAGCCCCTCTTCATCAGATGTATAAGGGAAGCGGCCGTCACGATGCATACAAGAATGACCCTGAAATTCCCGGTGATATTCAACGCGGCAAATGGACTGGATACACGAGGGGACATATGCTCGGCTCCTCTGACAGGAACAAGACAACAGCAACCAATCATCAGGTGTTCTATTATTCAAACATTGCCCCTCAGGTGGGCGGGACATTCAATACGGGTGGTGGAGCCTGGAATAACCTTGAGGCAAAAGTTGACGGGTGGATGTGCTCCGACACTCTGTATGCTGTAATCGGATGTTATTTCGACAAATTTACGGACAAGTACGGTTCCACAGTGAATCCGAAAGTCCTGGATAATGGAACTCACTATCCTACAGCATTCTACTATGCTCTCGTCAGAACCAAGTCCGGTTCTTCAAGGAAGTCGTTGAAGAATTGTTCGGCATCTGAAATTCAATCAGCAGCATTTATTTTGAGGCACACTATGGAAAAGGGACACAAGCCACAATCAAAGGATATGATGTCAATCAGCGAACTTGAAAAACTCACCGGCTTCACCTATTTCACCAACGTCCCTCAGCTGGACAAAACCCAGTGCAAGCCATCAGATTGGGGCCTTTGATGCAAGTTTTCCAGTTTTTTGCTTGCATTTTAAAATTTAGTGCATAAATTAGCAGCCGAAAACGAAACGAATATGATTACAAGAAGAAACAACTGGTGGTGGCGCAACGGACAACTTACGGAGTCGTAGGAGGTCGGTGCCCCTGTGTTGTTGAATACACTATAGAGCCCTGCCGCAGCTGCGACAGGGCTTTTTGAATATCTTTTGGGTCTATATTCCTTTTCTCCAAAATCTTATTCAAAAATGTTTACGTTCTTAAAAAAGTTGTTTTGTGTCTTCAATTTTGCAAACGAATGAAGAATAATTGATATACAATCATTACAGAATAACGGATATAAAAAGATGTTAAATATCAATAACTTATAAACTTTTGAAACTATGGAAGAGAAAATCCCTTACAAAACCTATCTCAGCGAGAATGAGATTCCGAAACAATGGTACAATGTGCGTGCGGATATGAAGAACAAGCCCGCACCGCTGCTCAACCCGGGTACGCTCAAGCCTATGACCCTTGAGGAACTGACTCCCGTATTTTGCGAGGAACTCTGCCGTCAGGAACTTGATAACGACACTCCTTTCTTCGACATTCCTCAGGAAATTCAGGATTTCTACAAGATGTACAGGCCAGCGCCGCTTGTGAGGGCATACTTCCTGGAGAAAGCGCTTGGAACCCCTGCCAAAATCTACTATAAATTTGAGGGCAACAACACCTCCGGCAGCCACAAGCTCAACTCGGCCATAGCCCAGGCCTACTATGCGAAGAAACAGGGCCTCAAGGGAGTGACCACCGAGACCGGGGCAGGGCAGTGGGGAACTGCACTCAGTATGGCCTGCTCATATTTCGGTCTTGACTGTCAGGTCTATATGGTGAAATGTTCTTATGAGCAGAAGCCTTTCAGACGCGAGGTTATGCGTACCTATGGAGCGAAGGTCACCCCGTCTCCGAGCAATACTACAGCTGTGGGTCGCAAAATCCTTGAGGAATTCCCGGGCACCACAGGCAGTCTCGGATGCGCCATTTCCGAGGCTGTGGAGGCTGCAGTCACCCAACCGGGCTATCGCTATGTGCTCGGCTCCGTGCTGAACCAGGTGCTTCTGCATCAGACGGTTATCGGTCTGGAGGCCAAGGCTGCGCTGGATAAGATAGGGGTTAAGCCGGATATCATCATAGGCTGTGCTGGCGGCGGTTCCAACCTGGGAGGACTCATAAGCCCGTTTGTAGGCCAGAAACTTCGCGGAGAGGCTGATTATCAGATTATTGCTGTGGAACCTGCATCTTGTCCAAGTCTCACCAGAGGCAAGTATGCCTACGATTTCTGTGACACCGGAATGATTTGCCCTCTGGCAAAGATGTACACCCTCGGCAGCCATTTCATGCCTTCTCCAAGCCACGCCGGCGGTTTGCGTTACCACGGTATGAGCAGTATTCTGTCCCAGCTCTATCACGACGGGTACATTGAGGCAAGGGCAGTGGAGCAGACTTCCGTCTTTGCTGCAGCTGAAATGTTCGCAAGGGTTGAGGGTACACTTCCGGCTCCGGAAAGCAGCCACGCGATTCGGGCGGCGATAGACGAGGCTCTCAAGTGCAAGGAGACCGGGGAAGAGAAGACCATTCTTTTCGGACTCACTGGAACAGGATATTTCGACCTCAAGGCCTACGAGTCATTCAATGACGGCACTATGACCGACACCATCCCTACCGATGAGCAAATCGCTGACTCTCTTTCCAGACTTCCGAAAGTTGAATAAATAAGTAAACGCCCGGCTGGCAGCCGGGCGTTTACTATATTCTAAAATCTACCAATAATCACTTGGTCAGGCCTTTGCCGTAGAAATCGTCATAGTCCTCCATCGAGCGGCGGATGACTTCTTTAGCAACTTCTGCCCCGTAAGTGCAGACGAACTTCATTCGCTGATTGGTCTCTCCGGGGATGTCCTTATAGGTCGTGAAATAGTGGATGAGCCTGCGGACAATCTGGACCGGAAGATCTTCGATGTCATCGTATTTGCTGTAGATTGCATCATTCTTCAAGACTGCGATGATTTTGTCGTCGGCCTGGTTATTGTCCAGAAGCCTGAGCCCTCCAATCGGTTTTGCCCGTACCAGAATGTCTCCGTGGGTGACATCTTTCTCGGTGAGCACGCATATATCGAGAGGGTCGCCGTCTCCTTCCACATCCAAACGTGCCAGCGCCTTGTTGGTGAGTTCAGCCATCTTCACATTGCACCAGGTGCGGGGAATGAACCCGTAAAGCGAAGGAACGATGTTGGAGAATTTCTGTGGCCTGTCAACGGATAGATATCCGCTTTCCTTGTCAACCTCGTATTTGACCGTGTCGGTCGGGACAATTTCAATGAAAGCCCTCACTTCATCCGGAGTGCCAGGATTGATGCCGTGCCAGGGATGAGATTTGCATTTGATACTGTAGTCCATAGTTTATGTTTACGTCAGTGGCTAGTCTGTGCTTTTCCGAAAGCATTGCAAACTTACTAATTAAAATGGACAATGCCTATTTTCCACCGATGATTTTTCATCATATTGTCGGGCTATAAAGAATCGCCAGGGCAATGTGACTGATGAGGGAGGAAATATGGACCGAAAAGATTTTCAAAGATGATGCAGTTTATTTTTTGAGGATTACTTAGCCTTTTCTTCCGCATATTTCTTCTGCCAGATAAGAAGCCGCCGCTGCTGCAAGAGCAGAACAAGGACGTTTTCTGTAATACTCCGCAGTCCTGTCCGAAGGCTGGGGTTCTGCACTTACAGGACAGGTGCCGGCAAGCAATTCTCTGCACACTATGGAGCCGTTTTCTGATTTGAACCTGCCTGCAAGTTTCTGAACCAGAGCATAGTTCTCTGCCTTCATTGCCTTGCCGGAAGCATCGTTTGCCTGGGCTGCAGGACAGATGAACCCGGCAATGGCTGTCATTCCGCTGACGCATCCGCAAATTTCCCTCATCCTGCCGAAGCCACCTCCGAATCCTGCGCAACTGTTGGTCAGAATGGACCGGACGGAATCTTCATCGAGCCCGGTCTTTTCCGCAACATAGTCCGAAAATGCAAGCGCAACGCTCTGTGCGCAGTTGTAGCCCGATTTGAACAGCGACTCGGCCTGTGCCGCCTTGTTTTCAATATAGTTTTCCATATTACATTTATAATCAAGCAGTTGTTGTATGCAAACTTAGTGATTCAACTCCGGTTGGCTTTTTCCACATTTCTCAAAGCCCTGATCTGGGACAGCACCTTGTCCAGTTCCAGATTGCCCGGAACCGCCAGTTTCAAAGTGATGTCATAGCCTCCGGTGCGAGGATTGTCCACCACATTGAAGCCTCTCATAGCTGAACGGAAACTGCCCACCACATCCATAATTTCATTGATGACAGATGGTTCGTGTGCGGCAGCAATGCGCAGGGTCACCTGAAAATTGGAAGTCGAAGGGTTGTCGCTCCAGCGCACCTTCTGTATGCGGTAGGGATACTGTTCCATCAGTCTGGCTGCGTTGGGACAGGACATTCTGTGGATTTTGATGCCGTCCAGCCTGCTCACGAAACCGAAAACATCGTCCCCGAACACAGGGTTGCAGCACTTGGCCATCTTGTAGTCCATTCCCCTCACGTTCCTCGCGTTGAGCACCAGAATGTCGTCTCCCTTGTCCCTCTCCCCAAGCGAGGTCTTCACCTTTACCTCCTCAGGAGCCTTTGCGGCAGTTTCATCTTCCTGAATACGATCCCTGAGTTCGAAAAGATCGATTTCCCCCTCTCCGATAGCCGCATAGAAAGACCTCAGCGTCTTGTGCTGGTACTTTTTCATCAGCGAGGCCAGCATATCGTCGGACAGGTCAATCTTCCAGTTCTTCATCTTCCGGTTCAGGAGTTCCTTGCCCTCATCAGCTTTGGCAAACTCCACTTCCGCAAGTTTCTGCTTGATTTTGGACTTGGCCTTGGAACTCACCACTATGTTGAGCCAGTCTGCCGATGGCTTCTGGTTCTTGCTGGAGAGTATCTCCACAATGTCTCCGGTGTTGAGTTTCTCCCTGATGGACACTGCCTTGCCGTTCACTTTTCCGCCCGTGCACTTTATGCCCAGATTGGAATGTATGTCGAAGGCGAAGTCCAGCACTGTGGATCCCGCAGCCAACTTGCGTAACTCTCCGCTCGGGGTGAAAACGAAAATCTCATTCTCGGGCGGAGTGGGCAGGTCGTCTTCATAGCCGGATGATGTCTCGGCCGGATGTTCCAGGATATTTCTCACCGATTTCAGCCAGGTGTCCAGAGTGGCTTCGTGGCTGATGCCCTTGTAGGACCAGTGTGAGGCCAGACCGCTTTCGGCAGTCTCGTCCATCCTCTTGGTCCTGATCTGCACCTCGATATAGGCCCCGTCCCTATTCCTTACCGTAATGTGCAGGGACTCATAGCCGTTTGGTTTCGGAAGGGTGAGCCAGTCCCTGAGCCTGTTGGTGTCCTGCTCGTATTCTTCAGTCACATAGCCGAATACCTTCCAGCAGAGAGCCTTTTCGGTGTCCGGGTCTGGCGGGCAGTCAATTATGAACCTGATGGCAAAAACATCATAGACTCCTTCGAAAGGCACCTTCTGCTTGCGCATCTTGTTGTAGATGGACCAGGCTGTCTTGGTCCTGACTTTCAGCTTGTACTTGATACCCTCGTCCGAAAGCTTCTGCTTGAGCGGCTCAATGAACTGAATCATCAGTTTCTGACGGTCCTTTTCTGTGGCCTTGAGCTTGTTGGTGATGGCCCTGTACTGCTCCGGGTCGGCATAACGGAAATAAATGTCCTCCATCTCGCTCTTCATATTGTAGAGACCGAGCTGGTGGGCGAGCGGTATATAGAGGAAAAGTGTCTCAAGATTCTTCCTTTCGCGGGACGCCTTCGGGAACATTCCGAGGTTGCGCATAATTTCCAGCCGGTCAGCCAGTTTGATGACCGTCACCCGCGGGTCCCGGGAGTAGGAAACTATGAGCTTCTTGTAGTTTTCGGCTTCGAGCCTGGTGTCCTTGGGCTTGACGGCTGCAATCTTGTCCAGCCCTTCGACCATTGCTGCAACATCCCGAGGAAAGCCGCTCAAGTGCTGTTTCATTTCATCGAAGCGCCCTGCCTCGTGCAGAAATACCGCAGCCACACATTCTGCCTGAAGTCCTATTTCTTCGCAGACTATCTTTGCGACATTGAGGGGGTGCTCGAAAAACGGGTGCCCATTCTCCCGCACGCGGTCCTTCAACTTTTCTTCAGCGATGCTCATTGCCCTGTCTATCAGCGCTTTACCTTCATCGCTGTATTTTCCGAAATATTCGTCAACTTTGTACATAGGCTATGATGTTGCAAACAAAAAAAAGATGCCCAGGTTCAATAGCCCGGACATCGCGTATCCCTTTGTCTCAAATACTAGTATCTGTCTTCAGATGAGACTGTCAGTTTCTTGCGTCCGTGGCGACGACGGGATGCAAGCACCCTGCGTCCGTTCGGAGTGGACATACGCTCGCGGAAGCCGTGCTTGTTGCGGCGCTTGCGCTCAGATGGTTGGAATGTTCTTTTCATTGTATCTATTTTTTATATTTTCTTCAAAATCCACAAACGGACTGCAAAGGTAGTATTTTTTATCCGAACTGCAAAATATAAATTTGCATTTTTAATGCTTTTCCACCCAAACCACATTCTTGCCCTCGAAATACTCATCGTGGAGCAGGGTATTCAATGGCCACACACCCACAGAGCCTTTAGGGAGCCTGAGCCGCCCCATTGCAAGCGCTGTTTCCTCAGCCAGGTCGCCACCCTTGAGACATAGTACCTGATGGCGGAACTTGCCCTTCACCCAAGGCAGAAAATCCTCCAGCGAGGCCACAGCCCGGGAAACCACATAGTCGTATGGACCCGGCAAAGTCTCAGCACGGGCGTTCACACATTCGGCGTTTTCCAGTCCGAGTGCGGATGCAACTTCCCTTGCCACAGTGATTTTCTTGCCTATAGAGTCGCAAAGAGTAAATCTGGTACGCGGGAAGAGGGTGCTCAGGGGAATGCCCGGGAAGCCTCCTCCGCAACCCAGGTCCAGCACGCTTACCCCTCCTTCAAGCCAGGTCCGGAAAACCTCCGGCTCCCTGTTCTTGAGGAAAAGTGCAATCCCCAGGGAATGAAGTATGTGGTGGTCATAGAGATGGTCTATGTCCTTGCGTGAAATCACATTGATTTTGGAGTTCCAGTCCCGGTACAACTCGTCCATCTTTCTGAAACGCTCCAGTGCAAGACCGTCCGCTTCCGGCAGCAATATTCTTATAATTGATTCAAATTCGGTAAATTCCATAGGGGATTTGAGTATGTGGGTATATGTCCATTCCGGGACATCAGAGCAGTTCATCGTCTGTGTCCATCATTTTCATCAATTGTGCCCTTGCCCTGCGTATTTTTGTCTTGACAGTGTTCAGGGGCATATTCAGGGCCTCCGCAATCTCGTTGTAGCCGTAATTGTCAATCAGGAACATTTTTGCCACCTTCTTGTAGTCTCCCTCGAGCAAGTCTATGACTGTCAGCCATTTGTCGTATTCTTCCTGATGGATGACACTGTCTTCCGGAGAGGTGGCGCCGGAAGGAATCTCCAGCGGAGCATCCTGGTTGATGGTCTGCAGGGGCATATTCTCATCCTTGCGCTGGCTGCTGCTCAGGTGGTCGAAGGCCGTGTTCTGCCCGATTCTGAACAGCCAGGTGGAGAACATATAATCCTCCTTATAGGTGTCGATGCGGCTGAAGGCCTTCTGGAACGACTCTATGCACACGTCCTCCAGCTCCTCCCTGTTGGAAATGAACTTGGAGACGTGGGCGCTAAGTGCCCCGTAGTAGCGTTGGTAGAGGATGACAAAAGCCATCTGGTCCTGCTTCCGCGCCTTGTCTATGAGTTCCAAATCGCTCAACTCAGTGAGCTTCGAGCCAGTTTTTTCCTTCATTGCATTCAACTGTTAGAGGGACTGTCAGTCTTACCACATTTTCCATTTCCTCCACCACCATATTCTTCAAGGTCCCGGCTTCCTCCTGCACGGCATCGAAAAGCAGTTCGTCGTGAATCTGGAGCACCATACGGCTTTTCAGCCCTTCTTCCCGGATGCGTCGGTCCACATTGACCATCGCAAGTTTGATGATGTCCGCTGCAGTACCCTGAATCGGGGCATTGATGGCATTTCTTTCTGCAAGGGACCTTATTGTGGTATTGCGGGAATTGATGTCAGGGAGGTACCTGCGTCTGCCGAATACCGTTTCAACATAGCCGTTTTCGCGGGCTGCCGCAAGGGTGTCCTCTATATAATAGGATATGGATGGAAAATGTTTGAAATAGTCATCTATGATGCTCTTCGCATCGTTCCGGGGAATTCTGAGCCTCTGCGCCAGTCCGAATGCGGATATGCCGTAGATGATGCCGAAATTGGCTGTCTTGGCTATGCGTCTCTGCTCGGAAGTGACCTGGTCCAGAGCAACACCGAAAATCTTGGACGCCGTCATTGCGTGAATGTCCTCGTTGGCGCGGAAGGCTTCCACAAGGTTGCTGTCGCAGCTCAGGTGGGCCATAATCCTGAGTTCAATCTGGGAGTAGTCAGCGGAAATGATGACCCCGTCGGGTCTGGATGGCACAAATGCACGCCTGATTTCCTTGCCCCTCTCCGTTCTCACAGGTATGTTCTGCAGGTTCGGCCGGACTGAACTGAGCCTGCCGGTTGCCGTAAGTGCCTGATTGAAAGTTGTATGGATTTTGCCCGTGACAGGACTCACGAATCCCTGGAAAGGCTCGATATAGGTGTTGAGGAGCTTGCGCACGGCCCGGTATTCGAGTATGTCCCCGACCACCTCGTTCTTGTCCAGGAGTTTCACCAGAGTGTCCTCATCGGTGGGGTATTCGTAGCGCACCCCGTTCTTTGCCTTGATTTTCGGGTCGAGCTTCAATTTCTCAAAGAGCAGTACGCCTATCTGTTTGGGCGACAAGATGTTGAGTTGTGGGTCATCGGCCTCCTTCCTGATTTTGTCCTGAATTGATGCAAGCTCGGTATTGAGATTGTCCGCATAACGCCTGAGCTGGGCCATATCCACCTTCACTCCCTCCACCTCCATACGCGCAAGTACCCTTATCAGAGGTTCTTCCATCTTGTCGTAAAGACCTTCCAGAGCCTTCTCCTTTACCGTTTTGCCCACTTCCTTGCCCAGGGCAAGAAAGACTGCCGCCTCCCGGGATTTGTCCGGAGCATCATCGGGATTGTCGAACAATGAAAGTTCGGAGACATCCTCCTTCTTCTCCTCCAGGCTGACCCCAAGGATGGTCATAGCCAGCACGTCTGCCTGATGGCTCTTCTCCGGGTTGATGATATAGTCCATCAACTCTATGTCCATCAGTTTTCCATTCATCTCAAGTCCTTCTGAATGAAGATTCTTCCATATTTCCTTGAGCGAATAGCCGGTCTTGGCGATGTCGGGGTCGCTGATGATGGAAAGAAAATCCGATGCCTTGCCCCTTGCTGTGACTATGCCCTTCCCGTCTGAGGCAGCTACGAAAATCTCATCCTTGCCGGCTGCAATGGAGCAGATTCCATCTTTCGCGGCGCAAAGGCAAATCTCTTCTGGATTCGAGCTCGTGAATGTAAATTCCTTATGCTCAACATTATAGTCGGATGGGGCTTCTCCGAGATACCGTTTGAGGGACTTGAATTCGTATTCGTCGAAGAGTCTGAATGCCTCGGGACCAAATTGGGTGCTGACTTCCATATCCTTCGTGGAGAACGCTCCCAGGTCCACGTCCGTCTTGATGGTGACCAGGAAACGGCTCATTTCAATATGGTCCCTGGCCGCCTCGAACAGTTCCCTCTGCTTGGGCTTGAGTTTGTCCAGATTGGCGTAGATGCCGTCCACTGAACCGAATTCGCGGAGCAGTTTCTTCGCCCCCACTTCTCCCACTCCCTTGACTCCAGGCACATTGTCGGATGCGTCTCCGCAGATGGTCAGGAAATCTATGACCTGTTCCGGGCGGTTCACTCCGTATTTTTCGCACACCCGGGCTTTGTCGAAGAGTTCGTTTTCGCTGCCTGCCTTGCCCGGCTTGAGCTGTACCACATTGTCGGTCACCAATTGCCCATAGTCTTTGTCCGGGGTTACCATATAGACTTTGAAACCTTCGGACTCGGCTTTTTTTGACATCGAGCCTATCACATCGTCAGCCTCGAATTTCGGTATCATAAGTACCGGTATATCAAGAGCCTTGCATATTCCGCAAAGTGGTTCGAGGGCATCTATGATGGCTTGGGGCGTGGCTTCACGTGTACCCTTGTATTCGGGATAGACTTCGTGACGGAAGGTGCCTCCGGGCGGGTCGAAAGAGACTGCAAGATGGGTGGGATGCTCCTTCTCAATGAGTTCAAGCACATATTTGGTGAATCCGTACAGTATGGAGGTGTCCACACCTTTGGAGTTGATCATCGGGTGACCGCTCAAGGCGTAGTACATTTTGAACACAAGTGCGTGTCCGTCAATCAGGTATAGTGTCTTTTCCATATTCATACATTTTTGGCGGCCCGGCTTGAAGGAGCCAAAGTCACAAGCCATCCTATCAGGGCGACACTGGCGCAAACCAGGGCGACGTCTGCCCATTGCAGTATTACCGGATATGCGCTCACCAGAAAGCCTCCGGGCATCTTTACGATTCCGAATTGCTCCTGAATCATCACTACTGCAATGCCCACTGCCGCCCCTATGACAAGCCCCACAAGGGTGATGAGCCAGCCTTCAAGACGGAAGATCCTGCGTATCAGCGCGTTGTTGGCACCCATAGACTTGAGCGTGAATATGTCTTCTCGCTTTTCTATGGTAAGCATAGTCAGGTTGCCGTACACATTCAGCGAAATCACCAGTACCATGAAGATGAGTATCAGGTAGATGGCTGCCTTTTCGTATCTCATCATCTTGTACAGCGACTCGTTCTGCATATACCTGTCCTTCACCACGAAGTCTTTCCCCAGCCCTTCGCTGACCTTCTGCCGGACCTCAACCGCATCCCTTGCGCTCAAGCCCTCGATGAACCGTATTTCCACAGCAGACACTTCGTCTTTCAGGTCAAGCAACTCCCTCATAGTCTCCACGGGCACCAGAACCAGCCTTTCATCCACCTCGCTGTTGATGCGGAAAATACCTGAGGGCCAAACTTTTACGCTCTCAAGCGAGGCTGCGGGATTGATGGTTGAAAATTTCCTTGTGCGGGACGGATACCAGATTTCCATAGGGGTCACAAAGGCCGGATTGGCTTCAAGTCGGTGGGCGAGGGCAGTCCCCAGACAGGCGAGTGGGACGCTGCCGCGGTGCAACTTGAATTCGCCTCTGACTATTTTGTCCTCCACTCTGGCCTCCTGCTCATAGATTTCATCCACACCCCTGACTGTGGCTGTGGCCTGCTGTTTTCCGTAGGAGATGAATACCGTTTCCTCCAATATGCAACACAGGCTTGCAACTCGCTCGTCATTGTAGAGAGAGTCGTAGATTTTCCCCTCGGGCACAAAATACTTTCCTGAGGCGGGAGTGACCAGCAGGTCGGGCTCGATGGAACTCATAGTCGAAGTGACTATGCTGTCGAATCCGTTATATACGGACAGGACTATTATCAGCGCAGCGGTGCCCACGGCCATCCCGCAGGCACTGATTGCAGAAATGATGTTGATGACATTCTGCTTTTTCCTGGCGAAGAGATACCGCCACGCTATTTTCAGTCCTATGCCCATTATTTTTTGAGCAGTTCGTCTATGTGTTCCACGTAGTCGAGGCTGGAGTCGAGGAAGAAGATGATTTCAGGCACGATGCGCAGTTGCTTGCCCATAGCCCGTCCGAGTTCGCCCCTAAGTGCTCTGACATTTTCCTTGAGCCTGCCCATCACCGCGTCTGCCTTTGCGGAAGGGAAGATGCTCACGTAGATTTTTGCCACGGAGAGGTCCGAGCTGATTTTCACTCCGCTGACGCTCACCAAGGCCCCGTCAAATGCGGCCATCCCTTTGCTGCGGATAATCTCTGCCATTTCCCTTTGGATTTCCCTCGCCACCTTCAACTGGCGGGTGCTTTCTGCTGTATTGTTTTCCATATTTTGTTCTGTTTTTACCTCATCCCCGACCAGTACGGGGAGTCGTTCCAGTGAATAGACAACATTCCCCGCAAAAATAAGTAAATTTTACGGGGAAATGAAATCTTAATCAGCTTTGCTGCTTCTTTGTCAAAGGCCCGCTGTTAAGATTTTGTTAATAGGGGCAAAAATCATAGAATAATTTTGAATATATGTTTTAAATGTCGAAATTTGCGGGCTGAAAGAGAAGTCCTGGGATTCCCGGGCAAAGGCAATTGAAAATGAATAATTTGAGAATGAACAGTAATGCGTTGACTCCCAACGGTTTGAGGGGGGGGTATTATTGCGTCATTCTGAATGAGTTTGACAGTCCGGCTGCATTAGCAGTTGACAAGTATATACAGCGGGTGCTGACACCAAAAGTGTCAGTGCCCTTTTTTCGTATGTAGTGTTTTGCAGCGGATTGCGTATGTGGTGTTTTGCAGCTGAACTTTGAATTGCAGGCACTCCGCTTTGATTGAGAATTGAGATAAACGGACAACATAATCAATTTTGATAGGTAACACGAGGGGGTACGTCGATGAGAATCGCCGGGTGAGTCCGAACAGCCCCCTTCTTTTGATTATTGTTGAACAACTAAATAATTAAAACAATGAACAAGAAAACAAAAATTTCAACCTATGAGTCGCCTCTGGTACTTGAAGAGGTGCTCCACATTGAGCAGGGGTTTGCTCAGAGTAACTTCGGCGAAGCAAATGAGGCCGGATCAGAACTTACTGAAAATAAGGATTATTCGTATGACCTTTAATCTTATGCTGCTATGAAAAATTTCTTGATTAAATCTGCAGCATTGGCTGCGTTGACCGTAATCTCTGCGGTTTCTTGTACAAAAGAACAAAATGTGGACGCATCTGTTTCTCAACCAGAATTGCACTTTATCATAAAGACTGCGGAGAATACTCCTGTAAAGTCCTTTATTTATAATAATCTTGACGGAACATATACTCCGAAGTGGACCAATGGAGACGAACTTGCAATCTTCATCGGAACTATTTCTGACAAGACATCTTCCACTACAGCTACGTTATCGAATACAACTGAAACCGGAACGACTGCAAAATTTGAAGGAACAGTTCCTACTGGCCTGACAGAAGGCACGTTCCTTTCTTTCAGCCCTGCCGATGCATTTGAGAAAGGATACACAGATGGTACAGTAGGTATAAATTTGTCAGAGATTCAATCTCCAAGCAGTCTGACCATTGATGAGGCATGCGATGTGTTGGTAGCAAGGCCTTGTGATTATACGGCGGAGAATGGGACTGTAGCAATCAAGGACTTGTATTTCAAACGAATCTTCTCAATTGTAAAGGTAAATCTCAAAGGCGTAGATGCTCTCAATAGCGAAAAAGTGACTTCGTTCACTCTTAGTGCACCTGCAACCCTTACAGGTAGTGCTGCTGTGGATCTCTCTACCGCAAGCATTTCCCAGTGGAATACGAAAAATGAGTCTGTTGTTGCAAATTATACGAAAGATAATCCTGTATTTGGAGGAGAGGAAGGTTTGGAGAATACTGTATGGCTTGTTGTAAATCCTACCACTGTCGCCTCAGGTTCTGTAGTTACTTTCTCTGGGGAGACCGATAACTACACATTCTCTAAAGAGGTCACCCTTTCAAAGGATTTAGTTTTCCCTCAGAGCCAGATGGCGGTAATCAATCTTACCATAGGGGAAGGCAATTATACAGCAAAGACTGCTGAGACCAGAATCTTTGTGGAGGGATTTGATAATGTTGAAACTAAAGAAACTCAACTTCAGCCTTCTGTAACAGGTGCATCAGGCACGGGTGTGACGGAAGCACTTGCCTATACATATAGTAGTAAGAATACTAATTTGCGTTTTAATAACAATGGTCATTCAAGCACCAATCCATATCTGTATCTTTCGGGTGCAAATGACAATCTGATTATCAGCAACATAAAGATTAGTGGTGAGACGGCATTGAAATTCTCATATCAGGCAAAGACTAATTCGGGTTCAGCTACTATTACAATCAACTACAAGGAGAGTTCTTCTGATGTTTGGACGAAAGTTGGAACATCTACTGCTGAGACTGGGACATTTGATACGGTTAACGCCAATGTTTTTAATGTAAGTTCAGAGGCGACTTCTATAGATATTCAGATTGTAGGAAGTGCCGCTGCTCTTGTTGATGACCTTGTTTTGGAATCATTCGTTGACACCCGAACCACGCTTTCTACTCCTGCAAACGTATCTGCAAGTGTGGATTCTGAAACCCCTAACAAGGTGAATGTTTCTTGGGGTTCCGTTGAGAATGCTTCCGGATATGAGGTTGTTCTCAGCTCTGAAGGAAAAGAGGACATTGTTAAGACATCAAGCACTTCTCCTCTTGCAGTTTCAGGCCTTGATTATTCTACAACATATTCAGTTAAGGTAAAGGCTACAACTACAGATGTTGAGAACTATATTGAGTCTGAATACTCGGCAGCAGTTTCTGTGACTACTGAAGACAAGCCGGTAGGAGCAGCCGAGTGGGTGTCTACTTCTTTTGCAAATCTTAAGGCTGGAGATAAGGTTGTTATTGTCAGAAAAAGTGGTACTACCTACGCTATGACTAATGGTAATGGTACAAGTAAAGCTCCAACTGCAAAATCTGTAACTGTTACTGGAGATAAGTTAGAAAAAATTCCAGAAAGCGATATCGTATGGTATGTCGGAGTAAATGAGTCTAACAAGATATTCTATACATCCAGCGAAATGACGTCTTGGTTGTATTGCACGTCAACCAATAACGGTGTTAGAGTCGGCACCAATACTAATAAGACATTTACTTATACTAACAATTATTTACAGCATGTTGGTACTTCGAGATATCTTGGAGTTTACAATAATGCAGATTGGAGGTGCTATACTGCTTATGACGCAGAAAATATCAAGGATCAAACTTTCGGCTTCTTTGTTGAACAGTCCGGCTCTTCCGCAGGCGGTTCTGATCCTGTGAAACTGGCTACTCCTTCAGTGAGTTGCACAGCCAAGACTGCGACCAGCCTTACCTTCTCTTGGGCTGCAGTTGCCAATGCAAGTGGTTATCAGGTGAGCACAGACGGTGGCAAGTCTTATGGCTCTACACAGACCGAAACCAGCTACACCTGGACAGACCTTCAAGCCAACACTTCTCATACTCTGTATGTCAAAGCCATCGGTGACGGCACCAACTACACAGACTCCGATGCTGCAACAGCCACTGGAACTACCACTTCTGGCGGTTCTACTGGTGGAGAACCAACTGTATTATACACATTGGATGCGACTGGTACTTTACAAGGAACAAATAACAGCTATACTGGCAATTGCGATATTAAATCTGACGGTATAACCTGGAATGTTACCGGTAATACCCAAATTAATCCTTGGAGAATGGGTGGTAAGTCAATTACAAATGTGGATAGGGCTGCTTATACTAAAACAGCATTCTCTAAAGCGTTAACTTCAATTGATGTAACATTTGGGGAAGCCTCTTCGATAAAAGTCAATTCTTGCAAGATTGTTTATTCGACTTCTGCTGATTTCAGCAACAGTAAGGAGGCCGTAGGAAAATTTGCAGCTAGTTCTACTGTTAAGTTTGAAGCAGATTATCCGGCAAATTGTTATTATAAATTAATACTTAATGTAAGCGTTTCTAGCTCTAAGAGTAATGGATATGTTCAATTGTCAAAGATTGAATTCATTGGAAACAATTGACTCCCATCCGTCGGTGGCGACGGGGTGAAGAGCCCACAGCAACAGTAACAACCGACGGAGCAATGAATAAGAGCCAGACAGGGTCGCCCCTGTCTGGCTCTTATTCGTCATTGACAGGTTCGGTAATTGAGGCAGGCTTCAAATGGTCCGACAGTCTGTAAATCTTCCACACAGTCATTCTACAAGGATGACACGCCCATCATTAAAAATGAGTGATTCTTTGTAGCCAATGATACCATCCTTAAATTTAGCTGCAAAAGTTTGTGGAAATCGAAAAAGTCCGTATATTTGTGGCGTAGTAATACAATGTTTAGCCGAAAGGCTATATTAGGAAAACGAATTAGGTATTCAGCCCCACTACTGAATGCCTTTTTCTTTTCTTAAAGGATACTAAAGCCGAGGGATGTACTCTCATGTAACCCGAGTTTGTTTCCACTTTTCCTAATAAACGGGATAACGTTGTCCCAATATATTGTATTACTATGAAACAAAAACTTGCTGTCACAGTGAGATTTCAAGTTGAAGTCGACACTGCCAAGATTGTCAAGGTCAAGTCGCACAAGCGGGTTGTCAATGACAAAACAGTCAAGGTGCGTTCTCACTATCGTGTTATTGGGGGATAACTCAGTAGTCGAGTAGCACCGACCGCTACCTTGCGGTGATCCACTTCCCCTCGGTGTTCATAACGGAGACAATGCCATAACGGTGTTGTCTCTGTCTAGTTTGAGAAATTTCCAGACTGTAAACCCTGTTTACAACTGAATCCAGACCGTGCATAAAAACAAGTTTGACAGCAACCTCGAACCAGTTGCTGTCAAACTTATCATAATAGTTCAAAAATCTGGACACTCGGCCTGAGCCGTATGTGACATATTTCTAAAATTATAGTACCCTATTGCGCAGATCAAAGCGCCTGCACCGCCTCAAATGACAAGCCGGTGTACTTGGCGATTAAATCTATAGACAAGCCATCTGCCAGCATCTTTCTGGCAGTTTCAAAAGCTTTCATTTTTACGCCTTCTTCACGTCCCTCTTCACGTCCTTCTTCACGTCCTTCCATACGTCCTTCTTCGCGACCTTCGAGCCGTTCCTGTTTGAGTTCCCATCTATAGTCCAGTTCTGTTTTCATATCCATTTCGTAATTTTCAAGTTTCTCTTGTGAAAAACCGGCAATCCAACTGGCCTCCACAACGTCTTTAATAAGTGGCACATCTTCAAGAGCTTCAGGTATAGACTCATAGGACCAGCTGTACTTGAACCAGTAGAACAGGAAGTCTCTTCGTGTCTTACATTCTGAAAGTTCGAGCTTGAAACGTGGCAGTTGTGCGAAGATACACAAAATGGTAGAAGGAGCAAAAATTTTTGTGGATTCTTCAACCATAGTGTACTCTTGCTGTAGGCAGTCTTGACTATCTGTTCCCTGTCCAGATACTTGATGATGTCTTTGATCTGCGCATTCTCAGGCAGGATTTCATTCAATAGTTCAATTAAGAGGCTCTTGTTGTTTATGTCAGCAAAGACTGCCTTGAAGCCCGGGTCCTGACGCAGGTCAACAAAAATTTGTTTGTTGACCAATTGTTTTGTTTGGCTGTTTGTTTTCATGGTCGACATTTCTTTTTTAAAAATCGAACCACAAACATATATACAAAAATTTGGGAAAAGTGCAATTTATGAAAAAGTGATGTCGTTTTTTTCTTTATTTATAAACTTATAAATTTATTTCGCTCCTATGTCACTTTTTTATAAGAAATTTTCATACCGTTCGTCGTAATGATTGCAACGGATAAGAGCGGCAATGACTGCAAAGCTCCGTCCGGCTACTGGAAGTGCCTGATGAAATGCACCTTCTCAAATTTTCCAAGATATTGGAAAAAATGACAGACGATAGCAGAACGTGTCAAAAAATTGCTATATTTGACAGTTGAAGTGCTTTCATTCTGGAGAACAAGGACCAATATTATTACGCTCTCAGCAATGTTACCGGCACGAGGAATTGGAAAGACTGGATATTGTTCATATTGGAGACAGTCATTCAAACATCAGAGTACACAATATTCAAAATCAACAGAATACGCTCCCTGATGGCAATGACAGATGAACTCGTCAGGAGCAACAAACCTTCTGTTGCCAAGATTGAAATTCCAAAACTTTTCGAGCAGCCTTATATCCGACCAAGGAATCTGTTGTCGGAAAAGATAAAAAGTGTCAACACTGCAAAGAAATATCTGACTGAATTGGAGGAATTGGGGCTTCTTGCCAAAACTAAAATCGGGAAGGAATCAATTTGGCTGAATACTGAGCTTATGGACATACTGTCTTCTGAAGACTGAAGACTCCGGGAATCTATATGCTGAAATTATGGTAATGCGGCCCAAAGCGTTTGTAAGCAGCCTCGTCAAGGGCATTGCGGTGGTCCGGATGGGCAATGGAGGTGAGCAGTTTCGCTCTCTCCTGCAGGGACTTGCCGTAAAGGTCCACGGCTCCATATTCTGTCACCACCCAATGTACGTGGGCCCTGGTTGTTACGATTCCGGCTCCGTCAAGCACTGTGGGGCAGATTTTGCTCTGACCCTTTTTTGTTGTCGATGGCATTGCAATTATGGCCTTGCCCCCTTCGGAAAGCGATGCACCATAGACGAAATCGCATTGTCCGCCCACACCGGAGTAGAATTTCATTCCTATGGAGTCCGCATTCACCTGACCTGTGAGGTCTATGGACACGGCTGAATTGATGGCTGTCATTTTCGGGTTGCGGGAGATGACAGCGGGGTCGTTGGTGTAACCCACGTCCATCATCACCACCATAGGGTTGTCGTCTATGAAATCATAGACCTCCTTGCTGCCCATCAGGAAGGTTGAGGCAATTTTGTAGCGGTCCGTGACCTTGTTGCGTCCGGTGATGACTCCCTTTTCCACCAGGCGGAGCACCCCGTCGGCAAACATCTCGGTGTGGATTCCCAAGTCTTTGTGGCTGCCCAACTGCGCCAGAACGGCATTCGGAAGAGCCCCGATCCCGAGCTGCAGGCAGGCTCCGTCTTCAATCAGTTCCGCACAGTTGCGCCCTATGGCCTTCTCTATTTCATCAGGCTCGCTGAAATTGCACTGGATGAGAGGAGTGTCGTCGCTTACGAAAAGGTCAATGGCAGACAGCGGAATCATAGCCTGACCCCACGCCCGCGGCACATTGGGATTCACTACGGCAATCACTGTCTTGGCACATTCGATGGCGGCAAGAGTCGCGTCCACAGAGGTCCCGAGGGATACGAATCCGTGTTTGTCGGGAGGGCACACCTGTATCATCGCAACATCGCAGGGCAGGGCACCGCAGCGGTAGAGTTTCTGGGTCTCGCTCAGGAAGACCGGAATGTAGTCGGCATATCCGGACTGCACTCCGGGACGCGCGTTTGCCCCGATGAAAAAGCCCTGATGGAAGAATATGCCTTCGTATTTGGCATCGGTGTAAGGGGCAGGACCTTCGGTGTGGAGGTGGTGTATGCGTATATCCCGGATTTCTCCTGCATCGGCACGCCTGCAAAGTGCCTGGATGAGCACTTGTGGCGCACTGGCAACGCTGCTCAAGTGGATGTGGTCGCCTGATTTGACCACCTTCACGGCTTCGTCTGCGCTTATGAAATTGATTTGATGGTTCATTTTCCCGTTTCGTTTGAGCCCCAAAGGTATTAAAAATTCTCAAAGTGTCAATCCCAAAACTATGTTTCCACCCCATCTGAGGTGCCCGAAAGGCAGGCTCCTGAGCAATGCACAATCCGCTCCCGCTTCAGCCTTCACATACATACCCTTCCAGAACCGGCACCTGAGGAATAAACTCCCGCCCATCCACGGGGTCCTGACGTATGCCGCAGTCCAGTCGTAGTGGCTCTCAATCCTGTCCGGAATCTTGCCTTCCGCACTTTCTACTGCCCGGCTCCTTTCCCTCAGCAGTCCCTTGCCGGCCCTGATTTCAGCTCCCACATCGAAAATCCACGGATGAATCACCGCCTTGATTGCTGTTCTGCAATTCACCATATCCTGCTGAACTGCAAGAGGATACAGCTGAGAACCAATACCGCGATGCCATAGCCCGTCCGCTGTCCATTTCAATTCCCAGAAATCACTCCTGTATTCATATTCGGGGTGAAATTCAAGGCTGTTCCTGCGCAGAATAACGTTGGAGGCCTGCCTCTCGACCACAGGCACACCGTTTTCAGTCTTTTTCTCAAGTATGTGTTCGGTGTTGCTGAGGTATCTGTTGCTGAACTCCAGCCGCAGGAAATGCTCTCCATTGCCTGAGTTTATTCTGCCGGATATGTTTCCGTGCACCCTGTCGGCAGGAAACTCAAACCAGATGTAATCTTTTTCTCCGGCCTTTCCGAAGCTCCTCTCATAGCCGAGTTGTGCAAAAAGGCCTTTCCAGGACATCTGAACGGCAATTCCGGAGAATACCTCCCTGAGAGGCAAGCCGCTGACTCCGGCCTCGCTCAGGTGGATTCCGCTGCCTTCCCAACTCTCATAACGGCCATACATAAGACCTTTGTCGATGAAGGCATAATAGGTGGATTCCACCGTGCCCACCACCTCCGCAGCGGCTGTCTCACTGTTCTTGCCGAGCACTGCGCTGACTCCTGCAGCCCAATCTCCATTGTGCCACATAAAGGCAGGTCGTATGCTCACGTCAAGCCTGTAATCGGTATATCTGAGGTCCTTGCGCTTTGCGAGGTTCGTTGCATCGAAATCCACAGCCACTCCCAGTCTCCAGCACTTGTCCAGATTGTAGGAAAGACCTCCATTGACAATGTATTTCTGCATAGACTTCACTCCTGGGGTAAACTCAAGCACGTCAATGGGGTAGAAGCCCGGCTGCAGGAATATGGAACCGTACATATCCTTTCCCTGCCACTGTTCGAATGCAAACTTCCCTGTGAATGAAAATTTCCCGGTGTGAAGTATTGATTCTGCGACAGCTCCGGCTTTCCAGAATGAGGATGCATCACCATAACTGTGGAAACCTCCGGACTTTCCTCCTGCGTAAAGCTCTGCGTATGAAACACTTGTGCTGTCCTGGGCAATGCCGGTAACATTGTCTCCCGAGTTCCAGAGATTTCTCCCCGACACGGTTTCAAAGTCCTGGGCAGCGGCTGTGTTTCCCCAACAGGCGACAAGGCTCACCAGAACCATAGCCGTTATGTAAAATCTCTTATTCATTGCCTCCGCCCTCCCCGGCGTTGTGGAGCAGAGCTGTCTCCGATTCGTAAAAATCTTCCGACGAATTGTTTGTATCCAGGAGCACTTCGTAGCCGGCTTCCGCACTCTTTTCCTCATCTTTTTTCCTCACGAGCGAGTGGCCCATATAACTGCCTTCCAGCTTTACATAACCGGCATCCAGCACAGGAGCAACCCTTTTCATATTGGCCGAAGACTGTCCGTTGAACACCTCCACTGCATCTATTACCCAATCTATAGGAACGCAGGCCACTTTCAGGGATGTCGAACCTGGAATATACTGTATGCTTTCCGGAAGCTGGGTAAATTCCTTGGCGCTCATTCCCTTGCTTTTGAACAGGAATACCGCCGGCGAGTTGATTGAAAGGGGATATGCATTGCCGATTCCGGTCTTCACCACCACCTCAAGTATGTGGTCCTGACGTATTTTGTCCCCCGGAGCCGGATGGTAAGAAGTGTTGGGGAAATAGGTGGTATTGTAGCAGACAAAATAATCTTCATTGTTGAGATTGACAGACAGAGGGTACTGGGCACTGTGGTCTATTGCTCCGTTCACTGCGATAACGGCATCCTGCCCCGGTTCGAGAGGGAATTTGCTGCCGTCTCCGGGGAATTGCCATATTGCATCGGCTGCCGGCACAAAGTCCTTATAGACGATATTGCCTTCCGGGTCTTTGCTTACCCAAGGATTGTTGGCGTTGGAGTTGTAGGGAGAGTACATCCCCAGGCACAGACTGTCCAGATGGACTGTCTCTGCGGAATTGTTGTGGATGATGATGTATTTGTCACATTGATAATCCCCTTCTTGAGGTAATTTCTTGCAACCTCCGCAATATATTTCCTTGATTACCAAATCGCTCAGCACCACCTTGGACAAAACCAGAGATTTGTTTTCCTCCTGTCCGGACAGCCTTACTCTGTCAAGTGTCCCGTTGTAAAGCACTTGTCCGATTTTGCAATTGACCCGTATGCGGTAAAGACCGTTGACAAGGGAGAATACAGCCCTTCCTTTCTCATCAGACTCACCTGTGAAACTGTTCCCGTTCATTATGTCTTCCACGTTTATGCTGACTCCGGCTGCTGCAGTCCCGTCTTCAAGGCTGAGCGATATTGTAAGACTATGAATATCATCGGAATACGGATTGAACCTGTCCAGATTCAGGCAGGACGAAGTGACAATCAGCGCAAGGAGCATATATGTGAATTTCTTCATCATCATTTCAGAATTTAAGACGGCAGGTGAGACCATAGTAGAATGACGGGGTGAATATTGCGCTGACTCCTGTCGCCATTGACTTGACCGCCATCCTCGAATTGGTGAAGTTGTTGGCGAAGAAGGACACCGACACGTGGTCACCTATTTCCTTGGTTACGCTTATGTTGGCGCTCATATATGCTCCGTAGCCGTCCTGAGCAAAGGTGTAGGCATTGGAAGATCTCAGAATCAGGCTTTGAAAATCAGGGTTTTCCGCCTCAGCTGCCGTGAAAGGGTGAACATTGCCTTCAAGGTCCATATAGGCGACGGGCCATACTGCTGTGTAACTGTCGCCCCGGTAGATGTCTCCACCTGTCGGGACTGTATCGTCTTCGCTGCAGTTGTAGGCATAAGTTGCTCCATTATACTCTGAAAGGTTGCGGCTGAGTCGTAGCAGGGCCATCTCAAGCCTGCAGGTGATAATGAGCCTGACGCGGGGTATGTGGGTGATGGCAGTGAGGTTCGCATCGAGCGAATGTGTGATTTTACCGTTTGATACTGCATTGCTGCTGCCCCCGTTGGCATATATTCCCACATACTGGTAGGACCTGTCCGGCAGGGAAGTGTGCGACCTTCCGTTGAGGTAGTAATAGGAAAGCTGCTCATTGACATATCCGGTCCAGGTGTAGGATGCGTCCAGCCTGAATGTGGTGCGTATGGGCCTTATTTCCGGAAAATCCATTGTCATCTCCAGTCCGGCCCTCTTTATGTCAGCTCCGTTGTTCTGCTGTTGCGACTTCACGAATGTCCTGTCTGTGACTTTCAATTCCATCGGGGTCCAATAGTCCTCTTCCGTGCCCTTGATGAATACCTCTCCTGTCTGGCTGTCCACTTTGATGGAGGCTTCGGAAGGCATGGTGTAACCGTCTGGCTGCCTGAGTATGTTGTAGGAGAAAGGCGTATAGACACTGAGGTAGTTGTAGCATCCTCGGGTGATGTTATAGAATCCGGCAAGGGAGACTTTCATCCCGCAGAAGGAAGCATCCAGACCGATTTCCGAATTGTAGTTCTTCTGCCACTTCAAATCGGGATTGGTGGTGAGTTTATATGGTTGGGTATAATATATATAGGAGACGGAATCACCGTGCGAGAATCCGAAGGTGAGTATGTCCCTGTATTCCTGTTTGGGGTAGAGCACATAGTAGGACGGCAACTTTTCGGTCACGCCCCATCCGCCGCGCAGGGAAACATTTTCACCGAAGTTCCATTTGAGGTTGAGACGAGGGGAGAGTGTGGTCTTGTGCTTATAGACGGAGTTGCGTATGAACACGTTCTCAAGCCTGAGCCCCGCCATCAGTTCCAGACTGGTTTTCCCCACCGGCACGGTCAGGAGCTCTTCCGCATAGACTGCAAGATTATGCATAAAGGGATAGTCGGAGTAGGGCCTCGGCCGGTAGCCGGTAGGAGCAAGTGACGGGTCCATATAGTATTCTCCCTGTCCTACATTGCCGTTGGCCTTCCATTGCACACCCGCCTTGAGCGAAGATTTGACTTCATTCCATCTGCGGTGCCAATTGTATTTGAGAGAAGCTGCGAAATCGAGTTCTTTGGAATCCACGACCTGGTCTGAGAAATAGCTGAGGGGGAGCCGGTCTGCCAGATAGTAGCCTTCTTTTTCAGAGTGAACCGAAGGTTGTACCGAACTGCGGGATTCGTATTTGTGGTAGAGGGAGAGGTTGTCCACGAAATTGACTGACGCATCTGCCTGGAGGTTGGTTATCCAAGGCTTGTTGAGCAGCCAGGTGAGTTTCGCATTTGCCATCAGGACATTTTCGCGCGCTTTCTGATACTCTCCCTTGTAGGCATCGGGGTCGTCCTTGCTGTTCATTCCTCCTATGTTTCCGTTGATGCCGGCCTCAAGACGGAGCACCTTGCGGAAGGTGTTGCTGTAGGTGAGACCTAAATTGCCCCTTGTGTAGGATTCGTAAGGTGAGGTGAGTTTCTTCACTGCTCTTGCCCATTCGCCGCTGACATTCAGCACTCCGTTTTCCTTCTGCAGGTCTATGCCCTTGGAGGCGGATATCTGCCAGGTCCTCGGGTTTACGGACAATGTGATATTGACCGGAGTGCGTCCTTTCTTGGTGTTTATCTTGATCAATCCGCTGGACAAATCGCCGTATTCTGCTGACGGGACCCCGGTCACGACTTCTATGGATTCGATGTTCTCCACTGCCACGCTCCTGGTGCCGACTCCTGAGGGTTCATTGAGGGAAGCATTGTTGCCGAAACGTACTCCATCGATTTCCACCGCCGTGCCGAAGGCTGCGTTGCCTATGCTCTGTCCTCCGTCCCTGAGAGACAGGATGTTGTTGGAGGTGAGGTCGGGATTGACTGTTTTCCCTCCCGGAAGCAGGGCGGCTATGTCGGACATATTGGACATCTGCAGATGGTCCAGCGCATCTCGGCCTATGTTGCGGGAGGTGTTCAAGCCGTCTTTGGGCCTTTGGGCTATGACTGTCACTTCCTCAAGGGCGAGGGAATTCGGGTGTAGCCGGAAGGTCAGTGAGTCCAGGTTTTTAATAAGGTCTATTTCAATGGATTGGCTCACATATCCGAGGCAGGATGCTTCTGCGGAATATTTGCCCTGATATACGTTTTCAAAATGGAACCGCCCTTTTGCATCTGTGATTGTCCATAGATAATCGGAGCCGAGCTGTACTGCCGCACCGGCCACCGGCTCTCCTGAAGCGGCATCCACAACCGCACCTGCAATGCTGAAAACCCGAGGCGCTGCATATAGTCCCATCGCAAAAACCAGGGACAATAACAATGTAAATACCCTTTTCATATCCACTACAACCATAGCGAAGGTATGCATTTACCTCTTTATATGCAAGAAAAGGAGCAAAAAGTTCATTTTTGCTCCTGAATACAATTATGTCCGAATCCTTATTTCCTGATGAATTTCACGGCAAATCCGCCTCCCGGAGCAAGGTGAATCTTAAGGCATCCGGCTCCGTTGATTGCCCCTTTCTCAACCTTGTAGTCACAGGCAATCCTGTCCGCATTCATCCCGTCCTTGAAGATAAGCATCTCATATTCAGTCTCTCCAAGGAAAGACAAATCCAGTTCGACATCCCGTGGGGTCCAGTCGGTGATACCTCCGACATACCAGTCGTCCCCGCTTCGGCGTGCGGCCACCACATACTCTCCGACCTTGCCGTCAATGAACCTCGTCTCATCCCAGACCGTAGGAATCCTGCTAATGAAATCGCAGCACTCCTGATTGTCCATATAGTTGCTCGGAGTGTCGCAGAGCATATTGAGCGGAGAATCCAGCACCATATACAAGCCCAGCTGGTGGCACCGCGTACCCTGGCTCATAGGCTCGTTGTACACAGGTGTAAAATTGGAATAAGTGGCATTGCGCATAGCTCCCTGAGTGTAGTCCATAGGCCCTGCAATCTGGCGAGTGAAAGGAATGGTCACGTCGTAGTGCACCTGGTCCTTATCCTTAGCTGTCCATTTCACAGTTTCCAATCCGTGTACGCCCTCATAGTTCAGCACGTTAGGCCAGGTCCTCGTGATGCCCGCAGGCTTGTGTGTGCCGTGCATATCGATAACCAGATGATACTTGGCTGCAATCTCCGCGCAATCGTATTCGAATTCCGTCATATACTGGTCGTCCCTGTCGAGGAAGTCCACTTTGAAGCCCTTCACGCCCATCTCGGCATAATGGCGGCAGATATTCTCCATATCCTTCTGAAATGCCAGGAAACCTGCCCAAAGAATGATATCGACACCCTTCGCCTCGGCATACTTCACTATGCCTTCGAGGTCGATTTCGGGATTCAGCACCATCAGGTCCTCACCCTTGCCTGCAGCCCAGCCGTCGTCCATAATGACATATTCAATACCGTTGGCTGCGGCGAAATCGATATAATATTTATATGTCTGAGTGTTGATTCCGGCCTTGAAATCCACGCCCTTGATGTTCCAGTCGTTCCACCAGTCCCAAGCCACTTTGCCCGGCTTTATCCAGGATGTGTCCTCCACTTTGGAAGGCTCTGCCAGCAGCCAGGTGAGATCGCTTTCGGCAACTGTGAGGTCGCTGCCCACTACGAAAAGTCTCCACGGGAAAGCCCTTGCCCCTTCTGTCTTTGCGATGTAATTTTCGCGCTCGGATACCATAAGCTGGATGTTGTTGTAGCCTCCGGCAGCCTGTGTTTTCGGATACTGGGCCTGCACGCCCTTGAGAGATGTGCCAGAATTCGGGTTGAGGAGGAAGAGGCCAGGGAAGGAGTCGATATTGACTTCGCTTATGCAGACTTTCAGCCCTTCACCGGCATCGACAAGCAAAGGGGTGAAGGAGAGCCTGCCCGGATTGAGTCCGGAAAGTTTGCACTCCGTGTAGAGATTCTCGAAGGAATTGAAATACTGGGAAGTTATGTCTCCATCGGCACTGCCTCTCACATAAGGGGCAAAGCATCTGTAGTCGTCTGCAAAATTCACCACCATCTGTTCGCTTTCGATGATGACTCCCTCTTTCCTTGAGGAGGCAAAACGGTATGCGACACCGTCATTATATGCCCGGAATTCCAGAGACCATCCGCCTTTGAAATCAAGTTTGAGGCTGTTGTGACGGTCTGTCACTTTCGAGTTGCGGTACAATACGGCATCAAGCACTTCGTCTGCGCTGCCTCTCTTTACTTTTGAAGCTTTCACTTTGCCGCCCCAGATGCTGCCGTCTGCAAGTTTGTAGGATATTGGCGAAGGGGTGATTATCTGCCTTCCATCCACGCTCATTGTCCAGGTGATTTCCTCTGCTGTGGAAACTGTGACAGAAATTTTGCCGTCAGGTGAGAGCAGATTATAGTCTTTGGCAAAAAGCCCGGCGCAGATGCAAAGGGCTGAAAGTACGGAAATTGTTTTTATGAACATAAATATATGGTTTTTAATTGTCTGATAATTAGACTTTATGTTAACACGCGGGAACGCAAAACGTATTAGTCCTATCAGCAGGTTCCGGCTTTTTTATGATTCTCCGGGCAAATCTCTGCAAGTATAAATAAATCATGGTATAACCACACGTTCAATGCGTCGCGGCACGGAAGTCAGAATCTCGTAAGGAATAGTCCCCAGGATTTCAGCAAGTTCTGAAATTGTCGGCTCTTTCCCGAATATGGTTACAGTATCTCCCACCTTTGCCTCCACTCCGGTGATGTCCAGCATACACATATCCATACAAATATTCCCTATGGTCGGCACTCTTTTCCCGTTCAGCAGGAATGATGCCCTTCCGCAGCCCAGGAGCCTGTCGATACCGTCCGCATAGCCCACAGGAATAGTGGCAGTGACTGTCCCTCCCGCAGCAATCTTCCCGTGCCTGCCGTAGCCCACCGTGCCGTCTTCCGGTTTCAAATGCTTAATTTGCAATATCTTGCACTTGAGAGAAGCCACCGGTGCAAGTTTTACCCCGGGCAGTGCGCTGATGCCGTAAATCCCTATGCCCAGACGCACCATATCGAACTGGTACTGAGGGAATCTCTCTATGCCTGCCGAATTCAGAATGTGCCACATAGGCTTGTAGCCAAGCGAGTCGGAAAGAGCCCCGGCATTCTGTTGAAACAGCTCAATCTGCCCCAGGGTGAAATCGTCGTTGTCCGGCTCATCGGAGGCTGCAAGGTGGGAAAAAATTGACTTTACCCTCACCCTGTCGGTCTTGGAGAGGTAGTCCTCGAGTTCTGCAAGCTCCGAAGTCATAAAGCCCAGACGGTGCATGCCGGTGTCCAGCTTGATATGTATGGGGAAATTGCGTATGTCCCGTTCTTCCAATGTCTTGCACAGAATGTCCAAAGCACTTGTATTCGGGATGCTGGGTTCCAGATTGTTGTCGATGATTTCATTGAAGAAGTCTGTCCCGGCAGTAAGCACGAGTATGGGTTTGTGAATCCCTGCTTCCCTCAATTCCATTCCCTCGACCGGATAAGCCACTGCAAGATAGTCGGCTCCGGCCTCAGTCATCATTTTCGCAAATTCCACGGCACCGTGCCCGTAGGCATTGGCCTTGACCAGCACCAGCATTTTGGTTTGGGGCTTGAGCAGTCCCCTGAAATATTTGTAGTTGTCACGACATCCGGACAGGTCCAGTTCAAGTCGTGAAAAATCATTTTCTCCGAACATTGCATTCAAATTTGAAAAGGAGTGCAAAAGTACGACTTTTTTGCTATTTTTGCGAAATACCTGCCTAATGTTTTTGGGCATAATACAACGGAGTATAGACAAATCATACAACTTGAGAATATGAATTATCTTTTTTTGGCCGAAGGATTCGAAATAGTCGAAGCTATGGCACCGGCAGATATGATTTCAAGAGCCGGAATCCCCCTTACAACAGTCTCTATCAGTCAGGAGCGCTTGGTTTCAAGCTCCCACGGAATCCAGGTTTACGCGGATATTGTATGGGATGAATTCAAGTCCGGAATCGCTGTCGAGGAACTGCGTGCGGATGACATTCTGATTTTTCCGGGAGGGATGCCGGGTTCAGTCAATCTGGCAGAAAAGACTGAACTTATGGACATTCTCCAGAAACATTTCGGCAGGGGAGGCAATGTGGCTGCAATCTGCGCAGCTCCAAGTGTGGTTCTGGGCAAGCTGGACGGCATCGCAGACAGGAAAATGTGCTGTTATCAGGGTTTTGAGCAGGCCTTGATTGAAAAAGGGGCCCAGGTGGACGTTAAGAATGGCGTAGTTATTGATAGAAATATGGTAACATCCCGCGGCGCGGGTCACGCGATTGCATTCGGACTTGCAATCGTGTCTCTTTTGCGGGGTCAGGCTCAGGCAGACAAAGTTGCAGGGGCAATAATGCTGTAAGCGCTGATAGGGATGCAGTGAAAGTTGAATTTGATAAAAAGAATTATGTCTATTTGGGTTATAATGTTTGCAGTGATGCTGCTCAGCTTTGCGGTGCAGCAGGTGCTCGAAAACAAATTCCGGAAATATTCTGAGATTTCGAATTCCGGCAGAATGACAGGGGCTGAAGTTGCAGTCCGTATGCTGGAATATTATGGCATACACAATGTCAAAGTGCGTGAGACCGAAGGCTTCCTGACGGACCATTTCGACCCACGCTCAATGACGGTCAACCTCAGCCGTGCGGTTTATTCAAGCAGTTCCATCGCTGCTGCGGCAGTGGCGGCCCACGAATGCGGACATGTTGTGCAGCACGCTCAGGGCTATGCTCCAGTCAGGCTGCGTACGGCATTGGTTCCGGTGGTCAATTTCTGCAATATGACTGTGCAGTGGGTGCTGCTTGCGGGTGTTCTCCTGATAAATGTATTCCCTATGCTCATTTGGGTGGGAATAGTGCTCTTTGCAATGACTACTTTATTCAGTTTTGTAACCCTTCCTTGCGAAATCAACGCCAGCCAGAGGGCTGTGGCCTGGTTGAGCAATACGGGTGTGGTGACTGATGCGGAAAGACCTATGGCTGTGGATGCCCTCAAATGGGCTGCCTACACCTATGTGATTGCAGCTATCGGTTCCCTCGCAACCTTGTTCTATTATATAGGTATCGCTTCCCGACGCAATTAGTTCAATCGACCGGGGCGTCAGGATTGCTTCTCATAGAGTTCCAGAAGGCGGAGTTCCTTTTCGTCAATTTCTGTAAGCAGTCCGCCTATACGTTCTGAAGCCTTGAGAGTCTGTTCCATATCCGACCCCGGATTGCTGAGCAGTTCCTCAAGGCTCTTCTTTTCTGCTCCGAGCTTGTCCAGATCGGCCTCCAGAGCCTCCAGTTCCTTCTGTTCTTTCCAAGTGAGTTTCTTCTTTGTCACCTTCTCCTGTTTTTGCACAGGTTTAGATGCCGCCTCCGCTGCCCGAAGCTGGGATTTCTCCGCAGCCTCAAGTGCCTTGATGTATTCCCGGTACTCGCTGTAGCCTCCTATGAAATCCTTCACCTTGCCGTTCCCGGTAAAAATCAGCAGGTGATCCACAAGTCTGTCCAGGAAATGCCTGTCGTGCGAGACTATGACCAGACTGCCCTGATAGTCCTTGAGATATTCCTCCAGCACATTCAGAGTCACAATGTCCAGGTCGTTGGTCGGTTCGTCCAGAATCAGCAGGTTCGGCTGCCTCATAAGTATGGTCAGAAGATAGAGCCTGCGCCTTTCTCCTCCGCTGAGTTTTGAAACCTTGTTGTTGAGCATATCGTGGGGAAAGAGAAAGCGGTTGAGCAGGCTCGTGTCATTGACGGTCTCAAGCACGGTCTGGTCCTCATCGAAACTCATTCCGCTCTGGCAGTAATAGCCCACTTTCACAGACTCACCCCTTTCAATCGTGCCGGTGTAACCTCCGAGGTTTCCTGTAAGCAAATCTATGAATGTGCTTTTGCCCACTCCGTTCCTGCCCACTATGCCCACCTTCTCACCCCTGGAGAAATTGTAGGAAAAGTGGTCCAGATAACACTCGTCACCATAGTGGAAACTCACATCCTTGCAGTCTATAATCTTGCTGCCCAAGCGGTTGGCCAGTTTGGCCCCGGAGGAAAATCCGCTGCCGCTCATCCCATCGCTCACTCCGGACATATCAACGCTCTTCTGACGAATGACCTCTTCCGACCTGTCCTTCAATTTGTAGAAAGCGTCAATCCTGTATTTCGCCTTGCCGGAACGGGCGCAGGGGGTGCTTCGTATCCATTCCAATTCGCGGCGCAGGATATTGCGCACCTTGTCGGTGTTGGCATTCCAGTTGGATATGCGCTCATCCCTTTTCTCCAGATAGTTCTCATAATCACCGCGATAGGTATAGACTGCACCCCTTTCCATCTCCATCACAATATTGCATACGCTGTCCAGAAAATACCTGTCGTGGGTGACCATCAGCAGCGTGCAACGGGAACGCTTCAGATAGTTCTCAAGATATTCTATGGCATCTATGTCAAGATGGTTCGTGGGCTCGTCCATTATAAGGAACTCGGCTTCGGAGGCCAGCATCTGAGTCAGTGCAACCCTTTTCACCTCGCCTCCCGACAGTTCCTCCATAGTCCTGCTGCCGTCCCCGAGGCGGAATTCCGTGAGAATGCGTTTGACCCTCCTCTCATATTCCCAGAGATGCTCCTGGTCCAGCCCCGCGGTGAAATCCCGGCTGCTCTCCATTATCTGCGTGAAAATCTCCCGCTTCGGGTCAAACTCATACTCCTGTTCCAGAAATGCGATGCGTATGTCCTTGAGAAACATTATCTTGCCTCCTGAGTCACTCTTGTCCTTTCCGGCGAGTATGCGCATCAGGGAGGTCTTGCCGGTTCCGTTAGGTGCAATGAGGGCGATTTTGTCGCCCTCATTCACATTGAAACTTATGTTCTCGAAAAGGACTTTAGGCCCGTAGGATTTCGAGATGTTTTCGATTTGCAGATAACTTGCCATATTATTCTCTTTCAGCCACTTTGTCCGGGCTCATCACCACTTCGACATAATTGCCCTGGGTGAGGAATGCCTGTGCGGCAGCCTTGATTTCCTCCGGATTCAGACTTCCGACTGCAGCCTCATACTCCTTGTCGTAGTCTATGCCCAGACGCAGGTTTTCGAGTATGCACTTGGACCAATATCCGTTGTTGATTCTCTTTTCGGAAACGAGTTTCTTGAAATACTCGTTGGTGCGTGTCATCTGTTCCTGTGTCGGACCTTCCTCCGCCAGTTTCCGGATGCCCTGTTTTGCGAGCTCTATGAGTTTGTCGCACTGAGTAGGGTTGGTTTCAAAATAGAATTGGAGTGTGGCGGACTCCACAGGCTCATAATCTATATCCGTCATAGCCTGGGCACCATAGGTTCCACCCTCTTCCTCACGCAGCGTGTCCGTGTAAATCATATCGAGAATGTAGCTTACGGCATCCATAGTGATTTCAGCTTTGACGGAATAAGGGATATTTGCGGAATACTGTCCGAAAACGGTGTTCTTCGGAGTCTGCATATCAGTCGTGAAATGGTTGATGACCTCACCCTTGACCGGCACAGGATAGTTCTTCAGATTCCATTTTGTGGCCTTTTTGCCCTTGGCTATTGAACCGAGGTACTTCTCGCACATAGGCTTGAAGCTCTCAAGGTCGATATTGCCCACAAAGACTGCCGTCAGCCCTGCTGCATCGGAGAAGAGCCTCCTGTAGATTTTCTCGTAGGTGGCCAGACTTGCCTTTTCGAGCACGTCCTCATTGATGAGAACCATTCTTTCATTGCCTCCGTAGATGCTCCGGACCATCTGGTTCTGGAATTTGAAGTTCGGCTGGTTGATGATGTTAGGGAGCACTGCCCTTATCTGGCTGATGCCGAGGTTGAATTCCTCCTCGTCAAAACGCGGATCTGCGAAATTGAGGTAGAGAATCTGGAGGGCCGTTTCAAGGTCCTTCGGAGTGGACTGGCCTGTGAATCCGTGACGTATGTCGTTGATTTCGGTGTTGATTGAAAGGTTCTTGCCTGAGAGCATCTTGCCCACTTCCGTACCTGAGAATCTGGAAATTCCGCAGTTCCTGTTGAAGAGGGTGAATATGTTGTCCTCCACGCTATAGAGTTCCTCATTGCTCAGGAGAGTCTTTCCGCCGTCCTTACTGAGGCTGAAAATCACCTGGTCCTTTTTGTATTCCGTAGGGAGCACAATCACCTTCACTCCGTTCTTGAGCATCCATACGGTTGAGCCGCAAGGACCCTGGAGTTCTTTGGTAACCTTTGACCCCTTGAGAGATGCCGGGTCCACAAACTCTGATGCCACCTCGGTCTCCACAGGAGCCTCGATTTCGCTTGCCTGCACTTCTGTAAGTATGCCTGCAATCTGCTCTTCTGTAGGATGAGACAGACCTTCTTTTGCCGGTGCCTTGTAGAGGATTGTGAGGCTGTGGTCATCTATGCAGGCCTTCGCCACCGCATTGAAAATCTCGTCAGGAAGATTGGTAAGCATCATCTGAGCAAGCTGAAGCCTGATCTGAGGGGTGAGGAAGGATTGGTTGTAGAAGAAGTTGTATATCAGAGGCCATACGAACTCGGAGTTTTTGCGGGTGTCGGCTGCCTCGACTGCTTTTTCGTAGGAACTCAGAATATTGTCCTTTGCTCTCTGGATTTCGGAAGCAGTGAATCCGTAGCGTCTCATCCTTTCCACCTCGGTCAGGACAGCGCGCAGTGCCTTTTCATATTCGCCGTCTTTGAAGCTTGTGCTCACCTGGGTCACTTCGCAGGTCTCGCAGAGGTTGCCTATGCCCAGACTTGCATAGAGGAAAGGTGCGTCCGGTTTGCTGCGCAAGTCCTCAAATCTCTCTGCCATAATCTGATAGACTATGCTTTTGGCAAGGTCGGTGAGGAAGCCCATATCAGTGCTGTTGAACTCAATCGGAGTGGCCTCGGTCTTCCAGAGAATTTCGATGCTGCTGTTGCTCCTCTCAGGGTCCGTTAGTATTCCTATCAGCGGTTCTTCGTTGCGTGGTATCATAATCACATCCTTCGGCTTTGGATTCTCCGCTGCAGGGATGTCGGCAAAGAGGCTCTTGATTTTCGCCTCAATGCTGTCCACGTCAATGTCGCCTACTACGATAAGCGCTTGAAGGTCAGGACGGTACCAAGTCTTGTAGAAATTGGTGAGGCTCTCCGGCTTGAAAGACTCGAGGTTCTCCTGGCTTCCGATGAGCGTGCAGCCCGCGTATTTGCTGTCTCCGTAATAATATGGGAGGGACTGCTCGTGGAGTCTCCAGTCTGCAGTCCTGCGTGTTCTTCTCTCCTCGATGATGACTCCTCTTTCATTGTCGATTTCCACCGGGTCGCAGGTCACAAAATGCGAATAGTCGTGCATCACGAGCAGGCAGGTGTCTATGATGCCCTCGCGGGTGGTCGGCATATTGTTGAGCATATAGGTGGTCACCTCCACGCCTGTGGATGCGTTGATGTTGCCGCCGAATGAGGCACCTATGCTCTGGAGATAGTTGAGCAGGGACTTTCCCGGGAAATTCTTGGTGCCGTTGAAGCACATATGCTCCAGGAAATGGGCCAGTCCGTCCTGGTCCGGTGTCTCCTGAATCGCTCCCACGTGGGTTGCGAGGTAGTACTCTGCCCTTTGTGCAGGCTTGTCGTTATGTCTTATATAATAGGTCATTCCGTTGTCCAACTTGCCCACCCTGACCTCGGGGTCGTTAGGAAGTTGCTGCGCTCCTTGCGCAAATGCGGCAGTTGAAATTGCTATTGCCGCAATGAAAATCAAGATTCTTTTCATTATTATCATCTTTTTAGACTTATTCAGTTGCATCCAAGAGGCTTTCAATCTGGCCTGCAAGTCCCAGGTCCATCTTTCTCAAGGCCGGCAAAAGACCCCTGAGAGTTTCGACGGCAAGATTCCCTTGAGGTCCGGCCAAATCTCCTCCAACAGATTCTCCGGTGACATTTTCACAGAACCGGGCAAGGTCTCTGTAGGCCCCTTCAACCCTTTCCGCATATTCCCGGAAAACCTTTCCGGCTTCAGTGAGTTCGTTTCCGCTCTTATCCCTATTGATGAGTTTGAGCCCGTAAATCCTTTCTAATTCAGACAGGCTGGCACTTATGGCGGGCTGAGTCTTCCCCAAAGCCGCAGCGGTTTTGGAAAAACTCTTTTCCCGGGCGAGAGTCAGAAATACCCTCAATCTGAAATCCTCTTTTGCGCTATTCATAACCCGCAAAGATAGTGTAAACTCCATTAAAATCAAAAAAATGAAGCAAGACCCTTTTTCGGTTTCGGATAATCCGGATAAATGTTTATTTTTGCAAAATGTTGTAAATTATTGTAGTGTACATCGCTTGTTATGAACCATATCGTCATTATGGCCGGTGGCATCGGCAGCCGTTTCTGGCCTCTCAGTACTTCACAATATCCCAAACAATTCATTGACATCCTCGGTTGCGGCCGAACGATGATACAGATGACCGTGGACCGTTTCAAGGGTATTGCCAGGGAGGAGAATATCTGGGTGGTCACCAACAGGGACTATGTCCGGATTTTGCAGGAACAGCTTCCGCAGCTGAATCCAAGCCACATCCTGGCTGAGCCGGCTGCCCGCAATACGGCTCCTTGCATAGCCTGGGCCTGCTGGAGTATAAGGAACGAGGACCCTCAGGCAAATGTGGTGGTGACTCCTTCGGATGCCGTAGTGATGGACCCGGAAACATTCCGAAAGGTGATAGGCAATGCGTTGAACTTCACTGCTGAGAGGGATGCTGTGGTGACCATAGGCATCAGGCCCACAAGACCCGAAACAGGTTATGGCTATGTGGAAACCGGCTCCGTTGCGGAGGGCGAAATCTGCTCAGTGAAGGAATTCAAGGAGAAACCGGATCTGGACACTGCGAAACTATATCTCGAAAGGGGCAACTATCTTTGGAATGCCGGGATTTTCGTCTGGAATGTCAGGACAATTACTGATATGATTTCCACTTACAAGCCGAATATTGCCTCAGATATGGATGAAATCATAGCCACAGGCGATGTGGAGACCATTTTCCCTGCCTGCGAAAAGATTTCCATCGATTTCGCCGTGATGGAACCTGCATCCAGAGAGGGCAGGGTGTTCACACATCCGGCGGATTTCGGTTGGAGCGACCTGGGCAACTGGGCTTCCCTGCACGACAAACTGTGCAAGGATGAAGATGGGAATGCTGCTGTGGGCAATGTCGCCTTCTATGACTGCAAGGATTGCGTGGTCCACGCCGAAGATGCGGAAAGAGTTGTACTTCAAGGACTTGAAGGCTATATAGTGTCAGCGAAGGACGGTCGAATCCTGGTGTGCAGGCGCAGCGAGGAGCAGAGGATTAAGGATTTTCAGAAATAAGCTGTTTTATGATTTTTGATTTTGAAATGTTGCGGGGCCATTATGCCCGGTACTCTCAGCGTGTGTCAAAGTCAAGGGCTATGCTCGGACGGCCGATGACTCTCGCGGAGAAGATATTGTATGCCCATTTGTACGACGATGGGCAGCTGAGGCCATTGAAGCGTCTGGAAGACTATGCTTTTTTCAGGCCGGACAGGGTTGCGATGCAGGATGCCACGGCCCAGATGGCTCTGCTCCAGTTTATGAATGCGGGACGGGATACCGTTGCTGTGCCTTCCACAGTACATTGTGACCATCTGATCTGTGCCTGCGACGGGGTGGAGAAGGACCTGCCTGCAGCTGAGGCGACGAATAGGGAAGTCTATGATTTTCTGCAATCTGCTGCGGCCCGTTATGGTATCGGTTTCTGGAAACCGGGGGCCGGAATCATTCATCAGGTGGTGCTGGAGAATTATGCCTTTCCGGGCGGAATGATGGTCGGAACAGACTCGCACACCCCCAATGCCGGCGGTCTCGGAATGTTGGCCGTTGGAGTGGGCGGTGCCGACGCTGTGGACGTGATGTCAGGTATGGAGTGGGAGCTTAAAGTTCCGAAAATCATTGGAGTAAGGCTTACCGGTGCTCTGCGGGGATGGGCCTCGGCAAAGGACGTAATCCTCAAACTGGCCGGTATGCTGACAGTGAAGGGTGGAACCAATGCCATAATAGAATATTTCGGCGAGGGGGCATCCACTCTCTCCTGCACTGGAAAAGCCACAATTTGCAATATGGGCGCGGAAGTGGGGGCAACTTGCTCCGTCTTCCCTTATGATGGCAAGATGAGGGACTATCTCAAGGCCACAGACAGAAGCGAAGTGGCCGCCCTTGCAGATGCCTGCGCGTCCGATTTGTGTGCTGATGCAGAGGTGATTGCACATCCGGAAGACTACTATGACAGTCTGATCGAAATCAATCTTGCCGAGTTGGAACCTTATGTCAACGGACCTTTCACTCCTGATGCTGCCTGCCCTATGAGCGGGGTGCGGAAGAGACTGGAGGAAACCGGTTATCCGGAGGATGTGCAGGTGGCACTCATAGGATCCTGCACCAACTCGTCCTATCAGGACCTTGCGCGGGCTGCCTCTGTGGCGGAATATTATCTTGCCAAGGGCGAAAGTCCAAAAGCCCAGCTTATCATAAATCCGGGCAGTGAAAGAATATATGCCACTGCTCAGCGGGACGGACTCATAGACACTTTGAAAAGGGCCGGTGCGCTGATTATGACCAATGCCTGCGGACCTTGCATCGGGCAGTGGAAACGCAAGACCGACGATCCGCTTGCACGCAACAGTATTGTCACTTCCTTCAATCGCAATTTCGCAAAGAGGGCTGACGGTAATCCGAATACGCACGCTTTCATAGTTTCTCCGGAGACTGCTGTGGCCCTGGCCTTTGTTGGAAAACTATGGCTCGACACAGATTCAGTGCCTGCCCCTTATGGCCCTGAATTGCCTGAAAAGGGCTTTGCGCAGTGTTCTGTGGGCTATATCGCACCTGCGCTGGAGGGAGCTACGGAAGTGGTTATTGACCCGAAAAGCGAGCGGTTACAAAGACTGGAACCTTTCAAGGCTTGGGACGGTAAGGATTTTATGGGCGCCCGGCTTTTGATAAAGACTGCTGGGAAATGCACTACGGACCATATCTCAATGGCAGGGCCATGGCTGAGGTTCCGTGGGCATCTGGAGAATATTTCAGAAAACCTGCTGATGGGCGCGGTGAATGCCTTCAACGGAAAGACCAATGCGGTGCTTTGTGATGGGCAGGAAATTGCAGTTTCGGCTGCGGCCCGCAAGTACAGGGACCAGGGTCGCGGGTCCGTGGTGGTTGCTGAGGAGAATTACGGCGAGGGCAGCAGTCGGGAACACGCCGCGATGGAACCCCGTTTTCTCGGGGTTAAAGCTGTGATAGCCAAGAGTTTTGCCCGCATCCACGAGACGAATCTCAAGAAACAGGGCGTGCTGGCCCTGACATTCTCCGATGCGCGGGATTACGATAAAGTGAGGGAAGGGGATAGCATAGATGTGCTTTGCTCTGGGATTGAGCCGGGCAAGGCGGTGGAGATAGTCCTCCATCATAGTGACGGAACTTCCGAGAGTTTTGCCGCTGTCCACAGTTACAATGCCCAGCAGATTGCCTGGTTCAGGGCCGGGTCTGCACTCAACTCAATGAAATGAATTTATATGGAAATCAAAACAATACCTTTGGTGAAAGGCGACGGGGTGGGTCCTGAAGTGACGGCCTCGATGGTTGCTATAATAGATGCTGCCGTGGAAAAGGCCTATGGGGAGCAGCGCAGGATAGTTTGGAAAGAGGTGCTGGCGGGAGGCAAGGCTTTCGAGACTTGCGGAACTTATCTGCCGGACGAGACTTTAGAGGCTTTCAAGGAATATCATATAGGTATAAAGGGTCCTTTGATGACTCCTGTAGGAGGAGGAATACGTTCGCTCAATGTGGCTCTGCGTCAGGGACTTGACCTCTATGTCTGCCAGAGGCCTGTGCGTTGGTACAAGGGCGTGGAATCGCCTGTGAAGCATCCCGAGAAGGTTGATATGGTCATATTCCGGGAGAATACCGAGGATATTTATGCCGGCATCGAATGGGAGGCTGGCACTCCTGAGGCTGAAAAATTCTATGCCTTCCTGCGTGATGAGATGGGAGTTACCAAGGTGCGTTTCCCACGGACTTCGGCTTTCGGTGTGAAACCAGTGTCGAAGGAGGGTACGGAGAGGCTGGTGAGGGCAGCGTGCCAATATGCTGTGGACCACAACAGGCCTTCGGTTACATTGGTGCATAAGGGAAATATAATGAAATTTACTGAGGGCGGCTTCAAGAAATGGGGTTATGAACTGGCTCAGAGGGAGTTCGGGGACTACATCTCATCAGGCAGGCTTGTCATCAAGGACTGTATATGCGATGCTTTTCTGCAGAATGCCCTGCTCAAGCCTGAGGAATACAGCGTGATTGCGACTTTGAACCTCAATGGAGACTACATCAGCGACCAGTTGGCGGCACAGGTGGGCGGCATAGGCATAGCTCCCGGAGCAAACATCAATTACAGCACCGGGGATGCCATTTTCGAAGCCACTCACGGCACTGCACCTGACATCGCAGGCAAGAATATCGTAAACCCTTGCAGCAACGTACTTTCGGGAGTTATGATGTTGGAGCATATCGGATGGAACGAGGCGGCGGCTCTGGTGGAAAAGGCGCTTGAGGAGTCATTCTCCCAGGGTTATGCGACAGTGGACCTCGCCCGTCTGATGGAAAACGGCAAGCCGCTCGGAACTGTGGAATTTACTGAAAATATTGTTAGGAGAATTTATGAAAGCAAGTGAATATCTGATATATAAGTTGTCTGACCAGATGAAGGCCAGCACCAAGATTGATGCCGACCTGTTCAAGCAGAAGAAGGTGAAGAGGGGGCTGCGCAACGAGGATGGAACCGGGGTGCTCGTGGGGTTGACAAACATCGGCAATGTGGTCGGTTATGAGAGACTGGAGGATGGAAGCCTGAAGCCCATAGACGGCAGACTGTATTTCCGCGGGTACGAGATTTCGGATATTGTGAATGCCATCATCGAGGAGAAACGTTTCGGCTTCGAGGAGGTGGCATATCTTCTGCTTTCGGGGCAACTTCCAGATGGTGAGGAACTTAAGGCTTTTCACAATCTTGTGGTGGAGAATATGCCTTTGGAAAAGAATACCCTCCTGCACATCATCGAACTGGAGGGGCACGATATAATGAACATACTTTCCCGCAGCGTGCTGGAACTCTATACCTTTGATGAGAATCCGGATGACACCTCCCGTGAAAACCTTATGCGTCAGAGCATTGAACTGATGAGCAAGTTCCCGACCATCATAGCCTACGCCTACAATATGCTCCGTCACGGAGAGCAGGGCCGCTCGCTGCACATACGCCATCCGCAGAAGGGGCTCTCCATTGCCGAGAATTTCCTTTTTATGCTCAAGGGAAGGGACTATACCGAGTTGGATGCCAGGACTATGGACCTGATGCTCATCCTTCATTCGGAGCACGGAGGAGGTAACAATTCCACTTTTACCGTGCGTGTGACTTCTTCTACAGGAACAGACACCTATTCATCCATTGCGGCGGGCATAGGCTCGCTCAAGGGTCCGAAGCACGGAGGTGCCAACCTGAAGGTGATGGAGATGATCAACTATCTGAAAACCAATGTGCACGACTGGCACGACGAGGAGGAAATCGCAAGACATCTGGAGGGCATACTTAACAGGAACGAAATGGACAGGCACGGGCTGATTTATGGCATAGGTCACGCTGTGTACACGCTTTCGGATCCGCGTGCGGTGCTGCTCAAGAAACTGGCCGGTCAACTGGCGGCGGAGAAGGGACGGCTGCCGGAGTATGAGTTCCTGCAGAGGATTGAGAAAGTGGCAATCCAGACGATTTACAAGGTAAAGGGCAGGGGTAAGACGCTCTGCGCGAATGTGGATTTCTATTCCGGCTTTGTCTATGATCTCATAGGCATTCCTCAGGACATCTACACCTCACTCTTCGCTATGAGCCGTATAGTGGGCTGGTGCGCGCACCGCAACGAGGAACTGCATTTCGAGGCCCGCCGCATCATACGTCCGGCATATCAGTGCGTTACCGACGAGCGAAACTACAAATCCATCAGTGACAGGTAGAGGCAGGTAGGCGCCTTTCCGCGGGTCATCTGATGGCAACGACCTTTGTCCGGCAGAAGCTATTCTCGCCGGACGAATGCTTTACCCAAGTTTCGCAAGTCTTAATCATATGATTTAAAGTTCATTGGAAAGACTTTCGAACCTTTGCCAACGCACTGTCTTTTTTATCCACGTTACCCCCACCCTAAATCCCTCCCCTCGGGGGAGGGACTTTGTCGGGCCGAAGGCCCTCCTTAAGAGGTGTTTCGCACTTGCGAAACTTGAGTTCTTTATTTCAAAGCGCTGACAAACTCCAGAAACTCGTTCTTCTCCTTCTCCGAGTAGGCGTGGATGGTATAGCTCTGGTCTCCCATAGCCGGGCTGATAGCCTTGGCCATACGCATGGTCATAGCCATCCTGTCCCCGTATTTCTGCATAATCTCCTCGTGCGAATGCAGATAGTTGTGACAGTCGCGCCTGCCGTAATAAACGCAGAGGTGGTCCTTCCCTCCCGGCTGGAGCAACTTCCTGTCATACAGCACCATATCGGCCCAGATTGTATATACGTCCGTGGAATGGGCAAAATTCATCATATCCGGAGTATAGCCCCCGGCAGGTCTCATATTCACTTCCAGCCCCACGAAATCACCGACCTTGCCCAAGCCCGGTTTCGCCTTGGTGAGCCTGAAGAACTCGAAATGCACGAAGCGGCTGCGCACATCGAAAGCCTTTACCGTTGCCCTTCCCAACTTTTTCAATGCAGCCGGCACATCCTTGAGCACGTAGTAGCTCAAATCCAGCTTTTGATTAACCACATCCATCACGGAAGGCGGGAACTTTGCCGAAGACTCAAAGACAGGTTCGCAATCCGAGTTGATTATGGCATCGTAGGAATATATGTCCCCGAAAATGAATTCCTCCATCACATAAGGCACATCTATTTTTGTGTCGAAGAAGTGCCTTAGTTCTTCAAGATTGCTGATTTTGAATGTTTCGGCGGCCCCCACTCCTATTTCCGGTTTTGCAACTATCGGGAAACCAACCACATCTGTAAATTCTATAGCGGCTTCAAGGTCTGTCACTTTGGACTGGCGGGCGGTAGGTATTCCGCCGAGGGCATAGTATTTCTTCATCTCAGCCTTGCTCTTGAACTTGGCTATGTCGTCACTGCTGATGCCGGTGGTGATATTGAAATCCTTGCGCAGACGGGAATCCTGCTCAAGCCAGTATTCGTTGTTGGACTCAAGCCAGTCGATTTTGCCGTATTTGAAGGAGAAATAGGCCACCGCACGGAAAACTTCGTCGTATGATTCGAGTGAATTGACTTTGTAATACTCTGTCAGAGAGTCTGTTAGTCTGTTGTCCAGACTTTCGTAAGCGGCATCACCTATGCCCAGTACATTTGCGCCACCCCTGTGCAGGCGCTCGCAGAAATTCCAGTATGTCTGCGGAAAATTGGGGGATACAAAAATAAAATTCATTGCTGACCGATTTTGTACTCAACATTATTCGCACAAATATATGAATTTTACCCCAAACTTGAGAAAAATGCCACATCGGGCTCAAAAAAATCTGCGAAACCCCTTTGTATTCTCAAAATAGTAGTACATTTGCACCCGCAAAAGTGCAGGTGAGGGGGCGGAAGGTCCGCAAAAGTTGAGTCCTATATGGGCGAGATGTTCCAAAAACCTGCCTTGCACCAACGGAAGCGGCATTTAGGCAGCCAAACCGTATGTTTAATTAAAATCTCTTTTTATGAGAAATGAAAAGACCCATAGTTTTAATTATTGCCGCTACACTTTGTGGGTTGGCTGCCTCCGCTCAAGAGGTTAGCTCCGACAGCAGCAAGGGCAATGTGGAGGTCAATGCGACCGCACGTTTCGATGTGAATCCGTATTTCCCGCTCACCAAAGAGGGTGGAGAGTATGATTTCGGGTTCGGTAACACTTCCATCTACACCTTTATCGACGGCGAGTTCGGTTCGGGGTGGTTCTATTCCATCTCCAACCACTGGCTCGGTGTGGACTGGTACAAATCCTGCCCGGAGGACAAACTTTCTCCTCTGTACACCAGTTCCTTCTACACCAATTCCAACTCCTGGGTGGACTGGGCGCTCATAGGCTATTCCCTTGAAACAGAGAAGGCCGGCACCTGGAATTTTTCCCTGGGAAAGGATATGATGGCAATAGGTCTGTCCGAACTGGAGGACAACGACGTGGACTGCCACTATGACATCAGTTCCAAGTTCTGGAACAATTTTGCCTTCTATCAGTGGGGCGCATCCATTCAGTGGGAGGCTCCTAACGAGAGTTCTTCAATCCAGTTGCAGCTCAGTTCCTCTCCTGTGCAGAGCAGTCTCTATTCATCAAACCTTGCCGACACCCGCGTCTGGCCTTTCCAGAATGGAAAGCTGGCCTTCGCAGCAAAATACAGGGAGGAAAGGGAGTATTGGACCGGTCTGATGTCTGTGAATCTTTGGAGCGACTATCTGCTTGACGAAGACGGTGTTATCTCAAATCCGAAAGCCACCGATTGGTGGGGCGGACTGGCTCTGGGTGAAATTTTCCATTTCAATGATGTCACCATTTCCCTGGATGGAATGATACGTGGCAGCTCCTGGAAAAATCCGATTCAGAACTCTCTGTTCAACGCTAAGGTTGAGTATTATCACGAGGATTCTCAGGTGAGCGTGTTTGCGAAGGCGGGAATGGACCATTATGGCTATCTCTCAAAGGAGCAGCCCGGTTACACCCTCGGATTTGCAGGAATCGGCTTCCATTGGTATCCTATACCTGATTCTCAGGATCTGAGGCTGCACGCTGTGCTGGCTTCATCCAACCATTTCGGACTCATCGACGAGTATGACGGAGTGGCGACATTTGATGAACTTTCGCTCAGCATCGGCATCACCTACAATCTCGGCCTGCACCGTTTCTGGCAGAAATAATCTATGAAAAACCGGGGTCCCCGAGCCTAAAGGGAGCCCCATCAATAAATTGAAATGGCAAACGACATCATTATAGACATTGAACATATCTCCAAGTCTTTCGACGGAGTACAGGTTCTCAAAGATATCAATCTCAAGATTCGGGAAGGCGAATTCGTGACTCTGCTCGGCCCTTCAGGCTGCGGCAAGACGACAATGCTGAGAATGCTTGCAGGCTTCGCCAAACCGGATGAGGGACAAATACTTATGGAAGGCAAGGATATTACCGACGTGCCTCCTTACCGCCGTCCTCTGAACACCGTGTTCCAGAAATACGCCCTCTTTCCGCACCTGGATGTGTACGACAACATAGCCTTCGGCCTAAAGTTGCAGAAAGTGCCTTCGGACGAAATCGACCGCCGTGTGCGCAAGGCCCTGAAAATGGTGACTATGACCGACTATGAGGAGAGGGATGTGGATTCCCTTTCCGGAGGTCAGCAGCAGAGGGTGGCTATCGCGAGGGCTATTGTGAACCAGCCTAAGGTGCTCCTGCTCGACGAACCGCTGGCGGCTCTGGACCTGAAGATGCGCAAGGATATGCAGATGGAACTCAAGGAGATGCACCGTGAACTCGGAATCACCTTCATCTACGTAACCCACGATCAGGAGGAGGCCCTTACTCTCTCCGACACCATAGTCGTTATGAATGAGGGAGTTATTCAGCAAATCGGTACCCCTGAGGATATCTACAACGAGCCTGCAAACTCTTTCGTTGCAGACTTCATTGGCGAGAGCAACATTCTCAACGGCATCATACCTTCCGACAATCACGTGCAGTTCATCTACCACGACTTCGAGTGTGTGGACAAGGGTTTTGCGCCTGATGAGCACGTGGACGTGGTGGTGCGTCCGGAGGATATTTACATTTTCTCCAACAATCTCGACAAGGCCCAGTTTACCGGCACCGTGCAGTCCTGCATATTCAAGGGCGTCCACAATGAGATGATAGTGCTCACCAAGGAGGGCTATGAGATTATGGTTCAGGACTATAATGCCTTTGCCCCGGGCACTGAGGTGGGTATGCTCATACGTCCGGACGACATTCACGTAATGCACAAGGAATGTCTCTGCAACAGTTTCGAAGCCGAATATGTTTCCGACCATAAGCTCCGTTTCCTGGACGCCGAATGGGAAGTTGCAGGGAATGATGAAGCCATAGCCTCGCTCTCCCACGGGGACAAGGTCAAGATTGAGGTGAATTTTGCCGATGTGGACCTTATGGACCAGCAGGAAGACGGCAACATCAGCGGACACATATCCTTTATATTATATAAGGGCAACCACTATTTCCTTACGGTCAAGACTGACGGCGGGGAAAAGATCTATGTGCAGACAGACGATGTCTGGGACAAGAGTGACCTGGTGGGCGTGAGCATCAAGCCCGAGAGCATAAGAATACTCAAAACAGAGCAGAAATGAGGACATTCAAAAGATCATACTGGTCAGTCCCATATCTGATCTTTATGCTTATGTTCGTGGTGATGCCGCTGGTGATGATAGCCATCTATTCCTTCACCGATGCATCAGGCTCCTTCACCCTTGCGAACTTCAAGCGCTTCTTTACCACTCCGGAGGACTTGCATACCTTTGCGTATTCCATTGAAGTGGCGTTGATTACGACTGTGCTCTGCCTGCTGTTGGGCTATCCGGCGGCGTGGATACTGAGCAATGCGAAACTCAACCGTTCCAAGGTCACCGTGATGCTCTTCATCCTGCCGATGTGGATAAATATGCTCATCCGCACCCTTGCCACAGTCGCGCTTTTCGACTTCCTGAGGCTGCCTTTGGGGGAGGGAGCACTCATCTTCGGTATGGTTTACAACTTCCTGCCGTTTATGATTTATCCTATCTACAATACCCTCGAGAAGATGGACAAGTCTTATATCGAGGCTGCGCAGGACCTCGGGGCAAGTCCGGCCAAGGTGTTCACCAAAGTGACCGTGCCCCTGTCCATACACGGAGTGCTAAGCGGAATCCTGATGGTGTTTATGCCTACGATTTCCACTTTCGCGATTTCCGAACTGCTGACCTTGAACAAGGTGAAACTGCTCGGAACCACCATCCAGGAGAACATCAACAACGGAATGTGGAACTACGGCTCCACCATTGCGCTGATTATGCTGCTGATAATAGGTGTCACCACTCTCTTCTCGGACAGCGAGGACAAGAGGGACAATGAATCGGGAGGACTTATATGATGAAGAAATTCTTTGCCCAGGCTTATGTGTGGATACTTCTGATTATCCTCTATGCGCCTATACTCATAATCGCAATCTATTCATTCACAGAGGCAAAGGTGCTTGGCAACTGGACCGGGTTCTCGTTCAACCTCTACCGCAACGTCTTCAGCGGCGGCTTGAACAATTCCCTCGTCAGAGCCATAGAAAACACCCTTTCCATAGGTCTGATTTCCGCATTCCTGTCCACGATTCTGGGTACAATCTCGGCGATAGGCATACACAACCTCAGGGGCCGCAAGCGCAAGGTGATGACCTTCCTGAACGACATTCCTATGCTCAATCCGGACATCATCACGGGTATTTCCCTCTTTGTGCTTTTCGTGGCTCTCGGCATTTCCCAGGGTTATATGACAGTGGTTCTGGCGCACGTGTCCTTCTGCACGCCTTATGTGATTCTGAGCATTATGCCCAAACTCAGGCAGTTGCCAGCGAACATCTATGAGGCTGCGCTGGACCTCGGAGCTTCCCCTTCCCAGGCTATGCGGAAAGTGATTGTGCCTCAAATCCGTCCTGGAATGATTTCCGGATTCATCCTCGCATTTACGCTTTCCATAGACGATTTTGCGGTGACCCTCTTCACCAAGGGCAACGGAGGTCTTGAAACCCTTTCCACCTATATCTATGCCGATGCCCGCAAAGGAGGCCTCACCCCTGAAATCCGTCCTATTATGACGCTGATTTTCATAGCGGTACTCATACTTTTGATAATCATCAACTTCAGATCAATAAAATCCACAAAGAAATGAAAAAATTCTTTTCCCTCATTGCGGGACTTCTTTTCGGTGCGGCACTTCTGAGCTCTGCCGCTGACAGAGAGCACACTCTCAAAATCTACAACTGGGCAGACTATATCGATGAGGACCTACTCGAAGAATTCAAGACCTGGTACAAGGAACAGACAGGCGAAGAGGTGGAAATCATCTACCAGCTTTTCGATGTGAACGAGATAATGCTTTCCAAGATTGAACTCGGCCACGAGGATTTCGACATTGTCTGTCCTTCCGACTATATAATAGAGCGTATGCTCCGTCAGGACCTGCTTCTTCCCATAGACAGGAATTTCGGCGACACTCCCGACTACACCGTGAATGTTGCCCCTTATATCATTCAGAAATTCAATGAAATAGAAGGCTCCGGCAAGAATGCCAACGACTATGCTGTGGGCTATATGTGGGGAACCACCGGCATACTTTACAACCCCAAATATGTGACCCGTGAGGAGGCTTTGAGCTGGGACTGCCTCAAAAATCCCAAGTTCAAGGGCAGGATTTTCATCAAGGATGCTTTCAGGGATGTCTATACTTCCTTGAACGTTGCTCTGCACCGCGAGCAGATTGCCTCTGGGGAAATGACCATAGAACAGGTCACATTTGATGCTTCTGACGAGTCAATTGCAGCAGTGGAGGCTTTCCTGAACGAGGTGAAGGACAATGTGCTCGGCTGGGAGGCGGACTTCGGAAAGGAGGAAATGACCAAAGAGAAGGGGTGGATAAACCTGAGTTGGAGCGGTGATGCTGCCTGGGCTATGGATGAGGCTGAGGATGTGGGAGTTTCCCTCGACTATGCCGTGCCTGTGGAGGGAAGTACAGTCTGGTTCGACGGCTGGGTGATCCCGAAATACGCCAAGAATGTCAAGGCTGCGCGTTATTTCATCAACTATATGTGTATGCCTGAGAATGCCATCAGAAATATGGATACCATAGGTTATGTGAGCGCAATCGGTGGAGACACAATACTTGAAGCTGTGGAGGATACTGCATCTTTCGAGCCCATTGATGCCCGCTATTTCTTCGGCGAGGATGCTTCGGCGGTTTGCGTAAATCCGGTGTTCTATCCGTCGGCTGAGGTGATGGCCAGATTGGGTATGATGCACGACAACGGCGACCGCACGGAAGAACTGCTCAAGATGTGGTCAAGGGTGAAGGGCGACAATGCCGGCTATTTTACCTATATCTGCATCGGTGTCGCTGTTCTGGCTCTGATTGCCTTCCTCATTTTCAACTCGTTAAAAAAGAAGGGTAAGAAGCACAGACGCTGATGAAAAAATTCACGTTCTGGCTCAATAATGTGACCTCTCCAGACGGTACTTGTATGGCAGTCGAGATGGCATCCGTCTTCAATTTTTGTCCGGATACCCTTCTGGCAGGGTTCAAGTTGTGGATGTAGGTCCATCGTCGGCCACGCCTGCAATCCCCTTGTTAAATTTTTGTTAACAGGTCCAAAAAACCCAGAATAATGTTTGAATATCAATATTAAATGCCGACCTTTGCGCCCGGAATTAGTAGAAAGTAATCACGGATAAATATGAGTTTATTCAATCAGTAAAGTAATGCCCTGAATACCTGCAACTTGATGTGGGGGGGGGTATTATTATGCCGTCCTGAATGACTCCGATGAGTTTGCTGCGATAACCGCAGACAGCTTCAGTATAGGGTGCTGACACCAAAAGTGTCAGTGCCCTTTTTCCGTATGTGCAGATGAGCAAGACAAACCGCCGGTCCCGGTCCATTCCCAGTGGCGCACCCGGGCCGGACAAAAAGATAACAACGGACAACATAATCAATTTTGATAGGTAAGACGAGGGGGTACGCCGATGTGAATCGACGAGTGAGTCCGAAAAGCCCCCTTTATATTGCGAATAACCTTATCCGCTCAACAGCAGCCATATGGGCAGTCTCTCCAGACCCTCATCCTGGTATTACAGCCCGAACATAGACCAGTCATATCAGGCTGCCCTCACAAGCGGCACTTATACCGGAAGTACTTATCGTCGCGGTCATATGTGCCCGAACGGTTCGCGCAACGGCGACGAGACGATGCAGAAGCAGACCTTTTACGTGACCAACCAGGTGCCATCCCGAACTATTTCTACAAGCTCGTCCTGAGGGTGAAATACAGCGGCAGCACCGTCAGCGATGCCCGGGCAATAGGCTTCTGGATGGAACACAAGGCCTACACCGGAGACTCCTACGTGAACTACACTGTTTCAGTGGACCAAATTGAGCAGTGGACCGGCTTCGACTTCTTCGTGAACCTCCCCGACCAGATTGAATCTTCCGCCGAATCCGGCACCCTATCCTGGTCTGCGTTCACTTCGTGGTAACATGCCATCAGCTGGCCATCCAAAACCCATAAAAACAAGTTTGACAGCAACTCCCAACCAGTTGCTGTCAAACTTATCATAATAGTTCAAAAATCTGGACACTCGGCCGGAGCCGTATGTGACATATTCCTAAAATTATTGTACCCTATTGCTCAGGTTAAGTAATCCTCAAAAAATAACCTGCATCATCTTTGAAAATCTTTTCGGTCCATATTTCCTCCCTCATCAGTCACATAGCTACGGCTATGCTCCTTCTTCGGGTGAAAATCTGACCTCGAAAATCTAATTCAAATCTGACGCAACTTATTATTTTCGTATTACTAAAGCGCCTGCACCGCCTCAAATGACAAGCCGGTGTACTTGGCGATTAAATCTATAGACAAGCCATCCGCCAGCATTTTTCTTGCAGTTTCAAAAGCTTTTAGTTTTACTCCCTCTTCACGTCCCTCTTCACGTCCCTCCTCACGTCCTTCTTCGCGTCCTTCCATACGTCCTTCCTCTCGTCCTTCTTCTCGTCCGCGTTTAAGCCCTTCTTCAAGCCCTTCATCGCGAGCGCAGTCAAGTCCCCATTCGTAATCCAGTTCAGTTTTCATATCCAGTAAGTAAGTTTCGTATTTTTCATCGGAGAAACCGGCGATGCGACAAGCCTCACCCACTCTTTCCATAAACGGGTCGTCTTTTATCTCTTGCGGCAGAGTCTCATACGTGTCTCCGTACTTGAACCAATAAAGCAGCAAGTCCCGTCTGGTCTTGCACTCCTCCAGCTTGAGATTGAAGCGTCCCAACTGTGCGAAGATACAAATAATTGTCGTTGGAGCAAAAATTTTCGAGGTTTCCTCCTGCATCATATACCTGGTGATGACTTTGTCGGGTTTCTTTCCGTCATTTTTCTCGAAAGACAATTCCCCAGCCAGAAAACTGATGACATAGACAGGCTTGAGGAGTTTGTACTTGTCGCCTTTCGAGAGTTTGCGGTGATAATACCCGGCAGCATAGTAAAAACACCTCTGAAAGAAATATGCGTCTTTCTTCCTTTGGATTTCAATGTCGATGGTTCTTCCGTCATCAGTGAGACAAACAAGGTCAAGCACAGTCTTCTTGCTGTTGACAGTATCCAGCCCCTGTTCCCTGTCGAGGTACTGCACAATATCCGCGATGCGGTCGTGCGGAGGCAAGACTTCATTTAGGAGTCCGATGAGCAGCGGTTTATAGACTTGGTCAGCCATAACTGCCTTAAACCCGGCATCGTCGAGCAATGAGGCGAAAGTGCGGGTTTCAATTGGTAGGTTTGTGTTCAATGTTTCCATATTTCAAGAAATTAAAATTGAACTACAAACATATATACAAATATTCCGGAAATGCGCAATTGATAAAAAAGTAATGAAAGTTTTTCTTTTTTATGGTTGAGTGATAAATTTATTTTGAAGTATGTCACTTTTTTATCAGAAAATTTTGCTGAAAAAATCTTATAAATTCATTACCTCTTCATCGCAGAAACATTATTACTGCCTATCTTTATTACAATAGTTCGGTAATTTTTATAAAAGTTAAACAGCGGCTCGAAGGCCGTAGAAT
>CAMCFO010000004.1 GCA_945874155.1 uncultured Bacteroidales bacterium
GCATTGATTTGCAATAATTTTCATTTTTAATCAGGTTGGTTTATCTATAGATTGTCAATTCTTAACTATCAGTTTGAATTCTCCAGGTTTGAGGTTAAACGTGATTGCATTGTGTTTTTCGTTGTCCGTGGTCGTATCGTACGAACCTGTGCCGAAAGCAGAGTAGTCCTTCCACTGTCCGGAAGCAGGGAGCCAGGCGGTGATGTCCTTGGTGGAGTTGGAGAAGTTGCCGATGACCGCGAAATACTTGCCATCCACGCTTCCATATAGGAAACGTCCATTATCCCACTCCTTCTCAGATACATACCACTCAATCTTCGCATCCCTGTCGAAGAACCTCGGATTCTCCTTACGGAACTTGAGCAGACCGCTGTAGGTGTCATAGAGGCCCTTTCGGTATGGGTTTGCCAAAAATTCTTCAGTCTTGACAGGCTTCTCATCTGCATCGCCGTTTCCTCCCGAAATGTCGTAGCCGAGCTCTCCGAACTGCCAGATCATCTTCGGTCCCGGAACCGTGAGGAAGAAGGCTGCTGCACAACCCGCCCTGCGCATAGTCACAGCAAGAGGAGAATTGTCACCTTCCTCCGCAGGAGCATCCGGCGCAGTTGCACCCGCTTTCATAAGCCAGACGGTAAGCGCAGATGGAGCGAAATAGACATCGTATGTGCCAGCCTCAGCCACCACGAGATTCTTGGAATCGGCTCCGGACTTGAGCTTGTAGCCCTGGCCCACCGTGAGTGTCTTGTTGGCCCCGTCTGCTCCGAGATTGCCCTTGTCCCAAGAGTTTGACTCCCTTATTTTGAACTCATCCTTGGCTGCAAACTCGACAGACTTGGAGACATAGAAGGCTCCGCTCCGAGTCAGCTTGATATCGGTCTTGTAGTTCGGGTCGGTTGAATTGCCCCATCCGGTGAGAGTGCCGCAGATGCCCCAGTCGGTTGCAGAAACGGCACCTGTGGCCCCGTAGCAGACGCGCTGCTCATCGTGGCTTTCCATATATGAGACGAAACCGTTTGCATAGGCCCCGCTCAGGTCGCTTCCGGATTTGTTGCCGTGGATGGCATTCTTGTACGGGTCGGTCATCTTGCGCCAAGGATAGGCTCCGAAGCCGGAAAGTTCTGCCTCTTCCTTGCTGTCCCCGAGATGCTCGAGTATCATTATCGCATCCGGATTGACTTTCTGGATGTGGTCGTAGTAGTCGCGTATGATAGCAATGCGGGATGCATCGTAGCTGCTCCAGGCACCTACATTGCTGCCGGTGTTCTTCTGGGTGAGGCCCTTTGAAAGGTCGAAACGGAAACCGTCCACGTGGTATTCGGTGAGAAGGTATTCAAGGCTCTCCTTCACGTGTTCCCGCACCATTGTGTTCTCGTGGTTCCAGTCGTGGAAGACACTGTATGGGTGAGTTGCAGTGACATTGAACCAAGGGTTTTCCTCCGCTGTGCAGTTGCCGTTGGCATCCCAGTAGAGTTTTGCCCAAGGATGTGTGCCGGTGGCGTGATTATAGACCACGTCCACTATAACCGCCATACCCCTTCCGTGACACTCGTCGATGAACTTCTTGTATTCCTCCCTTGTGCCGTAGGCCTTGTCGAGGGCGAAATAGTGGTTCGGATTGTAGCCCCAGCTGATGTTGCCGTCGAATTCCTGAATCGGCATAAGCTCGATTGCTGTGACTCCGAGTTTCTGCAGATAGTCCATCTGCGCCATAGCACCCTTGATGTCTTTGGTCTTGGTGAAGTCACGGAAAAGGAGCTCGTAGATTACAAGGTCGTTCTTGTCCTCAATCTTGAAGTCGTCGTGCTGCCAGTTATAGACAGGCTTATTGACCTGGAATGCGGAAATGAGACCCTTTGCTCCGGATGGGAACTCCGGCACTCCGGTTATGTATTTGTCGTTCCACTGGTCATAGACGATTTCAGTGAAAGGGTCACCCACCTTGAGGGTCTTGCTGTCCCTGGTCAGGAAGTACTCGAAACGGTATTCCTTGTCCGGGTCGAAACCGTCGATGTTTTCTCCATTCAGACGAATCCACCAGCAGCCTTTGTCATCGTCACGCTTCATCGCGTATTTGTTCATTCGGGTCCATCTCCCGTTTTCATTAACGCTGAAGTCACCCACAACGTGACAATAGTCAGCGTGTCCGCCATCCTTGTCCTTGTCGTAGAAAACGAGAATCACACCATCATCGGTGTAGTTGATGCCCAGCCTTGAGCCTGACGGAACAGCCTCATTTACAACCGGTTCCGGCACAAACGGATCGTAGGTGTATTTATCGTCAGTTACATCTACGATGAAGTCAGGACGAGTCTGTTTGTTGGCTTCGGCATTTCTGAATATGATACCGAGTTGCTCAAGGCCCTGCTCACCGCTTCCGTACCATTCACGTATGCTTGGAGTTACGATGAACTTCCAGGTATTGGCAGTGAGTTTGACAGCCTTGCACTTATCGAGATTCTCATCCCATTTTGCAGGCTGGAACTGCCATTCATCACCGTCATAAACGGCTCCGGTATAGACATATACATCTCCGGTGTAGCCTACAAGTTCATCACTGCCTGTGGCCTTGTAGTAGAAGACGCAGGCCTTGTCCGCATTGAGTTCCTGCGGGAGATATGAGAAACCGTCCGGAATGACTGCCGGGTCCTGTATGTCATCAGGATTGTCCACCACGGGATCGCCGCCACCCGGATTATCACCGCCGGGGTTGTCGCCGCCCGGGTTGTCGCCATTGGTGTTGTCGCCCGGCTCCTCGATTGGGTCTTTCTGGCAGGATGTGATGAATGCTTCTGAAGCAATGAGTATTGAAGCAAGAGCAATTGTGCTGAAAAGCCTTGATATGAAACTGGTTTTGGATGTCATATGCGGTCAGTTATTATACTTTTACAAATAGCAAAGGTATATTATCTTGCTCATTCTCATATTATTATAAGGACGAACTGGCTGAATATGCAGACGAACCGCCAAAATTTCCATACGGAAGTTCCTCGAAGGGGATGACCAAAAAGCTTTTTGGTCATCCCCTTCTTTATGCAACTGATACGTCAAATCGGAGACGCTTACCGAAATTTTATGTAATCTATACTCATTTCAAGGAGAAATAGTGGCGGACGGTCTCTACGGATTTCTTCGGCTGGCGGAGGAAGTTGTAGAGGCCGGCGTGGCTCATACCCATAAATGTCTTGGCAGGCTGGTCCTCGCTGTTGCGGGAGTAGGTGCGGTTGTCGTTCATTTGCCAGATTGAATAGCCTATGACATCCGGATTGTTCCAGAGGTTTTCAAAGACATAGCCCAGATATTCGTTCTGGAATTCTTCGGTGCTGACGTTTGCCGCCTCGTCGTGCCATCCATAGACGGCGCCGCAGCCGGTTTCAGACACCATTATCGGCTTGTCGGGGTAGCGTTGACGAAATGTCGAGATGATTGTGTCAAGATTGTCGTTGACTTTTTTCTTGAACGAGTCAGGTTCTCCTGGAAAGCATGGAATCAGACCAGGGTAGGTATTGAACGCAACTATGTCGGTATTTTCATTGCAGATGTCTGTTTCCCAAATGTTGCAGGCGAAGGTGACGAGCTTTCCGGAATTCTCAGCCTTCACCGTGGCTATCAGCTCGTCAATCAGACTCTTGCATTCCTTTGACCAGCTGCCGGGCTCGTTAAGGAAAGCGTGGATGATTACGCTCGGGTGGTTGAAACTGTTTCGAACCATGTCCCTTGTTTGACGAATCTGCTGCTCGCGGAACTCCGGGTCGGTGAAATCTCCGAGAGTGTTGGTATAGTCCTGTCCGTTGCCCCAGCCGAGGGACTCCTCCCAGACGAGCACGCCCATCTCGTCGCAGAGTTCGAGGAAGCGGTCGGCCTGCTGGTAATGTGCCCCACGGATGAAGTTGCCTCCGAGGTCCTTGAGATGCTGCAGATCCTGAACCCACTCGATCTCGGGCACGGTAGCGCCTCCAAGAGGGCTCTGGTCGTGGCGGTTCACACCTTTGAGAAACAGTTCCTTTCCGTTGAGCCAGAGCTTTCTGTCCCGCGCCTCAATCTGCCTCACACCGAAGCGTACTTTCCTGCCATCTACCTCAATCGTAGTCATATTCGGCTCCTCGGGACTCCACAATTTGAAGTCCTTGAGAGTTTTGCGGAACTTTCGGCCTCCTTCAACCTCGACCTCGATCAGTCCTGTCCGATAGTCTAGCGTGCGGACAAAAATCTTAGGCTCTTTCTCGACAATCCTCACTCCTCGGTAGAATCCGCCGAAGAGATAGAAGTCGTAGAACGATCTGGCGAGTTTCATCTTTTCCTTGTCGAAGCGGTTGTCAAGGGCGGCGACAATCTCGTGCTCTCCCTTGCAGAGTTTTCCGACCGGAATTTCAAGTTTCGCGTATGGATATGGGTATTCCCCAAGCTCGCGTCCGTCAATTGCGAACCGTCCTCGCAGTCCCATACCCTCGATCTCCAGCACGGCATCCTTGAAGTCCTTTTCGACCGTGAAAGTCCGGCGATAGAGGGCTGTTCCGCGCTTGAGGTAGTAGTCCGGCATCATATCCCAGCATCCAGGGACGCACATTTTGTCGTTTGCCGTGAAGTCGAGGTCATAGACCTGTTCGAGCGACTTATTCTCTTCCAATCTGAAGTCCCAAATTCCGCCGAGGGAAATAGCGGCGAGGAAAGTGAGAATGAAATTCATAAATTATTGATTATTATTGTATGATTGTTTTTGGAATCGTGAATGTTTCTTATGGTGTATCCGTGCGCCAATTTTCACAATGACTGACTTAGAAGCTTTTTACATCAGAACAAACGACGCCTTGTTCTCAGTCGTTGAGTCCGGTCCTATGAAAACTTCAAATTCTCCCGGCTCACAGACATATTCCATATCCATATTCCAGAAAGACAAGGCATCTCGCTCGATTTCGAAACTCACGGTGCGGCTCTCTCCCGGTTCAAGTCTTATCTTCTCGAATCCCTTGAGTTCGCGCATAGGGCGTGACGAAGATGCGACGACATCGCGTATATACATCTGCACCACTTCCTTGCCGGCTTTTTTGCCTGTGTTTGTCACGACGACGCTCGCGACGACTTTGCCGTCGGACGCTATTTGAGAAGAGGACAGTTCCACTGGCCCATATTCAAACTTTGTGTAGGACAGTCCGTAGCCTAAAGGATAGACGGGATCGTTGCTGATGTCGAGGTAGTTGGAACGGTATTTCCAGAACCAGTCCTCGGGATTTTTGGGTTTGTATGCCGGACGTCCGGTATTCTTCTGCGCATAGTAGAGCGGGATTTGGCCGACTGACTGCGGGAAGGTCATAGTGAGCTTTCCTGACGGGTTCACGTCACCGAAGAGCACGTCTGCGATGGAATATGCCGCCTCGGAACCTCCGAACCAGACATTCAAGATGGCTGGAACATTGCGGCTTTCCCAGTCTATGGCAAGGGCTCTACCATCGAAAAGCACGAGCACTACAGGCTTGCCAGTTGCTATAAGCGCCTTGAGCAGGTCTTTCTGTACGTCCGGAATCGTGATATCCGAGCGGCAGGAGCACTCGCCTGACATCTCGGCGGATTCCCCGAGAGCAGCCACGACGACATCCGCTCTGCGTGCGGTTGCGACGGCCTCGGCAATCATTTCCCTCTCACTGCGGGAATCCCTGACGAGAGTCTTGCCGAACAGCGTGGAGTTCCTTTCGAGCCGCTCGTCCCTTGTCAGATTGGAGCCCTTTGCGTATAGAATCCTGACATTGTCGCCGGCAACATCCTTCATTCCTTCAAGCAGGCTGGAATATTTGTCAAGTTTTGCGGCTCCGCACCATGTTCCAGGCATATTTCTGGCGGCGTCAGCCAGCGGCCCGATGAGGGCTATAGTTCCCTTCCTCTCAAGCGGAAGCAGGTTGTCCTCATTCTTGAGCAGCACATAAGACTCCGCCGATATTCGGCGTGCGGCTGCCTTGTGCTCTTCGCAGTACATCTTGCTCTCTACATCGTCCGGACGGCAGAACTTGTACGGGTCTCTGAATAGGCCGAGCCTGTACTTAGCCTCAAGCACCCGCCGGCATGCCCGGTCAACATCCTCCATCTTGAGCTCACCTGCTTCGACGGCGGACTTTGCCTGTGTGAAGAAAGTCTCTCCGACCATATCCATGTCGACCCCTGCCTTGAGGGCCTTGACAGCGACTTCGTGATAGTTTCCGACTCCGTGGTCAACGCATTCATTGATTGAAATGTAGTCCGTTACCACAAATCCGTTCCAACCCCATTGTTTGCGCAGAACATCGGTCATAAGCCAGCGGTTAACGGATGCGGGCACGTCATCGACGACATTGAATGAGCTCATGAAGCTTCCGGCTCCGGCATCGGCTGCGGCCTTGTAGCCCACCATATACTCGTTGAACATCTTTTGTCGGCTCATATCCACCGTGTTGTAGTCCCGTCCAGCCTCGGCAGCTCCGTAGAGGGCGAAATGCTTCACGCAGGCCATAATCTGGTCCTCTTTTTCAAAACGGTGGCCGGGCCGTCCCTGATAGCCCCAAACCATAGCTTCGGCTATTCTGGCGTTAAGATAGGGATCTTCTCCGTTTCCTTCCGCAACCCGTCCCCAGCGCGGATCCCGCCCCAGGTCAACCATAGGGCTGAATGTCCAGTTCGTGCCGTCGGCGCTGGCCTCCACTGCTGCAATGTGGGCGGATTCCTCCACTGCTTCCATATCCCAGGTGCAGGAGAGGCCGAGTGGAATAGGGAACACTGTCTGATAGCCGTGGATGACGTCCATTCCGAACAGCAGTGGTATTCCAAGACGACTCGAATCAACTGCAAGATGTTGAAGTTCATATATTTTCTTATATCCCCTAGCATTTAGTATCGCACCTGCCTCTCCTTTGATTATCCGCTCCTCGATGTTGAATGACGCTCCGGTTCCCGTGGTCATAGTCCCATGGTCGGGCATGTTCAGCTGTCCCACTTTTTCCTCAAAGGTCATCCTCTTCATGAGTGAGGATATAAAGCGATCCATTTCTCTGTCCTGCGGCGACTTGTCCGCACATGATGTCGCGGCCAGACATAGAGCCGCGGCAACAAATATTTTCAATGTATTCTTCATCAATACTTCGGTAAAAATTTACCGCAATAAAAGTTAAACATATGAAGCCGGCTATCCGGTTTCACTATATAAAAGTTTATTGACAAACTATTCAAAGAACTGGTTTTATTTACTGCCAGGGCCGCTTAGGGTTTGGAAAAATTAACGAACTATTGTGATAATAGAAAACCTTCAAAAATAATCCTCAATCAGAGGCAATTTGCTCCTTTCATATTCATAGACACAAAAAAATCGGGATACCCTAATAAAATTTTAGGTATCCCGTAGTTTTTTCTGTAGTCCGGTCGTTCCCCTTGTTTCTCATCAAGAAAAATCCCTAGACCATAACCACCAACGGAGGTCGAGGGTTCGTTTTGCAAATTTTTAATTTGTAAAAGCGGTCCTTCCACACCGCAAGAAGCCCAGGATTGCTCCTGGACTTTTTGCGGTGCGGAAGGACTCGAACCCGCGCTAAAGCGCGGCTTTTCTTCTACGTAAACCCCCTGTCAAACCGCTGGTTTGACATCCCCTCGGGGGAACGGAGGTCGAGGGTTCGTTTTGCAAATTTTCAATTTGCAAAAGCGTCCCTTCCACATCGCAAAAAGTCCAGGATTGCTCCTGGACTTTTTGCGGTGCGGAAGGGACTCGAACCCTCGACCTCCGGCGTGACAGGCCGGCATTCTAACCAGCTGAACTACCGCACCTCGCGTATGTTTGCTGTCGGTTTTTCCGAAAGCGGATACAAAGGTACGCATTTTTTTATAACCTCCAAATTTTTTTTCGTAATTTTGTACCCTTTCCACCTGATTTTTTGTCCTCAGTGGGGACAAACCGCGGTTGGAAGGGCTGGTTTGAGGCAGAGTTTTTTCCTCAATATAATCATTATCAAGAGGTTAAAGATGACAGCAGGTGGCAGTATAGTTATTCGTGGAGCGCGAGTGAATAATTTGAAAAATATCTCATTGGAGATTCCTCGCGGCAAACTTGTGGTTATCACCGGCATTTCCGGTTCAGGAAAATCTTCCCTCGCCTTTGACACTCTTTATGCCGAAGGCCAGCGCCGCTTTGCTGAAAGCCTGTCGTCATATGCCCGGCAATTCCTCGGCAGAATGAATAAACCCGATGTAGATGACATAGACGGCATCCCGCCAGCCATAGCCATAGAACAGAAGGTCAACATACGCAATCCCAGGTCCACCGTTGCCACCACAACTGAAATATTCGACTTCCTGCGTCTGATATTCGCAAAAATCGGCCACACATATTCCCCAATTTCCGGTCGTGAGGTAAAAGCCAGCACCGCAAAAGATGTGAAAATGCTCATTGAAAAACTCAGGCCGCAAGACGACGAGAGGATACCTATATATATATTGGCGGACATAGGCTGGAACAAGCGTGAGGACAAGGTGGAACTGATGCTTGCGCTCAAAGAGGAGGGTTTTTCCAGGTTTTTCGAATTAGGAGCAAGGACCGGGGCCGTCAGCATCGAGGACATTATGAAGTTTTCCGAGAGTGGGGACTTTCCGGCTAATCTGTATTTGCTGGTGGATAGGCTCAGACTTGGGAAGGAGGAAATTTCCGAGGAACTGTCAACCAGGCTCCTGGGGTCCATCCAGACTGGATTTGACAAGGGGGACGGACGTGTCATTGTCTGCTGGGAGGAGAAAGGTGGGGCAGGAAACTACCGTCAGGAAGAGTTCTGCAACCGCCTCGAAATGGACGGAATAACATTTCGCCAACCGGATGAATACCTTTTCAGTTTCAACAGTCCTTTGGGAGCCTGCCCGGTTTGCGGAGGCCTGGGCGAAATCATAGGCATAAGCGAAGACCTGGTCATACCCGACAAAAGCCGAAGCATCTATGACGAGGCCATTGCCTGCTGGAGAGGCGAAAAGATGAAATATTTCAACGAATTGCTCATCAGAAACGCCAAAAAGAACGGAATACCTGTTTTTGAACCCTATTGCAACCTCACCGAGGCCCAGAAAGCCAAGATTTGGGAAGGTTGTCCGGCCGCGCGAGAGGAAGACTCCATCATCGGCATCAACGAGTTTTTCAAATGGGTGGACCAGAACAAATACAAAATACAATATAAATATATGCTCAGCCGTTACAGCGGCAAGACCATCTGTCGCGACTGTGGCGGGAGCAGATTGCGGAAAGAAGCTCTCTATGTCCGGGTGGGCGGAAAGAATATTCACGAACTGCTGCAGATGAATGTGGTGCAGATGCATGAATTCTTCAGCAGACTTGAGCTCGACGAGTACGACCGCAATGTGGCCGGGAAAGCCATAGACGAGATTCTATTCCGACTCAAATGTATTGAAAACGTAGGACTTGGCTATCTCACACTGGACCGCCGCTCAAACAGTCTGTCGGGAGGAGAGAGTCAGAGGGTGAATCTGGTGTCGGCCCTGGGCAATTCCCTGGTCGGGTCACTCTACATCCTTGACGAGCCGAGCATAGGCCTGCATCCGCGGGATACCGAAAGGCTTATCGCAGTGCTCAAACAGTTGCGCGACCTCGGAAATACTGTAGTGGTGGTGGAGCACGACGAGAACATAATGAGGGCTGCAGACCAGTTGATTGACATAGGGCCAAAGGCGGGAGAAGAAGGTGGAGAGATTGTGTATCAGGGACATTTGGAGGAAACGCTTGCATCCGGATCGGAAGTCGGATGTTCAAAATCCCTGACGCTTCAATACTTGAGCGGACACCGTCCGAAATTGACCCGCCAGCGCCGCAAATGGCATTATTCGGTGGATGTAGTCGGGGCTATGGAACATAATCTCAAGGATGTCAATGTGAAATTTCCATTGGGAGTGCTCACAGCTGTCACCGGAGTGAGCGGATCCGGAAAGTCGTCGCTTGTGGGAGATGTGCTCTACCCTGCCCTCTACAGGGCAATCAACCACGCAGGGCCGGTACCTGGCACTTTCAGGAGGCTTGAGGGGAATATCGACCGCATCACCCAGATTGAGTATGTGGATCAGAATCCCATAGGAAAGAGTTCACGCAGCAATGCTGTCACATATCTCAAGATTTACGACGACATACGCAAGCTGCTCTCGGACCAGCCCTATGCAAAGATGAACGGTTACACTCCTTCCTTCTTCTCGTTCAATCAGGACGGAGGACGCTGCCCGGAATGTCAGGGGGACGGTTTTGTGAAGATTGAGATGCAGTTTATGGCGGACATAACGATGGTTTGCGATTCCTGCGGCGGAAAAAGGTTCAAGCCGGATATTCTGGAGGTCAGATACAAGGGGAAGAATATCGATGACATCCTGAATATGAGTGTTGCCGAAGCCATAGAATTCTTTGGTTGTCAGACAGATGCAACGGCAAAGAAAATTGCGGGGAAACTTCAGGCACTGGTGGATGTGGGGCTGTCCTATATAAGGCTCGGGCAGAGTGCAAGCACGCTTTCGGGAGGAGAGAGCCAGAGAATCAAACTGGCGTGGTTCCTTTTGTCGGGAAAGGAGCAGACTAACAAGAACCAGCATATTATGTTCATTTTTGACGAACCGACCACCGGATTGCACTTCTACGATGTGGAGAATCTGCTGAGGTCTTTCGATTCGCTGCTGGCCAATGGGCATACTATCGTGGTGGTGGAACACAACCCGGATGTCATCAGTGCAGCCGATTGGGTGATCGACCTGGGTCCCGAAGCCGGAGCTGACGGCGGGAACATCGTTTTCTGCGGCACACCTGACGCCCTCCGCTCCTGTCCTGAGTCCCAAACCGGCAAGTACATCTGATCCCGCTCCCCCTCACAAACGTAACATCCCACGTCACACCCGGCCCAGACCGGGTGTCTATTACCCTTTTTAGAAGCAATAAATAAATTTATAAGATTTTTTCAGCAAAATTTTCTGATAAAAAAGTGACATACTTCAAAATAAATTTATCACTCAACCATAAAAAAGAAAAACTTTCATTACTTTTTTATCAATTGCGCATTTCCGGAATATTTGTATATATGTTTGTAGTTCAATTTTAATTTCTTGAAATATGGAAACATTGAACACAAACCTACCAATTGAAACCCGCACTTTCGCCTCATTGCTCGACGATGCCGGGTTTAAGGCAGTTATGGCTGACCAAGTCTATAAACCGCTGCTCATCGGACTCCTAAATGAAGTCTTGCCTCCGCACGACCGCATCGCGGATATTGTGCAGTACCTCGACAGGGAACAGGGGCTGGATACTGTCAACAGCAAGAAGACTGTGCTTGACCTTGTTTGTCTCACTGATGACGGAAGAACCATCGACATTGAAATCCAAAGGAAGAAAGACGCATATTTCTTTCAGAGGTGTTTTTACTATGCTGCCGGGTATTATCACCGCAAACTCTCGAAAGGCGACAAGTACAAACTCCTCAAGCCTGTCTATGTCATCAGTTTTCTGGCTGGGGAATTGTCTTTCGAGAAAAATGACGGAAAGAAACCCGACAAAGTCATCACCAGGTATATGATGCAGGAGGAAACCTCGAAAATTTTTGCTCCAACGACAATTATTTGTATCTTCGCACAGTTGGGACGCTTCAATCTCAAGCTGGAGGAGTGCAAGACCAGACGGGACTTGCTGCTTTATTGGTTCAAGTACGGAGACACGTATGAGACTCTGCCGCAAGAGATAAAAGACGACCCGTTTATGGAAAGAGTGGGTGAGGCTTGTCGCATCGCCGGTTTCTCCGATGAAAAATACGAAACTTACTTACTGGATATGAAAACTGAACTGGATTACGAATGGGGACTTGACTGCGCTCGCGATGAAGGGCTTGAAGAAGGGCTTAAACGCGGACGTGAAGAGGGACGTGAAGAAGGACGCGAAGAAGGACTCGTTGAGACAGCTAAAAACTTAAAATGCAATGGTGTCCCTTTAGAATTAATTGCCAAATGCACGGGATTGTCTATTGAGACTATTGAAGCGCTTTAGTAATCCTCAAAAAATAACCTGCACAATAGTGCACGAGAAGGAACACCTCACATCCGACTCCGGCCGAGTGTCCAGATTTTTGAACTATTATGATAAGTTTGACAGCAACTGGTTCGAGGTTGCTGTCAAACTTGTTTTATGGGATTAAGATTTCCAGCAATAAGCATCGGTCGCAGCTCAATCCGCTGGCGGTTCCGCTGAATGATGCAGTGATTCCGCTGCTGATGTTGTTGCTTGTCAAAGAATTGGAACTAGTTCCGTATTCTAAACCATTCTCGATGACCATGCCGGTTGAAATGGAATATCAGCCAGACAGTTTTGCCCCTGTCTGACTGATATTCATTGCTCCGTCGGTTGTTACTGTTGCTATGGGCTCTTCACCCCGTCGCCGCCGACGGATTGTAGTCATTCGTAAACAATAATTGCTTTGTTAAAGTATATAGCTCCTGTAGCTTGTGATTCCCGTGATATTTCAAGTGTAATTTCACCAGTAATACCGTTAGTGTACTCAACCTTAAATTGTGAACCACCGGCGTCAGCATTTTGGGAGGTATAAACACTTCCTTCGTCCAGGGATGTACCAATTAATATTTTTGGTTTAACGTTCGTGTTTGACTTTGCTGTACCCCATAGTTCAATTGACTTAACTTTTTTGCCAGAAAAACTATCTGAAACTAATTTAATATAAGATACTTTCTTTTTGTTTGAACCCGCTTGAATATAGCTATCGCTAGAGCCAAATGCTTCCGCATCAGAAGTAAAAGTCCATGAATTATTTTGGTCGTCTGTCAATACTTTTCCGGACTCTGTTACAGCGCTGCTAATAGATAATGTAGCTGTGACAGTTCCACCAGTTGAAGGGTTTGGACCAGTCGTTACCTTATCAGCGAAAACACTAGGATTGGAATCCTTATTCAGCTTAGTGTTAGAAGGTTTTGCAACTACACTGATTGTATATACGGTATCGTAAGCAAGACCTTGAATTGTACAAGAAGGGGTTTCACCAGATTCAATCGTATTAGAAACCGTTTTGCTTACTGCTGCACCTTCGTCAGTGGTCGCCGTTACCACATAAGAATCAGCATCATTCACAGCCTCCCATTCAACATATATTGAATTAGCAGAATCTTTAGACAACTCAGCCTTTACAATATTTGGTTTATTCAGTGCAGACCTTGTATCTGGCCCGACAAACACCTCTACTGAAGAGACTTTTGCTGTTCCATTAGTTCTCAAATAAGCTGTTTTATATTTTGTCTCAATAGCAGATAGGTCTATAGTTAATTCTTTAGTACTCCCATCTGAAACGACAGAGCTAATTTCGTCAGAATCATAAGCTTGCCCATCCGAGAGATATAATTTCTTTCCATTACTCAAGGCTGATTTTAGCACAATATTAACAGTTCTTATATCATCTGAAAAATCAGGTAACTTTATATAACTATTACGAGAATTTGATGTCGTTCCCACTTGAATATACTGATTACCATTTTGGTAATATGCTGCAATTACCCATTTAAGACCTGAACCAATTTGTTCATAAGTATAAGCTTTTGTGTATGCTCCCCAGCTTGAACCTGCAACCGATGAGATTTCGTCAAATGTCAATTTAGCATAAGTAACATCCCCTGACTTCTTAACCCCTTTAATTCCGTTGAAATTAACACTGAACCCAGAAGCCTCGCCCACTTTGAAAGCAAGGGATTTGTCTTCAGCAAGCTTGATATTCTTTGTAAAGGTGTAGTTTTCAGTCTCAACTTCCACAGAGAAAGTGTCTCCGGCGACAAGCTTAAATGGCCAGCAAGTAAAGTATGCTGTCATTCCGTTTGTTGCTGCAATCTCCTTATCGGAATAGTCAAGGACAACATTGTCAACACCTTGTCCTGAATACCCATATTCAGCGCCGGAAGCGTCTGTCATATTGATTTTGCTGCGTCCAGTTACGGTTTTACCTGTTGCAGTGAAAGTTACCTTCTGAACATTCTCATCTGAATTCAGGTTGGTAATTGCCATTTTACCGATAGCTACGACACGAGCAAACTGAAGATTCAACTCCTTCGGCTGATTCGTCTGGTCGATTATTGGCTTTGAAACAAGGATATCAGCAGCCGGGCCGAAACTTGTAGCTGTCGGGGCTTGAGTTGACGGTAGCTCGACTTTGAAGCTTTCAATTACGGTGTTATCGGCTACATATGATGAATTTGGATAAAGAGCATAATAATTATAATAGGTATCTGCTGTAACTTTACCCAATGATACAGTAAACTTTGCTGTAGCACCATTTTCTGAAACAGATGCTTCTTCAGATGCAGCTTTGGCAACTTTGATTTCTTCACCAATTGTATATTGCTCAATAACTGCAAGTTTTTCGCCGCTATCGGCCCAGGTAACCACTCCGCCATCGCCAAGAACAGTCTTAGTGTCGTCTGCGCCGGCAATAATGGTCATTTCGACCTGGCCAGGTTTCACTTCTTCGTTGAATGCTTCCTTTTTGCAGGATGCGAAGAGAGCTGCCACTGTGGCAACTGCTCCAATGAGTCTGAATGTTGTTTTCATTGTCTGATTGCCTTTTAGGTTAAAACTCTCCATATCCTTCCGTGATTACTGTCTTGCCGGCTTGTCCGGTTTCTCCGTAAGGACTCTGAGCAAAGCCTTGCTCGATGTTGAATTGTGTTGCGAGGATTTTGGGAGACTCGTAGCTCCTTGTTCTGGATTGTACTTCCATGACTTGATATTTTGGGTTTAACATTGGTATTGCTTGTGCGGGGATTGCCGGTCGGGGCCGGCAATGACGTTAGGGCCGGCAATGACGTTAGGGCCGGCAATGACGCGAGGGTCGCAAAGGGGACGGGATTGCCGGTCGGGGCCGGCAATGACTATGGGTATGGAAGTAGCTATCGGATTGGTAGACAACATAATGACCCCACCCAAAAAGATACGGTGGAGCTTTCTTGAGCTGTTCAATTTTGATAGGTACATTTTGCTGTTGTATTCAGGGCGCAATTAAATGACTGCCCTAATCTCTTTTCGGGCGGCAAAGGTCGGCATTTTGCAAGAATATTCAAAATATATGTCAGCTTATCTGCACATTGTAACAAAATATTAACAAAACTTGTCTAATTTTACGGTCATCAAAGAAATGGTATTATGAAATTATATAAAATGGCCCTGGCAGCCCTACTGCCCCTGCTCGTATGCGCTTCCTGCAGAAATGTTAAAAAAAATAATATGGAACAACAAATTGACAGCACTGCTCTGATGCTCAAGCTTGAGCCGGAGTTCTACATTGAGACCACCGAGGGAACCATAAAGGTGAAACTCTATTCCAAGACCCCCAAGCACAGGGACAATTTCTGCAAGCTGGTGGCCGAGCACTACTACGACAGTCTGCTTTTTCACCGTGTAATCAACGGGTTTATGATTCAGACAGGGGACCCGCTGACCAAGGACACGTCCAAGGTGGAGCTTTACGGGACAGGCGGGCCGGACTATACCATCCCGGCGGAGTTCGTCAATGAATATTACCACAAGAAGGGGGCATTGGCGGCTGCCCGTCGTGGAGACACTGCAAATCCCCGCAAGTCTTCAAGCGGTTCACAGTTCTATATCGTTCAGGACGAAATGGGCTGCATTCATCTGGATGGAGAATACACCGTTTTCGGAGAGACAATTGAGGGACTGGATGTGATAGACAGAATTGCAGCTGCTCCTACAGACAAGTATGACAGGCCGCTCAAGGATATAAGAATTCTGAGCATCAAGCCGGTGGTTGAAGAGCAAGGAACGGGCGAGAACAATGCCGAAGAGGACAATGCCGAAGAGGACAGTATGGGAAAGAACAATGCCGACAGCACCGGAGTCAAGCCTTCATTGGAGGAGTCCGGAACTGCCCCGGAGTATTGAAAAAGGTAAAAATATGGGAAAACTTGAAAAATTTTTCTTTTTTCTAACGACAAATTGGGGTTTGGCACAGACATTGCAAACTCTTTCGGTCGAATAGTTTTTTCATAGGTTAAGTTTTAGGTTAGAATTGGAACGGCACTCGGTGTGAATCGCGTGCCGTTCTTCTATTTTTGTATATCTTTTTTTGTATATCTTTGCGGGCAAAATGAAAGCTTATGGGGAAGAGTCCGCTTAAACAACTTGCGTCCGAAACGGCCGTCTATGGAATGAGTACCATATTGGCCCGAATCATCAATTTTCTGTTCGTTCCGTTCTACACCAGACTGCTGACCACCGCCAGCTACGGAGTGGTCACTGAATTTATGGCCTACATTGCCGTGCTGCAGGTGGTCCTGGTGATGGGTCTGGAAACCGGATGCTTCCGTTTTGCGAACAAGGACGGCAACGACCCGGACAAGGTCTATACCGGCGCGCTGGCGGCAGTCTCGGGCCTGAGTCTGGCTTTTCTGGCGCTGATGATAGCCTTTGCGGGGCCCATTTCCCGGCTTTTAGGCTATGACGGCTACTCTTCCTGCATAATGTATATGGGCGGAATTCTTGCCCTGGACAGCATCACGGCCATACTTTTCGCCCGCCTGCGCCAGGAGCACAAGGCCCTGAAATTCGCGATATTCAAGACCGTGAAAATCCTGGTCGAAACCGGAGCCAACATAGTCCTGTTCTTCCCTTTTGCCGCCTTCTGCTCGCGCAAGGCTGAGACACTCGGAATCGCCGTTTCCGAACTCGGACCCGACCAGCTGTGGCTGCTGCATTTCGTCAGCCCCACGCCCGACTTCAGCTATGTAATCTTCGCAATACTCGTCAGTTGCATAGTCTGCGCCCTGCTGTTCATACCCGACCTACTCAGGCTCAATCTCAAATTCGACGGCAAACTTCTGCGCCAGATGCTCGCCTATTCCCTGCCGCTTATGGTCGCGGGACTTCCGGGCACGGTTAACGACTTCATAGACAGAATCCTCTTCCGTTTCCTGGACCATAATGCCGAACTCTGGCAGTCCAGCCTCGGTATCTTCCAGGCGGCAGTGAAACTTGCGGTAATAATGAACCTCTTCATCCAGATGTTCCGTTTCGCCGCCGAGCCTTTCTTCTTCCAGAGGGCAGCCGACCGCAACAGCCGGGAACTCTATGCCAAGGTTATGGAATGGTTCACGGCATTCTGCGGACTGGTTTTCCTCGGAGTAATATTATATATAGATGTGGTGTCGCTGCTTCTGGGAAGGGATTTCCGCAGCGGAGTGGGAGTGGTGCCGGTGATGCTGTTCTCGTATATGGTGCTGGGGATGCTGTTCAATGTGTCGATGTGGTACAAGCTGTCGGGAAAGACCAATATGGCAATCTGGATTACCAGTGCGGGACTGGTGGTGACGGTGATTGTGAACCTCATCTTTATGCCGAAGTATTCATATTGGGCTGCGGCTTTCGGACATCTTGCCAGCTATCTGGTGATGTTCGCCCTGAGCGCCTTCCTCGGTCAGAAGCACTACCCTATACCCTACCGCTGGGGCCGGCTCGCGGGCACACTTGCTCTGATGTTCGCCTGCTGGGGCATAGCCACGGGACTGGACCATTGGCTATGGCCGGAAACTGCGACAGGTTGGGCGCTTGCGGGTAAACTGGCCGTCCACACCCTCGTCATTCTGGCCTATTGCGCTGCGGTTCTGCCCCTTCTTGGTGCCAGCTTGCACAAAAAGAGCCCCAAGATGGCCAAGTAAATATCGGAATTAGCAGATTTTTCGCTATATTTGCGGGTTATTTGCGCGAAAATTAAAAAATTGAAATACAATTATGCTGATCAATCTACTTCAGACAGTCACCGACACGGCTTCAGTCATTGAGGAAGCCATACCGGAGCCGGTGAGACAACAGGTCAAGATGTCCTATTTCGAACTGGCAAAGTCCGGAGGATGGCTTATGATAGTCCTGCTCCTCCTTTCCGTAATCGCAATCTATATCTTTGCGAGCAAATGGTGGCTCATCCACAAGGCCGGCAAGGTGCAGAAGAACTTTATGGACGAAATCCGCGACCTCATACACGAGGGAAAAATCAAGTCGGCAATTTCACTCTGCCAGCAGTCAGACACACCTATTGCAAGACTTGTGGAAAAAGGTATCGAAAGAATCGGAAGACCTCTGCAGGACATTCAGACTGCGGTAGAGAATATGGGAAATGTGGAAGTGGCAAGGCTGGAGAAGGGTTTGCCTATGCTTGCGACCATCGCGGGAGGTGCCCCTATGATAGGATTCCTCGGCACTGTTACCGGTATGATCAAGGCTTTCTTCAATATGTCCACAGCCGGCAACAATATAGACATAGCCCTGCTTTCGGGAGGTATCTATGAGGCTATGGTGACCACGGTGGGAGGTCTCGCGGTGGGTATCATCGCCTACTTCGCCTACAACTGGCTGAATGCCCAGATTTCCAACCTGGTGTTCAAGATGGAGACTGTGACGGTGGACTTTATGGACCTGCTCCACGAACCTGCCGACAGCACAAAATAGTTAATTATGGCAATAAGGAGAACAACAAAGGCGGATGCGGGATTTTCGATGTCTTCGATGACTGACATCGTCTTCCTGCTGCTGATATTCTTCCTCGTCACTTCTACCCTCATCAACCCCAACGCGCTGAAACTCCTGCTTCCGAAGAGTACCGGACAGGTGTCGGCAAAGGCAACGGTGAGCGTGTCGATTGCGGACCACGGGGACGGGTATTACACCTACCATATCAATGGAGACAAGAATCCGGTGCAGTTCGTGGACATAGAGGAAGATCTCATCGGCCTGCTGCAGGAACAGGAGGACCCGACATTCTCGATTTTTGCGGACGAGACCGTGCCTGTGGGAGAGGTTGTGAAGGTGATGAACATTGCAAAACGGAATCACTACAAGGTGATTATGGCCACCAGGCCGGAATAGTTTCGGAGGGCGGCAGAAATGGAAAATTACAAGGCTGAAAGGGAAAGACAGAGAAAGAACTCGGTTGTGGGCGGCGTGCTGCTTACGGTCCTGGTTCACGCGGGAGCATTTGCCTGTCTGTCGCTCACGGGCCTTGTGTGGCTGGACCCTCCGCCTCCGGAGAGGGAGGAAATCCTCATTGATTTCAGTGAGGATGTACAGGTGAAACAGCCCAAACAGAGATATGTTAACCGGAGCAGGCTGAGGTCTCCGGAGCCTGACAGGACAAAACCGGAAGAGGCGGTGAAAATGTCCGAGGCGCAGTATGAAGGCCGGAAGGAGAATGTGGCAAGGGAAGCCACCGTGGGGCCTGAAGGAGACGTGGAAGTGAAAGAGCCGAAGCGTGAAGTGGAAATCAACCGCAGGGCACTTTTCCACGCGGCAAATAATCCCGCAGACAAGGACACTCTGGCAGCGCAGACGGCCTACACCCCGGGAGAAAAGCTTTCGGAGGGACACGCGATGGGCAATGTGGCGAAAGGCAGGCTGGACGGCGAACCGAATGCCAGACTGGAAGGCCGCAGCACTGTGGGAGGACTTAAGAAACCGCTTTACAATGTGCAGAAAGAAGGCACGGTGGTTGTAAGAATTAAGGTCAATCAGTCGGGACAGGTCGTGGAAGCCATACCTGGAGAGAGAGGGACGACCGTCAGCGACAAGACTCTTTGGAATGAAGCCAGGAAAGCGGCTATGGAGGCCAAATTCACGCCGACCAATGATCCGGACAAGGTTCAGCAAACAGGAACAATTACTTATATATTCAAATTAAAATAGACCCGAAAGGGCCTGATGAAAAAAGCCGGGAGGCAAAAGAAATGGATTATAACAAAAGAAGTGGCAGCAACCACGAAAGCCGTAGGGAGTACGGCAGCAGTGATTCAAGACCTTACAGGTCATTCAACGGCGAAAGACGCCAGAGTAGCAGAAACAACGACAACAGGTCATCCTACGGGGAGAGACGGCCGCGCCGCAACTATGGCGAGAGACCGGCATATTCCAGCGACAGACCTGTATTCTCAACAGACAGGCCTTCTTATGGAGAGAGACAATCCTATGGAGAAAGGCCTTCATACGGTGAAAGACAATCATACGGCGAGCAGAGACCACGCAGAACCGGAGGACTCAGACCACGCCGCAACAGCAATTTCAATAACGGCAGCGAAAGCTCATTCAACCGCAGAGGTGAGGGACGGACAGATTTCCGCAGCACGGAAGGCCGCAGCACAGAAGGCCGTCCAGCAAAACCGGGCTTCAAGAAAAGACCGGGCAAGTTCGCCCAGCAGAGCCAGGGACGCGGACAGCAGCAGAAGAGATTCGCCAAGCCTATGTTCCGCAACGAAGACGAGAGCGGCATAAGCAGAATGATAGACAGGAGGAAAGCTGTTGAAAACGAGAGACTTTCCGACAACGACCAGGTGGTTTTCCCTATCAAGGAGGAAGTGCGCCTGAACAAATACATCGCCAATTCCGGAATATGCTCCAGAAGGGAGGCCGACAATTTCATACTCGCAGGCTGCGTGACGGTGAACGGCTCAGTGGTGACCGAACTCGGAAGCAAGGTGAACATCAACAACGACGATGTGCGCTTCAACGGAGAGAGGCTCCACGGTGAGACCAAGGTCTATATCGTTATGAACAAGCCGAAAGGATTCGTGACCACGACTTCCGACCCTCACGCCGAGAAGACCGTAATGGAACTGCTCAAGAAATGCCCTTCGAGGGTTTTCCCTGTGGGTCGTCTGGACAAGAACACCACAGGAGTGCTTATGTTCACCAATGACGGGGAGATTGCAGAACGCCTCACCCACCCTTCCTACGACAAGAAGAAGATTTATCAGGTGTCTCTGGACAGGGATTTGAGCCAGGAAGACTACGACAAGATAGTCGCAGGCGTGGAACTGTCCGACGGAGAGGTGGCTGCAGATGCACTCGACTATATCGAGGACAACGACAAGCGCAAAATCGGCATTGAAATCCATTCCGGAAAGAACCGCATCGTCCGCAGGATTTTCGAATCCCTCGGCTATGACGTGAAGGCTCTGGATAGGGTTTATTTCGCTGGACTCACCAAAAAAGGCCTCAAGAGAGGAGAATGGAGATACCTCACGGAGGGTGAAGTGAACATCCTCAAAATGGGAGCGTATATCTAATGGCAGGCGCAGGAAAACACAGGGCAGGATTTGTCAACATCATCGGTAATCCAAATGTTGGCAAATCTACGCTTATGAATGCACTTGTGGGCGAGAAACTGTCCATAGTGACCGCCAAGGCCCAGACCACCCGCCACAGGATAATGGGCATAGTGAACGGAGAGGACTACCAGATTGTATATTCCGACACCCCGGGCATACTCAAGCCCAAATACAGGCTGCAGGAGAGTATGATGAACTTTGTTGAGACTGCAATCGGCGATGCGGACACAATTCTCTATGTCACCGACACCGTGGAGCAGCCCGACAAGAACGACGAATGGGTTGAAAAACTCCAGAGGCTGGAATGTCCGGTAATACTGGTAATCAACAAAATAGACATCAGCACCCAGGAAAAAGTCGTGGAACTGATGCGCTGGTGGCAGGAAAAATTGCCCAAGGCGACCATATTCCCCGCATCGGCCCAGGAGAAATTCAACCTGGACAGCATCTTCGAGGCTATAGTGGCAAGTCTGCCGGTGGCTCCGCCTTGGTACGACAAGGATGTGTTCACGGACAGGACCCTGAGATTTTTCGCTTCGGAAATCATACGCGAGAAGATTTTCCTCAACTATTCCCAGGAGATACCATACAGCTGCGAGGTGGTGATTGAGCAGTTCAAGGAAGGCGAGGAGAGGTACGAGATCAGCGCTGTCATCTATGTGGAGAGGGAGACACAGAAGGGCATCATCATAGGAAAAGGTGGAACTGCCCTGAAGAAAGTGGGCACCCAGGCACGTATGGATATGGAAGATTTCTTCCAGAAGAAAATATACCTGAACCTCTTTGTCAAGACCGATGACGGCTGGAGACAGAGCAAGAAGGAATTGAAGAGGTTCGGCTACGAGTGGTAGAGTGGCGAGGCCCGTCCGCCTAGAGGCTGGCTCAACAAACTGACGGGGACACTAAACTGATACTTGAGTACAATGAGCAAAGACGATTTTGTGACAGAAGACGGATTCGAAGAAGTTGAAGACAGCAATGCGGAAGAACTTCAGGAAGAGGAAATACCTGAAGGAGAAGCCGCGGAAACGGGACGTTTCCAGAAACTGCTGGGCGACGACAGCCGCCACTTCAAACTCTCCGGAATGTTCAAGGAATGGTATCTGGATTATGCTTCCTACACCATTCTCTACCGTGCCGTGCCGCATATCGTGGACGGTCTCAAACCTGTTCAGCGCAGGGTGCTCCACGCAATGTATAAGATTGACGATGGAGCCTACACCAAGGTTGCCAATATCATAGGACAGGCTATGCAGTACCATCCCCACGGAGATGCTTCCATCGGAGGGGCGCTGGTGCAGCTCGGTCAGAAAGGTCTGCTCATAGACTGCCAGGGAAACTGGGGCAATATCATCACGGGAGATTCCAACGCCGCTCCCCGTTATATCGAAGCCCGTCTGAGCAAATTCGCAAAGGAAGTGGTGTTCAATCCCAAGACCACCCCGTGGATGACTTCATACGACGGGCGCAACCAGGAGCCTGTGGAACTTCCGGTAAAATTCCCGCTTCTGCTCGCACAGGGCACCGAGGGCATTGCTGCCGGACTTGCTTCCAAAATCCTCCCGCACAATTTCAACGAACTGATTGACGCATCCATAGCCATACTCCAGGACAAGCCTTTCGAGCTGCTCCCGGACTTCCCCACCGGCGGTTTTGCGGACTGCTCACGCTACAACAACGGTCGCAGGGGCGGCGTAGTGAAAGTGCGTGCAAAACTCGAAAAGATTGACAAGAACACTATTGCCATCACGGAGGTGCCTTACGGAAAGACCACCCAGCTGCTGATGGAGTCCATAATGAAGGCCAAGGACAAGGGCAAGATTAAAATCAAGAAAATCGAGGACCTGACCACGGAGAAGGCCGAAATCATCATCCACCTGCCCAACGACGTGTCTCCGGACAAGACCATCGATGCCCTCTACGCCTTCACCGACTGCGAGGTGTCCATTTCTCCGAACACCTGCGTAATTGTGGACAAGAAGCCTCAGTTCCTTGGGGTGGACGAGGTGCTGCGCTATGACACCCTTCACACCAAGGACCTGCTGCGTCAGGAACTGGAAATCAGGCTGGGAGAGCTGGAAAACGACTGGCATTATTTCTCTTTGGAGAAGATTTTCTTTGAGGAAAAGGTCTATAAGCTGCTGGAAAAGGACTCAGCCAACTGGGAGGCCCAACTTGAAGAGATTTTCGCAAGGATGAAGGAATTCCAGCACCTGCTCAAGAAGGAAATCCTGATGGACGACATACTCAAGCTTGTGGAGAAGCCTGTGAGGAAGATTTCCAAGTTCGACACCAAGGTCATAGACGAGAAGATTCTCTCAATCGAGGACGAGATGTCAAAGGTAAACGACAATCTGGCTCATCTTACAGCCTACACAATCAGCTGGTTCTCAGGACTCAAGAAAAAATACGGCAAGCAATGGCCCCGCCTTACAGAAATCACCGGATTCGAGAACATTGCGGCCACCAAGGTGGTGAACAACAACCTGAAACTGTATGTGAACAAGGTGGAGGGCTTCGTGGGTACGGCCTTGAAGAAGGACGAGAACACGGAGTATGTCTGCGATTGCTCGGATATGTCGGAGTTCGTGACCATACTCAAGGACGGCAAATATATGGTGCGCAAGGTGGGCGAGAAAGTCTATGTGGGCAACAATATCGAATATGTGGGTCTGTTCACAAGAGGCGACAGCAGGACCATCTACAATGTCATCTACCGCGACGGCAAGGGTCCTGTGAGCTACGCCAAGCGATTTGCGCTGACTTCCATCACCCGCGACAAGGAATATGACATCACCCAGGGCACTCCGGGTTCGGTCATACAGTGGCTGACGGTCAATGCCAATGGAGAGGCTGAGACCGTGAAAGTTTTCCTCAAGGCGAAACTCAAGCTCAAGAAACTCATAGACGAGTACGATTTCTCCCAATTGGACATCAAGGGCCGGGCTTCGCGAGGGAATGTGGTGGCCCGTAAAAATGCCGTGCAAAGGATAGCTTTGAAATCCCGGGGGCAATCCACCATCGGAGGCAAGGATATTTGGTTCGATGCCGATATCCAGAAACTTAACGATGAGGAAAGGGGCCTCTACCTGGGACAGTTCAACAACGGGGATCATATTCTCGCAATCTTCACGGACGGCACATACTACACGACGGGCTTCGACCTGAGCAGCCGCTATCAGGGCGAGTTGCTGAAAATCGAGAAGTTCGAAGCGGGCAAGACTTATACCGCCCTCTATTACGACAAGGCTTCCAAATCATTCTATATCAAGAGGTTCTCCTTTGAAGTGAGCGACAACTCCCCTGTCTGCTTCATAAGTTCAGCCAAGGGTTCCTACCTCGTGGAATTGAGCGAGGACCTGCATCCTCAGTTTGAAATCACATTCGGAGGCAAGAATGAATTCCGGGAGCCTGAGAAGGTGGATGCCGAGGAGTTCATAGCCAAGAAGGGCATAAATGCCAAGGGCAAGAAGGTCAGTTCTATGGATGTGAAGAGCGTGAAGTTCGTCGAGCCTCTCGTGAAGCCGGAGGATGCTCAGATGACGGCGGAGGAGACTGAGACCGCGGATGACACCAGTTTGCCTGACGATGGACCGGAAATGGACACTGATTTCGAACCAACGCTATTCTAAAATGACAGTCACCCTCACAGGAATGATGGGCAGCGGCAAAAGCACCATCGGAAAGCGTCTGGCGACGGTTCTGGACTGGGAATTCATTGACCTGGACCAATATATCGTGGAACAGGAAGGCTGTGACATACCATCCATTTTCGCAAAAGGGGGAGAAAGACTGTTCAGGGAAATTGAATACAGACGCCTTGTGCAGGTCCTTGAGAATCATTCCGAGGGAAATCTTGTCCTGTCTCTGGGCGGGGGCACACTGACCGTGGAGGAGAGCCGTTCGGCAGTTGCTGCAAACACGGTCTGCATCTATCTGAAAACCTCATTGGAAGAACTGGAGAGGCGGCTTCGCGGACACGAAGGGGACAGGCCTATGCTCAACGGCAACCGCATTGCCGAACTGCTTTCGGAGCGTGAGGGCGTGTACGAAAAAACCGCCTGCCACACGGTGTTGACAGACGGTCGCAGCGTTGATGCAATTGCCAAGAGGATTGCCGGGATGATTACTTCTCATCCGCTTCAGGGGTAGCCTCCTTCTTTTCAAGTTTCATAACCACATTTCCTTCTGCATCCAGGAATTCCATACAGGAGCAGCAGTTGTCAATCTTCACTTTGGCTGCTTTGCCAAGTCCGGCAGTGACGGCATTTTCGGTTTCGAAAGTGGGTCCGGCCATCTTGGTCATACCCATATTGCCGAAACTTATGGTTGAAGATTTGTCGCTGGCCACGGTGTAGGAACCGAAGAACTTGTTGATGCTGGTGTTGCCGTAAACATTGCCGTCCTCCTTGAATGAAATGGAAGGGGTCTCGAATCCAGTTTCAACGGCTATTCCGTCGGCTTCCACTATGGTCCAGTCGCCTATTATGGCCTTGGAGACATCCACCTGATTCTTGCAGCCGGTGAAGAGGGCTGAAACGCAAATGCAAATTGTCAATAGAGTATTTTTCATAATAAAGTTGTTAAAAGCTTGTTGTTCAGACTTATTCGATGCAAAGGCTGAGGTTCACGTCGTCCAGTTTCGGATTCTCGACATTTTCCGAGGTCTGACCGCTGCAGTAGTCGAAATTTATGGATTTCTCGCCGCTGAAAGACTGGTATTTGAGTGTGATCTTAACTGTCTTGCCCTGAGTGTCCGGAAGGCTGCGAAGGTCGAAGGCTATTAATGAAGTCGCTGTCCTCAGGTCCACATTGTCGCCGTTGGAGTCGTGCCTGAGTTCGAGCACATAGGGGTCGTTAGGGTCGGTGCCTGTGAGGAGGTTGATGTAGTGAACTTTGCCGTAAGGTCCCCAGAGGGCCTGGAAGCAGAGGTTCAGGTAGTCGTCCTCAACGAGTGTGAGCCAGCTTCTGTAGATTTCCACAGGGGCTGTGCCGAATTTCTCGTCATCCAGATCTCCCTCAGTCGGCACGAGAGCCTTGGTCCTGATGCTGTCTATGGCGTTGATTGCAACGAGTCTGTCGTAACCTTCAGGTCCCGGGCCTTTGTCTGTGAGGCTGGCAAGAGCACGTACCTGTTTGCCGTTGTAAAGTGGTTTTGAGACATTTTCCACCAGGCCGGTGGTCTTGTCATCAAGCTGGAGATAGAACTTTCCATCCTGCGCTGTCTTGCAGGTGACTATCCAGTTCAGATAGGCCGGAGTATAGTCGGGACCGTTGTCTTTGGAACAGGATAGCATAAGCAGAGCTGAAGCTGCTGCCACGATAATGATTCCGATTTTTCTTTTCATAATACACTATTTAATAAACCGGAGGTCATTATGTTCAAATCCTGTACCATAAAGCTCAGTTCCTCTCTCCGGAACGCTTTGGGCACAAGGAAATCAGGCCTTGAATGACAGGGATGCGAGGATGACGAGTGTGCCGTCGGCCTTGCTTATGGACATCCTATAGGATGAGGCGCCGTCGGGACCGGCAGGGGTTTCCTCCTGTTTGGCGACATTCAGCACTTCCCCATAGACCGACTCCTTGACAAAATGAAAATCAGCCCTCAGTTTGTTGTCTCCTGTGACCACCTCCAGAGGGAGCGCATCGGCAAGCATATCGAGGTAGCGCAGGGTGTTCATATGCCTGTTGAAGTCTATGTCGGTGTATTTTACGGTCTTGCTGAAACAGGTTTCAGCCTCGAAAGCCTTGAGTTTCAATGGTGGGTCGCAAGGGAAAGGCTGGTCGGTGGTGGTGCCGGCTGTCAGGTGGGCAAGTTTGGACAGAGGAGCCGGACGGCGGGCAGTGTAGTCTATTGCGCACCATTGGGAAACGGAACGCCCTATGCAATTGCCCCGGGAGTCCAGGACGCGGAAACAGCGGTGAGTGGCGAGGCTGCCATAATCGGCCACCCAAGTCTCCACAGTATAATTTTCGTGTTCGGCAGGACGGACATCTATCTCTACGGCGAGTCTGGAAAGCACCCATCCCATATTCAACCGGGTCATAGGCTGTATGCCGAAACCATTGACCCTCGCATCCTCTCCGGCAGTGTCCAAAAGAGCCCTGATGATGCTGGTAAACCTTGCCTTTGCAGTACAGTCAATGTCCTGAGGCAAGACGGTATATGTGTAAAATCTGGATTTCATAAGAATCAGTCGCGTTTGGGATCGTGTACGTGGATTTCGATGAAGCGGCCGTTTTCGATGCGGTAGAGCTTCTGGTTGGTGGCAGGGTCGCGCAGACCGCCGCAGGCCTCGATGTAGGGCCCCAACTTTATGTAGTCGAAATTGCACGCATCAATGCCGGGTGCGAGGAGTTCGCGCCCTGAGTACCAGCCGGTTTTGAGTTTTGGCCAGAGCTGTTTCACCCTTTGGGCGCAAGCCTGGACTTCGAGCGGGGAATTGTCCCCTCCCATAAAACCCACGCAGGTGATGCAGGCCGAATAGTCTCCCACAAGTTTCTCCAATGCGGTGAAGTCATCTGAAGCGGTGTCGCACAGAACCTCCCCTCTGTCTTCCCAAAGCCAAGGGCTGTGACACCCCGGGCAATGGTTCGGACAGCCGGTTATGTTGATTGCCAGGGTAATCTGGTCCGGGATTTCCTGGCAAACGATATCGTAGTTATGGAACTTCAGCATCGCCTATGCCTCACAAGCTTCGCAAGCCTGTTTGATTTCGCCGTGATCCTTCGCATAGAAACGTCTTGAGGCTTCCTCCTGACGGGCTTTGGAGAAGTTGGACACCCTCTTCATATAGCCGATGATACGGGTGAGGTAGTCGAGATTCTTGCTGTGGCAGTGAGGGCACTCCTTGAGATAGCGCTTGTCTATGTGACCGCAGTCGTTGCAGACGGTGTTAGGAATATTGAAGGTGAAATAGTTGCATCCTTCGTGAGCCGCCACCTTCAAAAGCTGCTTGTACTGCTCCTTGCTGAGGTGCTCTTCGAGGTTCATATGGAGAGCGGAACCTCCGGTGAGGTGCTCTATGTACTTGCGGCCGTGGAGACGGAACTTGTCCACGATATTGAGGGAATCATCCTCAACCACATAGAAATAGCTGTTGTAGCAGTCACGAGGCACCCTGTAGCCGTCTTCACGGTCCCACTTCGCGTGTTTTACCCCCACATTCTCCGCAGGAATCATCTCGCAGTTGAAGAGAGTCTCCTTGGTGCGGTACTTCTTGTTGTATCTTTCGATTACGCCGAGCACTTTCTGTACGAATTCGGTGTACTGAGGATTGTCGGTAATTTCAAGTCCGAGGAATTCCGCAGCCTCTACCATACCGTTGATACCTATGGTGAGATACTGTCTTGCGATATTGATGTAACCGGCATCGAAGAGCGGAAGCATACCCTTGGACTGAAGGTCCTTGAGATTCTCGTTGTAGCCGAGCTGTACCTTGTGCACAAGGTCGGTGACATCCTCGAGGAAGGAGATATAGTCCATTCCGTTCTTCACTGCATACTGTATGCAGCGGTTGAGATTGATGGTGAGCACGGACTTGGAACCCGTGGACACTCCGCCGGCACCGAGTGTGTAGCTGAATCCGTTGTCCTGAATTTCGTTGCGCAGACGGCAGCAGCTTGAGAGGGAGTCGGCATTGTCGCTCATATAGGTGAAGAAGGAGTGGCCTTCAGCGTACATTTCGGCTGTGAAATCGCCCCATTCCTTGTCGCGCACCTCGTCACCGTCGGTGAGCAGGGCCATAGTCTCCACAGGGAAGGTGAGCGGAGTCTTGAGCCTTTCCGCATTGAACCATTTCATAAAGCGTTTCTGCAGCCAGCTGAGGCCGTTCCAGTCAGGTCTGCTTCCATCCGGGAAGCGGAACTCGCCGAAGAGGCTCTCGAAATAGTATTTGTCATAGTAAGCCACATTCCAGAACACGGCCTGGAAGTTTCTGGCTCCTGTAGGCTGGTTGATTGAATAGACAATCTGCTCGAAGCAGTCGGTTATGACCTTGTCGATTGTGCGTTTCTTCAGGGAGAGGTCCACAACCTCGTCTGCTCTCTTGTAATAGTCCTCGCCATATTCCTGGCCTATGAAATAGTTCAGGTACATAAGGAATTCCGGAGTTGCGCAGGCGCCGCTGAGCATACTTGAGACGATGAACACGAGGTTCACGAAGCCTCCGCAGAAGGACTTGAGGTTGGTCGGACGGGTGGAGTTGCCGCCTATGGAAATGGTGCCCCCGAGCAGCCACGGATACATTGTGATGCTGGCGCAGTAGTTGGCCAGGGAGGTCTCGTCATTCTTGTAGATGAAATGGCTCTTGAGCAGCTTTATGTATTTGTCTGCCAGTTCCTTGCCGTACATATCCTTGAGACGGTCGCAGAGTATGCGGCGGTTCATACGGATGAAGCCCTGTTTCGGGAGTTCGCCCATAAGGGTGGCAATGTTCTTGTTCTCGACATTGGCGTTTGCGTCGAACTTGCTGCCTGTGGCCGGATTAGCTGAATTGCAATAGTCGATGAGGAAGTTGAGCTTGTCACGGGTATCCCTGTCCTCGGCGTGTCTCTGGCGATAGAGCATAAATTCCTTTGCCACCTTGAAGTATTTCTCGGCCATCAGACCGGTCTCTACCTGGTTCTGGATTTCCTCCACGCTCATACCGTTGGTGAGGCGCAGATGTGAAAGCACAGAGGTGAGATCGTCCTCTGTGGCGAATCCGCCGACTGCTATGAAGGCTTTGCGGATTGCATTCTTGATTTTGTCAATTGAAAAAGGAACGTGCTGACCGTCGCGCTTTACAATGTAGATTTCGGAACTACCCATGGTATCAGTTTCTGTTAAAAAGTGACAAATTTCCCACGGTGGAGTCTCAACTCATTGATAACCACCGTTATAGTGTATCTATTATATGTTAATTCAATTTCAATGGGGCCGGAAATTCGGCTCTGCCTTCTCTTTTGGAATGACAAATATATGTCTTGCCTGACGAAAAGACAAGAATTGTTGAAAAGACTTTTCAACAGATTTATCAACAATGGCACCGAAGGTCGTGGAATGCCTATTCGCCCCGAATTTTTCTTCCGTTCAAAAGAATATGAAATACAAAAGGACATAGAGAGGCAGAAGTACCGGAAGGGCAAACTTAAGAATGTAAGTGAAGAAGGAAGGCATCTTCACACCCCTGCTTTCGGCGACAGATTTCACCATAAGGTTGGGGCCGTTGCCTATGTAGGTCATTGCTCCGAAGAACACGGCACCGATGGATATGGCTTTCAACAGCACCTCAGGCACTCCTGCGACAAAGTACAGCCCCATAAATGCCCCGTGGGACACTCCGGCATTGGCAGCAGCCACGGATTCCTGCAAACCGCTCGCGAGACTGTAGAAGGCCACCGCAGTCGGGGTGTTGTCCAGCACGGAACTCAGGGAGCCGGTCGCAAAGTAGAACTGCCAAGGATGGATAAGCCCGAGATCGGCGGCGTGTTGCTCCATAAAGACCAGAGCCGGCGACATTGTGGTGAATATTCCGAGGAACAGTACTGAGACTTCCAGTATCGGTCCCCAAGAGAATTTGTTGAGTACGAACCTCACCCGCGGGCTGGTGCCCCTGTATGACAGGACTGCCACTGAAAGGAGCACGATTTCACGGAGATATTTAAGCCATATAGGAGCATCCGGCTCTGCCATCTGGGGAATGAAGCCTTTGTTGATGAAGGCGACTGCAGCCACAATGATGAGCAGAAGCAAGCAGTTCCTTGATCCCCTGATTCTGATGGGTTCGACGGTTTCGGGCAATTCGAATGCCGATTTGTCTTCCTTGCGGGAATAGTAGAATTTGTCAACAAGGAAATATGTCAAAAGAAGCACCAGTCCGATGAAAATCCATTGCGGGAACAATGACATAAACCAGCCGAAAGAAGCGCCGCGAAGGTAGAGCATAAACAGAGGTGGGTCTCCGAGAGGGGTCAGCAGTCCCCCGCAGTTGGCAACCAGAGCTATGAAGAAGAGAATGGTGTGCACCTTGTACTTGCGCTTTTCGTTGATGTCCAGAAGGGGACGTATGAAGAGCATAGCCGCTCCGGTGGTGCCGAGGAAGGATGCCATCACATAGCCCAGAGCCAGCAGTTCGGTGTTGATTTCCGGAGTGGGCCTTATGGACCCGCAGAGCCTTATGCCACCCGTAACCACATAGAGGGTGAGAAGGAGCACTACGAAGGGTATATAGTCGAAGAGCAATTGCTCCTCAAGCCTTGCCATCATTCCGTTCCGTATCATAAACACCGCCACTGGCACTCCCAGAATCAAGGCCACGGTCAGTTTATGGGAATTTTTGCCCCACCATTTTTCCGCAAACAGAGGTCCTATGGCAATCATCAGCAACATCAGGACAAACGGAATCATAGACCAAAGCGGAATCTGGGTGACAGATCCCGCATCCAATAACAACACATTCATATTTATCAGTTCTAAAATCTTGTCGAAGCACCGCCACCGCCGGAAAAGCCTCCTCCGAAACTCCCGAAACTGCGGCCTCCACCCCCTCCAACGAAGGGCCTACCACCTGCCGACCCCGCAAAACCGGTGCCATCGCTGTCTTTCGGAATGACTACATCCTTGTAATTCTCCTCACCGCAATTCTGGCAGATGAAATAATATCGGCCCGTGCCGACGGACTTTCTGGTAGGACGCACCAGCACCACATAGCGGTCATATTTCATATTGCCCTTCACTCCGCAGTTGGTGCAGGTAAGCGATTGGCCCATTCTTTCCTTGCGCTTCTTCTCGGCCCTGACCGCAGCCACAGCTATGGCCATAATTCCGAGGAAAATCATAGCGAAGATTGCAAGTGCGCCCACCCAATCATCATCTTCTTCGGAAGAATCCGGCAGAACCACATCCCCCGAAATGATGCCGCAGGATGCCTTGACCCCCTCAAGCAGACCGGGACCATAGTCTCCGCCCCTCATCAGGGGGACCATAATGTTGGACTGGATCCTCTTGCAGTACGCATCCGGGAGCAACCCCTCAAGGCCATAGCCTGTTACAAAAGAGATTTCCCTCTCGTCAGGGTTGGTGACCAGCAGGATAAGCAGTCCCCTGTTGGTTTTCTTGTCGCCCAGATTCCATCTGTTGTAAAGCTCAGTGCCGAATTCGTGGAGGCTGCCGTAAGAACCGGTGTCGATTCCGGGGAGGGTCAGCACTGCTATTTCAGCGCCGAGTGAGTCCTTGGCAAAGCGGCAGTAGAAGTTGATGCTGTCCTTCACTGAAGGGCTTATTACCGAGGAGAGGTCTGTGACATAGCTGAAATTCAGGATTTCGGTGTCAGGCACCGTCTTCACGTTGTATCTGGTGACCTCCGCAATGGAGAGGAAGGACGCAAGAGTAAGGAACAATATACTGAGGGACAATAATTTACGTTTCATGATCAGTCCAGTCTTTTGATGCAGGCTCCCAGGGCATTGAGTCGCAGGTCAATGTCTTCGTAGCCTCTGTCTATCTGTTCAATATTGGAAATGACGCTGGTGCCCTTTGCCGACATTGCTGCAATCAGCAGAGCTATTCCGGCTCTGATGTCCGGAGAAAGCATTGTGCCTCCCTTGAGGGTGATGCGGTGGTCGTGGCCTATGACTACGGCGCGGTGTGGGTCGCAAAGGATAATCTGCGCACCCATATCTATGAGTTTGTCCACGAAGAAGAGTCGGCTTTCGAACATTTTCTGGTGAATCAGCACGCTGCCCTTGCACTGGGTTGCAACCACGAGCATAACCGAAAGCAAGTCAGGGGTAAGTCCTGGCCAGGGGGCATCGGATACAGTGAGGATGGACCCGTCCAGAAATGATTCTATCTCATAACTGTCCTGGGACGGAACGAAGATGTCGTCGCCGCGCTGCTCGAGTTTGATGCCTAACCTGCGGAAACATTCCGGGATGATGCCCAGATTGCTGTAGGAGACATTCTTTATGGTGATGCTGCTGCGGTTCATTGCCGCCATACCTATGAATGAACCGACCTCAATCATATCCGGAAGAATGTGGTGGGTGGCCCCGTGGAGATGGTCCACGCCATTGACTGTCAAGAGATTGGACCCTATGCCGCTTATGTCTGCACCCATTGCTGTGAGCAGGCGGCAAAGTTGCTGAATATAGGGTTCACAGGCCGCGTTGTAGATGGTGGTAGTACCTTCCGCAAGCACGGATGCCATCAGAATGTTTGCGGTGCCGGTGACAGAAGCCTCGTCCAGAAGCATATAGGCACCTTTGAGATGCTTGCCTTCGGATTTTCGGCAATTGAGGTAGAATGCCCTGAAATGCTGGTCATAGGAAAGTTCAGCCCCCAGATTAACCATACCCTGGATGTGGGTGTCCACCCTGCGCCTTCCTATTTTGTCGCCTCCCGGCTTAGGGAAAAAGGCGTGGCCGAAACGGGCCAGAAGCGGCCCCACCACCATCACGGATCCCCTCAGACGGGCACATTTGCGCACGAATTCCTCACTGTCTATATAGTCTTCATTCAGATTGGCAGCCTTGAAGATGAAGGATCCCTTTTCAAGCCTCTGCACCTGCACTCCTATGTCCTCAAGCAGAAGTATGAGGTTCTTTACATCCAGAATTTCCGGAACATTGGAGATTTTAACTTCCTCGTCGGTCAGGAGTACGGCACTGATTACTTCCAGGGCCTCATTCTTCGCTCCCTTGGGCTCTATGCTGCCGCTCAGCCTGTGTCCTCCTTCTATTACAAATGAACTCATATTGATGGTGGTTGTATTGTGCGGCTTGTACCGCCGATTATGCCAAAGTCACAAATTTACACAATTTTTCGGATGATGTTCAGTCCGTCCCTTATCGGAAGAATCACGTTTTCGACCCTCGGATCAGACGCAACCATTTCGTTGAAGCGCAAAATACCCTGGGTCTGGCGGTCAGCGGAAGGCTTTTCGGCACATACTTTCCCGTCCCAGAGCACATTGTCGGCGAGTATCCATCCACCTGTTTTCAGATGCGGAAACACGAGGTCATAGTACTCGCAATAGTCCCTTTTGTTGGCATCTATATATATAAGGTCATAAATGCGGTCGGATGGCATAGCGGCAAGCAGTTCCCTGCAATCTCCGATGTGCAGCCTGATCCTGTCTTCCAAACCTGCCTTGGAGAACCCTTCGAGAATGAGGTCTTCGAGTTCGTCATTCAGTTCAAGGGTGTCGAGAATGCCGCCTTCCGGAAGGGCAGATGCAAGGCAGATTGCGGAATAGCCGGTGAAAGTGCCGAGTTCGAGTATATGGGAAGCCCCGCTCATCAGCACTGTCAGACGGAGCAGCTCGCCCTGTACTGAGCCGGACAGCATACGGGCGTGATTGGTCCGTATGTTGGTCTGCTTTTCCAGCCAGGCAAGTGCTTCGGAGGCTCGTGAACTATGGTCCGCAGCATATCTGTAGATTTCTTCCATATTAATTTTTATCAAATACAAGCCGGATTTCCCGTTTCTATACGGCAATTTCGCCAACATAATGGCTATTTTTTGCCTATCTATTAGGAATCTTACAACAAAGATACTCAATCTTGCAACATTGGCCTTAATATTTTTCTGTTTTGCTCTTAAAAGTTGCAACTTTGCAGTCCTAAATTTGAAAACGAGAATTAAAATTCAAATGAAATTGAATAAAAAACTCAATGGCTGGATAGCCACGAAAGCTATAGGTCTGGTCGGCAAAATAGAATACAGAAGGCTGATCAAGGCTTGCCGATACCCTGAAGAGACGGCAGAAAAGACTCTGAGGGGAATTCTGAAATATGCCAAAGACACTGAATTCGGTAGGAAATACGGGTTTGCAGAAATTCTGGCAGCCAAGAACAGGGATGAATTCTTTGCGTTGTGGAGAAAGAACGTGCCTGCCAAGGATTTCGAGTTCTTCCGTCCTATGATCGAGAGGCACGAACACGGAGAGGCCGATGTCCTCTTCCCGGGCAGGCCGAGAATGTATGCAACCACATCCGGCACCACCAACAAGCCTAAGCTCTGCCCTATGACGGACAAATACATCGACGACGTTTACGGCAAGATGACCCGTCTGTGGCTCTACAACTTTATGCTGAACCGTCCGAAAGTGTTCTACGGCAGTTTCCTCAACATTGTGAGCCGCAAGGTGGAGGGTCATGTGGCTGACGGTACAATATACGGTTCCGTCTCCAGCACGCTCCGCAGCGAGGCCCCGGGCTTCATCAAGAGCCTCTACCCGAATCCTGACTGCGTTTACGATATAAGAGACTACACCGCAAAGTACTATGTCCTGATGCGTATGTCGGTTGAGACTCCCGTTTCCTGCCTGCTGACCGGAAACCCTTCCACCATCATAGAGCTTCAGAACAACTGTGACCAGTTCTTCGACGAGTACATAACTGACATTGAGCACGGTACTCTTACCGACAAGGTGGAAATAGAGCCGGAAATCAGAGCTGAAATCCAGACCTGGCTCAAGCCGAACCCGCAGAGGGCTGCCGAACTGAGGGAACTGAAGGCCAAATACGGAAGAGTGCTCCCTAAGCACATCTGGCCTGACATTATGATTATGAACACGATGAAGTGCGGCAACACCCGCATCTACGTGAAGAAGTTCCAGGGCTATTTCCCTAAGAGCATGCTCTTCCAGGAATTGGGTTACATCGCTTCCGAATGTCGCTTCGGATTGTGTATGGACGATTCCATCAACACCATTCTCTTCCCGCAGTTCCATTACTATGAGTTTGTGGCAGAAGAGGATATCGACACCTTCAACGCCGGAGGAGAGGTGAAGTTCCATCAGGTCTATGAGCTCACCCAGGGCAAGCGCTACTGTCCTTTCGTAACCACTTATTCCGGACTCTACCGCTACAATATGAACGACCTCATCGAGGCCGGTCCACGGTTCGAGAACACCAACACCGTGTTTATGATACGCAAAATCAACGGAATCGTGAATATGACCGGAGAGAAGCTCAGCGAACCTCAGTTCGTGGAGGCTGTTATGGATGCGGAGAAGGAGCTCGGGATGCATCTGGAGTTCTTCGTGGGATTTGCGAAGGTGGAGGAAAGCCGCTACCACTTCTATTTTGAGTTTACCGACAAGAACACTTCGGAAGAAGATATAGCGAAATTCACAGCCAAGGTGGACGAACTGCTCAAGGAGAAGAACTGCGAGTACGAGGCAAAGCGCACGTCATTCCGCATCAACGATCCTGTGGGACATAAACTTGTGGACAAGGCGTTTGCAAAGTACAAGGCTGCCTATATCAAGAAGATTGGTGGGAATGTCTGCCAGTTCAAATTGAACCTTCTGCTTCAGGACGAGGTGCGCCGCGGATTCTTTGAGCATCTGCTTGCGAAATAGATTGCCGGAAAGCCCGGTATCAATACGACACGACAAATCGTGGGCTTCTAAAAAGTTCCAAAGGGGGCTGAACAAAAGACTTCTTGTTCGGCCTCTATTTATTCTATGATATAGATTTTATTCTATGATATAGACATCTTCACCGGGAGCCGCAAAATGGAAATTCTCCCTTGCAAATCTCTCAAGTGAATCACGGTTGGTGGTAAGGTCCTCTATACGTGCGTCAAGGGCCTTAGTCTGGGCCTTATAGTCCTCAATCTGCTTCTCCATAGCCGAGATTTCCGCAGATGCCTGAATCCAGCTGATAAAGGTATTGCCCGGACCGAGCAGCCACAGAATCAGGAAAATAGCCAGGCAAGCCAGCGAAAACCTGATCAAAGAACCGTATTTCCCGGTCATTATGTCTTTTATCTTGCCCAAAACTGAAATAATTACGGAATTTGTCCGCAAAATTAACTATTTTTGCAAGATTTCAAACAAAACCTGAAACAACACTAAAGATTAATATTATGTCAAACACAATCAAACCAACCCTGGTGGTACTCGCCGCAGGTATGGGAAGCCGCTACGGCGGACTCAAGCAAATGGATGGACTCGGTCCGAATGGAGAAACCATAATTGACTACTCAATCTATGATGCTGTTCAGGCCGGTTTCGGCAAAGTTGTATATATCGTAAGGGAATATTTCCTCGAAGATTTCAAAAAGCACGTGGCTCAGAGATACAGCAACGTGAAATGCAACGACGGCACTCCTCTTGAGTTCCGCTTTGTAACCCAGGAGCTCAACAAGATTCCGGAAGGCTTCGAGGTTAATCCGGAAAGAGTGAAACCTTGGGGCACCAACCACGCCGTTATGATGGCCAAGGATGTCGTAAAGGAGCCTTTTGCAGTCATCAACGGTGACGATTACTACGGCAAGGAGTCCTTCAAGGTGCTTGCTGACTGGTTCAACAGGAATGCAGGTTCCACTGGGAAATACACCCTCGTGGGATTTGAGCTGGACAAGACCCTTTCCGAGTCCGGCACCGTTTCCCGCGGCATCGGTTCTGCAGACAGCGACAATCTGCTCACCCACGTGGAGGAACATCACGACATAATCAGGAGAGAGGACGGCAAGATTCACGGCACCAACTCCAAAGGCGAGGAAGTCCTGCTTGCAGACAAGGCTCTCTGCTCCATGAATATGTGGGGATTCACCCCTGACTATTTCGCAAACAGCGAGGAAATATTCAGAAACTTCCTCGCAGAGCACAGCACCGAGCTCAAGTCCGAGTTCTACATCCCTTACGTAGTGGACTGCCTGATCAAGGCCGGCAAGGCCAGCTGCGAACTCATCTCAACTCCTTCACGATGGTTTGGAGTCACATATCAAGCTGACCGACAGGGAGTTGTGGACAAGTTCCAGGAATTTGCCGACAAGGGCATCTACCCTTCTCCACTCTACGAATAAATCAGGTTTGACCATAGGTAAAACAGCAATATGACATTCTTCAAAAGAAATAAGATTGAAGGAAGGAGGGGGTACGACATATTCGGCACCTTCAAATATTATGTTCCGGGAGGCAGCGGGATTTTTTGGATACTCATAATGTTTATGCTGGGAGGCATTCTCGGCAACATAGTCACCGTGGCCCTGGCTGCGCTGACCGGGCCCGAATTCGCCGCTGAATACGGAATGCTGTTTTCCTATCCGGTGATGTTCATTCCCCTGCTGGTCTTTGCCTCGGCAGCCAGCAGGAGAAATGCGCTCACCGAGCCTGGGGTGGCCCTGGACAGCAATAATTTCGGCAAATTGCACTGGTGGGGTGCAACACTGCTGGTCTGTCTGGTAACCCTTGCGGCAGCATTTGCGGCAGATGCCCTGAACCTGATTATGCCTCCTATGCCTGAATGGCTCGAAAACATACTCGGCTCAATGCTCCAGGGACCTCTATGGGTAACCCTCCTGAGCGTTTCCGTTTTCGCTCCTTTGTTTGAGGAATGGCTGTGCAGAGGTCTGGTACTCAGGGGATTGCTTCAGAAGACAAAACCGGCGGCAGCGATTCTGATTTCAGCCATCTTTTTCGCTGCCATTCACCTCAACCCTTGGCAGGCCCTCCCTGCGTTCATTCTCGGGGTTATTTTTGGAATAGTCTATTACAAGACAGGTTCGCTCAAGCTCACGATGCTGATGCATTTCGTGAACAACACCTTCTCCGCAGTACTCAGCAGGATAGATGCACTGAAGGATTTCGATTGTTTTGCAGACGTTATGGATCCGGCCGCATATTGGAGCATATTTGCGGTTTGCGTGGTGGCGGTTGTCGCCATCTGTCTGATTTTCCTCCGCATACCTGTGAAGGATGGGCAGCGGAGCAACTGCGACATTGTTCCGGCAGCTGACTGGAGCAAGGAATAATCCGGACAAGGACCGGAATAATTGATTGAAAATGAATTTTTCAGACATAGCATATTGTTCGGACAAGTACCAATACACAATGGGAAAGTCCTTCTACGAAAGCGGGCGCAAGGATTTGATGTCCGTTTTCAATCTGTTCTACAGGGTTGCTCCCGAGAACAACAACTGGGCTGTGGTGAGCGGCACCGAGGAAGTCATCGAGATGGTGCTTTCTATGGGCGGCAAGCCTGAGTCTTTCTTTGAGAAGTTCCTTCCGGGAGACGAATACGCCGAGTTCAGGAAATATCTGGCAAATATGCGCTTCACCGGAAACGTTTATGCAATGAAAGAGGGCGAGATTGCCTTCCCGAACCAGCCCATAGTCATAGTCGAGGCTCCTCTTATTGAAGCACAGGTGCTTGAAACTCCTATGCTCTGCATAATGAACCATCAGATGGCTGTTGCGACCAAGGCTTCCAGGGTCTGCCGCAGCACCAACAGGGCCGTGAGCGAATTCGGTTCACGCAGGGCACACGGGCCTTGGGCAGCCACCTATGGAGCAAAGGCGGCCATCATCGCAGGCTGTGCAGGCACTTCCAATGTGCTCACAGGCAGCTATTTCGGCTGCGGTTCTACGGGCACTATGGCGCACAGTTACGTGACCACTTTCGGATGTTCAGTAAAAGGAGAGTTCGAGGCCTTCGACACCTATATCAAGACCCACAGGGGCGAGGGGCTCATACTCCTGATTGACACCTACGACACTCTGCATTGCGGAATAAAGAATGCCATCAAAGCCTTCAGGGCCAATGGTATAGACGACAGCTACCCCCAGGGTTACGGAGTACGTCTGGACAGCGGCGACCTTGCCTACCTCTCTGTGGAATGTCGCAAGATTCTGGACAGTCAGGGATTGAAGAACTGCAAGATATTCGCAACCAACTCCCTGGACGAATACCTGATCAGCGACCTGGAACGTCAGGGTGCGGCAATAGACTGCTATGGAGTGGGCGACGCAATTGCGACCAGCAAGGCCAATCCTTGTTTCGGCAATGTATATAAACTCGTGCAAATCGACTCTCAGGCAGTGCTGAAGAGGTCCGAGGACAAGGTGAAACTCATCAATCCCGGATTCCAGATTACTTACCGTATTCTCCGGCACGATGCCGAGAAGGGAGACGTATTCAAGGTGGACGTGACCTGCCTGCGCGGGGATGAACTGAGCCGCAAGATTGAGACCGGAGAGGAATTCACGGTCTATGACGAATACGACCGCTACAAATACAAAACCTTCACTCCGGGCAGCTACACCGCCATTCCTCTGCAGATTCCGGCCATCGTCAATGGCGAGAGAGTGGCTCCGCAGCGCAATCTGGACCAGAAAAGGAAATATTACAAGGACACGCTGATGCATTTCAGCCCTTCCGAAAGACGTCTTATCAACCCTCATTATTACAAGGTGGACATTTCGGACGACCTTGCAGCCAAGAAACTGGAAATCATCAACCGTCTGGTGAAGGAAATCAAGGAATTTGAAATGGAATAATATGGAAAAGAACAGTGCAATTGTCGTAGTGGATATGCTCTACGATTTCATAGACGGGTCGTTGGCCTGCCAGAATGCGGAAAATGCCGTGGAAGAAGCCCTCAGGCTGATATGTTCCAAAACTGACGGACAGGAGGGAAACGGCGACACTGAGATTCTGGACACCTTCCCCGTGCTTTTCATAAGGGACCATCATCCAGCCGACCATTGCTCTTTCACGGAGAACGGAGGGATTTGGCCCGTTCATTGCGTAGCGGGGCAGCGCGGCGGGGAAATCCACGAGAAACTCCGCCCGTATGCAAGCGAGGAACTTACCTTTGACAAGGGCTGCGACCGCAATTGCGAGCAGTACTCCGGGTTTGAGGGTCGCAACAGTGCAGGACAGTCGCTTTCGGAAGTGCTTGAACTGCTGGATGTTGCCGAAGTTATTGTCTGCGGCATTGCCACCGAATACTGTGTCAGGAACACTTGTGAGGACCTGCTCAAGGCCGGATTCAAGGTACTTCTGAAGGTGGATGCATTGGCTTACGTGGATGCTGAAGGGCATAGGCAGGCACTTGCCCAAATGCAGGATGAGGGAATAGAATTGATATAAATTGCAGAGAAAAGGCTGATTTGAGAAAAGACAGGAAAATATGGCTGCCGGTGCTAATGGTGGTTTTTGCAGGGTTCCAGATTTTCGGAATCGACACCGGTCGTGCCATTGCCTCAAGCATACGCCGTGACACCACTGCCGTAACGCCTGTCATTGACAGTTTTATCAATCCCCGCGACACCATCCGCATACCAGACTCCCTCGAATTCAAGGACCCTTTCAAGTACAAGTATTACATAGCCCTGCGCGACACAGCCACCTGGAGAGCCACCCGCGACTCAGTGCTGGCTTCCGGGGACAGCCTCGAACTGCACAGACTGGACTCTTTGCACTTCAAGGACTCCTCCGAAATAGCAAAAATCAAATTCGACGCCTGGTACAAGAGCCTCAGCAGACGGGAAAGGAAGAAATACGACTATGAACAGCAACTTCCTGCCCTGCTCCGCCGGGAAGACTCGATTATGCACCGCAAGGACAGCATCAAGGCCTATAAGGACAGCGTGAGGGAGAACACCCCGCGAATACTTGAGACCTTTGCCTTCCCGGATTCGATGCAGTACAAGAGAATCGTCAATTACACACTGGACCAGGATTTCCAGCAATTGAAATTCTATGTTCAGGACACCTCCTTCAACTGGTGGTACCACGAAATGCCTCAGCTGCGCAACGACGTGAACATAACTTGGCAGGGCGTGGACGGCTCGGCAGTGCAGACCTACGACTTTTTCAAGCGGGAGGAAGTGGACAATGCCATTTTCTACACTCCATACAAGGACTACAGCTACTCAGCCTCCACCTTCCCGATGTTCAACACCAAAACCCCATATACCGAACTGGCATACTGGGGTACCCTCTTTGCCAAGGACGAGAAGGAAGAAACCAATGTCCGGGTGTGGACTTCCCAGAACATTCTCCCTGAACTGAACCTCACGCTTGCATACTACAAATACGGTGGGAACGGTATCCTTCAGCGCGAAGACGTGAGCAACGGAAACGCAGTGGTGGGACTCACCTACCTGGGCAAGAAGTATATGATGCACAGCGGCTATGTGTACAACAAGATAGTCAAGAGCGAGAACGGCGGCGTTGCGGATGTGGCCATGATTAGGGACACGACCCTCGATGCAAAGGAACTTGCCGTGAGACTGCACAATGCGGACAACACCATCAAGAAGCATACTTTCTTCGTGGACCAGACCTTCCGCATACCTTTCACCTTCATCAACAAGATCAAGGCAAAGAAGGACAGCACTTTCTCCTATTCCGCGGATTCTCTGGACAAGGATATGACCACGGCATACATAGGCCACAGCACCAATTTGGATGTGTATTCCAAGAAATACACAGATGAAATCACCAGTTCCAACCCCGAGGCTGCACAATTCTACAACAACGCCTTCTATCTCAACCCCACCAAGTCCGCCGATTCTCTGGGTACCTTGAGGCTGGACAACAAGGTCTTCATACGGCTGCAACCTTGGACTGCAGATGCTCCCCTGTCCAAGATAGACTTGGGCATAGGCGATAAACTAGCAACCTACTACGACTTCAACCGCAACGCCTACTTGAGCGGAAAAGCCGCCACAAAAGTGCTGAATTCGGTCTATGTGTATGCAGGTCTGAACGGAAGAGTGAAGAAATATATGGAATGGGATGTGAGCGGAAAGTACAATTTTGCAGGCTATGAAGTGAACGACTTCAACGTCAAGGCCAATCTCAAATTCAGTTTCTTCCCTTTCAGAAGGGACAAGACCAGCCCCATCAACCTCAACGTGAACTTTGAAACCGGGCTCAAGGAACCGGATTACTACCAGCAGCACCTGCTGAACAACCACTACAAATGGGACAATGACTTCTCCAAGATTTCCACGACCAAGGTGCTTGGAGAACTGGATATACCGCGATGGGACCTGAAGGCTTCCTTCGGTTATGCTCTGCTCGCGAACCAAACCTACTACGACAATATGGGCATAGTACGCCAGGCCTCGGCTCCCGTGAGCGTGATGACGGCCTATCTCAAGAAGAACTTCGTGCTATGGAGGTTCCACCTGGACAATCAGGCCCTGTTCCAATTGTCGTCCGACGAGAAGGTACTGCCACTGCCTATGCTCGGTCTGAATCTCAGATGGTATCTGCAATTTCCTGTGGTAAAGAATGTTATGGAGATGCAGATAGGTCTGAACGGCTACTTTACGACATCCTGGTATGCCCAGGGCTACAACCCGGCATTGGGAGTGTTCTACAACCAGAACGAAATCAAATACGGCAATTGCCCCTACTACGACGTATTCGTGAATGTGCAGTGGTACAAGGCCTGCATATTCCTCAAATTCATGAATGCCGGTCAAGGATGGCCTATGAAGTCAGCCGACTATTTCACAGCACACGGTAACATCTACACCCAGAGAGCATTCAAGGTGGGCATCTTCTGGCCGTTCTATATCGGCTCGAACAAGAACAAGAAAGCTGCATCCGGAGGAGGCGGAGGAAGCGGTTCAGGAGGCAACAGGCTCGGAGGAGGAATGGGTGGCATCAAAGGATTGAATTAATGCCAGAAAGAATCAAGTACCTATTGGGAATTGCAGCGGAAATACTTGGTGCTGTTGCAGTTGCCTTGGCAATTTACTTCCCCGCAAGGGAGGTTTCCAAGCCTGATGTGAACCCGGTGGAGGGACTCACGCTGGAGTTCGGTCTGGACTTCGGACACTTCAAAATCGAAAACGACATACTCTATGCCGGACTCAGCTACGAGATGATTCAAAGATTTGCGGCCGAAAACGACTGCAAGGCGGAGATACGGGCATTCTACAAATATGAGAATGCTCTGGACTCGCTCAAGAACGGCGTTGTGGACATACTGGTGATGCCCTGCAGGGACTCCGCTCACCACAGGATGCATCTGGACTCGCTTGCGGCATCGAAAAGGCTCAACGAGGAAATCTGCTGGGTGGCCCGCAAGGAGAACAAGGAGATTATTTCCTATATGAATCCTTGGCTGAAGTCCCTGTGCCATTCAGATGAATTTGAAGAGATGCTGGAAAGGTTCAGGTTTATGCCTTCCTCTTCCCGACCGCCAAAAGAGTTCAAGCAGCAGCGTAGGCTCAGTCCCTACGATGACATAATCAAGTTCCGTGCAGATTCCATAGGCTGGGACTGGAGGTTGCTGGCTGCTGTCATCTACACTGAATCCAAATTCGCAATCAACGTAAGCTCTCCGAAGGGAGCAAAGGGACTGATGCAGATTATGCCATTGACCGTCAAAGTATATGATGTGCAGAACCCTCTGGACCCGGAAGAGAATATCAGGGCGGGAGCAAACTACCTTGGACGGCTGGACAAACTTTTCCGGAAAATCGAGCCCGCACAAGAGAGGGTGAAATATGTGCTGGGAGCATACACCGCGGGAGAGAGCCGCATACTTCAAGGTATGCAGAAGATGGAACTGGCTGCAAAGGACTCCCTACAGAACGCCGGAATTGATTCCGTGGTTGCAGCGCAGGTGGATTCGGTGAAGGCGGCAGAAATGGACAGCACTTCAGTTTCCGGGCCCGCTGAGCAACCGAAATGGATAACCAATGCGAATATGTATATCGACAGGGTGATGAAGGTTTATGCGGATTTCTGCAGAATCTGCCCCGAGTAGTCCCTCCCGGGTTAGTCCACTCTAATGGTGGATGCCGGGTCCACCTTCGCTATGAACAGACTCGGAATCAGCATCAGCAGGAGTATGACAATCAGGGATATGGCATCCGCAAACAGGATTCCGGACCAATCAATATGGACGGGCACAAAGGAGAGGAAGTAATTGGCCGGGTTCAGCTTGAGCAGATGGGTAGAGTCCTGCAACAGACAGAATGCAAGTGCGAGGGCGTTTCCTATGGCCATACCTCTGAGGGTGAGAAGGCCTGCGCTGCGCATAAAAACTGCTGCTATGCCCCGGTCCTGCATACCCATAGACTTGAGCAAGCCAATGGTGGAAATATTCTCAAACAGCAGGATCAGCAGGCCGGAAATCACATTGAAGCCGGCAACTATGGTCATCAGCACCAGCAGCACCAACACATTCAGGTCCAGGAAGGAAAACCAGCTGAAGATAGTTGGATAGGACTGCGCCAATGTGCGGGATATGAATGTAGGCTCATCTTCAGAGGAAAAGGTATAGACGGTTGAGGCTATGTCCATCCCGCAGAGAGAATCGTCATCCGAATTCCGAAATTCCTTCTTCAATCTCAACTCGAAGGCAGAGACTTGTTCAGAGTCCCAGGAATTTACCCTCTGCATCACAGGGAGGGAGGTCATACAGACCATTTGATTGTCTGAGGAGAGCACTGCGTCATAAATCCTGCATACTGTAAACTTGCGCACAACTGTCTTCTCGCCCACGAAATATGCCGTGAGTTGATCTCCCTGAGAAATCTCCAGCATTTGTGACAGGCGGGAAGGGATGGCCAAGGGGAAGGCTATGCTGTCCGGAAGGGATATGTCTTCAGCACCTTTGAACAGGACTCCGTGCACCAGGTCCCCTTGTTTGACTATGCCCGCACGGCTTACGCAGGGGTTTACAGATTCCACGCAATAGAGCTGCTGCAATTCCTCAAGAAAGGCAGGATGGCGGGGCACGGAAACCACTCCGGTGGCCAAGTCCTCCTCCATAGGGGTAATGCGCACATCCCCGTAGATCTCCCCGAGGGATTTGCGGATTTCAGTTCGGAAGCCTGAAGACACAGCGACGGCTATAATCATCACCAGGTAGCTCACAGCCACGCAAATCAAGGTCAGATAACCCTTGAAACGGATTTTTCCGGATATGAATCGTACCGCATTCATCTTTGGGCTATGAATCTGTAAGTGATTTCACCGGGCTGATTGGCAGGTGCATCCGTCTTGATGCTGAATTTGGAAAGACGCGCGGCCCGAACTGCTTCCTTGCGCAGACATTCATCCTCGGAGGAGAGTTCATCCACCACCTTTGCATAGACCACCACCCCCTGGGGGTTGACTTTTATCATAACAGTCACATCGCCAGCATTATAGCATTTATATGCCGGGACCTTGAGAATCGATGCTTTCCTGCCGTCCAGTGTCCATCGGAGCACAGAGGGGCCGGAATAGGCCTTGTTTTGTGGCGTGTCCTTCTTATCCGGTTCAGGCTTGAGGTCCACAGTCTCGTTTACAGCATCCTCATATCGGGAATCCAGCCCCTTGAGGTCCCTCTGAAGTCTTTCATTCTCCTTGTAGAGCTCGTCAGCATCAGTGCCGCGGTCATCTTTCAAAGGAGCATTGTTGTCCACAGTTACATTGCGTACCATAGGGGCGGCAGCGCCTGAAATCAATTCATCCAGCCGCTTGCTTATGCTCTCCCGAAATTCCTCCTCCTTGATTTGCTTCTCCTTCTGCTCCTGCTTGGAGAAGTCCATTACGAAACTGTTCTCAACCCCGAGTTCCGAGCCTATTCCCGCGAGCAACAAAACAATTATCACCGCGAGATGGAAAATCGCGGTGAAATATAATCCTGCCCTGTTGTCCTCGGGGATATGCATAGGCGGGCGTATTAACGGGCAGAGTTGAGTGACTTCTCAATGGTGGCTGCAATCACGTCAATCGCTACTTTGTTATGGCCGCCCTGAGGAATGATGACATCTGCATATCTCTTGCTCGGCTCTATGAACTGGAGAAACATAGGTTTGACAGTGCGGGAATACCTCTGTATGACGGTCTCCACTGTCTTGCCCCTCTCGAGTATGTCCCTGGCCATCACTCTCATAAGCCTGTCGTCATCGTCAGCATCCACGAATATCTTGATGTCCATCTGCTTGCGCAGTTCCGCACAGCAGAAAATCAAGATACCTTCCACGATAATCACTTCCGCAGGATGCACTGTCACGGTCTCTGTGCTGCTTCTGGAACAGGTGATGTAGGAATATACAGGCTGCTCGACGGAATGACCTTTCTTGAGTTCCTTGAGATGTTTGATGAGAAGGTCGAAATCAATCGAATCCGGATGGTCGAAATTGACCTTTTGCCTTTCCTCCATTGGAAGATGACTCGAATCCTTGTAATAGGAGTCCTGTGGAATCACCACCACTTTTTCTTTCAGCTGTTCAGTAAGAGCTCTGACTACAGTGGTCTTTCCCGATCCGGATCCACCTGCTATTCCGATAATCAACATAAGAGACTTGGTTTTGAGGATTACTAATATTCTGCGTTTTTAGGTGTTCTCGGGAAAGGAATGACATCGCGTATGTTTGCCATACCGGTAACGAAGAGCAACAGGCGCTCAAAGCCGAGTCCGAATCCGCTGTGAGGTGCAGAACCGAAACGGCGGGTGTCGAGGTACCATTCGAGGGATTCCCTGCCCATTCCGAGTTCATCTATGCGGGCATTGAGTTTCTCCAGGGATGACTCTCTCTCCGAACCGCCGATGATTTCGCCGATTTTAGGGAAGAGAACGTCCATTCCCCTGACTGTCTTGCCGTCTTCGTTCTGTTTCATATAGAAGGCCTTGATGTCCTTAGGATAGTCAGTGAGGATGACAGGGCGGCCGAAATGCTTCTCCACGAGATAGCGCTCGTGCTCGGACTGCAGGTCCACTCCCCAATATACAGGGAACTCGAATTTCTCTCCGCTCTCCTCAAGTATCTTGATACCTTCGGTGTAGGTGAGCCTTACGAAATCGGTCTTGACAACTGACTCCAGACGGGAAATGAGCTCCTTGTCGTACATATCGTTGAGGAATTTCAAATCATCGGCGCAATGCTCAAGGGCATAGCTGACGAGGTATTTGATGAAATCCTCGGCAAGGTCCATATTATCGTACACATCGTAGAAGGCCATTTCCGGCTCAATCATCCAGAACTCTGCAAGGTGGCGCGGAGTGTTGGAGTTCTCGGCACGGAAAGTCGGTCCGAAGGTGTAGATTTCACCCAGGGCCATTGCTCCCAGTTCTCCCTCCAGCTGACCGCTCACCGTGAGACTGGTCCTCTTGCCGAAGAAATCCTCCGCATAGTCAATTGCGCCTTCTGCAGTGCGTGGAAGTTTGTCCAGGTCCAAGGTGGTCACCTGGAACATCTGGCCTGCACCCTCGCAGTCGGAAGCCGTGATGAGAGGAGTGTGGAGATATACAAAACCCTTGTTGTTGAAATAATTGTGTATGGCAAATGCCATAGCGTGACGGATTCTGAGCACCGCTCCGAAGGTATTGGTCCTCGGACGCAGGTGAGCAATCTCCCTGAGATACTCTAAAGAATGGCCCTTCTTCTGAAGGGGATATACCTGAGGGTCGGCTTCTCCATACACCTCAATTTCAGAAGCTTGAATCTCCACAGCCTGTCCGCTTCCCATTGAAGGCACGAGCTGTCCCCGGGCTGCTATGCAGGCTCCGGTGGTGATTTTCTTGAGCAGTTCCGCATCGAAAGCTGCCACATCAACGACTATCTGTATATTATTAATGGTGGAACCGTCATTGAGCGCTATGAAATTGACATTCTTGTTTCCTCTCTTAGTCCTTACCCAGCCCTTGGCGAGCACCTGCACTCCCGGCTGAGTCTTCAGAAGGTCCTTGACCTTGGTTCTGATTACTTTTTCCATAATGTTAATTTTTATGCGCCCGAGACCCCCTCAGGCATAAAATCCCGCAAAGATACTATTTTTCGCCGAGTATTCTCAAAGGCAACTCGGAATTCTCATAAAATCCTGTAAATCTTTCCGCCGTCTTGCCTATTGCATAGACTGGAACAGGGCATCCTGTATGATCGTGTGAGGACCAACCCACATAAGCATCCTCGTTGAGCTTCTTGAGCTGCTCGGCTGAGAGAGAGCTGTCGTTATGACCGCAAGCCTCCCAGTATTCATCAATAACGTCCCATCTTGTCTTGTACTTATGAGTTCCGAAGGTCAATCCACCTGTCTCGTGATCGGCAGTAACAAGAATCAGAGTCTCATCAGGATGCTTGAGATAGAATTCGTAGGCAATTCTGACTGCCTTGTCCAAAAGTTTGACACATTCTATGACCCGCATTGTGTTGTTGCCGTGTGAGGACCAGTCGATATATCCCTGCTCGGCCATAATGAAGAATGGCTTGTCCTGGTCAAGGGTTTCGAGGCAGGCGGAAACGAAGTCCGGAGTCTGCATACCCAGCCCGGCCATACTCAGGTCATAGTTCTTGTTGGAATCAGCTGCATCAAAGTCGTTTGTTGCCTCCGGTTTCTGAGGCAGAAGAATCTTGGTTGCGGCTGTAGAGGCTTTCAATTCCTCAAGCCCGAAACATACCTCCGCATTTCCGTCGGACTCGATGATGCTCACAGCATCTTCCTTGTCCTTTTTCTTTCCCCAGCGGTCAATCAGCTCGGAACCACCGAGAAAGTCGAAACCGCAGTCCTTCATCTGAAGGGCAATGTCGTAATATTGTTTGCGGGAAGGCACTCTTGCAAAGAAAGCACCCGGTGTGGCGTGATTTACCGGACCGTCGGACATAATGCCAATCTGATAGCCCTGCTCCTTGAGCGTGTAGGCTATGGATTTGAGTTCAGTTCCGTCCGGGGCAGTTCCGAGATGCCCTTTGTCTGTCTTTTCGCCGCAAGCAAGTGCTGTTCCTGCAGCAGCTGAGTCTGTTACACCCGTATTGGCACACCAGGTTCTGGTGAGACCTGTAACAGGAAAAGAAGTGAAGGAGAGATAGCTTCCCCCATAGCAGGAATCCTGATATGCAAGATAGGAATCTGTTGCAGCGACGTGAGCCAGCCCCATTCCGTCTCCGATGAAGAGAAATACATATTTCGGGGTTTTCTCTTCCTTGCAGCAATTGCAGGATGTGAATGACTGAAGGGAGGCCAGAAGTATGGCTATGGCAGCCGCTGATTTGAAAATTGTCTTATACATTGCCTGATGTACCTTTTAGTAATATTAATTATTCTTTGTATAAAGCAAAGGGATGCCCAATGATGAACATCCCTTCAACTTTACCCGGTGGAGAACTATTTCTCCGCCTTGCGGGCAGCGTACATAATCTTGAGTGCTGAGCATCTTCTGAGCTCCTGCTTGACGTCTGTAACGATACCCATATTGGTATTCTCGTCAGCCCTGATTGAGACTGTCATAAATGCTCTGTCAGCCTCACTCTTGGACTCACGCTCCGATGCGATAAAGTCCCTGATGTCGTCCACAGTCTTGAAAGAGTCGTTCAGCTGGATTCGGGAATCCGTACCGAACTGAGACTGAAGGTGGCGAGTCGGAGTACCTATGTTTATATAGGACGCAAGGTCCTTTCTCTCCAATTTGGCCACTTCAGTTGCCTCAGGAAGTTTTACGATAACCTTATTCTCAGTCTTGCGGAGATTGGTGGTCACCATAAAGAAGAAGAGGAACATGAACACGATATCGGAAGTAGATGACGTGCTTGCCAACGGTGTGGATTTCTTTCCACCTTTTCTGAATTTTGACATATTCCTTCCTCCCTATTTCTTTGAAACATCCTTAGGTTCCGCCTCTGAAATCTTCTGAGGAACCGCCTCACGCACAATCTTCTGCTGCTCTTCTGTGAGAGAAGCATAAGGTTTGCCGTAGTTAGCCCTTGAGAAATCGTCACGGATCTCATTTATAGCCTTCACGAGTTCGTTCTGCACGGCGATGTAGGCCTGATAGCTGGTACCGCGGTCGTTCTGGAGTGAAATCACACCCTCTGAAACCGGATATGCGCCAAAGCCCTCGATTTCCTTCACCTTCTTCTCAGGAAGGTTCGGATCGTCTGCAGGGTTCGTGAGGAACTCTTTGATTTTATCTTTCAACTGGCTGACATCCATCGCCTCATTCCCGGCAAAAAGCCTGTCCGCTGAATTGATCTTCACAACGATGATGTTACGACGGTTCACCTTCTGGTCCTCAACCTTCTGGTCTTCCGCAGGCATAGGCGGGAGACGACGCTGGAGACCTGAGTCCTGGTTCATCGTAGTGGTCATCAGGAAGTAGCAAAGCAACAGGAACGCTATGTCCGCCGTAGAACTCGAATTAATTTCCGGTGTCTTTTTGTTTGCCATAGTTGCAGATTATTTGTTGCGAACAGCATTCACAATAACTCCGACGATGATGGAAAGAACCGCAGCACCGCAGAAGAAATATGTAATGTTGAGGATTGTATCAGTAATCTTAAGTTCGCCCGGAGTGGCCTGGATGGTAGTACCCATAGCCTCAGTGCCCGGAGCAAGGAGGTATGCGATGCCGACAATGACAGCCGCAGCAACGATTCCGATGCCGAGTTTGATGAGGGAACGCGGATTCTGCTTTGCATTGAAATAGAGTCCGAGTCCCACTACGGCAGCGATTGCAAAGACTGCGAGGGCATACGCACAGTAAAGGAGGATGTCCGTGGCAAGGCCATTGCCCGTCTCAAAGCCATAGGACATACCGAAGATGGCAAGGATGACTCCGATGGCAATGAGGACAACCTCTATGATTTTAGTTACTTTTGCGTACATTGTATTCTCTCTTAGTGTTCCTTGAAATTATTTGCCCTGATATTTCACCAGGATATCTATAAGGCTGATTGAAGCGTCTTCCATCTCGATGGTACGTTTTTCAATCTGAGCGAGAATGTAGTTGTAGAACACCTGGAGAATCATAGCGACGATCAAACCGCCGACAGTCGTAATCAAAGCGACCTTCATACCACCTGCGACAATGTTAGGGGAGATGTCACCTGCAGACTGGATAGCGTCGAATGCCTGGATCATACCGATAACGGTTCCGAGGAATCCGAGAGACGGTGCGATGGCGATGAAGAGGGAAATCCAGCTCAGACCGTTCTCCATAAGGCTCATCTGAACAGAACCGTAGGAAACGACTGTCTTCTCAACAACCTCGATGCCCTGGTCCATACGGAGGAAGCCCTGATAGAAGATGCTTGCAACCGGTCCGCGGGTATTGCGGCAATAGTCTTTTGCAGCCTCGACACCACCGTCCTTGAGAGCGTCTTCAATGCCCTGGAGAAGCTTCTTGGTGTTGGTCTTTGAGAAAGCAAGATAAAGGATACGCTCGATGGCGATAGCAAGACCGATGATGAGACAGAGGATAATCGCGGCCATGAAGGAAGGACCACCTTCGATGAACTTGGTCTTAAGAGCCTGGTGAAGAGGAATCTCTTCCTGAGCCGCTGTCAATTCTGCAAGGGTCATTTCCTTTGCTGGTGCTGCTGCAACTTCTTCAGTTGATGCAGGTTCAGCTGCCGGTTCCTGAGCAGATGCAATCTGAGCAGAAAAGGCTAATACGCCAATAGCTGCCAAAAACATGAGTACTTTTTTCATAACTGTTTTTGAATAAAAAATAATATTAAATTGTTTTGTTCGTATTCTTTTCCGTGTTACGGAGAAGCAGGCATAACCCCAACGCTTCAAAATCGGTGCAATTTAGCAATAAAAAATTGAACACAAAAATTTTTGCCCGTATTTTATCTTTGACTATTCTGCCGGATAATGGATGCGCGGACTTTCAGCAGGTGATTTCTCCCTTGAGGTCGCGGGACAGTTCCCTTTCTATGCACCTGCGGTCTTCCTCCGTTCCGCCGCCGTATTCTCCCATCAGGACAAAGAGCTTGGCAAGGGCACTCTCGGTGGTGGAGTCGCAGCCATTGACCACTCCGGCTTTCTGAAGACTCTTGCCTGTGGCGTAGATGTTCATATTCACCGTTCCGGAAGGGCACTGAGTGACGTTCAGCAGCACCTTGCCCATAGAATGGGCCCTGATTACCATATCCAGGAACCATTTTGCCGAAGGTGCGTTCCCTGAGCCGTAGGTTTCTATGATCACAGCCCTGGTGCCCGGCCCGCAAAGTATGTCCCCGACCACCTCAGGAGTTATTCCGGGATGGATTTTCAGGATGGACACCCTCGTGTCCAATGCTGTCTTGAAGACGGGTCCGGCATTCGGGTCGGCGGGCCTTCGTATCAGGGACGTGTTATAGCGTATGGTAATCCCGGCTTCTGCCAGTGGAGGGAAATTCGGACTTCCGAAGGCATTGAAGTGGTCGGAACTCATCTTGGACGTACGGTTGGCACGCATCAGCAGGCAGTCGAAATAGACACATACCTCAGGCACCATAGCCCTGCCGCAGTCATCCTTTGCCGAAGCAATTTCCACTGCCGAAATCAGGTTTTCCTTACCGTCCGTGCGGGGTACGCCTATTGGCAGCTGGCTGCCGGTAAAGACCACGGGCTTGGTGAGATTGTCTATCATAAAACTGATGGCGGAGGCCGAATATGACATAGTGTCGGTGCCGTGCAGGATTACGAAACCGTCGTAGAAACAATATTTCTCGCGTATGATTTCCACGAGTTTCACCCACATCGAAGGCTCTATGTCCGAGGAGTCGATGACCGGCGAAAAGGAATAGGAGTCGATACGGCAGGCAAATTTCGACAGTTCAGGCACTTCCTTGAGGATTTGGCTGAAGTCGAAGGGCTTGAGGGTGTTGTCGGCAGGGTCTTCCTTCATTCCTATGGTACCGCCCGTGTAGATTATAAGTATTGAACTTTTGTTCTTTTTCATATTCCGAAAAGTTTTTCTGCATTGGCCGTGGTGTGGGAGGCCACCTTTTCCAGATTCATTTCCCTGATGTCCGCCAGTTTCTGGGCTATGACCGGGATGAGGGCGCTTTCGTTGCGCTGCCCCCTGTATGGAGCAGGGGTGAGATATGGGGAGTCCGTCTCAAGGAGGATTCTATCTATGGGTATTTCCTTGACTGTCTGCGCAATGGACGCTTTCCTGAAGGTGAGTACTCCGCCTATTCCGACATACCAGTCACCGTAGCGCTGCAGCTGGGCAAAGGTTTCGTAACTGCCGGTAAAAGCGTGGAATACCCCTCTCAGACCCCTGCCTTTGTAATCGGACAGAATGCGGAGAATGTTGCCTGTGGCCTCCCGGTTGTGCACGATCACGGGAAGGTCCAGTTTCAGAGCAAGGTCCAGCTGAGTACGGAAAACCTCTTCCTGAACGGCCGGGTCATAGCCCTCCCAGTAGAAATCCAAGCCTATTTCACCTATGGCGTGGATTTTATGACCGGAAAAGTTTTCCACCAGGTCCAGCTGGGCACGCCAGTCCGGCTTGAGTTCCGTCGGATGGAGGCCCAGGCAGGGGTAGAGATGCTCCGGGAAAAGGGCTGCAAGCTCGAACATCTTCTCCCGTTCATCTTCGTTTGTGTCGGGAAGGATTATACGGGTCACACCGCATTCAACGGCCCGTCGGACCGCGAGGGCTACGTCTTGGGCGAAGGCTTGGTCGTAGAAGTGTGAGTGAGTGTCTATGTATTTGGGCATATTGCTGGTTTGTTTGTGCAAAGGTAATAAGAAATGGGCAGTTTCATACATTTTGGACTTCAGTTCGGGAGCGTTAAATTCGGGGCGGGAGCAGGAACATAGGGGAAGGAGTTGAAATGACGGCGAGTGTTCAGATGGTACAGCGGCGCAGGAGGTCCATCTTCAGTAAGCCTTCCGACTCAAGCAGGTTCACCAGTTCAGAGACCGTCCGGAAAGGGCAGTCGAAACTGGATGCAATCTGCTCCACGCTGATACCCCAGTTATTGCGGACCAGATTCAGTATTTCCGTCATTATCCTGAGCTTTTCTTCTGGCAGTTTGCCCGCAAAAAGACTCTCCAGTCTGCGGTCTGAACGCCTGACCACATCCTCGCCCAGGCCCAGCCTCCGGTTGAAATCATCCAGGGAGTTGACTATCTCTGCTATTCCCTCCCTGACCAACAGATTGCAGCCTTCGGAATGCACATCTGAAAGTCTGCCGGGCAGGACATAGACAGAACGGTCGTAGGAAAAGGCCTGACGGCAGGTCACCATTCCCCCTCCCTTGACTGACGATTCCACCAGCACCACACTATCCGACAACCCGGCTATTATGCGGTTGCGGCGGATGAAATTCAGGGCCACAGGAGGCGTGAGGGGAGGATAATCGCTCAACAGGGCGCAGTAAGGCAGGGAGGCCAGTTTGTCCGCAAAGTTGCGGTGGCGGCGGGGATAAATGTCATCCGGACCGGTGGCCATCACAGCTATGCTGGGCATACCACATTCCACCGCCTCGGTATGGGCCACTATGTCCACTCCCAGGGCAAGCCCGCTCACGATGCACGGGGGATGTCCGGCACAGGCAAGTTTACGGACCAGTTCCCGGCACGCAGTCTCTCCGTAAGGGGTAAGGTCCCTTGTGCCGACTATGGCTACGAAATTCCTTGTGGAAAAAACCTTTTCCGGATCATCCGAACTGCGCACGAACAGTCCCACAGGTGCGTCCGGACACTGGCGAAGGCGTTCAGGATAGGCCGGGGAACTGATGCCGACGAAACGGGCACCGGCACTGGCAGCTCTTTCGATATGCCTGGCGGCCTTGTCGATTTCCTCCTGACAGAGGAGTCTGCCGTATTTGCTGAAAGGGCCCAGCAGCTCGTCCTTGGCTGCCCGGTCCATTGCAAAAACCCCTTCTGCACTGCCGGTCTTCTCCAGCAAGAAAAGGGCTACCCTCGGTTCATAACCGAAAATGTTGTTGAGGGCACAGAGGCAAATGTTTTCGAAATTGTTCATAGACTTTAGACAATTTTTGCCCCAAATCTATGTTCCAAAAATGAAAAAAACGCCATATCTCAAAAAAGATATGACGATTTTTATGCTTTTTTATAAGAAAATTTGCTGCAACTCGTCGGAGACGGGATTTTCACTGATACGTAAAGCCGGAGACGCTCACGATTTTCATCAGATAATGAGGAGTGCATCTCCGTATGGACCGAATTTGTAGTCGTTCTCCAAAGCCTGGCTGTAGGCCTCCATCACCTTCTCATAACCACCGAAAGCAGCCACAGACATAAGCATCGTGGACTCCGGAAGATGGAAATTGGAGACTATGCAGTTCGGAACCGAAAAACGGTACGGAGGGAAAATGAATTTGTTGGTCCATCCGTCGAAAGGCTTCACCTTGTCGTCCGTAGTGACAAAGGTTTCCAGACCGCGGATGACGGTAATACCCACTGCCAGCACTTTGTGGCCGGCATCCTTGGTGGAATTGATCAGCTCTGCCGCCTCCGGGGTGACAATGAGCCTCTCGGAATCCATCTTGTGCTTGGACAGGTCCTCCACATCCACAGGACGGAAATGGCCTATGCCCATATGCAAGGTAATGTAAGCCTTGTTGATATCCTTGAGTATCATCCTGTTGAAGAGTTCCCTGCTGAAATGCAGACCTGCCGCAGGAGCGCAAACCGCACCTTCTTCCGTGGCAAAAATGGTCTGATAACGCTCGGCATCCTCGGGAGTCACCTGCGGTTTCACCCATTTCGGAACAGGGGTCTCGCCGAGAGAGTAGAGCACGCTCTTGAACTCCTCATAACTTCCGTCGTAGAGGAAACGGAGAGTTCTGCCGCGGCTGGTTGTGTTGTCTATGACCTCAGCAACGAGGGAATCGTCTTCTCCGAAATAAAGTTTGTTGCCGATACGGATTTTGCGTGCAGGGTCCACGATTACATCCCAGAGCCTCTGCTCACTGTTCAGTTCCCTCAGAAGGAAAACCTCGATATCGGCCCCGGTCTTCTCCTTTTTGCCATAGAGGCGTGCCGGGAAAACTTTCGTATTGTTGAAAACGAAGGTGTCGCCCTTTTCGAAGTAGTCGATGATATTCTTGAACAACCTGTGCTCTATTTCTCCCGTATCCTTGTGGAGAACCATAAGTTTGCACTCGTCGCGCCAATAGGACGGCTCAGAGGCAATTTTGTCTGCCGTAAGATTGAATTTGAATTGTGAAAGTTTCATTTCCGCAAAAAATTATCAATAAGTTATACGATTTTTTTGCAAAAATGTTTCACTTTCACATAGAAAATTTCAAAAAATCATATACGGACCTCCCGGAACACCTCTGCAATGGAAGGATAGGTGTTGTGCAGATAGGGAGGGAGAGAGGATTTCGCCACCCAGACAGCCTTGGTTATATCCTCCTCCTTCTGAGGGGTAAGGTCGGTGGGATTGTTATAGAGCATATCGAACCACCAGGTGTGCTTCAGATGCCATATTCCGTTGCGCCGGTAACAATGGTCGGTCACGCAGATAAGGTCACGGAGTATGAGTCCTTCCACACCCGTTTCCTCCTCCACTTCCCTCAGGGCACAGGTCTGAATGGTCTCCCCTGCCTCCTGATGGCCCTTGGGCAGGTCCCAGAGGTCGTTGCGGCGTATCAGAAGGTAGTCTCCCCTGCGGTTCGACACCAGCCCCCCGCCTGCATTGACCTGCACAAATTCGGCACAGATGCTGTTGTAGGTCAACTCCGGATGCTCCGACGGCACATAGACCCTGTGGAGGGAATCGGATTTCTCGAACAGATTCACCAGCTCGTGTATAATGGAAGTTCCGTTGCCGGCAGAAGACGACTCGTATGGCAGACAGAATATGATGGCATTGGGGTCAGAAAGGGCCGCCTCGTCTTGAGGACATATTATTATGCACCTTTTTTCAAAGTATATTCTGTGAGTTTCCATTAAAACATTGTATTTTTGCAATTCACAATAGAGGCAAAAGCCCGCAAATATAAGGATTTATCCTGAAAAACTTTTATCATTTATGGCAACCTACAAAAGCAAACAGACTCTGGTTTCCAAGGCTCCGTATGAGCTCTATATGGCAGTGACGGACCTGAGGAACATCATAAATATGCTTCCGCAAGACAAAAGGGAAGGTGTGACAGCGGATTTCGACAGCATCCACGCCACCATACAGGGTTTCAGCATAGGTATGAGAGTGACCGAGAGAAGCCCGTACAACCTGCTGAAACTCAAGGATGACGGAGCCCCTTTCAGCTTCAGCATAGAACTGCATTTCGACCAGGCGGCCTATGCTTCCCAAACCCTCTTCCACATAGTAGTTGAGGCAGATCTCAATTTCATGATGAAGACCCTGCTCGGGTCCAAAATCCAGAGTGGCATAGACAAGATTGCGGAAAGTCTCGCGGATGCCTCCAACGGCAAGATGCCTGAGGGATTCGACCCGAAACAATTCGGTCTCTGATGACTGAGGGCGCATTTTCCCTGATGCTCGAAGAAGCCTTCGGCAGGGAAAGGGCGGATGTGATACTCCGGTCCCTGGACGAAGAAGCATCCACTTCCATCCGGCTCAACCCGTTGAAGGTCAAGTCCGAACCGGAAGTATCACAGGATAATTCCATCGAAGTGCCCTGGTGCCGTGAGGGACGCATACTATCCGAAAGGCCTTCCTTCACAATGGACCCTGCATTCCACAGCGGGGCCTATTATGTACAGGACTCTTCCTCAATGTTTGTGGGGCACATCTTCCGCAGGCTGTTGGAAAATCAGAAGGGCAGATTGAGGGTGCTGGACCTCTGTGCAGCTCCCGGAGGCAAGACTACGGATATGGCCTCATCCCTCAGGGAACATTGCGGGGAGGATTTCCTGCTGGTTTCCAACGAGGTGATGTCCAACCGCTGCGGCATCCTGGCGGACAATGTGGCAAGGTGGGGGGATCCCAATGTGATTGTGACATCTGCAGACCCTGCTGCCTTTGCCTCCCTTGGAGAATTTTTCGATATCATACTCACGGATGTACCCTGTTCCGGAGAAGGTATGTTCCGCAAGGACGAAGATGCTGTCAGACAATGGTCTGCAGATACGGTAGGACTATGTTGTGCAAGGCAGAAAAGAATCCTGGCGGATGTCTGGCCTGCGCTCAAAGGAGGCGGTCTGCTGATTTATTCCACCTGCACCTTCAACAACAGGGAAAACGACGGAAATGTCCAATGGATAAAGGAGAGTCTTGGCGCTGAGGTGGTGACCCCAGAATGTCCCTTCGGACAGGCAATCAAAACTCTGTACGGCTATTCTTTGGCTCCCGGCTTCGCTCCTGGAGAGGGACAGTATTGCGCTGCCCTGAAAAAGACTGAGTATGCGGGAAAGCGGGAAGAAGGCCGCAGGAGGGAAAGCGGAAAGAAGGCTGTCCGTAAGAATGGACCGGAACAGATATTGAAAAGCTATTTCAGTTTCGATGCTGAAATCTCCGAGCGCAACGGGACTTTGATTGCAGTGCCTTCCCACATAGCCGAAGATGTGGCTGCAGTGGCCTCCTCCTTGCGCACACTGTCTTCAGGGGTCAAATGCGGATGCCTTAAAAACGGCAAGCTCGTGCCTGATGAAGACCTGATACTCAATGCTTTCCTGAAAGAGGATGCCTTACCAACCATAGAAACTGACAGGCAGACCGCTCTGGCCTACCTGCACAGGGATACCATCGTTCTCGGGCCTGATGTGCCGAGGGGCTATGTGGCCTTGAAGTGGAAAGAGGTGAGATACGGAGTGGTCAACAATCTGGGCAACCGCTGCAACAATCTGCACCCGATGAGCCGTAGAATACTGATGCGCGTCTGAATCAGAACAATTCGTGGGGCTTGCGGGCCTCTTCCACAGTCTTGTCCACAACTATCCAGAGCCTGTAGAAAGCCTCTTCCCCAAGTTTGGAATAGCGTCCCACCAGTGCATTCACCTGAGGCATCATATAGGAGGATGTTTCCTCCCATTCCCCCGGCTCCGGCTTCAGTCCCTGCTTCGCTGCATATTTGAGGAACTGCTGGTCCATCTTGTGGGAATCCAGCCAGGACTGCAAACTGGCGAAATCTTCAATCTGGGAGAGTTCGCTGCGGTAACGGTCGAAAACCGCGCTCGCAAAACGCATAGCCACTGCCTTTTTGTTGCACTGGATGTAGAAATTGGAGGCCCTTGTCGTGTCCATAGGCACAAATACGTCCGGAACAATCCCGCCTCCTCCATAGACCCTGCGGCCGGATTTGGTGTAATAGACCTCATCCGTATTGACTTTTATGCTGTCGGCAGAAGTGAGTTCTCCCCTGGTGTACCTTTCGTAGATATCGTAGGCATAATGGTCCGAATAGGGCTTCTGGATGCAACGGCCCGAAGGAGTGTAAAACCTTGCGACAGTGAGTCTTACCCCACTTCCATCGGTGAAGTTTATAGGTTCCTGCACCAGTCCTTTTCCGAATGAGCGGCGTCCCACTATCACTCCCCTGTCGTTGTCCTGCATTGCCCCGGCAAAGATTTCGCTCGATGAGGCAGAAACCTCATCTATGAGCACAGAAAGCTGAATGTCCTTGAGTGAACCCCTTCCGTCAGCATCCAGGTCTGAACGGCTGCGGTGCAGGCCCTCCATATAGACAACCTTGTCCCCTTTTTCCAGGAATTCATTGCAGAGCAGATAGGCCTGATCGAGATAGCCTCCGGTGTTTTCCCTGAGATCGAAAATCAGATGGGTCATACCCTGGGCCTTGAGTTTGATGGCAGCGCTTATGAATTCGCTGTAGGTGGTGCGGGTGAATTTGGTGAGACGGATATAGCCGGTGGTGCTGTCCAGCATAAAGGCCGCGTCCACACAATGTACCGGAATCTTGTCCCTGGTGATGTCAAAGGGGATTTTTTCTCCTGCCCTGTCAACGGTAACCGTTACCTTGGTGCCGGCCGGACCTTTCATCAGCCTCACCATCGAGTCCTGAGGGGTTTTCTGTCCGGCAATGTCACGACTGTCCACCCTGATGATGCGGTCGCCCTGCTGAAGCCCCGCCTTTTCCGAAGGTCCTCCCGGAATCACACTCAGCACTATGGCCGTATCGTTGGGTACATTGAATTGAATACCTATGCCTTCGAAATTGCCGGAGAGTTCAGTCTCGGAAGCCTCCAGCTCCACCGGCGGCAGATACACGGAATGGGGATCCAACTTGCCCAGGGCGGCTGTGACGGCAGCATCCGTGAGTGCCTTGACATCCACAGTGTCCACATAGTTTTCCTGAACCTGCTGAAGTATGAGGTTGAGCTTGCGCCAACGGTTGTAATCCCCATCGAAAGTCTTCTGCCGGTTTACGAAAGTGAAGACTATGAGTGTTGCCAAAACCCCGATGACAGCGCCGAGCACGGCTGACACTGCCGCATAAGTATTCCTTTTCATTGTTGCAATCGTTTTATAAGATCAGCCGACCTGCTCAATTTCTATACCTGCCCGGCGAAGTAGATCCACCCCGTCAGTAAGCCGGTAGGCGTCGGTATAGACCACACGCCTGATGCCGGCCTGAATGATGAGCTTGGCACATTCCACACATGGGGAAGCAGTCACATAGAGAGTCGCCCCTTCTGAAGAATTGCCCGACTTGGCAACCTTGGTGATGGCATTGGCCTCTGCGTGGAGCACATAGGGCTTGGTGACACCGTTCTCGTCCTCACACACATTCTCGAAGCCGGAGGGGGTGCCGTTGTAGCCGTCGGATATGATCATCCTGTCCTTGACTATCAAAGCCCCCACCTGCCGTCTCTTGCAATAGGAATTCCTTGCCCAGACGGCGGCCATTTCCAGATATGCCTTGTCGAATTTTTCCATTATTTAGAATTGCGCTGATACAGGTAACGTTTGATGCTCTTCTTCGGAGTCCTTTCAAAGTCTTCCGGCATAATTTCCACAGTCTTGACCTTTGCGTAATTCGGCAGAAGGTCATTTGCAGATTTGACGAGAGACTCGATACGGGCCTGAAGCTGCTCCGCAGACATTCCGTCCTTTTCTGCCAGCTGGAAGTCCGGATAGATGAGGGCAGTGAGTCCGCCATTATCCTCAATTACCAATGAATCAATCACATAAGACAGGGAATTGAGAACCGTTTCGATTTCCTCAGGATAGATGTTCTGACCGGAAGGACCGAGAATCATACATTTGCAGCGGCCTTTGAGGAAGAGATAGCCATCCTTGTCCACCACTCCCATATCTCCGGTCTTGAACCATCCGTCTTCCGTAAAGACTGCCTTTGTGGCATCTTCGTTCTTGTAATAGCCAAGGAATACATTTTCTCCCCTGACCATCACCTCTCCAGGGATATTCTCGGGATCTGAGGAATCTATCTTGATTTCAAGATTCGGCGCCACCTTTCCGCAAGAGTAAAGTTTCACAGTCTCCCATCCGTCATAAGCTATGATAGGACCGCACTCCGTCATACCGTAGCCGACAGTGAAAGGGAAATGGATTTTCTTGAAGAAATCCTCCACATCCTTGTTGAAAGCGGCTCCACCTATGATCACTTCATAAAAGCGGCCTCCGAATGCGTTCACGAGTTCCGACTTCACCTTATTGAGAATCACCTGATCCAGAAGAGGGAGACGGAGCAGCTGGCGTATTCCGTTCTTCTCCAGAATCGGGCGCACCTTGTTCTTGTAGATTTTCTCTATCACCAGAGGCACGGAAACCACGAGATCAGGCTTGATTTCGTCCAAGGCCTGCATAATGATCTTCGGGCTCGGAATTCTGGTGAGGAAATGTATGTGTGCACCGCAGACAATTTCATAGAGAACCTCGAACATAAGACCGTACATATGTGCTGAAGGCAACATAGCCACCACATTGCTGGTGTTGTTCAGGCTCGGCACGGCCACCTTTGCGAATTCGACATTGGACTGAATGGTCCTGTAAGGAATCATAACGCCCTTGGAGAATCCGGATGTTCCTGAGGTGTAGTTGATGAGGGCGAGTTCGTTAGGGGAATCCTCATAATAGTTCAGGCTTTCCGGACCGAATGATTCGGGATATTTCTCTCCGAACAGACTGTTCAGATGCTCACGGGCATAAGTAATCTGCTCGTTTGCCGCATAAATGAGCCTGAAGGTGTCAATGCGGGTAATTGCCTGAAGGTCCGGCATCTCGGACTCGGAAAGTCCTTCCCACACCGTTGGGTCCACAAACAGGATTTTGGCTTCGGAATGGTTCACGAGATGATGGATATTGCCGGGCTTGAACTCGTGAAGAAGCGGCACAGGTACGGCTCCATAGGTTAGTGTGGCCAGAAATGACACAGCCCAGTTCACCTGGTTGCGTCCGCAGATTGCCACCTTGTCTCCCTGCTTCAGACCGCAATGCTCGAACAGGATGTGAATTTTTGCGATTCTTTCTGCGAGATCGCGGTAAAAAATGGTGGTTCCCTTGTAGTTTGAGAGCGCAAGGCAGTCCCAATTGTCGCGGAATGCCTTCTCAAACATTTTGTTTACTGATTTGTATTCCATAATCTGTTGAAAATTATGTTCTAACCAATGAAATTACCTTCAAATTTTGATTTTGCGCAGCTTACCGTCGTAGGATTGTGCAGATACCACACCATTGCCCTCGTCGGTAACCTTTGCATCGGAGCGGAGCACTGCATTGCCCGTAAATTTGGAAAGAGCCTCCCCACCGTTTTCAGGATAGATTAGAGTCTGGCGGGAAGTCCTTACTATCCAGCAGCTTGAGGCACCGGACACCAATTTTTCAGGCAGGCTCACGATGGTCTCCGACGGCTTTATGTCGTTCCAAGCGGGATCCTTTTTGCCGTCCAGTCCATATTTGACGAGCCTGTTGTCGCTGTGCAGGACCATAAGTTCGTATGCACCGTCCTTGCGGAATACAGCGGGACCGAGAAGTATCTCACTGCCGAGGTCCACAGGGTAGGGATTCACGTAACGGCCCTTGCGATCCATAATGTAAATATTTGAACCTGAAGCGAATAGGAATTGAAGCCTGCCGTTGCCGTACATATCCACATTCACCACGGATCCGCACAGAGGCTTCTTGAACGGCACAGTCCATATTCCCTTGCCGGTCTCTTCCTTGAGGCTCAGGCTCAGATTCTTGTTCTGCACAAAGAGATTGTTGCGTCCGGTATCGGAATTCTTGACCACAAAAGGCCCCTGTGGAATCTGCACCTTGACTGTATCCGTCTGGGCAATTGGAGCCTGAGTCTTCTGGAGATTTGCCGCAAACAGGCTTATATTCACTTCCGGCATTGCCTTGCGCCTGGAATTCAGGCTGAGGAAAACTGGCATCAAATCACAGTTTTCCATAGCATTGCCCAGAGACCTCTTCCAATCATCTTTGAAAGACGACTTGTATGTTGCGTCATCGTTGACGGAAAAATAGCTCAGCAGGACTGCCGAAGAGGGGATCTCGTCCTTGAGGGAAGCATCATCCAATTTCTGCTCAAGACTGTAGGCCATTGCCCTGTTCGGGGAATATTCACTGACTGACTCCTCATTGCCTATGATTATCCATCCGTTGCAGCACTTGGCCACTTCTGCATTGCCCCTGTCGAAAACATCGCCGAAAAGAGCTGCCAAGGCACCTTGGAACTGATGGTCCATATTATCCGAGTCCTTCAGCCGCTTGCCTGAATGTATAAGGTTCACGGACCTGAGCTTGCCGCCTGAGGTGAACCAGGCCACTGCCAACTCTTCCGGCTTGAGGGACTTGAACCACTGGAGGGGGTCCGTACCGGTCTTTTTTCCTATTATCTTTCTGAGTTTGCGGGCATCGGAAAGTTTCATACGGCTATCCAGGTAGAGGTCAAAAGCTTCGCTGAAGTCATCCACCGAGTTCAAAGGTATGGAAAGTGCCCAGACAGTGGTGGAAGGCAGCATTTCACAGACCGAGGAGGAAGACTCCTGAAGCCCAGAAAACACCCGTACCAGATCGGTGTCCATATCGGAAACCACTGTACCTGAGAATCTTGCAGAAGTTTCGGAAAAATCCATACTGAAGGCCGCCCAATCCGAGAAACCTGAGATTATCCTGGAATGGCCCCTGAATTTCTTATCCAGCACTTCTTTTGAAATCTGTTCGGCACAGGTGACATCCAGATACAGGCAATTGTCCGCCGAAACAGCTGAAGCTGCCTGCGCAAAGGCATCGTGGTCGTAAATTGACACATTGTCGTTGAGGTGGCGCAGGGAAGAATTGACTATATTCACCGAAGGAGACACCAGAAGGATTCTGCGCTTTCTGAGTATAGGATTGACAGAGAGAATCGTCGAGCAGTCGCAATCCTTGTGGACATAGCCGGCAGCTGAGGCGATTGAGGAAAGCTTCGCTATCTCGTCATCATAGTCGGAATCGCCGGAACGTCCTGCATCGAAGACATAGAGTGGAATCAGTTCGTTGGCATAATGGAAAGAGACCGCCGCAACTGACTTTGACAGATAGGGAAATGCTCCCGACAGGACCGAATCCGCGAGAGTCTTCTCGAAAGGGATTTTTCTGCCCTTTGGCCCTTTGGCCGGCACCTGCTTTGACAGGACCCATGTGGACAAGTCTCTGAGACTGCCGAATTTGGCAACGGCTACGGCATTTGACGGGATTGCACAGATGACTCCCTCCTGCCTGCCTGAAAAGAGTTTCCTGCCACCTGCAGAATCTGAGAAGAGGATATACAAAAGAACCGCTATGCCCGTGAGCATTACGGCGAGAATGGAAAAAGCTGTAATCAGAACTTTCCTGTTCATTCTAGAGTTTCTTTGTGGCGTCGGCGATGACCTCGATCTCCACTTTCACTCCCAAAGGAAGAGCTGCAACCTGGAAGCAGGCACGGGCCGGCTTGTCCTGGGTGAAATATTCTGAATAGACGGCGTTCATAGCCTTGAAGTCGGCTATGTCTGCGAGGAGAACGGTGGTTTTGACCACATCTTCATAGCTCAGACCCGCCTCCGCAAGGATTGCTCCCACGTTTTTCAGAGCCTGATGACTCTGATCTTCAATGGATTCAGCCACGCTCCCGTCTGCAGGATTAACAGGAATCTGACCTGAAACGAAGAGCAGGCCGTTCACGAGAACCGCCTGGGAATAAGGCCCTACTGCTGCCGGCGCCTGGTCTGTCGCTATTATCTTCTTCATAATTTGTAGTCCCGAGCAGAATCGAACTGCTATCTAAAGTTTAGGAAACTTCCATTCTATCCGTTGAACTACGGGACCATCCGGAAAAGACTGATTACTCAGCCTTCTTCTCGATAATCTGACGGCCGCGATAGTAGCCGCACTCAGGACAAACTCTGTGGAACATTATAGTTGCGCCGCAGTTTGAGCAAGTCGCAAGTGTAGGAACCACAGCCACATCGTGAGTTCTTCTTTTGTCACGTCTCTGTTTGGAGACTTTTCGTTTCGGATGTGCCATATTGTTATTATTTTTAATTAATTATCAAACAAACCGGCCAAGGCCGCAAAAGGTCCGTCATTTTCAGGTCTTTCGTCTGATTTCCCGGAATTGAGATATCTCAAAACCTGCGGGTTGCATTGCCCGTCTTCGTGGTGACGCTGAATCGGAAGACTCAGGCAAAGATAGTCATAAACCACTTGCGAGAGGTCCAATTCAGTTTCCTCCACTCCGATAAAAACCAGTTCCCTGTCATCCTCCGGTGCAGTCTCAGTCCGGCCTTCGTGCCTGACTTCGAGCAACGCTTCGGATTCAACCGGAATCTGCAATTCTTCAAGGCATCTGTCGCAATTCACTGTGAGACTGCCCTTCATCAGGACATCCACCAGCACCTTTGCTTCATTTTTTCTGGCCTTGATTTCCACAGACACGTCCGCATCGAGGATTTCAGTATTCCCAAAACTGACAAAGAACTTTCCATCCAAAGTTCCGGACCATAGCCTTTCTCCGGATGTCAATCCATTCAGATCTACAAGTAAAAAATTATCCATAGACACAAAAATAGATTTGAGCCGACAAAGGTAGGAATAATTTTTTCCAAAACCAATTTATAGGCTCAATATTTCTCACAAAGAGCCGAAAATCGTCATCAATCCTCATCTGAGGCATCTCCACCGCGCCTCTTTCTCTCAATAGGGTCAAGTATGATTTTTCTCAGACGCATCGATTTCGGGGTCACTTCCACGAGTTCGTCCTCCTGAATGTATTCCAGAGCCTCCTCCAGGGAGAAGACAATTGGAGGCGGAAGCATAACCTTATCGTCGCTTCCGGATGCACGCATATTGGTGAGTTTCTTGGTCTTGCAGATATTGATATTGAGGTCGCGTTCGCGGGTGTGCTCGCCCACCACCTGTCCGGTGTAGATATCCACTCCCGGGTCGATGAAGAAGCGGCCCCTGTCCTGGAGCTTGTCCATAGAATATGCAACTGATACACCTGTTTCCAAAGACACGAGGGAACCGTTTGTCCTGCGCTCTATATCTCCCTTGTATGGTTCATAATCCTTGAACCTGTGTGCAACCACTGCCTCGCCCTGGGTTGCGGTGAGAAGGTTGCTGCGCAGTCCCATCAGACCCCTTGCCGGAATGTCGAATTCAAGGTGGGTGCGGTCTCCCCTGTTCTCCATATGGATCAGGGCAGCCTTGCGGCGGGTGGAAATCTCTATTGCCTTGCCCACGAACTCCTCAGGAACATCTATGGTAAGGTTTTCTATAGGCTCGCACCTCTGGCCGTTGATGGTTTTGTCCAGAACCTTAGGCTGACCCACCTGAAGTTCGAAACCCTCGCGACGCATAGTCTCGATGAGCACCGAAAGATGAAGCACGCCTCGTCCATATACTATAAAGGAATCGGCATTCGGACCCGGTTTCACCCTGAGAGCAAGATTCTTCTCGAGTTCCTTCTCCAGACGCTCCTTCAAATGGCGGGAGGTGACGAATTTGCCCTCACGGCCGAAGAAAGGAGAGTTGTTGATGCAGAAAAGCATGCTCATAGTAGGCTCGTCCACTGCAATAGGCGGCAGCGGTTCCGGGTTTTCAAAGTCTGCGATAGTGTCTCCGATTTCGAATCCGTCTATGCCCACGACAGCGCAGATGTCCCCGCACTGCACGCTTTCAACCTTGGTCTTGCCCAGGCCGGTAAAACTCATCAGGTCCTTGATTTTCTGTTTCTGGATGATGTCGTATCTCTTGCAGAGGCTTATGTTCATTCCGGCCTTGAGTTCTCCCCTGGTGACCCTTCCGATGGCAATACGTCCCACATAAGGGGAATATTCCAAGGAGGAGATGAGCAGCTGAGGAGTACCCTCAACCACCTGAGGAGCCGGAACAGCCTCCAGAATGGTGTCCAGCAGAGCAGTGATGTCAGTTGTCGGCTTCCTCCAGTCGAGGGACATCCAACCCTGTTTTGCACTTCCGTAAACGGTCTTGAAGTCAAGCTGGTCATCGGTGGCGTTGAGAGAGCACATAAGATCGAAGACCTCTTCCTGCACTTCGTCCGGACGGCAATTGAGCTTGTCCACCTTGTTGATTACCACCACCGGCTTCTTGCCCATCTCGATGGCTTTCTGGAGCACAAACCTGGTCTGAGGCATACAGCCCTCGAATGCGTCCACAAGCAGGAGCACCCCGTCCGCCATATTCAGCACCCTTTCCACCTCACCACCGAAGTCACTATGGCCCGGGGTGTCGATTATATTGATTTTGACATCCTTATATACGACTGATACGTTCTTTGCGAGGATTGTAATTCCGCGTTCCCTTTCGAGATCGTTGTTGTCAAGAATGAGTTCTCCGAGATTTTCCTGGCCTCTCACCAGTTTCGCCTGATAAATCATCCTGTCCACGAGAGTGGTTTTGCCGTGGTCAACGTGGGCGATGATTGCGATGTTTCTGATTTCCATATATTACTCTTGTTTTTCGGGGGTGCAAAGGTATAAAAAAAGCATAAAAATTCAATAGTTTCGCGAGTCTTATGGAATTGCGAAACCCGAATAAAGCGTGCGAAAGTGTGCGGCTAAAAAGACTTTTGGGTCAGCCCCTTTGTAAATACGAGCTTATGTTGGAGGCAATTCCCTCTACCAGTCTCTGGCGGGCCTCAACGCTTGCCCAGCCTATGTGAGGAGCAAGCGAGAGCCTTTCGGGATGCGCCACATGCAGAAGCGGATTGTCCTGCGGCAGAGGCTCCGTGGAGAAGACATCCAGGCCGGCTCCGGCTATGGTCCCGTTGTCAATTGCCTCGGCAAGTGCCGCTTCATCGACTATTCCGCCACGGCCCATATTGATGAGGATTGCGCTTGGTTTCATCAATTTCAAACGTTCACCGCCTATGAGACCTGCCGTGGCGCTGTTGAGAGGGGCGTGTATGCTGACTATGTCGGATTCCCTGAGCAACTGCTCTATGCCCACTGAAGGATATTCAGTGCAATGGGAGGTGCCTGAAGTGGAGAAATAGCTGACCTTCATACCGAAGGCTGATGCAATGCGGGCGACTCTGCTGCCTATGTTGCCCATTCCGATTATACCCATCTGTTTGCCGGCCAGCTCCGGGAAGGGGACGCTGACATCTGTGAAGAGGCCGCTGCGGGAATAGGCTCCAGACTTCACCTTGGCATCGTAGAAAGGAGCTTTGCAAGTCAGGCTCAGGATGTGGGTGAAAGTGAGCTGGACCACAGATTCTGTGGAATAGGCGGCTACGTTTTTGACGGGTATATTGCGCTCGGCCGCTGAAGGGAGGTCAATATTGTTGACTCCGGTGGCAGCTTCGCATATTAGTTTCAGCTTCGGGGCGGCATCCATCAGCTCCGAGGTTACCTTTATTTTATTGATTATCAGAACATCCGCATCTTTCACGCGAAGCAGGGCCTCCTGAGGGGTGGAATTGGGCCAGCAGGTGAGTTCACCCAGGGAAGCTATCGGCGAGAGGCTGATATCTTCGCCTATTGTGGCTGCGTCCAGGAATACTATTTTCATAATTGTCAGAATTTTTGTCGCTGTTAGGGCGATTCCAAAAAAGGAGGCCATCAAATTCTCCTTTGATTACCTCCTTTGTGCGCGAGACCAGAGTCGAACTGGCACGCCATTGCTGGCACTACCTTCTGAGAGTAGCGCGTCTACCAATTTCGCCACCCGCGCTCAGAATGGACTGCAAAGATAGGTATTTTTTTTAAAACCGCAAGGTTTTCTTGCGAATACGAATCTAAACCTCCCAGCGTCCACCGGGGCCGAAGAGGAAACGGGAAACATCGGGCATAAGTCCGAGACGGTGGAGAAGATCCACAGCAGTGATGCGGTCCCGCATATATGGCATTGATTCAAAGGCCTTTTTGAGCTCTGCACGGGAAACGGCAATCATTTCCGGCTCATAAGGAGCGTGGGCTGCGCGGAGACGGTCATAGACCTGACGGTATGGGATGAGTTGGGCACGAAGGCGATTGCACATAGTCCTCCAGTTCTTTTTAACCGTCAAAAGTTCGCTGCGGATTTCCTCCCTGCCGACATATTTGCTGTCCGCAACCTCCAAAGCCTTTTCCAGCAACTCGGGCATATCAGCAAAGAGTTTATGGATTTCCCGGGCCATTTCCTCCTTGGAAGGCCATTTTTCCACGCAAGCCTCCACATCTATGGTATCCGGATCCAGACCGAGCAGGTACTCAAAGGCAGAAATGGAAACCAGAGAACCTATGCCCACAGCAAATCCGTGAGGCACAGGACGGCCTGGCGAAAGGAAGGACTTGCCCTTTTCGAATCCCGGCACTTCCTCTTCCCCGCTGTAACGCAGGCCTGTCATCTCCCAGTAATGTCCGAAGAGGTGTTCCGTGCCTGAAGCCGGGCGGCTACTCTGCACCACCTGCATAGCAAAACCACTGAGTATCAAACCGTTTGCCAGCTCCTCAATCGCCTCAACCTTGCCTTCATAGACATCCTCAGGCTTGGAAATCGCCTCCATCAGATTGTCTTGAACTATGTCAAAAGCCAGGTCGTCGATTTTTTCGCAACCCATTTCGTCTGCCACTATCCAATCGGCACCTGCCGGTATCTTGGCAATCAGGTCAGCATATCCGGAAACGGCCAGATATTTCGGAGCCTTGGCGGCTATGGCCGGGTCCAGAACTATGCCGAGCGGAGCGCGACTCTCGAAAGTCTGCTTGCTGCCGTCCTTCATCACCGATGCACCACTGGAGGCGAATCCATCCATAGACACCGTGGTGGCAACTATCATATATCTTCGTCCAAGATGATATGAAGCCAGTTTGGTGAGGTCGTTCAGAACCCCGGCACCCACGGCGATGGGAATCGCATCTGAACCTGCCAGATAATTCTCAAGTTGCTCCATATATGACCATTCGGCAAACAGGTTCGGGTCTTTGAATATATATGGTTCGACCATAGGCATACCTGCATCCTGGAGAACATTGTAGAGTTGCTCTCCGGCAATCTTCCAGGTGTTTTCGTCCGACACCACCACAGCCGCAGAAGATGGGAAAAGCCTTCTGAACATTGCAGGTGCAGTTCTGATGGCCCCGACGCCGATTCTCAGCGCCCTGGTGTCAGAAGTCTTTTTCAACACATATTCTATATCGTACATTTTCAAAAGAGGTGTATGGCGAGGCCCGAGCGCAATTTCGGTTCGAACCAGGTAGTCTTTGGCGGCATAATGTTACCGCTGTCTGCTATATCAATCAACTGTTTCATTGAAACCGGACAAAGGGCAAAGGCGATTTTCATTTCACCACTGTCCACCCGGCGAGCCAATTCTCCGAGCCCGCGGATTCCGCCCACGAAATCAATGCGTTTATCCCTGCGCAAGTCCTTGATACCCAAGATTCTGTCGAGCACTCTTTCGGAAAGCAGAGTGACGTCCAGGACTCCGATTGGGTCTGAGTCGTTGCAACGCCCTGGCTTGGCCTTGAGGGAATACCACTTCCCTTCCAGATACATAGAGAACTCGTGAAGTTTCACTGGAGCAAAGCCGTCTGCAGCCTGTTGTCTGTCCGCCTCGCTGCCCAGTTCCTCAATCTCGAAATCTTCCGCAAGAAGTTCGGTCAGCTGAGCTGGAGTGTGTCCGTTCAGATCCTTGACCAAACGGTTGTAGTCCATAATCCGGAGCTGGTTCTGAGGAAATGCTACGGCCATAAACCAGTTGTATTCTTCCTCACCGGTATGCTGAGGATTGCCGGCCCTCCTTTCCGCTCCCACTCTGGCAGCCGCTGCCGTACGATGGTGTCCGTCAGCGACATAGAAGGCATCCACTGCTGAAAATCCCCTTGTAATTGCCTGGATGTCAGCCTCATCGTCCACCACCCAGAACTTATGTCCGAAACCGTCCGCCGCCACGAAATCGTACTCCGGTTCAGTGGCTATGTATTTTGCAACAACAGCATCGATGGACTCGGATTCATTGTAGGCAAAGAACACAGGCTCTATATTGGCAGACTGTATATTCACGTGAACCATACGGTCATCCTCCTTGTCCTTGCGGGTGAGCTCGTGTTTCTTAATGGTGCCGTTGGCGTAATCGTCGATATGGGCACAAAGCACAAGTCCATACTGGGTGCGGCCGCCCATAGTCTGGGCATAGACATAATAATTCTGCTTGCCGTCCTGACGCAGCCAGCCTTTTTCCCTCCACAATTTGAAATTCTCCACTGCCTTGTCGTAGGCTGCCCGGGAATGTTCGTCAATAATGGGGTCGAAATCTATTTCCGGCCTGGTGATGTGCAGAAGGGATTTTTCTCCAGCTTCGGCTTTTGCCTCCTCCGAATTGAGCACATCGTAGGGACGGGCTGCCACCTCCTCCACAATGGACTTTGGAGGACGCAATGCGGCAAATGGTTTTACTCTTACCATAATCTAACGGTTAAGTCTGAAACGTTCACAACCTTCCTTGAGGTATGCAACTATCTGATTTGCAGCGGCAAGACCGGCATTGACATTGGCCTCTGCGGTCTCTGCTCCCATTTTCTTCGGGGTCGCAAAATAACGCTTGCCAAGGGCCTGCTCAAAATCGGCGGCAGCATCAGGAGCAACGTCTGCAATATATTTGAGGTCGTCTCTCCCGCTGCTCAACAGGGCCAGAAGCGAAGCCTCATCAATTACTTCCTTTCTCGCGGTATTCACCAGGCAAGCTCCCTTAGGCATAAGGGAAACAAGTGAGGCCCCTACGGAACCGACTGTCTGAGGGGTTGCTGGTATATGCAGGGACACGAAATCCGAAGACCCGTATAACTGTTCCAAGGATTCGGCAACTTCCACGCCTGCCGCCTCCATATCTTCCGGCTTCACGAAAGGATCATAAGCCATCACTTTCATTCCGAGAGCGGCAGCCTTGGCTCCCACCAGCCTTGCCACATTGCCGAAAGCCTGCAGCCCGAGCCTCTTACCGGAAATCTCCGAACCAGTGCCCGGCGTAAAACGGTTGCGTGACATATAAATCATAAATGCTATTGCAAGTTCAGCCACGGCATTGGCATTCTGCCCCGGGGTGTTCATAGCCACCACATTGTGGGCAGTACAAGCCTCCAGGTCCAGATTATCATAACCGGCTCCGGCCCTTACCACGATTTTCAGCTTCTTAGCCGCATCGAGCACTGCCTTTGTTACCTTGTCGGAACGCACGATGAGAGCATCCACATTCGCCACCGACTCAATGAGTTCTGCTTCTGAAACATATTTTTCAAGCATTACGGTTTCAATTCCCGCTGCCTTGAAAATAGCTTTAATACCTTCCACTGCCTTTGCTGCAAAAGGCTTCTGAGTTGCCACCAATGCTTTCATAATCAAGCGTTTTGATTGACCTTTGTTTCAAATTCGCGCATAGTGTCCACGAGGGCCTGAACAGACTCCAGAGGGCAGGCGTTATAGATGGATGCCCTGAATCCGCCCACTGACCTGTGGCCCTTGATGCCGACCATACCCCTCTCCTTTGCAAATGCGAGGAAGTCGTCCTGAAGGTTTTCATAGCCAGGTGCCATCACGAAGCAGACGTTCATTATGGACCTGTCCTCAACTGCTGCGGTGCCCACAAAAACGCTGTTGCGGTCTATTTCGGAATAGAGCAGAGCCGCCTTTTCGCGATTACGCTTGTTGATAACCTCGACTCCTCCCTGCTCCTTGAGCCATTTGAGGGTTTCCTTCATCACGAAAATCGGGAAGACGGGCGGGGTGTTGAACATAGAAGCGCCCTTGATGTGAGTCCGATAGTCGAGCATAGTCGGGATGTAGTGGCTGACCTTGCCGAGCATTTCCTTATTCACTATGGCGAAGGTGACTCCCGCAGGACCCACGTTTTTCTGGGCTCCTCCATAGATGAGGGCATATTTGGACACATCCACCGGACGGGACATTATGTCAGAGGACATATCCGCAATCAAAGGAACGGGACAGTCCATATCGTAACGGATCTCGGTACCGTAGATGGTGTTGTTGGTGGTTATATGGAAATAGTCCAAGTCGCTCGGGATTTCATATCCCTTAGGAATATAGGAATAGGTCTTATCGACTGAGGATGCCACTGCAATTGCCTGGGCTCCAATGGATTCAGCATAGTTCTTTGCCTCGGTAAAAGCTTTTTTCGCCCACACGCCGGTTTCGAGATATCCCGCCTTCTTGTCAAAAAAATTCATCACCGCGTAGAGGAAACCGAGGCTTGCGCCACCTCCCAGAAAGAGGACCTCGTGTGTGTCGGGGATATTCAGGAGTTCCTTCCACAACTGACGGCACTCGTCCATTACGGCTTCCCATTCCTTGGAACGGTGTGAAACTTCTATGACGGACATTCCTGTTCCTGAAAAATCTTCGAGTGCAGCTATGGCTGCCTTTATCGCCGGCTCAGGCAAGACGCAGGGTCCGGCATTGAAATTATGTACTTTTTTCATATAGATTCGTATTAGGACGAACGATTATAACTTACAAATATAAGAATTAATTTTGAATGTCACCGGTCTCCACGCTGTCTTGGGCAGGGACAGGCTTCTCCACCGAGCAATTCTCCAAGTCTGAGATGCGGGAGAGGAAATCTTCTGCAAGGGACAGCCTCACCTGCGCCGTCACCGTGCATCCCGTGCCGAAATCGCGATTCAGAATTTCCGCCTTGAGGTCTTTGAGTATTTTCATCACATTGTTCATCTGGAGGTAATCGAAATCCAGACGGAAAATTTCTGTGGCTGTCTTTTCCACTATGGTGGCAGCGGAAAGAGCATCCTCGGTGGAAGTCTTGTATGCCCGTATGAGGCCCGGAATGCCCAGCTTTATGCCGCCGAAATAGCGGACCACCACGACCAGCACGTCGCTCAGTCCCAGGGAGTCGATGCGGCCGAGGATTTGCCGGCCTGCCGAACCGGAGGGTTCACCGTCATCATTTGCGCGGAAAACATCTGCCTTGTAGCCAAGACGGTAGGCATAGCAATGGTGACGGGCATCGTGGTATTCCTTTTTCAACCCCTGGACTATATTCTTGATTTGTTCTTCTGTCTCAACAGGATATGCAAATGCCAGGAAGCGGCTTCCGTTGTCGCGGAACAGGCCTTCCGATGGGGATGCTATTGAAAGAAATGTGTCTTTTTCCATATAGTTCGTCAGACTTTGCCAAAATTACATATTATGGCGGTAATTGGCAAAGTTTATTGTTGAGGATTTCGTATCATTTTGTAACTTTGCGTCCGCTTTGAGACCTGTCACAGGTCATTTATTTTTATATTCTATGGCTAAAATATTGAAATACAGAGTATCCCTGCCCGGGCTCAAGGGCTTCGAACGAATCTATGAACTTAAAGACAGCAATTCGCTGTATTCTTTCCATAAGAGGATGCACGCCGATATGGACTTCCCTATGGACCAGATTGTACTATTCAAATCAGTGAGACCGGACGGCAGCGCAATCGCCCGCTACAGCATACAGGATTTGGGAAAAGGCACTATTGACAATGTCACAGTCGGTGCCTGCCATTCCCGCGAAGAAGACAGTTTCGTATATTTTTACGATACCACCAACAAGAAAAGCGTACTCGTGGATTTCGTGGAGGAAGTTGCGGCAAAACCGGGATTGACATATCCTGTGCTTACCGGCATCAAGGGCCCGAACCCTATTGAATTCGAGAACGGATATGTGGCTTATGAAGACCTCCCTGAAGACAAGAAGAGGAACATCATACGCAAGGAAGAGGGGAATTGGGACGACGATGACGACGATTTCGATGACGATGACGACTTCGACGAGGATGAGGACGACAAGGAAGAGGAAATTTACGATGAGAATGAAGGCAACGAGGACTGATTTTGAAACGAGTTCTCATCATATTGGGGCCCACCGCTTCAGGTAAGACCGACCTTGCCATCGAAAAGGCAAAGGAATACGGAAGCCCGGTCATATCCTGCGACTCCCGCCAGATTTTCAAAGAAATGACCATTGGGACGGCTGTCCCGGATGCTTCGCAACTTCAGGCTGTGAAGCATTATTTCATTCAGGACCACTCGGTTACCGAAGATTATACTGCTGGAAAATACGAGATGGAAGCCAATGCGCTTGTACAGAAACTGTTTACCGAAGGGGACAGGACTCTGGTTATGTGCGGAGGATCCGGCTTCTACATTGATGCTTTCTGCAAAGGACTGGATGATTTTCCTCCCGCCGACCAGGCTCTCAGAGCTGAACTTACGGCCAGATGGAAAGCAGAAGGGGTGGCTGCTTTGGCGGAGGAACTGCGGAGACTGGACCCGGAGACCTGTGAGGAAATCGATCTTTCGAACGGACAGAGAGTGGTGCGGGCTCTGGAGGTCTGCCTAATGACCGGGCGCAAGTTTTCTTCTTTCAAGACTGCTCCTTTGCGCAAGAGGGATTTCGTCATTGAGAAAATCGGGATAGAGAGGCCCAGGGAGGAACTTTACAGGCGAATTGACAGCCGTGTGCTGAAGATGATTGAGGATGGGCTGGTGGAGGAAGTCCGGGGGCTCGTGCAATATAGGGAAAGGCCTGCGCTGCAGACTGTGGGGTATAAAGAAATCTTTGCCTGGTTCGACTATCTGGACGGGAAGGTTAGCACCGAGGGGTGGGGACCCACATCCCCGGGGGACGGACCTGTCACCTCGCTGGAACGGGCGGTGGAACTGATTCAGAGAAATACGAGGCATTACGCGCGGAGGCAACTCACCTGGTGGCGGCGTGACAGTACAATCAAATGGGTGTAAAAAAAGGAGTGGCATAACGCCACTCCCTCTTCTAATGCGTAACGCAGGTCCCATTGTTGACGAGGAGCGTAACGCAGAAATCACCTTTTTTGCTTCTCGTTCAATTATAATCAGATAAAAAGAGGGATTTCAAGGCTTGCGACGATGTCAATACCGCAGCAACCTTTCGGTTGTGAGGATATTGGCGAGGAGCGTAACGCAGAAATCCCCTTTTTTGCTGATTATAATTCCCACGCAAGAGCGGAAGCGCCGAGTATAGCCGCATCCGACTCCTTAAGCGAAGAATAAACAAGCTTAACCTTATCCTTCCAAATTTCCAGCACATTGCCGTTCATAGCAGAAAGAATAGGCTCAGTAAGGAACTCCTTGCTGCGGGCAAGCCCACCGAAAAGCACAATAGCCTCAGGTGCGCTGAAAGTGATGAAATCTGCAAGCGCCTCGCCGAGAAGCCTTCCGGTATATTGGAAAATGCGAAGAGCCATCTCGTCGCCTTCCTTTGCTGCATCATAAACATCCTTGGAAGTGATATTTTCCAAACCACGCAGAAGAGTAGGCTCATCTGACATCTGAAGCCACTCCCTTGCAGTACGGGCCACAGCCATTGCAGAACAGTAAGCCTCAAGACAGCCGGTACGTCCGCAGCCGCAGAGACGGCCGTTATTGCGTACGATTCTCACGTGTCCGAGCTCACCTGCAAAACCGTCGTGTCCATAGACAACCTCACCGTTGATGACGATACCGCTGCCCACTCCAGTTCCGAGAGTGATCATAATGAAGTTCTTCATTCCCCTTGCAGCACCGTAGGTCATCTCACCCACCGCAGCCGCATTGGCATCATTTGTCAAAGCCACAGGGATACCCTTCATTCTTGCAGAAAGCATCTCAGCCACAGGCACAGCGCGGGTCTTTGCCCACTCCAGATTAGGAGCCATCTCCACCATTCCGGTGTAATAGTTCCCGTTTGGAGCACCTATGCCTATACCGCGGATCTGACCTTCCACTCCGGCCTCGGCGATAATTTTGTTCAATGCTACAGCCACTTCGTCGAGGTAAGACTCCGCATCGGAATGATTGTCTGAACGGATTACTATCTGTGAGAGTACCTGTCCGCGGGCATCAACCACACCCATTTTTGTAGTCTGACCTCCCACATCGATACCTATTACATACTGCTTGTCGATAGAATTGATTCCTTTTTCCATAATTGATTATCAGGTATTATTATTCAACTGGTATATCTTTGTTTACATTCTTGCTTCCCACAAGTGCATAGAAGAGAAGATATGCAAGGCAGGCGATGAGGAGCCAGTAACTCTGAATTGCTCCTACGTGGTCTGCAAGCAGGTTCTGGAGGAAAGGAATGATACCGCCGCCGCAAACGAGAGTCATAAAGATTCCGGACGCAGTCGCAGTGTATTTTCCAAGACCCTCGGCAGAGAGGTTGAAGATTGAGCCCCACATTATGGAAGTGCAGAGTCCGCAGAGTACGATAAAGATGAGAGCTACAGGAAGTTCCTTGCCGAACATTGCAATCTGAATGTTTTCAGGAGTGAAGATGAATGCAATGAGGAATACTATTGCAGCAATCGAAGTTGCAGAAAGCATAGCCTTTGAAGAGACCTTTCCTCCTATGGCACCACCAGCCAGACGGCCAAGCATCATACAGAACCAGTATGCTCCGATCATAGTACCTGTCAAAGCAGGTCCAACCCATTCAAGTTCAGAAAAATACACATTCGCGGTGTTCGGAATGCCGACCTCGATTCCGACATAGAAGAAGATGGCAACGGCACCCAAAACGAAGTGGCGGAATGAAAGAGGTCCGTAAGGATCCTTTGCAACTGAACCGGACTTGCGGGCAGCCCTTTCCTCAGGAGTCTCCATATGAGGCTCCGGAATCTTTGTAAGGGCAATGATGATGGCTGCGAATGCGAAGATGGCCATTGCAATGATCATTGCAGGGGCAGCATCCTTCACTGATGCGTTGTCAAGACTGCCTCCGACGAGATAACCCAGGAGAATAGGAGCTATAGTGCCACCGATGGAGTTGCAGGAACCTCCAAGCTGAATGAGACGGTTGCCGGCATTTCCGCCGCCGCCGAGAGTGTTGAGCATAGGATTCACAACGATGTTGAGCATACACATTGAGAATCCGGCGATGAATGCGCCTGCCACATAGACTGCGAATGATCCGGCATAACCGGAAATCCACTGAACTGCCACACCCACGAGGCCCACTATTACGGCTGCAAGGGCGGTGAACTTATAACCCCTTCTCTTGAGGATGATTCCCGCAGGAATACCCATACAGGCATAGGCTATGAAGTTTGCAAGTGTACCAAGCTGGGACATAGCCTTGGTTGCTCCGAACTGCTTGGTGACGATGACTCCCATAGAGCCGGCGAAATTGGTGACGAACGCAATCATGAAGAAGAGTGCGAACATCACGATAATCGCAAGAATGTTTCCGTTTTTCTTACTCATTTGATTATTGATTTTAATGTGTTGTTTTCAAGTGGTGTTTGGCTATAATGCAGCCAGGTTCTGGACATTCACAATGTTCTTGCCCTCTACAGTGTAGGCGAATTCAAGACGGTCCTTATAGGCCTCCTCAACCTTACCGCGCACAATCTTCATGGTTGAGTTCACCATATGGTTCTGCTCTGTGAAAGGCTCAGGAAGCACGCAGATTGCAGCAGGGAGCCACCTCTCCGGGAACAGGCCTGCAAAAGCGCCGCCTGCACGGTACTGGTCCACTTCGCTCTGGATTTTCTTGAGCTGCAATGTCTTGCCTTCTTCTGACGCAGGATCCACACCCGGGTGCTCCTTCTTCACATATTCCACGAGTGCATCCTTGTTCGGCACCATCAGCAGACTTACATAAGGGTCCTGATTGTCGTGGAGAACGACCTGGGAAATGAACTTGGAATTTTCCACAAGGGCTTCCTCTATGCCTTCCGGAGAATATTTCTCTCCGTCTGAGCTGATGAGCAAAGACTTGAAGCGGCCTGTCACATAGAGGAAAGTCGGGTCGAGCATATAGCCCATATCCCCGGTGTGGAGCCATCCGTCCACGACAGTATCAGCCGTGGCTTTAGGATTCTTCCAATAGCCCGCCATCACGTTCTCGCCGTAGATGACTATTTCTCCCTTTTCTCCGTATGGAAGTTCTTTGCCTTCAGCATCGCAAATCTTGATTTCCATAGGTTTCACGACACGTCCTGATGAGCCGAGAATGTGCGCATCAGGAGAGTTTGCGGAAATGATAGGAGTGGCCTCTGAAAGTCCATAGCCCTGATAGATAGGCACGCCGATGGCATAATAATATCTCTGGAGATCGATTCCGAGGAGTGCACCTCCGCCCACGAAGAATTTCATCCTGTCGCCGAAAGCGGTCTTGCGTATGCTCTTGAAGATGATGCTGTCGAAAAGTTTCACCAAAGGCCATCTCCAGAAGTCCTTGCCTCCCTTGTTGTAGCCTTCCTTATTATATGCGATGGCGTTCTCGACAGCGAATGCGTAGAGTTTCTGGATGAACGGACTCTTTTTCTTCACCCCTGACTCGATGGCCTTCTTGAAGGTCTTTGAAAGTGCCGGAACAGAAAGCATCACTGCAGGACGGGTCTCCTTGATTGCCATAGGGATGTTGCGGAGAGCCTCCATCGGGGTACGGCCCTGAGGCACGGTGGCAATGGAGCCGCAATAGGACATCATTGTGTAGAATCCCGCAACGTGGGCAAAGCAATGGTCGAGAGGCAGGATGATGAGCATCACGTCGTCGGTATCAATGCTTATGACTGAATGGGCCTGCTCCACATTGGCGGTGTAGTTGCGGTGGGTGAGGAGGATACCTTTCGGATCCGCAGTGGTGCCGGAGGTGTAGCTTATGTTTGCATAGTCATCCGGACCAACTGATTTATAGCGGTTTACGAATTCCTCCGGAGAAGATGCAAGCAGTTCGTCACCGAGTTTGCACACCTGGGAAATGGAAATTTCGTTTTCCTGGAGGTCCTTGATGTCGTCCAGCACGATGACCTTCTCCACTGCCGGGCAATCTGCCACGATGGCACGTATTTTCTTGAGCTGGAGCTCGGACACCACCACAAATCTGGAATCCGAATGTTTGATTCTGAAAATCAGGTCGTTGCTTTCCTCCAACTTGATGGAAAGCGGCACATTCACAGCACCCGCATAGAGAATTCCCAATTCAACAAGAGGCCATAGGCTGCGTCCCTCGGAAAGCAACGAAACCTTATCCCCCTTATTGAGACCGAGTTTCATCAAACCAGCACCTATTCTGTATGCCTCCTTCCTTGTCTGTTCATAAGTGGTCTCCACCCACTTGCCGTTGATTTTTTCACGAAGGAAAGTGTGATTTGAATAAGCTCTGGTGTACTTCTCGACAAAGTCGATGATTGTAATTCTTTCGTTCATAAAAATATAGTTCTATATGTGTATGACCTAAAAAACTCAAAATGCGGACATCCCCGTAAGGGACATCCGTATTTCACTATTTGAAAAGACCGAAAAGTTCAGCGTCGATCTTGTCACAAATCTCGCGGAAATCATCAGGATTGCTTTCGAACTTCAAACGATCCACATCCAGAATGAGAAGACGGTGCTTATAGTCTTTTATCCAATTCTCGTATCTTTCGTTGAGCCCGGTGATATAGTCTATTCTGATGCTCTTCTCATAGTCCCTGCCCCTTTTCTGAATCTGGCTCACGAGGTTCGGAATGGACGAACGGAGATAAATCAGAAGGTCAGGCGGATTGACCAGGGACATCATAAGGTCGAAAAGGTCGGAATAGTTTTCGAAATCACGGGTGGACATAAGCCCCATACCGTGGAGATTCGGAGCGAAGATGCGCGCATCCTCGTAAATGGTCCTGTCCTGAATGATTACCTCGTTGCTCTTGGATATATCCACCACGTCCTTGAAACGCTTGTTGAGAAAATAAATCTGAAGATTGAAAGACCAGCGCTCCATATCTTCGTAGAAATCAGCAAGATAAGGATTGTAGTCAACGGATTCGAATTTGGGAGTCCATTTATACTGCGCTGCCAGCATCCTGGTCAGAGTGGTTTTTCCGCTGCCGATGTTTCCGGCTATTGCTATATGCATAACGTTACTGTATTAGCGAATAATAGTTTTTTACATTCGGACAAAGTTACAAATTAGTTTCGTATTTTTGTGCCGTTTGAGGAAAAAACAAAGTCCGGCAAAAATAAAAACAACAATGACATCAATTACAAAGTTCAAATTCAACAGTTTCGAGGAACAGTCCTATCTTGTCTGGAGCGACAGGGGCGATGGCCTCGCTGTGCTGATTGATCCGGGTTTCGATACTGAACGGGATTACGACATAGTGAAAAACACCCTGGATGGGAAAGGGCTGAAACTTGCGGCAATTCTGCTTACACACGCCCATCCGGACCACATCTACGGTGTCGGCCGCTTATGCAGGGACTTCGGGCTGAAGGTGTATATGCACAAGGGTGAAGAGATGACTCTGAAGGCTCTGGACGGACTATGCAGAGAGATCGGGCATACGGTGCCGGACAGTTTCAGGGACCATATCAAGCTTGTGGAGGACAACGAGGTAATATCCTTCGGGGGATTGCAGTTTATGGCCATTTGCACTCCGGGGCACACTGCCGGAGGACTGAGCTGGCTCTGCCGGGAGTCTTCCCCAGCGGCGACAGACCTGAAGGGGGATTCATCCCGTTTGTTTGACCTGGGATGGAAGATTCTGTTCAGCGGGGACACTCTGTTTGCGGGCTGCATCGGGCGCAGCGATCTTCCGGGCGGGGACTATGATTGCTTGATGCATAGCATAATGAGCCGGCTGATTACGCTTGACGGGCGCACTGACTTGCTTCCGGGGCACGGGAAAGAATCTACGGTTGCTGACGAGGGGATGAAGAATCCGTTTCTTCAGCCGTTCAACGAGCCCGACCTCGAAGAGTAGTTCTTTTCGGATAAAGCCAAGCGTTTCTTCATCACTGGCAAGCCAGTATCTTTCTGCTGTTGCAGTTAAGGTGAATCGTGCGGATGAACCGGTCCGGGCAGCGTCAGATTAGTCTGCGGACAGTCTCCTGTCGCGTTGATGAAGGCAGTGAAAAATCCCCGGGAGATTGAACTTCTGAGGGAGACCTTCATTGAGGACGGCCTGGCCGTGGAGCGTTTCATAAAATGGACAGAAGACAGTATAGATGCTGCCGAAAGGGGTGAAAGGGCATTTGTAGACGAATGGGAAGCCCTGAAGAAACTCCATTCATTGAGAGAGGAAATAGACGGATTCAGAGGTGATTGCCCTGTCCATGGCCGTATTCCCGAAAGGGACTGCAGGCTGTCAGTTAGATGTACTGGCGCGGGAACCTCTATGGAGAGCCCGCCGCTTCACGCGGCTTTGCCGAAGAGAGCCATGCCCGGAAGAAGCGAGAAGACACCCAAGTGCAGACGGTGATTCAGAATGTTGCTGGCGCCGGGCCGGAAAAAGTCATTTTCACAGGGAGTATCTTCCCCATGGAGTCGAAGTGCAGTTCTTCAATGCACGTCACGCGGTCATTGCCGTCAGCGGCTCCAAGAGGATGTCTGTGGTAGACTATGTAATACTCGCCGGTTTTGGAAGACTGGACAACGGAATGATGCCCTGCGCCTGTCCCTACAGCCGGGTCGGATTCCAGTATGGTGCCAATCCGTCTGAACGGCCCGAACGGTGATTCGGAGATTGCGTAGGCCACCCTATAGTTGTCTTTTGTCCAGTCACCTTCACTCCACATGAAATAATATTTCCCGTCCTTGAGGAGCATGAACGGACCTTCAGTGTAGTTTTCCGGCGTCACTTCCCTGTAGAGTTTGCCGTCCGGGAAAGGAACAAGCGACGTGAAGTCATCCGACAGTCTGACCACGTTGCAATGTCCCCAGCCGCCGTAATACATGTAACAGCTGCCGTCCTTGTCCGTAAAGACATATTGATCGATAGGCTGGGCGCCATTGACGATTTCATTTATGAGCGGACGTCCAAGCAGGTCCTTGAACGGGCCCTCCGGCCTGTCGCTGACAGCCACCCCGATACCGCCTGTTTCACCCTCGTGAACATCGTTTGCGCCGAAGAAAAGATAATACTTTCCGTCCTTCCTGAGTACCGACGGAGCCCACATCGCACCCCAAGCCCATTTGACCTCAGAAGTGTCTATTATATTCTCATATTTGGTCCAGTGCTTCAGGTCTGTTGTCGAAAAGCAGTCCATCGAGGTCTGTTCCCTGAACGGGAGACTGCGCGTAGGATAGATGAAAAGCGTTCCGTCATAGACAATCCCTTCCGGGTCCGCATATGGACCGGGAATACATGGATTTCCGGAACCGGAAGGTTTTATGCCGCATGAAGCGACACCGGCACACAACGCAAAACCGGTTATGAGCAGGCTGGATGCAAAGATTGATGTTTTCTTCATAATATTCACTTGTAAGAGGGTTCTACAAAGGAGTAATGCGGACCTTAGGTCTGGAGGATGCCGTCTCCCCTGCTGTCTTCCGCTCTTCCAGTTCGCATCTGACAGGCGCGGCAAGTTCCAGAAAACGCATGATTTCACTGATGTTCTCTCCGTTCAGCATCATGCGGAAGGTCAGGCTTGCAAGTTCCGGAGCGACGTCGAACTCCACGTTATACATCTGCTGAAGCCTGTTGCAGATATTGACGAGGGGTTCATCATCGAAAATAAGCATGCCGTCTTTCCAGCAGCAGTATTTTTCAGTGTCTATATGTCCGTTTATGACAGCTCTTCCGTCAGCCAGCGACAAATGCTCACTGGGATTGAGCGTCATTGACTGGTTTTCCACGCCCACGTTCACCCTGCCATTGATCAGCGTCACAGAGGCGGAGGAATCATAGGCATTGACATTGAATTCCGTACCGGTAGCGGTGACTGTCATGTAAGGAGTGTTCACTTTAAACGGGTGCTCTGCATCAGCCTTTACTTCAAAGTAGGCTTCCCCCTGCAGCATAACGTTTCTCGTGCCCTTGCCGTTCATTGCCGGACTGTAAGTTAAAGTGCTGTTGGCGTTCAGACAGACCGCCGTGCCGTCAGGAAGATGCGTGCGGCTCAAACTGCCGAATTCCGTAGCTATAGTCACATCGTCCGGAAGAGGACTTGCCCCATGGACTGCCATAAGATATCCCGCCAAGGCAATCAGCGGCAGTGCGATGACAGCTGCAATGCGTGACCACAAAACAAGCAGTTTTCTGAAAACAGGGTGTCTCTCCGCCATAATCCCGCTTTTTCTCAGAACTTTCTTTTCTGCGCTTCCGGTATCTATGTCCTTGATGTTTATTGCCGGATTCAGGTACGACCATATATCCTGCTGACGCTGAAAATATTTTTTGTTATTCCCGTCAAGCTGAATCCAGCGGAACAGGTCTTCAATCTCCTGCGCTGAAGCATTTCCTGTCAGATAACGGCTTATCAGAATATCCGTTTGATTGTTCTCGTTATGATCCATCTCTTTATTTCATAAATAGGTGTTGGAATACTACAGTCAAAAATATAGCGAATTTGTAGTCTTTCAGATTGCTTTGCAGAAATCTTATGGTCTTGCTGATTCGCGCCTCTACGGTCCGGACGGATATATTCAGTTTTTTGGCGATTTCCGTATATTTCAGATGGTGCGATCTTGACAGCATATATGTCTCAAGTACTTCAGGGTCGAGTTGTGAGAACAGATTTTCAACTGCATCATTCAACTCCGTGTAAAGTATATGCTCGTCTGCCGGCAATGACATAATCATTTCATGGTACATGTTCCGGTAGAGAGTCTTGACTTTGCGGTGCTTGATTTCATTGAGAGCGAGATTCTGGACCAGAGAGACCAGATAGGTCTTCAGCGAGGTCCTTATTTCAAGAAACTTTCTGTTTGCCCATATCTTGATGAATGCTTCCTGGACGATGTCCTCACAGGTTTCCATGTCAGGAATGAATCTGGATACAAAAAAGACGAGATCAGGATAATACCGCCGGAAAATCTGCACAAAAGCCTCATGACTGTCCATCTTCAAAGCGGCCAGCAGAAGTGTTTCATTGTCGATTTTTATTTTTTCCATGGGCATGATTCTGGAGCAAAGTTATATATTATCAGGCTATGCCACAAGCCAATTGGACAAATATTGCACTTTTGAAAGAATTCGTGGTTTTTCGATGTGGTTTTTTGAACATCAGTTGTTCTTTATACGAAATGATGTGGAATAAGACATAAAAACCACATATTTACATAAATAACACTAATCTTTTAATAATGGGAAAACCAAACTTACCTCTGTGCAGCCTTCGGCATCTGACGCTCAGGGCTCTGCTCATTCTGCTGATGCTCGGTTATGGCGTGTCCGCTTATGCATCCGACACGAAAGTGTCCATAGACGCAAGTGGAATCACCTTGGCTAACGTTCTGAAATCCATAGAACAGCAGACAAAGTACAAATTCATCTACAGCAAGGAAACCATAAATGTCAATGCGACTGTGACACTCAAAGTCAAGAATATGGAATTGACAACAGCCCTTGACAAACTGTTCGCGTCGCATGATATAAGCTATACCATTGACAAAAAACAGATTATCCTCAACAAGAAGTCATCCGCCAGGACTCCCGTGACTAACCAGCAGGCTTCGGAAGCCGGGAAAATCAGAATAACCGGCACTATTACCGACAGGCGTGGCGAGCCGCTGATCGGCGCTTCCGTCACAGTCGAAGGCCAGTCCGGCGGAGCAATGACCGACACCGACGGCAATTACGAAATAGAAGTCCCGAAGGGAAGCAGTCTGCTGTTTTCCTACATCGGATACATCCCGGAGACGAAGAAAGCCGACAGGGCTGGAAGGCTCGACCTGACCATGATCGAAGATTCGCAGCTGCTCAATGAAGTGGTAGTAATCGGCTATGGTACTATGGACAAGAAAGAACTCACTTCCGCCATAAGCCACGTAAGCGAGAAAGACTTCAACACCATCAGTTCCACAGATCCTACGATGCTCATACAGGGCAAAGTCCCCGGCGTGTCTATAACGAACACTGCCGCCGGCGACCCGAACAACACTGCAAGCGTGCAGATCCGCGGCGTGTCATCCCGTTCGGCAGGACTTGGTCCGCTCATAGTCATCGACGGAGTTCCAGGTGGAAGCCTCACCAACGTGAATCCCAATGACATAGCATCGTTCGACATACTTAAGGACGGTGCGGCTTCAGCAATTTATGGAACGAGAGGTTCAAACGGCGTCATTCTCGTGACGACGAAAAAGGGCGCGGGTGACGGCACCTACAATATCTCTTATGCCGGAAGCGTGGCTTGGGACAGCATCATAGATGAACTGGACTTCATGAGCGCCGACGACTACCGCAACATACGTCTCGGATGGGGAGACTCAGGCATTGACCTCGGCGGCAACTACGACTGGTTCAAAGGAGTCAGCCGGACCGGTTTCACCCACAAACACGCCCTGACTGCTTCAGGCGGAACACAGCGGGCCAATTTCAGAGTCAGTGCGGACTACCGCAAGTCAAACGGAGTCGATTTACGTTCGAGCCGTGAAGAATACGGCGGCAGGGCATCTGCGGAGTTCAAGTCCAAAGGCGGTCTGTTCAATTTCACCGCCAACATTGCCCCACGTATAATCTATCAGAATTTTGCCAACTGGTCTGTGTTCACCAACGCCAAGCAGGCCAATCCGACCACTCCCCTGATGGACCCGGAAAATTCGCAGCTCTACTACAATTTCCAGGGACAGGTCTGCCCCTGGAACCCTGTTGAACTCCAGAAACTTGAGAAGGACGAGGGTGAGACAAAACTCATCGATATGGACGCCACTGCGAAACTCAACCTTCTGCCATTGCTCTGGAAGGCGGACAAGGACTGTCCTTTTACACTCGACACCCAGCTGACGTTTGCAGACCACCAGACAGGCAACAACAAATCCTGGTTCAGACCCTCAACAAGTACCATCGCCATCAACAGCGGCCGTGAAGGTGAAGCCAGCAGAGAATATAACAACACCAGCCAGTATATTCTGGAATGGCTTGCCAATTTCGGGGCAAGGTTCAGACGGAACAACATCAAGCTGATGTTAGGATACTCCTACCAATACACAAAATACAGCACACTTTTCGCGGAAAACAAGGATTTTCCCAATGATGCACTTGAATACAACAACCTCGGTTCCGGTGCATTTGCCAAAGACGAGGGAGAAGTGGGCATGAGCAGCTACAAAGGCGACAACAAGCTGATTTCATTCTTCGGCCGTGTCAGTTACGATTATGACGGGAAATATCTTATGACGGCGTCTCTGCGTCGTGAAGGGTCATCCAAATTCGGTCCCAACAACAAGTGGGGAAATTTCCCTGCAGTGTCGGTGGGCTGGCGCATCAGCCAGGAACCGTTCATGGCAGGGGCAAGAAGCTGGCTGAATGACCTGAAAATCCGTGCAGACTACGGCGTCACGGGAAACCAGGAATTTGACGATTATCTGTCAGTGGCCGCAATGAAGGGCTTCGGCTATTACAACTTCGGAGGAAAAAGCTTTCAGGTTTGGGGTCCGGCAAACAATGTGAATCCGAACCTCAAATGGGAAAAGGCGAAGAACTGGAACGTGGGACTCGACTTCGCCTTGTTCAACAACCGCTTCTCCGGGTCGCTGAACTATTTCAACCGCCGCACAGAGGACCTCTTAGGCTATTACAAAGTACCTATTCCTCCTTATCTATTCGATGAGACATTCGTCAATGTCGGGACCATGAAAAACTATGGTTTCGAGTTCGACCTGAACGTCAATGCAGTCGACACCCGTGATTTCGGATACAACTTCAACATAGTCGGAACCACAATCACCAACAAGTTCGTCGATTTCAGCAATTCGGAATATGTCGGGCAGGACTACTACAGCCTTTGCCCTACGGAGGCACCTTATCCGAACTACAATCTGCAGCGCATAGAAAAAGGGCAGTCCATAGGCAATTTCTATCTATGGAAATACGTCGGCATCGATTCCGAGGGAGAATGGCTGATTGAAGACAAGAACGGAAATGTGATTAAGGCTGGCCAGGGAAGCGAGGACGACCGCCGTATAGTCGGCAACGGCCTTCCCAAATTCACCATGTCCACGACACATACTTTCCGCTACAAGAATCTTTATCTGAGTCTGTTCTTCCGGGGAGCCTTCTTCTATGACATCTTCAATGTCCACGACTTTTATTACGGAACACGCAAGTTCAACGGCAATGTGCTCAAAAAGGCCTACAGCAAGAACTTTGACATAAGTCCGACCGCGACCCACGCCGTCACCGATTATTTCCTGGAGCGTGGAGACTATTTCAAACTTGACACGATGACCCTGGGTTATACTTTCGACTTGCACAATCTCAAATATCTTGACAGAATCAAACTTTACGGCACCATTCATAATGTGTTCACCCTCACTGCATTCTCCGGAGTTGACCCTTCCACCTACCAGGTCAACGGACTTAGGCCGGGCACTCTGACCAATTCGGAGGGCGTTGCCACAAGAGCCTATTTCCCTTCAACCCGCCAGTTCATGCTCGGCGTACAGATTGACTTCTAATAAATTATGACTATCATGAACAGCAGAACAATTATATACTCATTGGCGGCACTTGCATTGTCAGCGGCAACAGCCTGCACCAATCTTGACGAGACTCTCTACAGCAAGGTCGCGTCCGACAATTTCTACAACACTAAAAGCGACATCGAAAGAGCGGTCGGACGCCCGTTCGAGCATGCTTTCGCCACCATTCAGGAGCGTCAGGTGCTTCAGGAACTCACTGCCGACCAGCTTATAACTCCTGTCCGAGACGGATGGTGGGATGACGGCGGACGCTGGCGCAGATATCATTATCATACATGGACGCTGGAGGACAGCCCCCAGATTCTCTACCTCTGGAACGGACAGTATCAGGGAATCGGGCAGTGCAACTGGGTCATAGAAGACCTGGAATCGCTCGACCCTGCGAAATTCGGCTATACGGAAGCGGAATTCAATGACATGAAAGCCCAATGCCGCACCCTCAGGGCAATGTTCTACCTTACGCTGCTGGACGCATTCCGCAACTGCCCTCTTGTGGTAAGTTTTTATGACCAGAGCAAGAATACAAAAACCCAGGTTGAGCCGAAAGTCCTGTTCAACTTCATCGAAAGCGAACTTAAGGAGTGCATCAGGCTGCTCGGGACCAAAGAAGCCCTCGGGGCGCAGGCTTCAGTGCAGGGGAAATGGACGAAGGCGTCTGCTGCGGCTTTGCTTGTGCGTCTATACCTGAACGCGGAAGTCTATATAGAAGAAGACCGTTTTAAGGATTGCGCCATTGTCTGCCAGGATATACTTGACGGGAAATACGGTCCGTACAAGGTGGCGGACACCTGGGATGCAGCGTTCGACTGGAACAACAACACCTGTGACGAAGTGATTTTCGGCTATCCGGCAAGTTCCGGCTATTCATACTGGCACTACAGCGGTGAAGTATACTGGTATGCCGTTCCTTCCCAGGCCAAATACTATCTGAAAGATTCCAAATGCAAGGCCGGCGAGCACAACGTAAAATATGCAGCTTCCCCGAGTTACAATGTTGACGGTACGCTTTACGACTACAAATTAGGTATGCCCGTACAGAATTTCCGCAAATATCCAGGAGACGAGCGCATGAAGCTGTATCGCAATCTGGGCAACAGCCGCCGCGAAGGAATGTTCCTCTTCGGATATCTTGAATATGTCAACGACAACGGCAAGACAGCACGTGTCCGCGCACCGGAACGCCCTTACGATTTGTATATAAGGGATGCGGTAGGCAACTTTCAGGGCATGGCTCCTGACTCATGGCCTACGGGGCAGACGAGCAGCCTGACCAACGGAGACCATAACTCCGGCTGGCATTTCGTGAAATACCCTATGTATATGGACAGCGACGAGCACCAGCTTGAAAGCGACTACACCGAGATCCGTCTGCCTGAGATCATATACTCACTTGCAGAATGCAAACTCCGCAGCGGGGATACCGAAGGAGCCGCAGAACTTCTCAACGGAGTACGCAAGAGAAACTATCCTGCCGAGAACCTCGAGGAGGTGCTCTATCAACCGGATGGCTCTGCCGTGCTTGACATGGATGAGATGCTCGCCGAATGGGGACGCGAATTCTTTGCTGAAGCCCGCCGCCGTACTGACCTTATCCGCTTCGGCAAATTCTCATCAGGAACATGGTGGGACAAGACTCCTGACGCAGACCGCCACACGGAAATATTCCCTTTGGTGCGGGCTGTGCTGGACACCAACCCAGACTTGAAGCAGAATCCGGGCTACAACAAATGAGACATAACCAATAGCTAAAATCAATAATATGAATAAAATCATCAATAGACTGTCGATATCGGCTGCGCTGGTCCTGACATTGGGACTGTCATCGTGCGAGAGTGAAAAAGACCTCGTGATATACGATGAAGACCTGCCTCTGATCTCGGAGACTCTGTATATGCTCGGCAACGCGGCTCCCTGCGGATGGTCAATCACAGACCCGACCCCTTTTACTCCTACTGAAGCGGACCCGTTGGTATTCACATGGCAGGGAACTCTCGGGATAGGGGAACTGAAACTTTGTCTGACTCCTTCACAAGACTGGAACATACCGTTCATCCGCCCTCTTGAAGCGGGACAGACCATCGGCAAGGACAACTACACCGACGAGCCTTTCACCATGCACACCGACCCTGATGACAAGTGGCAGGTAATAGAAATGGGAGAATACAGACTCACTTTTGATTTGAGGCACTGGACATTCAGCACGGAATATCTCAAAGGACCAGAGCGTCCGGCTGTCGAGCCTGTTCATGCCGACGCAGTATATGTCATCGGTGCTGCGACCTCCGCCGGATGGAACATAGACGAGGCTATAGAGACGACAAAACAGAGTGAATATATATTCGTATATGAGGGCAATCTTTATGAAGGGGAATTCCGTGCCTGCACCGAACGCACATGGGGCCAGCACATACGTCCTGTCAACAACAATACGGAAATAAACGAGGACGGTGTTGCCGATGAGGACTTCATATACGTTGCGACTCCGGATATAAACTGGCTTGTGACCAAAGCAGCCAAGTACCGCATCACTTTCGACCTTGAAAATTGGAAAATCGATGTCAAATGCCTGAAAGACGGCGAGGAGGAGAAGGATCCGATTGAAACATCCACGCTTTTCATGATGGGTTCAAGCACGAAAGGCGGATGGGACGGCGAGGCCATGACTCCTATACTGCGGGATGAGTCAGATCCTTATCTGTTCACTTTCGAGGGGACATTGTCTGAAGGAGAACTCAAGCTCTACACTGAATCCGGCGCTGATTACGAGAACAAACCGGCAATCCGCCCTGTCGCCGCCAATACTGAGATTGGAGAAACCGCCATCACCGATGCTCCGTTCATCTATGTAGCCGCTCCGGACAACAAATGGAAAGTCAAGGCCGGCAAGTACCGCCTGTCATTCAATCTCCGCACATACACGATGAGCTCGACCTATCTCGGAGAGCCTGAATATGAATGGCCTGAGGTGACTCCTATCCAGACAGACAATTTGTATCTTCTCGGAATGGCTGTTCCAAACGAATGGGATATAGAAAGAAATCCTACAGTCTGCACAAAGGAGAGCGACTATGTCTTCGTCTATGAAGGCACACTCAAAACCGGAGCTCTCCGCGCCTCGACATTCAAAGGCTGGGGAGCCCATATCCGTCCGAAAACCGACAAGCTCGAAATAGGCAGAAACGGCTGCAAGTCCGAGGATTTCGTCAATGTCAGCATACCGGACTACAACTGGAACGTCGTTGATGAGGGCAAGTACCGCATCACTTTCAACCTTGAAAATTGGACTGTAAAATTTGAATATTTACAATAAGTTAAACTACACTAAATTATGAAACCAGACAAAATTATGAAACCAGACAAATCAACATACGAAACACCGGCAATGCTTTGCAAGATGTTTTCAACGGAGGCCGGGTTTGCGGCCAGACTGGAATACGGAAATGCAGGCTCTGACGGCAGAGTCGTAATTGATGACATTGATTACTAATGGAGGACAGAACTATGAAAAATTCAATAAAATTCTATGCATTATCACTTGCAGCACTCCTCGGCTTCGCATCCTGCCAGGAAGAGCCCGCTCCGGAAAAAGAGCAGCCTGCTGCCACCCACACCGTCAAATTCACAGCCATGCTGCCTGAGACAAAGACCATAGCGACTATTGACGGCGACGTAGTCAGATATGCCTGGAAAGCAGAAGATGCCAAGGCTGAGTACTTTACAATATATGAAAATGGAAAAGCCGCAACCGAGGTGAAGGTGACCCCAGTTCTTCTCGACAATCTTATGTATATCGAAGCCAAATTCACTGGAGATTCGGAAGAAAACGCCGAGTATTCCGCATTATTCCAGTCCCGGGTTCAGACAGAGCAGAACGCTGATGCCGAGAATTATGACCAGGAATCGGACGTCCTTGTGGCTCAAAGTGCCGAAAAAGATGAGAACGGCCGTCTGGGCTTCTCATTTGAACGTCAGGTGGCATTTGCAAAAATCACTCTCAAAGGACTTGAGAAGGGGCACCATGTCAGTAAAGTAACGATAGAAGACCTCGATGGCAATGCCATTGCCGCAGAGTATGACTGGACAAACAAAAAATTTTCCGGTATATATTCATCTTCTGTCATTACCATATCTTGCAGCTCAGTCATCTCAAACGGAGAGGCTTCCGTCTGGCTTACGACCATTCCTCTTGTTGAGGCGAAACTTAAATTCACGGTCGGAACGGCTGATGAAAGCGGGAATGCAGCAGCCACCTATGTGAAAGAACTTGTCCGGCCTCTCACCCTCGAGTGCAACAACGTCATGGTCATGGGCGTCGAGCTGAAACCTCAGCCTATAGAAACCTCGGCTTTGTACATAGTCGGCCCTGCCACTCCGACAGCTTGGTGGGAATGGAGTGATGAACCTTCAAAAATAACAGCTCTGACACGAGTAAGTGAATATGTATTCCAGTATGAAGGAACGCTTAATGAAGGGGCATTCCGTGCAACTCCTCATTACGGATGGGGCGAACATATCCGTCCGCTGACGGATAACGTTGAAATCGGAGAAGACGGGGCGTCCGATGATAAATTCATGTATGTTGCCGAACCTGACTATAACTGGCAAGTAAAGAAAGCCGGCAAGTACCGCATAACATTTGACCTTGAACATTGGACAATAAGTGCCGAATATCTTGGTCTTGAACCTATCGAAACCTCTACCTTGTTCATGCTTGGCTCGGCCACGAAAGGCGGATGGGAAGGAGGTGCCATGACTCCTATGCAGCAGGATGGATCAGATCCTTATCTGTTCACTTTCGAGGGGACATTGTCGGAAGGAGAACTCAAACTCTACACTGAATCCGGAAATTATGACGGCAAATCCGCAATCCGCCCTGTCACTGCTGATACAGAGATTGGTGAAGCCGAGATCGTTGACGCCCCGTTCATCTACACCTTGGACCCGGACAACAAATGGAAAGTCAAGGCCGGCAAGTACCGTCTGTCATTCAATCTCCGCACATACACGATGAGCTCGACCTATCTCGGAGAGCCTGAATATGAATGGCCTGAGGTGACTCCTATCCAGACAGACAATTTGTATCTTCTCGGAATGGCTGTTCCAAACGAATGGGATATAGAAAGAAATCCTACAGTCTGCACAAAGGAGAGCGACTATGTCTTCGTCTATGAAGGCACACTCAAAACCGGAGCTCTCCGCGCCTCGACATTCAAAGGCTGGGGAGCCCATATCCGTCCGAAAACCGACAAGCTCGAAATAGGCAGAAACGGCTGCAAGTCCGAGGATTTCGTCAATGTCAGCATACCGGACTACAACTGGAACGTCGTTGATGAGGGCAAGTACCGCATCACTTTCAACCTTGAAAATTGGACTGTAAAATTCGAATACCTGAACTTAAATACATTTAGAACTGAAAGACGATGATAAAGAAACTGATAATATCAGCATTCGTTGCCGGCTGCACATTGTTGGGAACATGCGCCTGCCAGAAGAATTACTCGGACATGAGGCTTCCCAACCAGCACGAACATCCGCATTTGGAGGATGTCGGCAACATACACACTTTCAAAGCGCCCCTATATTGGAGCATATATGAACGTGCATACGAACTTGACGGAGATGTCTGGGAAACCCGCAACATACCTTTGTCTGAATGGGAGGCGAATTTCGAATGGGTTGCGAAGGAACTGAAGCCATACGGATATGACATGATCTGTACCGACGGATTCCTTCCGATAACCTGCGAGGACAATCAGCCATATATGACACGTCTCGGGCAGGTTCCTGTCAAGGACCTCATTGCCGCTGCAAAAAAACGCGGCCTGCGTGTCGGCATTTATGACAGCCCGCTGGAAATGTGGTGTGATCCGAAAACGCTGATTCCCGGCACGGAATATACGGTAGGGTCGCTGCTCTACGACAAGACCATAGATAAGGTCAACCATCCTAAGGCCAAGGACAAGTGGCACACCTACATTGTTTTCTCCCACCCTGGCGCCAAGGAATATATCGACGGCTTCTTCAAACACTACAGTAAATTAGGTGTCGAGATGCTCCGTATAGATTTCCTCTCCTGGTTTGAAGACGGATTCTTCCGTTATTCCGATTCTCCCGTAGGAAAGGGATACGGACGCCAGATGTATGCGGACGCCCTTGCATACATCTGCAAGACCGCAAAGAAATACAATATATTCCTGTCTCTGGTGATGCCGCACCTGTACAACGACGCTGAAATCGAGAGCCGCTACGGCAACATGGTGCGCATAGTGAATGACACGTTCAAGGGCGGTTGGAATTTCACTTCAATGCAGGATCAGGGACAGGCCTGGACTTCATGGCCCAACTGCGTAAACCAGTTTGACGGCTTCACCTACTGGAGTCATATCGCCGGACGGGACAAGGTGATACTTGACGGCGACTTCACAATTATGCACAGCTACAAGACTCCGGCTGAAAAACAGTTCGTTGTTTCCATCCAGCTGATGGCGGGCGGCCCTATTGCGGTTACAGACCAGTATTGTACAATAGGCGAAGGTGACGTGGAATATTACACCAATGAAGAAATGCTGGCCCTGAACAGGGACCGTTTCGTCGGCCATCCGATGGATGATGCCCTGATGTCGCCCGGAAGCAATATCTGGTATGGCCGGATGAGCAACGGAGATTATGTCGTAGGGCTTTTCAACCGTGAAGATGAACCTAAGGCTTTCAAAGTAGCTTTGTCCGACCTGGGGATAAACGGCCCGATGAAAGTGCGCGACCTATGGAAACACGCCGATGAGGGAACTGCATCATCGATTGAGGCAAACATAGAGCCTCACGGCTGCAAAATAATGCGTCTGAGCAAATAATCATTTACTTGGGAAACTTGAGCCATCTATGAAAACAGGATTTGGATTGATATTGGCATGTCTGGCTCTTGCCGCCTGCGACCCTGCCGGCCGAGATTCGGAGATGGATGCCTTTATAGACAATCTTATGGGCCGGATGACTGTCGAGGAAAAAATAGGACAGCTGAATCTTCCTGCCGGCGGAGATATCGTGTCAGGGCAGGTCTTCGAGACAGATCTTGCTGAACTTGTCTCAAGCGGCAGGGCCGGCGGCTTCTTCAATGTCAAGGGAGTCGAAAGGATTACGGAATTCCAGAGACTGGCAATAGAGAAATCAAGGCTCGGCATTCCTCTTTTAGTCGGAGCTGACGTGATACACGGCTATGAGACAGTCTTCCCCATTCCGATTGCCCTCTCCTGTTCATGGAATCCGTCCGCGATAGAGCGCATGGCGCGTATCTCAGCGGTTGAAGCGAGTGCCGACGGCGTAAACTGGACATTCAGCCCCATGGTGGACATATGCAGGGATGCCCGATGGGGACGGATTGCGGAAGGCTCGGGTGAAGACCCGTGGCTGGGTTCACAGATGGCGGCTGCCTATGTACGCGGTTATCAGGGTGCTGACATGAGCCATGACGATGAAATCATGGCTTGTGTCAAGCATTTCGCCGCGTATGGAGCACCTGAGGCCGGCCGGGACTATACTGCGGCTGACATGAGCCGGCAGAAGCTGTACAACTGCTACCTGCCTCCGTATCGGGCTGCGATAGAGGCCGGGGCGGGAAGTGTCATGACTTCTTTCAACCTTCTCGACGGAGAGCATCCGACAGCAAGCCGCTGGCTTCTTGACGGACTGCTGCGCAGGCAATGGGGATTCGATGGAATGGTTGTCACCGATTACAATTCCATCAGCGACATGGCGACTCTCGGCCTGGTAGAGGCCCCAGAAGCCGCAGCGATGAGTCTCAAGGCCGGGACAGACATGGACATGGTGTCGAATGCCTATCTGAACACTCTCGGCGATTCTTATCGGAAAGGACTGATATCCATGGAAGAGATTGACCGTGCTTGCCGTCGTATACTCGAAGCGAAATACAGGCTCGGGCTCTTTTCCGAACCGTACAAATACTGCAAACCACAGCGTGCTGAAACGGAATTATATACCGAAGAGCACCTGGAGGCTGCAAGGGAAATAGCCGCGGAAACCTTCGTGCTTCTCAAAAATGACGGAAATATTCTTCCTCTTCAAAAGAAAGGCAAGATAGCACTGATCGGACCTCTTGCCGATGCCGGCAACAATATGTGCGGCATGTGGAGCCAACTGTGCGTTGATTCTCGCCACATATCTCTGCTGCAGGCTTTCAAAGAAGAACTGGGGAACGATGCCGAACTGCTTTATGCCCGGGGCAGCAATCTGTATTACAGTGAAAAAACGCAGCAGTATGCCACCGGACGCCGCTCTATCCCGCGAGGAGATGACAACGCGCTGCTCCGGGAGGCTCTCCGCGCGGCAGATGAAGCCGACGTGATTGTCACAGCGCTGGGTGAGAGTTGTGAAATGTCCGGCGAATCTGCTTCACGAGCCGACATTACCATCCCCGATGCACAACGCCATCTTCTGAAGCGGCTTGTCGCCACCGGGAAACCGGTGGTGCTCCTCCTGTTCACAGGACGCCCTTTAGTCCTCGACTGGGAAAGTGATAACGTACCTGCCATTCTGAATGTCTGGTATGCAGGCAGCGAAGCCGGACACGCCATTTCCGATGCGGTATTCGGCAGGACAAATCCATGCGGAAAACTCACCACGACATTTCCGCGTGCTGTCGGGCAGGAACCGTTGTACTACAATTACCTGCAATGCAGCCGTCCGCCGTGGACCAATGAGCATTTCGTAGCCTATAACAGCAACTACATCGACGTCGCCAACACTCCACTTTATCCGTTCGGCTACGGAATGAGCTACACTACGTTTGAATATGGCAGTCCGGAGTTCTCTTCCGACCGCATCTCAGCAGACGAACCGGTGAAAATTTCACTCACGGTTACCAACACTGGCAACAGGGCGGGCGTTGAAATTGTCCAGCTGTATATTCACGACTGCCTTGCATCTCTCGCACGGCCTGTTAAAGAACTGAAGAACTACCGGCGGGTCACACTTCAGCCGGGAGAATCAAAGATGGTGGAATTTACGCTGACGACCGATGAACTGAAGTTCTACAATTCCAATCTGGAGCTGGTATATGAACCGGGGGATTTCGAGATTATGACAGGTCCGGATTCCGGACACCTGACCGTCAAACTGATAAAGGGAATATGATGAAACGGAAACTGTTTGTTGTCATTACGTTGATGTCGCTGACATTTCCGACGGATGGAGCCATAAGTGTCCAGCCATCGGAAGCTGTGGATTTTTCACTGGTGTGTGGGGACATGGTTGACCCCGGACGCAAACCTGTCCACCGTTTTTATTCAGTGGAGGCAGGAAACGACAGTCCGGCCCAAGGAATAGAACACACGATAACTTCCGTCAAAACAGACAACATCGAGACCGTGACTCTGCGGCTTCGCAACACCCGCAACACTGCGTTCCAGCCACTGAAAGCCGGACTTAAGCTCGGAATCGACACATACATGGACAGCTATCCGGAATGGTACGGCAAATTCTTTCCCACTCTTGCAGTCTGTGAACCGGATCATTTCTACGGCTACATGCAGTCTCCCGGAGGCAGAATTAAGGCCATAGTGTCTGCTGACCCCATAGCATCATGGAGCCTCGACTACAATATGGGCTACCCGGACGGCAATCAGCAGAACCGCTGGTTCTACGGACATCGCATAGAATGTCTTAATCTTGATATGCTCTGCCGCGGACCGCTGCCGGAACACAATCCGAAACTGTGGAAACTTGAGCCGGGCGAAGAACGCACATGGACAGTGAAACTGATTGACCTTGACTGTCCGGAGTGCTTCGAGGAAACCGTGCACCGCCACACCGGAGCTCCGGTGATATGGATGGGACGCACGTCATGCGCACCAGGTGAGGCTCTTGAAATAGAAGTGCGGGGTTCATATCCCCGCATGACGATAGAAGGAAAAAAGTTGGAGCTGAAAAAGATTGGCATATCATTGTGGCGCGGCATATACCATGCTGAAGAACCTGGTATCAAAAAAATCACCGTCAGCGACGGAGACCGCGAGGCTCACGGCACAATAGCCGTACGCCGGCCCTGGAACAAAACAATGGATCTTGCACGCAAAGCCGTTCTGCGCTACAAACAGAAGCCTACCTCACATGTAGAAAGCTGGTACGGCTTCCACACTGCATTCGATGCTGCCCGCGTCATGCCCGACCCGGCCATTGACAGTGTTCTCAACCGCCGTTTCGACCTTGTTCTTGACAAAATCTTCGACCCCGACACCGGGCATCCATACCAATACCACTGGCGCATACAGAACGTATCATCGACAATAGGGATGCTTGCAGACCGCTATCTCGCTTTCGGCAGCACAGAGGACCTTGATACCGGCGAGCGTATGGTGGCCTATCTTGTGGGCTGCCAGCGGGAGGACGGAGCATACATGAATGGACATACGGATTATACTTCGGTGATTTATCCGGCCAAGAGCCTTCTCGAATTTGCGGATGCGGAGCGTTATGCGGGACGGGAAAAACAGGCGGCATGGCTTGAGGAATCGGCAAAGCGTGCCGTTGACCATCTGGTGGATGCCGACGGAGACCTTGAGACCGAAGGACAGATAACCTATGAAGACGGCATGATAAGCTGCTCGGCCCTGCAACTTGGCGAACTTGCGCTGCGCAGCAAGGATGTAAGAGACAGGCGGCGCTATACCGGGGCCATGCTGAAACTCCTTGACGGGCATGACTGCCTCACCCAGCTTCGGGTGCCTGACGGACGCAGGCGCGGCGGGACACTGCGATTCTGGGAAGCACAATACGATGTACTCATGCTGCCGAACATGATTTCTTCGCCCCACGGCTGGAGCGCATGGAGAGCATATGCCACATACTACGCTTTTCTCCTCACTGGAGAAGAACGCTGGCTGCGGGAAACATTCGACGCCGCATCCGCCTTCGCCTCCCTGATTGACTACGAATCCGGAGACCTCAACTGGGCGTTCGTCGTTGACCCCTATGTTCAGGCCATACAGGTATGCGAACCAGACCCGGATCACACGGCTGACGATGACACCTATGGCAACCCCCACCCTGAACTCTATCCGAACCGTGAAATCATAGTCGGGGAGCAGTATGTGCCCATGATTGCCGACTGGCAGACTATAGTGTCGAGCGACAATGACGTTCACGAATGTTTCAAATTCATCGCAGAGGCGGTACTGTGCAACGCCTTTCTTATAGAGAGACCTGACGGCACGTTCGGAGCATACAACTGCGGCATTGTCAAACAGGGGAAAAAACTGCATGTCAAGGCTGACGAGCCTTAGATTAAACAGCTGTATGTCAAAGTCCTCAAACCACGCAAAATAGAATTTGACGGGGAGGTGACATTCCTGACATACTAAACCAGCGAGGCGATGATGCTGTCGGATATGAAAAAGAAACGTTCCGGAATGCGATAATTGCCTGACTGTGTCATTTCAAGATGCCCGGCGGCAACTGCGGCCGCAACGGACTCAGGGGAGCACACCGACACCTGAGCTGAAGATTGAGGGACGGTTGCATCGGGCGCAGCGATCTTCCGGGCGGGGACTATGATTGCTTGATGCAGAGCATAATGAGCCGGCTGATTACGCTTGACGGGCGCACGGACGTACTGCCCGGCCACGGAAGGCCAAGCACGATTGCCGACGAGGGAATGAAGAATCCCTTCCTCCAGCCGTTCAACGAACCGGACTTCGAGTTCTGAGCCGCCGACTTGATAACAGCACTTCACACCCGGCCTCGACTCTAATTCAGCAACCCGTCACACCCGCCCAGACGACAGCGACGCCACACCCAGCCCCGACAAAGCGACGTCACACCCGGCTCGACCGGGTGTCTATTACCTTTTTCAGAAGTGATAAATAAATTTATAAGATTTTTTCAGCAAAAATTTCTGATAAAAAACAATAGTTCGTTAAAAATTCAATAAGTTACGCGGCCCTGGCCGTGAATAAAAC
>CAMCFO010000005.1 GCA_945874155.1 uncultured Bacteroidales bacterium
TGGTCTCCTCTTCTGTTATCATAATCTTAGATGAGCTGCTCGTTAAATGGGAATTCAACTGTTGCTCAGAGCATGAAGCTTGAAAGAGAAAAATCCCTTACCGTCCAGATATGCAAGAGCATCGTGTAGGATTGCTGCCTTCCTGTCTTCGTCGAGGTCGGAATGAAATAGAATCTCAATAAATGTCTCTAGACCGTTGTCTGAAATCTTCTCAGTTTCCACAAGATACCAGACTGGATTCTCCTGTTCAAGTAAAGCATCCAGATTAATTGGGCAGACCGCTTTATCGAATTCATCCTTGACATCTAACAGGGAATAATCCGGCATAACGTCCTCCTGCAGGCCAAGTTTCCGAGCGATAATCAGTAGCATCTCGCCCAGCCGGTCTATTTCTCTGAGTATAAAATCCTCCATACTGTTTGACAATAGGTAGTATAAATTTCGATTTGTCGGTGTAATCCGTTATTGCTTCGCAATGACCTTCCATCTCACCCTCCAGATCCCGTCTTTGAAGTCGTGGCTGATGATGCGGAACTCCCCTATCTCCGAGGTGTTGCCCACGTGCGCTCCTATGCAGGCACAGTCATCGTAATCGCCTATGCGGACTATGCGAAGTGTCTCCGAAGCGTCTTCAGGCAGTTTGCTCAGGTCTACTATTGATGCGGCCTCTTCCCTGCTCATATACTCTACGGTCACCGGCAGCGCCGCCGCAATGACCTCGTTGACCTTGGCCTCGATTGCCTTCACCTGGTCGTCAGTCGGGCATTCGGCAAGCAGATAGTCGCACTTGCTCTTCTTCCTCTCGATGTGGGCATTCCGGCTGCGAGGGCATCCGAACATGTTCACCATGGTGCGGTTCAGGATATGCTCCGCCGTATGGGCGGGCTCATATTCAGCCTTGTTGTGGCTGTTGAGTATCGGCTCTTCCATATCAAAGGTAACTTGTGGTCTGTCCGACATCCTTGCGGGAGAAGTGATTGGCCAGCGGTTTAGCCTCTGCTGCCGGGTATCCCAGATCCAGAAGCATCAGTATCTCCTCATTTTCAGGAAGGCCGAGATCCTCGTGGAGCTTGTCGATGTGCACGCAGTTCAGCCAGCAGGACTCCACTCCTGCATCCTTTGCTCCGAGCATGAGATGAGTCGCCACTATGGCCGCATCCTTTATACCCGACTCACGCTTTCCGTCAGGGTAGGTATAGACATTCTTTCTGTCGAAAGCCACGACGAGGACCGTCGGTGCTCCATACCTGCAAGGCGTGCAGGAGTCAATCTTTGCCAGAGCCTCCGGAGACTGACATACATAGATGTGCTGTTCCTGAAGGTTCTTTGCGGTCGGGGCCATACGACCGGCTTCCAGAATTTCAGCAAGCGTTTCCGGGCTTAACTGCCGGCTGCTATCGTATGCCTTGCATGAGTAGCGGGCCCTTATCAATTCCTTGAATTCCATAATATTCTATCGTTATAATCCTATCATCTGACTTTTATCCAGACATCTGATGCAGATTATTTTTTGAAGATTACTATATCAGTTTTTGAATTCCTTGTCTCCCAGAATTTCCCTCAGCAACAGAGGCTCGTTTGTGGTAATCACGTCCACGCCCATTTCGATAACATTGCGCATATCCTTAGCTTGGTTGACAGTCCAGACATTAACGCTCATCCCCAGGTCGTGCGCTTCCTCCACCCACTCCGGATGCTCGTATAGCACATTGTAGTGATAGTCTATGCCGTTGATGCCGGCTTTGGCAAGATCGGCAGGTGCAAGATCACCGTTGAGATACTGGTTGGTGAATGCGGGCGCGAGCTTTGCCACAGTCTTGCAGCAGCAGTAGCTGAAGGAGATGAAGGTAACCCTGGACGGGTCCCAGAGTCCGTGCTTGCGTATTTTCTTAATTGCTTTGCGCACGAGTACCTTGTCCCTCTTGTCAGAGCCCTGTGGCTTGAATTCCACGACAAGCACAGTCTTTGGCGCCTTTTCGGCCTGAGTGAGATACTCATCGAAGGTAGGACGCTTCTCTCCGTTTGCCAGCAGATGGGAAGCCAGTTCAGAATAAGTGTGCTCAGCTATCACCAGTCCGTCTATGTCGTTATTATGATTGACTATGATTTCCCCGTCGGATGTAAGGTGGATGTCACATTCACTACCCCAAAAGGAATTCTCCTGTGCAAGCGTAAGACTTGCAATACTGTTCTGGCTGTTTACAGCCTGTTCGCATTTCCAAAACCCTCTATGGGCAGCAATGGCTATCTTACCGTTGTAGCTGGTTTCGGGAAAAGAGGGCGAGAGCACGGAAAGAGCCGCGCAGATTGCTAATATTTTCATCATTTTTTGTGGCTTTAAGCAAACAAAAGTAGCACTTTTTTAGTAATATGAAAATAATAAGTTGCCTCAGATGTGAATTGGATTTTCTAGGTCAGATTGCAGCGGCTTTCGATCAAATGATGAAACTGACAGATGGTCGCATAGATGTATTCATCAACAATGCAGGCATCGGGATAGGAGGTCCTATTGAGTTCTGCAAGATTGAAGATGTCCAAAAGCAGATGGATGTAAATTTTATGGGAATGGTCAGATGGCTTTCCCACATAGTTCCTGCAATGCGCAAACAGGGGTTCGGCAAGATATTGTGCATAAGTAGCATAGGCGGGCTTATCGGACTCCCCTACCAAGGTGCCTATTCCGCAAGCAAGTTCGCGATGGAAGGATTTCTCAACAGGATTCACAGCGACACGAAAGAGAGTCAATGTCGAGATGGCCTCAGATGCCTACCCTTCCTATGCACGTTCCCTCGCAAGCATAGAGAACGACGAGAACAACGGCCTGAAGCCGGATTATCTCGCATCTCAAATATGCCGCATAGTCGATTACCGGGCTCAATATCCTAATCTGTCAATCCACGTGCGGACGGTTTTCTCGTCAGTACGATTGAGCAAACGGCCCTCTTTCCGTTCCAACGACGGATAGCCGATGAAAACGATGTCATATTCCGAAACGTCCAAGAGTTTGCCACCCAAAGCCGGGCGTGCTTTCGGGTCGTTCGTCTCAGTTCATATTTATTTCTATTTTTCCGTACTCCTCGTCCGTAACGGGTTCGAACCATTCATTGGAGGCGTTCTCGCCGGAAATCTCGAAAGCCAGATGAGCAAACCAGCTGTCGGCGGCAGCTCCGTGCCAATGCTTCACACCTGCCGGGATGTGGATGACCGTTCCCGGAAGAATCTCCAGCGCAGGCTTTCCCCACTCCTGATACCAGCCACGACCAGCTACACCGATAAGCATTTGACCTCCGCCTTTGGTGGCATGATGGATATGCCAGTTGTTGCGGCATCCTGGTTCAAAGGTGACATTGGCAACGGGAACCTGTTCATCGGAAATACGTGCCAGGTAACTGTTGCCAGTAAAATACTTGGCGTAGGCAGTATTGGGTTCACCGATGGGGAAAATCATCTCCTGCTGGAAACGAGCCTTGGCATCATCGGCCGATGTCTCTTCCGCCCATACTTCTTTGGCCTGGCGGAATGCCGCCCAAGCCTTGGGCCAGCCTGCATAGAACGCTATATGGGTAATGATTTCAGATATTTCTGTTCTAGAGATACCGTTCTTCTTTGCCTCTTGAAGATGAAATCCCAGCGAAGTGTCGGTGATGCCCTGACTGATGAAAGATGTGAGGGTGACCAGACTGCGGTCGCGAAGACTGAGCAGGTCGTTGCGGCTCCACACCTCGCCAAAGAGAATGTCGTCGTTGAGCCGGGCAAACTCAGGAGCGAACTCTCCCAACTGCGTGCGTCCTGCCGTCTGGACTATCTTTTCCTGTGCCATAACTTGTAATGTCAATATGCTGAATACTGTAATTAATATGACTCGGTTCATGATTTATTGTTAGTCTTTCTTAAGGCTTTCCTTGAAGAAGCTTTCAATTCTGTCGTATGGTATCACGCCGGCTTTGTCGTCATAGAGGTCGGTGTGGACTGCACCGGGGATGATGAGCAGTTCCTTGTTTCCCACCACAGTGGTATTGCCCGGTTCCGGTTTCACTCCTGTCATAGCTTCGAATGCCCCTTCACTGAAATAGCGGCTATGGGCCTTCTCGCCGTGGATGAGCAGGACCGGAGTCTTGATTTCACGCGCCATATCCAAGATTGGCTGGTTCATAAATGACATTGTTCCGATGATGTTCCATCCGTCGTTGGAGTTGCCGCTGCGCGGGTGATAGCCCCTATCTGTCTTATAGTACTCGTGGTAATCCTTGACAAACCAAGGGGCATCGTCCGGGAGCGGATCCACAACTCCGCCAGCACGCTTATAACTTCCTGTCCTGTAGTCTTCAGTTCTCTGGGCGGCCCATGCCTTGCGCTTGGCATCACGGGCCTGCTCATTGTCTGTGCATCCGAAATAGCCTTCACGGGTTACACGGGACATATCGTACATTGTGGAAGTGACCGTAGCCTTTATTCGTGGATCGAGAGCTGCAGCATTGATGGCCATTCCGCCCCAGCCGCAAATGCCGATAATGCCAATACGCTCAGGGTCAACGTTTTCCTGTACTGACAGAAAATCTACAGCTGCCAGAAAATCCTCAGTATTGATGTCCGGGGAAGCCATACGGCGAGGTTCGCCACCGCTTTCGCCTGTGTAGGACGGGTCAAAGGCAATAGTGAGAAAGCCGCGCTCAGCCATATGCTGGGCATAGATGCCGCTGGTCTGCTCCTTTACGGCACCGAAGGGACCGGAACCGCAATTGCCGGCAATCTGCCTTCTGCATTCTTGGGAATATACAAGTCAGCCGCCAGTTCAATGCCATAGCGGTTGTGGAATGTAACCTTGGAATGTTCTACAAGGTCGGATTTTGGAAAGGTCTTGTCCCATTCCTGTGTGAGGTTCAGTGTACTCATATTCGTGTTCTGATTGCAGCCGGCCAGCAACATTGCTGACAAGGCCAGTATTATTGTATTTTTCATATTGCAAATGTATCTCTAGACAACGAAATAATTGTACTGATATTCGCTGAACATATACCAATTTCGCAGATTATGCTATCTTTGCAGTGTTATGAAGAAGATTCTGAAGGTTGACAACCCCAATGTCTATGCAGAATATGTGGGCGCTCCCCTGCTGCATCCGCAACTGGCACTGATCAGTTATGACGAAGTGTCCCCGCTGCGCAGCAGTATGAACAACTATGGCGTTTATGGCCTTTTCATTCAGAAGCAATTCCCTAAATATCTGTCCTATGGCACCAAATCGATTGTCGTGGGAGACAGTTCCATCATCGCCGTTGCCCCCGGGCAGATTGGCGGAGGTGAAGACAACGGCACTCCGCTATTCATCAATGGATGGGCCTTGCTCTGGTCAGCGGAACTGCTCAAAGGCTCCCCTCTGGAAGGAAAAATGGAAGAATACCATTTTTTCTCATATTTCGACACAGACTGGTTGCGGATGACAGCCTCCGAATATGAGCGTTTCTCGCTTCTTCTGGTCACTATGCGCAAAGAAATGCAGGAGAATCCGGATTCCCCTGCGCTCAGGAATATACTCACAAGCTATCTCAAACTGATTCTGGAATACTGCCAGCGGATCTATCTTCGCCAGCGCTCATCGAAGGCGAATGATGAAAACGACATTCTCAAACGCTTCCACAGCCTGCTTGTCGATTACTTCACCCAGGGGCTGCAATATGAGAATGGCCTTCCTACAGTGGCATATTGTGCCGACAAACTGGCATATTCAACCCGTTACTTCGGTGATTTGATTCACCATTCCACAGGAGGAACCGCCATCGGTTATATACACGATTTCGTGATTGACCAGGCCAAGAATCTCCTGATGAAAGGTCTGAGCGTGGGCGAAGTGGCGGACCTGCTGGGCTTCGACTTTCCCAACCATTTCAGCCGCCTGTTCAAGAAGGTCACAGGAGTGACGCCGTCGGAATTTCTGAAATAACAACCAAAATTCCTCGCAAAATCGGTAAAACTCGTTTGAAATATTAAGATGAACCAGAGAAAACTCGTTGGAAACAGTGCAAGCTATGTGACTGATGAGGGAGGAAATATAAACCGAAAAGATTTTCAAAGATGATGCTGGTTATTTTTTGAGGATTACTTGGCAAGGTGTGACAGCAGCGGCTGACGATTGCCAGCCGCTTAAACCCGCATTCCTAATTATAATTACAAAGTGTCGAATTTGGTCTCACAGCGGACCTCTTCGGAAGAATCGGAGTACAACTCACGCGGCAGGATGCTCGGATAGGCGTGCCACTGACGGACGGACATTGTGCCCCTGCCGCCGGTAAGTACCCTGACGATGCCGTCATTTGAGGTGAATCTGCCTTCCACCCGGTCAAACGTCAGCGTGGCCACCGGCATGTCCGGGACCTTGTGGGTCGCTCCCCAGGTCGTTGCATTGCAGGTGTGAGCTTCGACTTCGTAAAGTCCGTCTTCGACATCAATGCTGATCTTGTAGGTCATAGGGATGAATCCGTCAAGCTCTCTCAGAAACACCCAGTCTTCGTGAACTATGGTCAGTTTTCCCTCAGGGTAGTACCTCCCCGTCTGGAGGTCATACATAGCAAAGTCCTTCATTCCCAGGCGCATGTCATACAATGACGAGTGGATTTCGTTGAAAGCAACCCATCCCCAGTCTTCCCATCCTCCGAGCTCCGCGGCGCTCGAATCGACGGCAACGTATCTCTCCCGGATGCCCATTCCTTTGACATTTACCTGCTTGCCGTCCACAATGATCCGCCCTTCGACTGCTCCTGCCCAGTTGTAGCCGTATGTCACACTGTGCTGGGTGAGAAACGAAGGCGTTTCCCGTCCGTACCAAAGCGGGGCATATTGTGGCCTGTGCCACAGGTCCGCTTTGTATTCTCCATCCATCGTGTCGACGAGCAGATGCCAGGAATTGTCCTCGAAACATTCGACCTGATACTGAGGCCCGCAGCTCACAAGTATGCTGTGCTCCCTTGTCTCAATTTTGAGTGTCCCTGCAGGATTGCGAAACATTTTCTCGTGGAGCATTCCCGGGAATTCTCCGATTTTGTAGATCGAATTCGGAAGCTGACGGCAGCCTCCCTTTCCCTTGGCTATTGTGATGCTTACAAGGTCCATCTGTTCAAGGTGCATCGACAGGATTGAACCTCCGAGGGAATACAATTCACCGTCATCTCCGATAACTGAAAATTGATGAAGCCAGTCCAGGAACCCGCTTCTGAGCTCCTCTTTTACGCCTACTCTTGCTTCATCTGCAAGAGTGACTTTCGGGTTGTTGATTTTCATTTGAAATAATAATTTGGTTTGTGCAAAAGTAGCCTCCGATTAGTTGATAAGAAAGGGTAATTTCTTATTATTTATGTGAAATAATGCGCTTTTGTGCTGTTTTAGCGAATTGTTTCCTATTTTTGCATAATAATTGCCCAAATCATGGACACCGATTCATTCAAACTCTCATCTTTTCTTTCACAAGGACAGACTGTCGATTATTTCGGAAACGAGATTGTCCTTCTGGAAAGTCCATGCTATGAAAGATGGTACGATTTCCCTTTCAGCTCCGATTCGACTATCTGCATAATCGTGAACAGCGGGCATATGATGTGCACCGTGGATACGATAACCCACAGCATCAATTCGAGCGGAATGATGATCTTGACGCAGGGTCATATAGTCGAGAGAATAATGTTCGAATCGGATTTCAAGGGAAAGTTCATCGTCATGTCCCAAAAGATGCTGGACCGCCTTGAAATTGTAAGCCAGTTCAATCTTCTGCAGGATATAGAGACCAAAGGCTTCTATCCTCTCGATGACGAATCAATGCAGGCCGTCAACAACTATTTCGGAATGCTGCAAGGCATAATCAGGACTGCAAATCCGTACAAAGCGAATGTCATAAAGCACCTGACCCTGGCTTACCTATATGGTTTGGGTGCATATATTCATCCGTCTCTGTCAGAAAATCCGAAGAACAGGCTTGAGGAAATCACGAACAGATTTCTGGACCTTGTCAGGGAGAACTGCAAAGAGCACAGGGATATCCCGTTCTATGCCGATATCCTCAGGATTTCCCCAAAGCACCTGAGCAAGGCCGTAAGGGTCACTACCGGGGAAAAGGCGATGCAATGGATTGAAAAATATACGATTATCAATGCCAAGAACCTTCTGCGGACGAGTTCCTTTTCAATTTCCCAGATATCCGATATCCTGTCTTTCGCCAACCCTTCGGATTTTGGAAAATATTTCAAGAAGCACGCAGGCTGTTCACCATTGGCATTCAGAAAAGGATAGTGCTATCTTTGCATAAGAAATACGAAACCCAATAACTTGGATTTCTCCAGAGGTTACCGGGAATAAACATTGCACATATAGCAAATCTTTGACCAAACCAAAAATTTTGTCATGAAATTCAAGGATTTTGAAAATGTTATCTCTGCCGACCGGGGAACCGCATTTGGGCAATGACTGGCTTCGCGACAGTTGCCTTCCGGGCGGTATCTTCGATAATCCCAGAACGCAGGGAACGCTGAAATTACTTAGTCCAAGAACTCCTCTACCACATTGGAAATATTTTGAAAAAACATAATATAGTAGATAGGGACATAGGTAATGCCATTATCAACAAAGACCTCTCTCTCATTTGATAATACATATGCTTTCCTGATATTATAGTCATCGTTAGATATAAACTTATCCAAAGCACTATGAACCGTATAATCTTTTCCTGATTTGACTTCAATTGGGATATTTGAAAGATTGTCGGCATCATCAATCAAAAAATCAACCTCACCATTTTTCTTATTGTCATAATAGTATAAGTCATATCCGTGAGCTCTCAACTCTTGTGCTACGACAGTTTCATAAACGGAACCTAGATTTATGCTCTTGATATCAGACATTACAGCCTTGATGTTGTTACGATAGAATATACCGGAGAGGATACCCACATCATTCAGATAGAGTTTTAACAAGTTCTTGCCGCTATTCTCTACCAAAGGATATGTTGGGGTACTGATTGCCTTCACCTCTAAAGTTATGCCGGCAGAGATGAGATAATCAAACTCATCTGAATAGTCATTAGTTCTTTTCCACTTTATGTCTTCAATATCCTTAATGACAACCCTCTTCTTTTTGTTTTCAAGGTTTGATGGTATCATATCGAAGATACGGCGTATCTTCAGCTTTTTATCATGTTCCTCCTGGTATTTGGAAGCATCAACACCATATAAATCGTGAGCCTCTTTCTGAATAGAACGGAATTCAACGACATTACGGCTCTCTACGAATACCTCAACAGCCTTTGGCAGGCCACCTACCAACAAGTATTTTTTGAAGAGATCCAACATTTTGTCATGCATCGTATCAGACAACGCCTGGTTGTTGTTGAAACTCTCCCTCATAGCGTCAATTGCAACTTCTCCTACACCATTAGCATAAAGGAACTCTTCAAAATCCATCGGATACATATGTTGTATATCCAAACTTCCGATAGGAACAGATTGGGTATTTTTCAAAGTTACTCCAAGCAGAGAGCCACTGGCAATATAGGTAAACTTCTTCTCTTTCATCAAGAACTTCACAAGAGTAAGAAGGTGGTCGTATGCTTGAATCTCATCAATGAACACAAGGGTGTTATCCTTCTCCTTCATCTTATCGCCTGCGACAACACTTAAAGCCATATAGAAATCCTTTGTGGTTTTAGCTTCCGCAAAAACGCGGTCGCCCAGTTTATCCTCTTCCATATTTATTTCAATATAGTTCGAGAACATCTTTTTTCCCACATGGCGAATAATATATGACTTACCTATTTGGCGTGCACCATCAATCAACAGCATTCTATCAGAATCTGAAGAGAGATATTCCTCAATCCGTTTTTTAATCTTTCTGTATAACATGTTACTGCCTTTTTGTTAGTGCAAAGATAGTGCATTTTTTGATACGAGGTGCGTTTTCCTATGAAATACCACCGTAAATAACTGCGTTTTCCAATAAAACAAACCCTCTAAAAGGTGCGTTTTCCTATGAAATACAGCTACAAAATAAATTTTCTGCAACACTTATTCCGCTGGTGAATAACGGGATGGTTTTAGAGAAGCCTCTCACCAGCATTCGGTCTCATCTGATATTTCCGGAATGGTAGATGATTGATATTGAGGGGCTTTCCCTGCCTTCAACTGCCGTTTGTAGTGTTCAAGCAGAGTGACGGCATATTTTCCGAGAAGGAAGAGCGAGGTCAGGTTGACAACCGTCATTATGACCATAAAGAAATCCACCAGAGCCCAGACGATGTCGATTGTCATCAGTGAACCGATGAATATGAGTACTCCGAGACGAATCCTGTACAATTGGATGGCTGTCTTTGTGTGTGAAGAGCCATTGCACAGGAAAGCAAGATTGCATTCTCCGTAATAATAATTGCCGATGACGCTTGAAAAGGCAAAGAAAAATATGCAAATGGCAATGATGTATTTGCCTGCCGGACCTATGTGCCAGGTCATTGCTGCCTGAGTAAGCTCGATGCCATTGGCTCCGCAATCATACAACCCGGAACTAAGGATGATGAACGCCGTGCATGTACATACTATAAGCGTGTCTGTAAAGACTCCCAGCGTCTGTATCAGCCCTTGTTTCACGGGATGGCTGACATCAGCAGTTGCTGCTACATTGGGTGCACTACCCTCCCCGGCTTCATTGCTGAAGATTCCCCTCTTGAATCCCATAAGGATTGCCATTCCCATAGTCCCTCCGACTGCCTGTTCAAAGCCGAAAGCACTGCGGAAGATAAGTCCAATCATTGCAGGCAGGGATGTAATGTTGACAGCAAGTATCCACACAGCAATTCCGAGGTATGCAAGTGCCATGAAAGGAACAATGTATGAACAGACCTTTGCAATCCTCTGGATACCACCGAAGATGACGGCAAGGGACAGCAGGGAGAGGAGAATCGCCATTGCCATCGGGGAAATTGAAAATGCCTCAAGTGTACTCACTCTTTCCCTTCATTGCCCTGTAAACCCTTGTCACCTTTGAACAGAAGACGGCACATTCAGTTTCAGGATTGAGGAAACTCGCGGTCGAAAATCTCCCTGAGTAGGGCCGGACGACGTATCAGTTCGCGCAGTTCCTCCAGTTTGCGGGCATTGTCAGACTCAGGAATCCAGAGCTTCAGATAGCCTCCGTCGGCATATTTTTCCCGGATATGCTCAAGAGTACGCAGCCAGTGTCCCTCCCGGTCAAGTTCCGGATAATGGGAGAGGCCGTAGCTTATGGTACGACGGATAATGGTGAGGGAATCGATCTGACGGTCCGCCTCCGCGACAATCTTGCCATAAATGCTGCGTGGCTCGGAGTTGTTCGAGGCCCGGTGATCCTCCACCGCTTGAGCCATAATCTCTATCTGCTCCGGCGAGAACCAGCGTTTCAGCAGCTCGTCCGAACGCAATATCCGGCCTGATTCCAGATGATGAGTCTTGCGATCGACGGCCAGCCCAGTATCGTGGTAAGCCGCAACCGTGTAAACCATGTTCCTGTCCAGGCCATAGTGCTCCGCCAGCTTCAGGCTCTCTTCGATGACATATCCGACGTGATCGCGCCTGTGTGCACCGTCGAAAGCGTCGTAGCGCGGAATGATTTCATTTTCTATATACTCCCTCAGCGTCATTTTGACAATTTTTGCAAATATATCAACTTTCCAGTAGATTCTCACCTTTGGAATTTCAGCCGCCTGTTCAAGAAGGTCACAGGAGTGATGCCGTCGGAATATCTGAAATAACAACTTTCTAATTCCAGAATTATTTTGTTACCCATAAAAATTTATGTATTTTTGGAGTGCCATTCCAAATTTGCATCAAAATGAATATAGATTACATAGCACGAGACATTCAGGATTTACTAATTGAGGCATCTCAATATTTTTCAGTCATTTGCATTACAGGGCCAAGACAATCCGGAAAGAGTACCATACTGAAAAAGATGTTTCCCCAGGCCGTAAAGTACTCATTGAAGGATGTGAACATCAGGGAGTTTGCCCTTACTGATCCTATTGCATTTCTGAATCAGACTCAGCAGATGATGTTCATTGATGAGGCGCAGAAAGCACCAGAACTCTTCGAATACATACAGGGAATAGTGGACAATAATCCAGATAGGAAATTCCTTCTGTCTGGCAGTTCCAACTTCGAACTGATGAAAGACCTGTCAGAGTCTTTGGCTGGAAGGGCCGGTGTATTCGAACTGATGCCTATGTCGCTTAATGAGACCCGCACAGAATCTTCGAGCAAGACACTTGACGATTTCCTCTATGATGGTCTCTTTCCGGCGATATGCGCCAAGAAGAATATCGCAAAATTGCTCTATCCGTCATACGTAAAGACTTATCTGGAAAGAGATGTAAGGGACCTGCTCAAGATAAAGGACATTATGCAGTTCCTCAAGTTTATGAAGCTGTGTGCAGCACGAGTTGGTTCCGTATTCAACGCGTCCGAACTGGCTAACGAGGTTGGGGTTGACGGCAAAACCATTGCGTCTTGGATGTCAGTACTGACTGCTTCATATGTAGTATACCTATTACCACCATACTACGAGAACATTTCAAAGAGATTGATAAAGAGTCCCAAACTATATTTCTGCGATCCAGGCCTTGTATGCTACCTTCTTGATATCGAGAGTCCTAAACAGTTTTCAAGAGATAAGATGCGCGGCAACATATTCGAGAACTTCGTAGTGATGGAAGCTGTCAAGCACAGAATGAATGCCGGTAAGGAGGGGGGCGTCTTCTTCTACCGCGACTCCAACATGAACGAGGTGGACATACTCATCAAGGAGGAAGGTGAAATCACTGCTCTTGAAGTAAAGTCATCTATGACATACAATAGAGAGTTCGAAAACACTCTGAAGAAACTGTCTGGGTGGATAAAGACTCCTATCAGAAGGAAGGGCGTAGTTTATACCGGAGATTTCGAGAATAATATAGGAGACATAGAAATCATTAATTACAAGAGCCTTACTTTATAGTATTCAAGAAACAAGGAGCAAATCCACCATCTGCCAAAAAAGTGAAACTTCCCCAGAGCTTGTTACATCAGCTGACATTTGTGGATATTTAGTACTATGAATTGCGTTGTTTTATTGCTAACTTTTGTGGTGATTTAGAGCTAACTTTTGCGATACTTCATTTTCACAGTTTTTGATTCTGGTCTCAGTAAATTCATTTTTCGATGATTCTGGAACCGCAACCGGGCTTGATAAAGTATCTATTAATTCACGTGCTGTCATGGAGGATATAATTCTATTAGTCTTGTTTAAGCCGGGTAAGTTCAGCGTTATACAATAACAGCATATCGCCATATCCGGGCAGTTCCTCAGCACCGTGAATGTCAAGGATAGTCAGTGAATCGACCTTCGTCCTGGTCTTGAAAGCGATTCGTGTAGGAAATAATGTCTTGATTTTGTTACTAATCACGTTTACAGATGGGTGGGAGGTGGAGATAATAAGATGAATGCCCACTTTAGGACCCTTTTGAGCCAGGTATAAAATCTTTTTCATCAGATCCGTTTTGTCCAGGAGAATAGTGTATTCGTGAAATATGACCACTATGTATGGCATTATCTCATCGGGCTTATGCCGGTTGTATTCTTTTATGTCTCGCGCCCTACTTTGGAAAAACATGTCATTACGACTTTGAAGTTCTGTATATACAAAGTCAATCTTTAGTGTGGCTTCGCGTTCCGGATATATTTCTTCTTCCAGATTGATGTAATATACATCTGTCATCTTACTACTCAGAGAGTCCCGCATTGATTCCAGAAATTTGCTTTTGCCTTGTTCCGGGGCACCTGCTACAAGGATATTCTTTGCTTTTAGGAGATCAATAGATTCATAAGTCTCATTTTCAGATAATCCGATTACCAGCAGTAATTCATTTATTGTTTCGTTTTGGGTTTTCTGGTGTTTGGTTATTTCCTGATTTTTCTTGATGATGGCCATATATTCCGGACGGATGAGTGATTCGATCTTTTTGACGACTTCCTCTGTATCATATGGCTCGGTGGTGAATTTCTCCTTGATGAATGCGTTGATCTTCTGGCTATTACAGTCAAGCTCATCGATAATGTCTTGATATCCCATGTGCTTTATTGCATTGAAATATGAATCGTCATCAGGAACTAATGATCTAAGGTCGAGGGTGTACTTCTCTATGAATTCTTTTGAAAAGAAAACTTCTTCAGCCTCGCCTAATACCTCTGCGTAAAGTATGGCACCAACTACATCATGAGGAATGATAAAGTCGTTCGTCGCACAGAAAAAGAGGGTTTCAAAGGCGGACAGGTACGTACTGCTGTAATCGTCGCGGAATGTTAATGGTTTGTACATAATTGTTTGTTTTGATTTACGACACAAAAATAGTGGGGATGACCAAAAAGCCTTTTGTTCATCCCCTTCGGGACTCCTTAACCCCCGCAGACTTGCGTCTGCGGCCCCTATTAGGGGCATTTCGCACCTCCGGTGCGGTCCCTTCGGGACTTTTTAGCCACCCACTTGTGTTCAACACCAGATTATGGTTGTCCCTTGATGAGTCGGTATCCCTGTCGTCAATCATCGGATAGAGAGGCATCTGGAACGCGATGTTCACCTCTCCCCTGTCCCTGTCCAGCATACAAAGAGCAGCGCACAGTCCACCTCCCGCGCTCTTACCGCCGACAAATATCTGGTCCTTGCGTATGCCAAGTTCGTCAGCATGTGTGACCATAAACTTCAGTGTGGCATAGCAGTCGTTCAGGGCATTCGGGAATAGTATTGGCCTGTACCATATTGTTGGTGAGTCGGGAATGTGGAGGTTGCGGCAGTTGCAGGTTGCCAGGAGGAAAACCGGCCGTCGAGACATTCGCAGACTATATCGACGGGAAGGTCGAGTTCGAGACCATCTCATCCATACTTTATATATATTTTCGCTTGCGAAACCGCCATTTCGGGTGACAAAATGTCATTATTACGACATCACCTGGCCTACCAAGGCGAGACTGCGGAGTTTGGCACCCTCTTTGACTCGCTGCATATAGAGCCGGGGCTTCGTCAGCTGAAGCAACGGCATCATAAAGGATAATTTTGACGATTATATTTACATTACAATGTTACCCAGCAGAAAAATTTATATGGGCATCACCGGTGCAGCACTGGTAGCCCTCGGCATCATTTGCTTGTGCAACCCTCTCTCCACTGTGATTTCACTATCCTGGATGATAGGGCTTCTCACCTTGGTTTCAGGCATTTCAACCCTAATGAACTGGTTCCGCCTCAGATCTTATTTTCCACAGAGTGGCAGCATCCTGCTTTCATCCATCCTTCAGATTATCATTGGTATAATCTTCCTCAGACACGACCTCGCTATGGCGGCCATTATGCCTATCATATTTGCATTCTTCCTCATCATTGAGGGCGTCAACCTCGCCATACGGTCATTTGACTACAGAAAGGTAGGTTTCAGACTCTGGTGGGCAAACCTCATCCTCGGCATTGCATCCACAATACTCGGCTTCCTCTCATTCAGCGTTCCCGGAGTCGGCGGCACAACCCTCAGTATCTGTGTGGGCTTAGGACTGATACTTATTGGAGCTGTCTATCTGATGGCCATCTTCGCCATCAACCGCTTTGAACGGAAATTGAACGAGAATCCTTGGATCGAGGAACAATAAGTAATCCTCAAAAAAACTGCATCATCTTTGTAAAAGCGCCCGAAATGGCCAGGCTCGGCTGAGCGAGATTTACAAAGGAACAAACTCCGAGAATATCGAAGCGCCAATTACGGTAAGGAGGCCGCAGACGACGATGGAAAGACTGCTCATTGCCCCTTCGACCGGTCCTATTTCCATAGCTTTGGCTGTACCTACCGCGTGGGAACTGGAGCCGATGGCAATGCCTTTGGCAATGGGCTCTTCTATTTGGAAGAGTTTCAATACGCCCTCTGCAATTACATTGCCCAGCACACCGGTGATGACTATAACCACAACCGCCAGAGGCACATACCCCCCGAGTTCCGCAGCCACATCCATACCAATTGCCGTAGTGATTGACTTGGGCAGGAAGGTGACGTAAGTCTGATGGTCAAAATGGAACATCTGTGCAAGCAGCCATATACAGACAAGACTGGACACCACTCCCGAAATTATGCCCGCCATCACGGCTTTCCAATGCTTCTTAAGCAGCTTGAACTGCTCATAAAGGGGCACTGCCAGGCAGATGGTAGCAGGAGTCAGCAGAAAGCTGATAGAATAGGACCCCTTGGCATAAGTCTCATAACTCATCCCGCTCAGGCTCAGGAAGATAATAACCAAAACAATTGAAATCAGCAGCGGGTTCAAAAAAGACAAACCAGTTTTCCTGCGCAGCCACATTCCCAAAGCGTAAGACGCAAGGCTGATTAAGACTCCAAGATATGCGGAGTTCCCGATAAGCTCATTCATTTTCGCCCTCCCTTTCTGACAAGCCTCTGTGTCACTCGGCCGGATACTGCCATCACGACGACTGTGCTTACAACTATAACCACCGCACACGGCAGCCATAAACCTTTGATAAGGCTCCAAGACTGCACAATCCCTACCGCTGGAGGAAGGAACATAATCGGCATAATAGATATAAGAAATGAACTGGTCTCCTTGATATCTTTCACCTTTACAAGTTTGAGTTCCAAGGCAATATAAAGGAGCACTATACCGTAGATACTAGCCGGTATGGGGAGTGGGATAAAATGGTGCAGCAGTTCTCCCGCGAACGCAAACGCCATAATGATTAAAAATTGAAAAATGAATTTCATATTATACACATATTCAAGTCCCGACAGACTTACGATTCACACGTGATATTGTGTCTTCTTCATCGAAGCCTATTCCTTAAATCCGGACACATCATCCATCGAGGTTGGGATAAGCTCATAAAGTTCATTATACACTTCCATCACACCTTTGATCCAGGAAGTCTTTTGGGCAATCTTTTCGTCCTTATAGACTGCATACTTGGTCACATAGGTGGCAACCGTCAATCCGTTCTCTCCGGTGAATCTGGTCGTGGTGCTCTTGTTATTCACAACCCAGGTGGTGGCATCTGCCGGAGCTGTAAGATTGCGTACCTTCACATACTGACCGAGATAATCCTTACACTGGTTGTCTGCAATCTCGGGAACGACAATCTCCGCCTTGGTTTCAGTCTTGAATATCATCGCCTTCTTGACCTGCGGCAGACCCTTGTAGAGGTCGTATGTGGCATATTTGAGGCTGACTATCACCTTTGTACCTACAGGCAGAGTGGCCTCCGTGTAGTCATCACCCTTCAGGATGATTCCAGTTCCGGGTTCTCCCGTATTATCGACAAGAGAAATGACCTGATACAGGGCTCCGCCTTCGTTGTTTGCAGCCACATATCCTTTCACAGCGACCAGATCCGCAAGAGCAGCGCCCGTTTCCACAGAGGCAAGCCTTTCATTCAATTCCTTGACAGTAATGGCCTTGCTCTCATCAGGACACTCCTCAGTCTCAGCAAATTCGATTGAAGTCACAAGAGTATTGAGGTATTTGGTATCGTTTCCTGTGACTCCGATGGCATAACCGGTCACAATCACATTCCTGTCGAGATAGCTCGTCACGTTCAAAGAACTGTTAGGATATGAAAGCGAAGCGACAACATCTGTTCCGTCAACAGCCACATCGTAGTGCCACTGAAAGATATTGTCCTGATATGAGGATAGGAAGCCGCTGTATTTCACATACTTGATACAAGGAGCATCGACGTAGGCATCAAAGGAAGCAGCAGCAAATTCCTCCGGTTCAGGCTGTGTCACTGAAAGGCTGCCAGTCTTGGTCACTTCAGAAGTCTCTCCGAACTGTTTGAGTCCGCCATAAACCGAAGTCGCACCTTTTACCGTAACGACATCTCCGGTTTCGATACCGTGGTTCTTCTTGAAAGTCAGAATAATTCCCGTATCATCCTTCACCAGGAAGCCCTTGGAGTGAGTCCCGACAACAGTTCCTTCAATCTGATACACTTCATCGATTGGTGAATCCAGCACCTCAGCAATGGTAGATGTCTCGATTATATCTTCTTTGCCAAATTCGACAAGTTCTCCCCCATCACCTTCAACAAGAAGCACATCGTCAATCCTATTGACACTGCTCATCTTAGGTATAAACTTTATATACAGGCTATTGACTCCGTCCGGAAGGGTGAAGTCAACAGTTGCGAGCCTCCACTGTCCAGGCACATCCTCAACTGCACCGAAGCCATAGTCCAAAGCCTGAGACCAAAGTTGGCCGTCAGCAGACACACGCACCTCAAAGTCAGACTTAATAAATGCATTGGATGCTCCCTGAGAATAGCGCTGAGCCCCGAAACTGAGCCTCAGATTATTGCTGGAAACGGCTATATTGCCAATTGTCAGATATGAAGGGGCAGTGCTGAAGAAGATATTGTTCTTTCCAGAACCGTCATATTGCGACAAATCCCCCTTTGAAGACTGGTTTGTGCGGCAGGACACACTCTGGAATTCGTACATCACACTTGATGCTCCACTTCCCTTCTCGTTTTTCCAGCCTTCGAACTGGTCAAGAAACGGCCACTGTCCGCCATCTCCAAATGTTTGGGATGCCAGTTCCGCATCGAAGTTGCTGTAGTAGATGGCTCCTTCAGGAACATCTTCCTCCGGAATTCCGTTGTCCTGTACTTGAACCGGGATTGTGTACATATAGGTCTTGTAGGATCCGAACAACCAGCCGGTGATGGTGACATTATGTTTTGAATATTGTGTTCTGAACTCCTCTGTCATATAATCCAGACTTCCCACCACTGAACTTCCATCTATTTCGAGGTTTGTATAATTGCCTGAAAGAAGGACAGTTCCGCTATAAGTCACATATTTGATTGAAGGATTTGATATATAGGACTCAATGGTCTCCAAGCTCATTGTTTCAGGTACAGGAAAATTTACGGTGGCTGCACCTGTCTTCTCAAATGTACATCCGCTGCCGAACTGGATCAAACCGTTTCTGCTTGTAGTGGTACCTGAAACCTTCAGGAGGTCACCGACCTGGAGATTATGTTCAGAACCATAGAATGCATAGATGTATGAGCCCATCTGCTGAAGGAGAACACCATTGGTATTTGCTCCTACAACCAGCACATTTTCAAGTTCGAATGTTCCTCCGACCTCGGCCTTCAACACATCTGCAATGCTGGTTCCTTCAGTCTGAGTGGGATCTTTTTCGTCTGGTGTGTCAGGTGTGACAGGTTTTTCCAACGCACACCCCAGTGCCATGAGCGCTGCAAACGAAATTGCAGCAAAACGGTTCAAAAGTGATTTCATTTTTAAGGTTGTTTTTAAAATCGCGCGCAAAGGTACATTTTATTATGTACACATTCAAATAGACTTGGCTATTATAATCAATTTTCGTATTATCTACTTATGAGATATTAAGCACATCGAGGATGATGCAGGTTAGTTCTGAAGGTTACCGGCGCAGACGTCACCATAGATTTGACAGAGCGCAGCCATCAATTTTCAAAACAAAGCGCTTCTCTATCTGCATCTTGCTGACGGAACGGCCAACCTCATCTGCGATGCGCAGACCCAGTCAGACGAGACCTACTATCCGGAGGGAGTTGCTGCCGCAGATGAAAAGAGAAATGGTGCAATCTACTGCAAAGGCTCTCTTGTTCTGAGCGGCACGGGAATCCTCTCTCTCAGAGTAGTCAATCATCGGAGCGGGAAACGTAAAGCTACTGTCGAATTTTTCCGTTATTTTGCAGCATTTTTCGAGAGACTATAAGCTGTCGCTCTGGAGGAACTGGAACAGTCCCATGTATTGGATCCCTTTTTCGTCTGTATAAGGCATAATGTCAGCTCCCTCGATGACGATCTTCCGGAACGAATCACTTATCCGTGTCAGGGAGTTCAACTCCTGATCCCTCTTCTCATCAGTACCCATCTCGAAGGCCGACTGGATGTAGAACTTTTCGTTTCCGTTGGTCGCGATGAAATCGACCTCATATTGGAAATACTGGTATCGGTCGTCCACTTTTTTCCGATGTTCGACGACACCAACATCGACAGAATATCCACGGCAGATCAGCTCGTTGAAGATAACGTTCTCCATGATATGGGAAATCTCCTGCTGCCGGAAATTGAGGCGGGCATTCCGGAGGCCGATATCGACTGAATAGTATTTCTTGATATTCTCGTAATACTTGTTTCCCTTAATATTGAACCTCTTCGCCTCCGTAAACAGGAAAGCATCCTCCAGATACCCGATATACTTTGCCACGGTATCGTCCGAAATCTTGATGTGCCGGACACTGGAGAGGATGTTGGTGACCTTGGTGGTGTTTGTCAGGGATCCGATAGATGAGCACAAGGCATCCGCGATGGCCTCAAGGGCTTCACGGTTTTCAACATGATGACGCTCGACTACATCGTCAATGTAGGTTTTCCTCCACAGGCGCTGGAGATAGGCTATCTTCTGTTCAGCCGTCGGCATCTTGCTAAGCGCCGGGAGACCACCGTACGTGTAGTACTCTTTCCAGAGTTCACTGACCGGCTCGCTTCGACCTTGCTTGAATTCCTTGAACGTGAGCGGGCGGACATTGACTTCATCGCCCCTTCCGCGGAAAAGGGTGTTGATATCGCTGGAGAGGAACTTCGAGTTGCTTCCTGTAACATAGACGTCGACGTTGGCCCGCTTGTTCAATCCGTTGACGATCCGCTCGAAGTCCGTCACTTCCTGTATCTCGTCTAGGAAGACGTAATAGGGTTCATCTTGGCTTGCAATACGGGAATACAGGTATTCCTTCAATTTCTCGCGATCCAACAACTCCTTGGGCGTATCCTCATCCTCAATGTCAAATGAGACACTGATGATATGATTTTCGGGGATCCCTTTCCCAATCAGATAATCCTTGTAGATGGGATCCAGCAGGAATGACTTGCCGGAACGACGTGGACCGGTTATGACCTTGACCTCACCATTGTCCTTCCTGACAATGAGTTTTTGCAGATAGCTGTCCCTTTGAATGTATCGGCGCATCATTTGATTCGAAATTCACTGCAAAAATACAATAAATTTCTAAAAGAGAAACAAATTTACCGAACTATTGTCATAAAGATTTAGGAAAAATTCTGCCAACGCCATTTCATCTTGATTTGCTCAAAGTCAAATCCAAAAGCAACACATCAGATTCCTCTTCCTCTTTTGGAGCATCTTTCGAGCGCCAGGCTACAATAAATCGAATGGAAACATCCGATATGGAATACTGCTTTTCTTTCTAACCGGATAATTCTGACATTATCTTCTTCGACAATTGGCATACACGTTTATTTGTTTGCCTATCAAACAGGAAACCATTATCATATCGGAGTTTTTGGCCAGCACGCAATGCAAGCACATCTTTCTTGACGCATTTGAAATAGCCTAAATTCACATCTTTATGCGAGAGTTGAAGAATTATCTCATCAGGCATATCGTATATGGTATGGTCCATTCTTTTCTGACTAACACCAAATCTGTCAAACAAAGAGCAGTTGGTGTGTATAAACAGCCGTTTCTTGGCACGAGTTATACCAACATAATATCGGCGAAGCACCTCATCGGTAAATTGTCTCGGCTCAGAGATAAGCATATACACATCATCAAACTCCATCCCTTTTGATTTATGTATGGTTGAAACGACCACATCCGCATTTTGCAAATCACAAAAATCTTCTGCCGACGACTCAAATACATATTCTTTGAAGTCACTCAAATACTTTGCCTTATTGGTCTCTTCAAATAACTTGACACATTGCTTTAAATAACAAAGACTTGCCGAGTTGCCATAGGTATTGTACGTCTGCTGCTTGGATTTCTCCCACACATCATCCGCGATGAGAGGTGTATGTGTATCCGCCTCAATATGATTTAAGAAATATCTCACTTCCGCCATTTTCCAGAAGCGGAATCCTTCCATGCTTTGAATAAGTTTACTCTTCAGGTTGTACTTTCTCAAAAGTGCCACCACGATTACCGCCTCTTCGTTAGTCTGAGTGAGAACACACATGGAGCCAGCCCCACGATGCTTCAAGATATCATCGACAAGAGCCTGATACATACAGGAAGATGAATGTTTTGTTATGCTCACACTTCCGGTCTCCAGGCTCATCGAAATGATTGGACGGCTCTTCATTCTATTCTTTATAGCACCTGCAAAATCGTTTGCAAACTCCACTATATGCTGCGAGCTGCGGAAATTCTCAGTCATCTCAATAAAACGACCATTGGATTCCTTGAGCAATTGGGCCATAAATTTCGAATCAGAACCGCGGAACTCAAAAATATTTTGGTCATCATCTCCGACAGCGATTACACGCATTTCCTCATTTGCTGCCATCAAAGCGTGTACTAAAGCATACTTTTCTTCGTCTGTGTCAGCATGAATAACGGAATAGCGCAGATTGGTTCGCGAAGCGGTAGATGCAAATATGAGCTTCATCTATTACAAAACGCACAACATGCCGTGCCAATAAAATCTTCTCTATTGTCTTTGAGCGTAACGATTCGGGAGCGATATACAGCAGAGAAGCCTCGCCATCCAAAACACGTTGGATAGCAAGCGAGCGACTGATCGGATCCAGAAGTCCATTTATTGTTACAGCATCCGCAATCCCCCTCTCTGCAAGATTATCAACTTGGTCCTTCATCAGAGATTGCAGAGGAGAAATGACAACAGTCAGACCGTGTAAGGTACGCCCCTCCATCAATGCCGGCAACTGGAATGTCAGCGATTTGCCACCACCCGTAGGAAATATGGCAAGCAACGACTTTCCTTCAACAGCAGCTTGCACAGATCTCTCTTGCAGTGGTTCACCCTCGTAGGTGCGGAATTGGTCGTAACCGAAATATTGCTTTAAGTTATAATGAATATCCAGGTACTTATTACAATAATTACATCCCTGAGGGCAAATTGTGTGTCGCAAACGCCTGACAACATTTTCCACATTGGGATAATTGCGTAACACCCAAGCTGGAGTGATTGATCTATAATCTGTTGTGTCTATTAAAGCCAAGGCATATGCCAATTCACAGGGGTGTTGAGCAATTATATTCCCTATATCTGCATTCTCACAGATTTTTCCTTCATATGTACTGCGTATCAAAGTCGCCAAAGCATCTGCATCGGCGGCCGTCGCATTGACGAGATTCAAAAAGCCCTCAAACTCAGCTGTTCCTTGTAGTAACGAAGCATAAATATTCTGTCTATCACCTGATAAAGCTTCCCATTGAGCGACCTCATCCATTAACAGATCATACGCCTTTTCACAATCATTGACCGGATTATTTGCTTGATCGGAAACCAGTTTGTCATCCTTTAAAAGGCGGTGATATGGTCTCTCAGGAAAGAGCAAAGGCGAAACATAAAGTGTATCGACCAACATCCATTGATGAGCAACATCCCCAAAAAGATACTTTGCATCATGGTGGATAATATTATGTCCACACACGAAGTCCACACCTTTCAAAAATGCCAGCAGTTCACTCTTGTTGGCAGAGTGAAAAATGGCTCCATCACATCTGAGTGCACCAATATCGTGAATACGATGATCGTTCAAACCGACCTCCACATCAATAAAGGCACAGCGGGAAGCATCACGAGATACAAACTTTGCAGTCATATTTCCCGCATCTCTGATTGTATTTTTTATTTTATCCCAAAGAGACATTTATAAATACAAGTTTCAAAAGTCTTAATTATTTGATTTATTAAAGAATTGGCATTATTGCAATATAGCATCTATGAAAGAATACATATCCTCTTCGACCCCATAAGAATGAATATGAAAGTACTTGTTGCCCGTGAGCATAGCTGAGAGATTTGCGCGGGACTTGTTATAGAAGATGTGCACCGGAATGCCGTGGGCTTCTGCATAAGCCAACTCGTAACCGACACCAAGAGATGGCGTCGTACATTCCGCAATTACGACATCGGCTTCCCTCAACCAGGCAGTATCTTGTTCATAGATGGCCACATCGCTATCTTCCAACCCCTCAGTCTTGCTTTTCGACAAGTCGCCGACGTGTTCAGTGAGAACGGTGTGGCTGCGCTGGATGTATTTGATAATGCGATTGTACAGTTCAGCATCCTGTCTGCCGCCTCGAATGGAGCCGGCGAAATAAACTTTTTTCCCCATAACAATGAATATTTAGATTCACAAGCAACACCGCAGATTATTTTACAATTTCCCGGGTGAGTAGTCTAACTTACAAATATAATCAATTTTCAAAACAAAGCGCTTCTCTATCTGCATCTTGCTGACGGAACGACCAACCTCATCTGCGATGCGCAGACCCATTCAGACGAGTCCCTGGGCGGGGGTCCCGGATGGTGGAATTAGAATATTACAGAATCAAAAAAATATTAAACAAATTTTCAAAGGGCTTTGTGTAGCTACAAAGTTTAAATTTAGAAAAACCCCCAAATGGGGCTTTGTGTTTGTTTTTGAAATAAAGTCAGTATCTTTGCAATAAATAAGATGTTATTTGTTAGCAAGCTAAAATCAGATTATGAACAATATATTGTTACTTAATGTTGCTAATCCGAGTGATATTGCCCTGCAGATTGCAGCAAGAGTAAAGGCTCGCCGTCTGGAATTGAATCTGACACAGGAGGGCTTGGCATCAAGAGCAGGCGTTAAGTTTGCCACTTATCGCCGTTTTGAGCAGACTGGCGAAATATCTTTGCGAGGGTTGTTGCAAGTCGGTTTTGCACTGAACTGCCTTGATGAATTTAACGACCTCTTTGCACAAAAGCAGTATCAGTCGCTTGATGATGTGCTGAACGAACAGCGTGTTAATCGTAAACGAGGTAAGAAAAATGAATAGCATTAAACAGATTGAGGTCATCTATGCAGACCACGTTGTTGGTCGCTTGGCTTTGACCAAGGAGAGATTCTGTGCATTTGAATACTCCGCGGAGTGGTTAGCCTCCGGCTTTTCTATTTCTCCATTTGAATTACCCTTAAGAAGTGGCGTATTCATTGCCAAATCACAACCTTTTGATGGAGGATTTGGCGTTTTCGATGATTGTCTGCCAGATGGATGGGGATTGCTTATCCTCGATAGATATATACAAAAGCAAGGCATAAACCCTCGCAACCTAACCCTTCTTGACCGCCTTGCACTAGTCGGCTCTACGGGACGAGGCGCCTTGGAATTCAGACCGGATAAAAGTGCTCTTACAAAACAAGAGTATGCCGATTTCGAGAAACTCGCATTAGAGGCCGAGCAGATTCTTGACAGTGATGATTATACCGGTGAGGGTATCGAGGAGTTTCAACGCCGAGGAGGTTCACCCGGTGGTGCTCGTCCGAAGATTTTCACTCGCCACGAGGGTAAGGAGTGGTTGGTTAAGTTCCGCGCGAAAAAAGACCCTAAGCGCATTGGTCGTGATGAGTATAACTATTCACTGCTTGCGAAGGAGTGTGGTATCGAGATGCCGGAAACACGACTCTTTGAAGATAAGTTTTTCGGTGTAGAGAGATTTGACCGCACGCCAAGCGGCAAACTTCATGTGGTGAGTATCGCCGGACTTATCGGTGCTGACTATCGTATGCCAAGTATTGATTACTTACACATCTTTCAGGTATGTGCTGCACTTACTCATAGTGTAGCAGAACTATGGAAGGTATATCGCTTAATGGTATTCAACTACTTGATAGAGAATAAAGATGACCACGCCAAGAACTTCGCATTCATCTATCGGGATGGAGAATGGCACTTCTCGCCCGCATACGACCTCTTGCCAAGCGATGGCATGAATGGTTTTCACACCACATCTATAAATGATAGCATTGAGCCAACTAAAGATGATTTGATTACCATTGCCATTAAGGCTGGCCTCAACAAAATAGAGGCGGAGGAGATTTTTGTGTCTATGAAATCTATCATCAAACAAAAACAAGTGAAATGAAGAATATATTTACAGGAGCAACCGGATTTGTTGGCTATATTAGTTTTTGAAGATTACTTATTTGAATTATTATCATTTATCCAGGGAGAATAGTAACTTTGCATTGATAAGCAAGAATGGTGTGAACTCATAAAAAATATGACACAATCTTTATCTACTGGCAAATTGGTTGACGGTTACAGGAAAGCATTCATAGACTCGCATACTGTAGCCGACCCTGTTTATTCTCCCCAACTATTGACTAATCGTGGCGGACAAAAAGTGCTCACAGCAATAGAAAAGGAATTGAAAGGTTGTGATGATTTATTCATTTCAGTTGCTTTCATCACTATGTCAGGCATAGCCCCTCTTCTTGGGACACTGAAGAATGTGGAGAAAAGAGGTGCTAAAGGAAGGATACTCACGACTGACTATCTTATGTTCAGTGAGCCCAAGGCACTTGATAAACTTAGCAGTATGAGCAACCTTGAGGTAAGAGTATTTAAGACAGGAGAAAATGATATAGGGTTCCATACCAAAGGGTATATGTTCCATAATAATGGTGATTTACGCATTATTGTGGGCAGTTCTAATCTCACCCAGGCTGCAATGTCCAGAAACCACGAATGGAACACAAGGTTTGTTTCTTCTGCTGAAGGGCAATTTGCTTATGACATTGAAGAAGAATTCAATGACTTATGGAACTCATCAGTTTGTTACACAGACTATCGTAACGAGTACGAAAACCTATACCGTAACACCCGGAATGAACGCGAAGAAATAAACAAACTCACAAAAAGTTTGGATTTAAGCTATGCGCAGGTACTTCAGCCCAATACTATGCAGCAGGAGTTCATCCTGAATATTGAAGAGATTATTCATAAAGGAGGAAAAAGAGCATTGCTGATTTCCGCAACGGGTACGGGAAAAACGTTTGCTTCCGCTTTTGCATTGAGGAAATTGTTTTCTGATAATGCACTATCAAACAATAAAGCACTCTTCCTATCTCATAGAGAACAAATTAACAAGCAGGCTCTCAAAAGTTACAAAAGAGTGTTTGGGAGCGATATTCCCATGTCACTCCTAAGTGGCACACATAATGACATTCAGAAGGCCAAGACTGGAAAATTCCTGTTTTCAACTATGAATATGATGGCCAAACCTGAGGTTATGGAGCAGTTCAGCCCGATGGAATATTCAGTGATTGTCCTTGATGAGTGCCATAGGAGCGGAGCCTCGAGTTATCAGAAGATTATTAACTATTTCAAGCCAGACTTGCTGTTGGGAATGTCTGCATCTCCCGAGAGAACCGACGATTTCGATGTATTCAGCCTGTTTGACCATAATATTGCTTGCGAAATCAGACTTCAGCAGGCCTTGGAAAATGAGCTGCTATGCCCCTTCCATTATTTCGGAATCACAGACCTCGAAATAGACGGGGAAGCAGACGATTTGTCACTTTTCAGGCAATTGACAGCAGATAGGCGAGTTGAATATATAATCAATCAAGCTGAATATTATGGTTTTAGTGGGGATCGGGTCAAGGGACTGGTATTCTGTAGCACAAAACGGGAAGCTTCTGAATTGAGCCGGAAATTCAATCTCACCGGAAAGTACAACACCATAATGCTTAGCGGAGACAATTCTCAGGAGGAAAGAGAAAACGCGATAGAGAGATTGGTCAATGATAACAGCAGAGATAGACTTGACTATATCTTTACTGTTGACATCTTCAATGAAGGAGTTGATATTCCAGAAATCAATCAGGTTATAATGCTGCGTCCCACTCAGTCTCCAATAGTATTTGTCCAGCAGCTCGGACGCGGACTCCGAAAGGCTGAAGGGAAGGAATTTGTCATAGTAATCGATTTTATCGGCAACTACCAGAACAACTACATGATTCCAATTGCTCTTTCCGGGGACAGGAGCGGCAACAAAGACAACATCCGCAGAAGCCTGATGGAAGGAAACAATCTAATCAAAGGCGCTTCCACTATATTTTTTGATGAAATCTCAAGAGATAGGATTTACAAGTCAATCGATTGTGCAAAACTCAATAACAGGCGTCTGCTTAGGAAAGAATATCAGGATTTCAAATACAAGATTGGCCGAATCCCATGTTTGAAAGAGTTTGATGACATGGGTGAACTTGACCCCCTGAGATTAATTGAGACTTGGGGTTCTTATCAAGCCTTTCTGATAGACAGTGATGATGACTATAAGGCCTCATTCACGAGTTACCAACTTAATATTCTGGAGTTTATATCCAGAAAATTCGCTTCTGGTATGAGGATTCACGAGTTGTCGTTGCTCAATATCTTGATAAATTCTCCCGGTCTGGTTGATTTATGGGAAGATACCCTCCGGGATAGATATCAACTTCAATTATCTGACCTTACCAGGCAGAGTGTTTTCAATGTCCTGCAAGGTAAATTTTTCCGGGGTGAAACATTCCGACTGCAGCTGATTGATTTAATGAATGGTACACCTATTCTTTCAAGACAGTTTGAAAAAGCTTTGACCTCTGCATCCTTCAGGGAGGCTGTGAATGAATTGATTCATTTCGGAATTTTCAGGTATGAAAAAGATTATTCAAGCAATTACCCCGGAACATTGTTTAACTTGAACAAAAAATACACTTACAGCGAGGTGTTCTGGCTATTGAATTGGAAAGCTGAAGAAGTGTCACTCAACGTTGGAGGTTATAAATATGACACCTATTCCAAAACATACCCGATTTTCATCAATTATGAAAAAGGAGATGAAGTAAGTGCCAGCACCAGGTATGAAGACCATTTCTTGAATCCTACGACATTGATAGCTGTTTCAAAGAGCCGGCGAAGTCTTGATTCCGATGATGTTGTTAATGCCATCAACAGCAAGGACAGGAATATTGTGATGCCCCTTTTTGTCAGAAAGAATAAAGATGATAAGGTTTCAAAAGAATTCTATTTTTTGGGAACCATTGAGCACAATGGTTTTGCAAAAGAATTCATAATGCCTGGCACAGAAAACATTTCAGCCGTAGAAATCGGTTACAGTTTACACACTCCGGTAGAACACAATCTTTACGAATACATTACAGAACAATCATTATGAAACATATAGAGGTAGTAGCAGCCATCATCAGACGAGGCAATGAGATTTTTGCAACACAACGCGGATATGGAGAATTCAAAGACTTATGGGAGTTCCCAGGTGGAAAAATTGAACCCGGAGAAAGTCCACAGCAGGCTCTTGTGCGCGAAATCCGCGAGGAATTGGACGCAACAATCGAGGTCGGAGAACTTCTGCAGACAGTCGAGTGGGACTACCCTACTTTCCATCTCACTCTGCACTGCTTCTGGTGCGAGCTCACCTGTGAGGCACTGCACCTGAACGAACACGAAGCCGCCTCCTGGCTCGACCGGGAGCATCTGCGCAGCGTGAAGTGGCTACCAGCGGACTATGGGATACTGGATGAGATAGACAGGGTGCTACGAGTCTGAAACAGATATTTGCACCATTCGTCTGGAGTGAAGCCGCTCTTCTTCACTCGGGCTCGAACTGGCAATGCAGATCGATGATGTCTTCAGATGCTGCAGTCCATATTCTATTCGACCGGTATTGTTTCAATATGCTCAAGAACCCTGTCCAGCTGACCGACATAATAGAACGGGAGGTTAATCAGTTTGAACTGCTTGTTCTCAGGGGTGGGAGTATGCAGATCCTGGATAAAGAAGCCCCCGCTCCACACCCTGACGGCAACGACATCCTGGTCGCTGTTGTTCACGAAAGAATGAATCGACCTCAGATGTGCATTCGTGCCTGACTTGACCTCGATCGGTACTATGCCGGTCATTGACGGCCAGATGAAGTCCACTTCCGCAGTAGTTCCTGCCTTGTCCCTCATCCAGAAACACTGTTCCTCCTTGTAATGCCTGTCGAGTACCGGCTTGAGTTCCTGAGCCACTATCTGCTCGGCAGCCCTCCCCCTCCAGGTATCCTGCAGGTCCTTGTTCTGCAGATACTCCAGCTGGATTCCGGCCACATAGTTGGTCAGCCCGCTGTCCAGCATGATAAGCTTGGGGCTTCTCCTCTTTGCAGGCAAGGCAGGCAAAGAAGTGGAAGTGACAGGATAGTCGAGGGAAAGCAGATAGGCCTTCTCGAGTATGTTCATTGCCCCGTGTATCTGCTTTGAAGAGTAGCTGCTCTCACCGAACTTGTCGAAGGTGATAGTCTGTGCCGCACTCTTCCATGCCGTAGAGAGTATATGCTGAAGAATGCCTGACTGCTCCTCCTTCCTGACGAACTTGCCCGCATCCTCCGTATAGCCCTTGACCAGGGAATTGAAGATAGGCGAAAGGCGTTCTATGTCACCGGTCTCCACATACTCCGAAACTGCCTCCGGCATCCCTCCGATCAGCGCATACCTGTTGAACTCCCAAGTGAGGTCTTCATGAAGAAGCGTGTGCGCATTGAGGCCCCGTACCGACTCCGCCCAGTCATCATACCCCTTGGCTTCGAGATACTCCACGAACGAGAACGGGCGCAGGGTGAGATATTCCACCCTGCCTACCGGAAAGGAGATGCGTTTCTTCGTGAGCACCTGCAACCGGCTTCCGGCCGCTATCACATAGACCCAAGGAAGGTCCTCATAAAAATACCTGAGCATCGCCACCGCTTCCGGCACTTCCTGAATCTCATCAATGAACAGCAGGGTCCTCTTGTCACGGTCCTGGGTGATGTGATGCTTGAGACACACGTACTGCCACACTTCGGGAGCGGTCTTGAACCTGCGGAACACCTCGGCATCATCCTTCTCAAGGTTAAGGCTGACGAAAGAGTCGAAGTCCTTTCCGAACTCCTCCACGAGGGTGGTCTTCCCGACCTGTCTGGCACCTCTGAGAACCAGCGGCTTTCTTTTCTTGCGCCCGGCCCATCCCCTGAGCTGGGCCATAATTTCACGTTTGTACATAATTGCTCCTGTTACAGAGACAAATATACAAAACTTTCCAAATTAATAGGCAAGATTCACAAAATAATTGCCGAATGTATAGGCATAACGTGGGTAATATTTGCCCAGATTTCCCGGTTGAGTAGTCTAACTTACAAATATAATCAATTTTCAAAACAAAGCGCTTCTCTATCTGCATCTTGCTGACGGAACGACCAACCTCATCTGCGATGCGCAGACCCATTCAGACGAGTCCCTGGGCGGGGGTCCCGGATGGTGGAATTAGAATATTACAGAATCAAAAAAATATTAAACAAATTTTCAAAGGGCTTTGTGTAGCTACAAAGTTTAAATTTAGAAAAACCCCCAAATGGGGCTTTGTGTTTGTTTTTGAAATAAAGTCAGTATCTTTGCAATAAATAAGATGTTATTTGTTAGCAAGCTAAAATCAGATTATGAACAATATATTGTTACTTAATGTTGCTAATCCGAGTGATATTGCCCTGCAGATTGCAGCAAGAGTAAAGGCTCGCCGTCTGGAATTGAATCTGACACAGGAGGGCTTGGCATCAAGAGCAGGCGTTAAGTTTGCCACTTATCGCCGTTTTGAGCAGACTGGCGAAATATCTTTGCGAGGGTTGTTGCAAGTCGGTTTTGCACTGAACTGCCTTGATGAATTTAACGACCTCTTTGCACAAAAGCAGTATCAGTCGCTTGATGATGTGCTGAACGAACAGCGTGTTAATCGTAAACGAGGTAAGAAAAATGAATAGCATTAAACAGATTGAGGTCATCTATGCAGACCACGTTGTTGGTCGCTTGGCTTTGACCAAGGAGAGATTCTGTGCATTTGAATACTCCGCGGAGTGGTTAGCCTCCGGCTTTTCTATTTCTCCATTTGAATTACCCTTAAGAAGTGGCGTATTCATTGCCAAATCACAACCTTTTGATGGAGGATTTGGCGTTTTCGATGATTGTCTGCCAGATGGATGGGGATTGCTTATCCTCGATAGATATATACAAAAGCAAGGCATAAACCCTCGCAACCTAACCCTTCTTGACCGCCTTGCACTAGTCGGCTCTACGGGACGAGGCGCCTTGGAATTCAGACCGGATAAAAGTGCTCTTACAAAACAAGAGTATGCCGATTTCGAGAAACTCGCATTAGAGGCCGAGCAGATTCTTGACAGTGATGATTATACCGGTGAGGGTATCGAGGAGTTTCAACGCCGAGGAGGTTCACCCGGTGGTGCTCGTCCGAAGATTTTCACTCGCCACGAGGGTAAGGAGTGGTTGGTTAAGTTCCGCGCGAAAAAAGACCCTAAGCGCATTGGTCGTGATGAGTATAACTATTCACTGCTTGCGAAGGAGTGTGGTATCGAGATGCCGGAAACACGACTCTTTGAAGATAAGTTTTTCGGTGTAGAGAGATTTGACCGCACGCCAAGCGGCAAACTTCATGTGGTGAGTATCGCCGGACTTATCGGTGCTGACTATCGTATGCCAAGTATTGATTACTTACACATCTTTCAGGTATGTGCTGCACTTACTCATAGTGTAGCAGAACTATGGAAGGTATATCGCTTAATGGTATTCAACTACTTGATAGAGAATAAAGATGACCACGCCAAGAACTTCGCATTCATCTATCGGGATGGAGAATGGCACTTCTCGCCCGCATACGACCTCTTGCCAAGCGATGGCATGAATGGTTTTCACACCACATCTATAAATGATAGCATTGAGCCAACTAAAGATGATTTGATTACCATTGCCATTAAGGCTGGCCTCAACAAAATAGAGGCGGAGGGGATTTTTGTGTCTATGAAATCTATCATCAAACAAAAACATTTGATAATATGAAGGAGGAAAGGGCATCAGTGCACATTTTGCTATTTTGTCTGAATAATGTGTGAATTTTCGGGATAATGCTTATATTTGTATCACAAATGATACTAAAATGAAGACTATATTCGATAGATACACCATTTACGATTTCTCAGATGAAGCCATAATCCTTGAAATATGCGAGAAGATCAGGAAGCTGAGACGCAGTTGCTGCATTTCGCAGACAGAGCTTGCCCAGAAAAGCGGTGTCTCCATTGCATCCATCAAGAGAATAGAAACAGGATCTGTCACAGACCTTAATATCTGCACCTTAATAAAGATTCTTCGCGCCTGTGGCAAGCTTGAGGGAATGGCTGAACTTATCCCGGATGTTCCTGATTCTCCTTTCCTCATTGACCAGAAGACAGGTAAGATCCGCAAGAATTGCCGTTCATCGTATAAAACCTCTGCTTCATTATGACACGCAGTCCTCTTACTGTAAATGTGATGCTATGGGGAACCTGCATAGGCAGGCTCTCTTGGGATGCCGACAAACAGCTGTCAGTATTCCAGTTCACGGAAGACTATCTGAAGTGTCCATACGACATCTGTCCGTCAACTCACAGAAAGGGAACGGGGATATCGGCTGCATTCTTCGGAAAAGCCGGAGACCTGTATCAGGGCCTACCGGAATTCATAGCGGACTCCTTGCCGGATAAGTGGGGTTCTTCACTCTTTGACCGGTGGATGACGGACAACAATGTCAGTCTTATGGATTCGACTCCCCTTCTGAAGCTTTCATACATCGGAAAACGCGCAATGGGTGCTCTGGAGTTTGTTCCAAACTATCCCGAAGGGAACGATACGGAATCATTGAACATATCTTCTCTTGCCTCCCTTGCTGCTGAAGTCTATAAGGATAGATCCAAAGCTGTGCTTTCAGGAATAGAGAGCATTACGATGAAGAAACTCATCTATCTCGGAACATCAGCCGGTGGCAAACGTCCGAAAGCTGTTGTTGCATACAATCCAAAGACAGGCGAGTTCCGTTCCGGGCAGGTGGATCTTCCGGAAGACTTCACGCACTACATCATCAAGTTCAAGGAAGACCCCGAGACTCCGACCTCCGAGATAGAAATGATATGGCATGAGATGGCCAAGGAATCCGGCATATCCATGATGCCATGTTTCTTGAAGGAAGTGGATGGTATCAATCATTTCATCACCCAACGATTCGACCGGATTGGTTCCGAGAAAGTCTTTACACAAACCCTGGCCGCCATAATGCCTGGAGCAGATGACTATTTGAAACTGGCATGGCTTTCAAACACCCTTGGCCTGCCGCAGGAGGATCGTGACCAGATATTCATCCGAATGGCATTCAACTTTGTTGCCGGTGTGTCAGATGACCACAGCAAGAACTTCTCTTTCATTATGGACAAAAACGGAAGGTGGAGACTGTCTCCAGCTTATGACGTGATGTTCACGGCAAACATTTGGGAAGACCGTTCGGCCCACATCCATTCTCTCGGTATCATGGGGAAAAAATCCGCCGTGACAATAGCAGACTTCATGGATTTCGCGGAAGATTTTGTCGAAAACCCGAAGGAAAAAATAGAGACGGTCATAAATGCTGTCGCAAAGTTCGGACAATGGTGTGACCACTACAATGTCGATGCAGGCATAAAGAAGCTCATCCAGAATGCCCTTGACTTAATCAGGCCAAAATAGACGGAAAAAGAAATCAGTTGGACTACGCAAACGAATACATTACAGAACAATCATTATGAAACATATAGAGGTAGTAGCAGCCATCATCAGACGAGGCAATGAGATTTTTGCAACACAACGCGGATATGGAGAATTCAAAGACTTATGGGAGTTCCCAGGTGGAAAAATTGAACCCGGAGAAAGTCCACAGCAGGCTCTTGTGCGCGAAATCCGCGAGGAATTGGACGCAACAATCGAGGTCGGAGAACTTCTGCAGACAGTCGAGTGGGACTACCCTACTTTCCATCTCACTCTGCACTGCTTCTGGTGCGAGCTCACCTGTGAGGCACTGCACCTGAACGAACACGAAGCCGCCTCCTGGCTCGACCGGGAGCATCTGCGCAGCGTGAAGTGGCTGCCTGCGGACTATGTGATACTGGATGAGATAGACAGGGTGCTACGAGTCTGAAACAGATACTTGCACCATTCGTCTGGAGTGAACCACGCTCTGCTGCAATTCTGCGGCAGGATTTTCTCCTGCCATGTTATTGCAGTGAAATATCGCATATTTGCAGCTAAATGACAGGAACGATGAAACATTACGGCGATTCATATGAGCAGCAAATGAAATGGTTCGAGATCATCGATGCTCTTGAGACACTCCCGGAAGAAGAGAGAATAGAGAGGTACCGCGCAGAGGTGCAGAAGGTGGAGAAAAGCATACTCCGCCTCACGGGAGACCCCCTGAAGCTCTCGTCCAGACGCTGGGAGAAGAGCGAAAGGACTGCCGAAAAGGTCGAGGACCTGCTTGGGAGACGCTACTATCTTCTTTCGAAGATGTTCGAAATCCATTGCTCCGAGGCAGAGGTAAAAAGGATGGAGAGCGTCAATGCACATCTGTATGAACTCACCTGCGACATGTTCTCCAGGACCGGCAGGATGTACCGGAACATCCTCGACCTCCCGATGGACCCCAAGGACGATGACCTCACGGTGGAAGGGACGCTGAAGTACTGGAGAGACTCGGCGCAGGACGTTATACACCTGGAGGATGACGGGTTCTATGGGTCCGACTTCACGAGGATGATCCTTATCAACGACACCCTCCAGAGGGATGTCAAAGGCGACTTGGGAATCATCTCCTGCCTTCCATTTTGGAATCCGGGCTGCGGCCACAAGTCCTCGATGAGCGATGCCGAGCTTGACATCGACAATCATCTCGACGACGGCACGACCTGGGCGGAAAGCTGGCTGAGGCATCCGAAACTCGACCATATCTGCATGTGCTATGCGACTCACGCAGTCGTGACTCATCAGGACTACCCGATCCCGGACCTTCTGAGGATGAACACCTTCGAGGTGAAGGTGGACGTGACCGTGCAGCAGATAAGCGAGCAGGACGGGACACGCCTTTTCTGGTGGAAGGACTGCTAAGAGCAGGAGTTCGTGGACAAGTTCATGCATGAGGCACAGAGCCGCCCTTCAGGAGAGAGCCTCGGGGAGTTCGTCTGGAGGAGGGGCATTGAGTATTTCGAACTGGAGGAGGTAGAAGAGAGCCACAGATGGTTGCTTAAGTCCTTTGACAAAGCTCTGAGAATGGACTGCGAAGAGATTAAAGACCGGCTTCAGACCGATATCATCTCCAGACTTCCGGACTGCCGAAAAGACAGCAATTTGGCCGAGGACTTCCTGAAGGCGCTCAGGAAGATACACAGGGAACTTAAAGGATTATAGAATTTAAGTTTCGCAAGTGCGAAACACCTCTTAAGGAGGGTCTTCGGCCCGACAAAGTGGGGATGACCAAAAAGCCTTTTGTTCATCCCCTTCGGGACTCCTTAACCCCCGCAGACTCGCGTCTGCGGCCCCTATTAGGGGCATTTCGCACCTCTGGTGCGGTCCCTTCGGGACTTTTTAGCCACCCTCATTTAGGATGAGGGTAACGTGGATATAAAAGACAGTGCATTGGCAAAGGTTCGCAAGTCCTTCCAATGATCGATAAATACGACGCACTTTGGTATTGATACAATGTACAAATATAGCCATTCTTGCCGATAACGGCAACAAATGGTGCATCTACTTATGAAAATTGTTGAAGTACCGGCCTTCTTGAATCATCTGCATTCTGATATTTTGACATCATCCTGTGCCATATTGTCCATCTATATGCGCAATTTGTCAGCATTGCCATCCAGGAATGGGTCATTGCGGTTATGGCATCTGATTTGACTTTCTCATAATCGTTCCCGCGAAAGCGAGAGCGACCGTCCGATTATGAATGATCGTTCGAACAACGGGGCAGGTAAATATGTTTAACAACTTAGTATAGGAGACTTTTATTATGACACCTATGAGACGTTACGAACAGAATTGGCTGCCCGAAATCTTCAACGATTTCTTCGCCAATGATTGGATGACCCGTACAAACTCAACAGCTCCGGCCATCAACGTAATTGAAGACGACAAAGACTACAAGGTCGAGGTCGCAGCACCTGGAATGAACAAGGAAGACTTCAAGGTCAACGTCACGGATGACAACTATCTCGTACTGACCATGGAGAAGAAGAACGAATCCAAGGATGAGGACAAGAAGAGGAAGTATCTCCGCAGGGAGTTCTCATACCACAAGTTCGAACAGAGCCTCGCTCTTCCTGAGAATGCAAACAAGGACGAAATCAAGGCCACGGTAAACGACGGTATTCTTACCATCGACATACCGAAAATCAAGACCACTGAGAAACAGCCTGCCATAAAGCAGATTGAAATTCAGTAATCAGGCTTAGTACGGATGCCCGCCTGCCGGAAACGGTGGACGGGCTTATTTTGAAATTATGAGACGGCCGGTAGTAATGAATATGAGCGGGGCTTATGATCTTGAGCCGCTGATGGAAGGACAGGACTTCGACCTTGTCGACTGTAAGGATATCTGCGGGAAAGAGTTCATCTGCTCGGAGGAAGCTCAAAATGAAATCTCCCAAAGGATGGCTGACTATGCTCCCGAGGGAATGCATCTCGACGATTCGGGCAATTATCACTACCTGACGAAACTCTGGACCGACAGGCTGACCGCTCCGTTCTCCCTGGTCCTGATCGACCATCACACTGATATGCGCCGGGAAGCATTTGACGGCATACTCACCTGCGGCAATTGGGTGAGGGTAATGCTGGAGAGCAATCCGTATCTGAAGAAGGTCATAATCGTAGGACCGACCGAGGTTCAGCGGAGCACTATAGACAGTTGCTACCATTCAAGAGTGCAGTTCATCAGCGAGGACGTTTTGCTGACTGAAGACGGGTGGAAGGAATTCTCCAAGGTGCACTTGAAGGAGCCCGTTTACATATCCATAGACAAGGATGTGCTCAACCACGAAAGCGCCATAACTGACTGGGACCAGGGGAATCTATGTCTGAACCACCTCAAACGGCTGCTTGACATCATCTTCAGGAATGAGAAAGTCATCGGAATAGACATCTGCGGAGAATACTCCGAGGTCCACGACCTTATTGAGGCCCAGGAGGCAGGACTGCTGAACGAGCATACAAATGTGGAAATCCTTGAGGAAGTGAAGTTGGAAGGATTATCGTGAAAACAGATACCTCAGTGCCTCCAGCGGGTGATACAGGGAGCATCCTCGGGCCTCTGAAGCGCAGACGGTTCAAATCCCCTCCCCGTCTATGCGATGACACGCATAGACTGTTCCAACATTTTCACCACCCGGCATGGATTGCCCACGGCAACACAGCCGTCCGGAATATCCTTCACAACGACACTTCCTGCGCCTATGGTTGTACCAGACGCAAAAAGTAGAGACAGTGTCATACAATCTTTCTTCACTGCCACATTTTTTCAGTAATAGTATGTATCTTCGCACCGTGAAACAATAAAGACGAGTCAATCATGGCAAAGAGCTTTTTCAAAAGGTATATTTGGCTGGTGGACCTGCTGAGCCGCAGGGGTTACATCTCGCTCAAGGAAATCAGCGACGAATGGCAGAAGAGCCCACTCAATGACACTCACGCTCCCCTCTCCGAAAGGACATTCTTCAATCACAGGGATGCCATCTTCGACATCTTCGGCATAGAAATAAGGAACGACAGGTCGCTGGGCTTCTACATCGCCAGCTCCGATATGGACGGTAATTCCACAGGAGAGTGGATGCTGCATACGCTTTGCCTGAACAATGTCCTGCAGGAGAATGCCGACATGAAAAACCGCATCCTTATCGAGAAGGCTCCGTCGAGCGAGAAGTTCCTCACCGAGGTCATCAGCGCGATGCGTGCAGGAAAGGTCATCAGCCTGACCTACCAGAGTTTTTACCGTCCTGAGCCCAACACATTCAGTGTCCGTCCTTACTGCGTCAAATATTTCAAGAAGAGATGGTATATGCTCGCAGAAAGCGACCTCGGTCTGCGCATCTACTCCCTCGACCGCTTCGTCGATATGGAGGAGTTGGACCAGACTTTCGAGATTCCCGAAGAGTTCGACGCCGAAGGATTCTTCAGCAATTACTTCGGGGTGATAGTAGGAGACAAGAAGGCAGAGGACGTCGTCATCAGAGTGGAGCCTTCTCAGGCCAACTACTTCCGCTCGGTGCCCAAGCATCACAGCCAGAAGGAGATAGAGCCGATTGACGGGTGGCCGGCGTTCACCTACCACATTGCTCCGGCCTACGATTTCAAGCAGGAACTGCTCTCCCACGGGGCATTAGTCGAGGTGCTCTCTCCGGAGAGTTTTCGCAAGGAAATGGCCGATGCGGCTGCAGAGATGAACAGGATATACGGGAAGAAATGAGAGATTTTGCAGCAATAGATTTCGAGACGGCAAACGAGCAGCCGTCCAGCGTATGCTCCGTCGGAGTGGTGATAGTGCGTGACGGGGAGATTGTGGACTCCTTCTACAGTCTCATCCACCCCGAGCCGGAGTACTACCAATGGTTCTGCCAGAGGGTGCACGGTCTTGGACCGGAGGACACCGAAGATGCACCGGTCTTCCCCTATGTCTGGGAAAAGATAGAGCCGTTCATCGAGGGACTACCGTTGGTTGCTCATAACTCCCGTTTCGACGAAGGCTGTCTCAAGGCTGTCTTCCGGGTGTATAGGATGGACTATCCAAACTATGAGTTCCACGACACCCTCGCTGCTTCCCGACGCCATTTCGGCTGCCGTCTTCCTAACCATCAGCTCCAGACCGTCGCAGCAGCCTGCGGATATGATCTCGTGAACCACCATCACGCCCTTGCGGATGCTGAGGCCTGCGCCGTGATAGCAAGAGAATTATTATAAACTGTAACAATATGGCATAGTCACCCTCATGTCAAATGTCCTCCAGAGATAATGCCAAGGACTATAAGAGAAAAGCGGATTTGTTCAAGGATAATTGTTATATTTGTCGTAAAATATATTTTTATATTCAAGCTAGCCCGGAACTTAATCTAACCCTTTTTAATCCAACAAGTAATGCAAGGAAAGTTCAATGTAATCACGCTCTGCGGGAGCACACGCTTCAGGGCAGAGTATGAAAGGGTTCAGAAGGAACTGACCCTTAAGGGGAACATCGTAATATCGGTAGGTCTCTTCGGCCACAGCGGGGACGATGAGGTATGGAAGGACGGGGTGAAGGAGATGCTGGACGAGATGCACCTCGCCAAGATTGACATGGCTGATGAGATCTTTGTCATCAATCCGGGCGGATACGTCGGGCAAAGCACCTCACGGGAGATTGCCTATGCCCGAAGTCGGGGGAAAACAGTGAAATCACTCTGCCCGCTGGAACCACCTTGTGAACCAAGGGCCAGGCGGGTGACACCTGATTTCATAACTGAACTCAAGGAAGGAGAGGTCTTCGTTTTCGGAAGCAACAAGGAGGGCATGCACGGAGGAGGTGCCGCAAGGATTGCATCCGAGAAGTTCGGAGCCAAATGGGGCGAAGGCATAGGGATGACTGGACGCTGCTATGCCATCCCGACAATGGACGGAAGCCTCGACATCATCCGTAAACACGTGGATGATTTCACGGAATATGCTGCAGCCCATCCCGAGTTGACATTTCTGGTCACCCGCATTGGATGCGGTATTGCCGGTTGGAGGGACAGCGAGATTGCTCCCCTGTTCGGGAAAGCCTCAGAACTGGGTAACGTGACTCTCCCTGAAGAGTTCTGGAAAATATTACAATAACGAAGAAAAAATGAGACTGGTAATACAAAGAGTAAAGGAAGCGTCTGTCACCATTGATGGAAAGACTGTATCCGCCATCGGGCAGGGGCTGTTTATCCTTATCGGGGTGGAGAATGGCGACACTGAGGCTGATATGGAATGGTTGGCGGCAAAAGCTGCCGGACTTCGCATTTTCAATGACGACAATGGGGTGATGAACCGCAATGTGGTTGACGTTAACGGACAGTTACTTGCCGTATCCCAGTTCACCCTCACTGCTTCCACCAAGAAAGGGAACCGGCCGTCCTATATGCGGGCAGCAGGTCACGAATTGGCGGTTCCCCTATATGAAAAATTCTGCGCCCGTCTTTCGGAGCTGACATCCAAACCGGTCCAGAGAGGCGTTTTCGGTGCAGATATGCAATGCGCTCTTGTCAATGATGGACCTGTCACAATAATCATCGATTCACGAATAAAGGAATAAGACTTGGTGACATTTTGTCCAGCTTTGTGCAAATATGGCAGTTTCTGCTGACTGTTTCGGTCCATATCCAGTTTGGCATCTGATTTGGCTATTTCATATTCGTTCCCGCGAAAGCGAGAGCGACCATCCGATTAAGAATGATCGTTCGAATCACGGGGCAGGTAAATATGTTTAACACTTAATATAGGAGATATGATTATGACACCTATGAGACGTTACGAACAGAATTGGCTGCCCGAAATCTTCAACGATTTCTTCGCCAATGATTGGATGAACCGTACAAGTGCAACAGCTCCGGCCATCAATGTTATTGAAAACGACAATGACTACAAAGTCGAGGTCGCAGCTCCTGGAATGACCAAGGAAGATTTCAACCTCAAAGTCACAGACGACAATTATCTCGTTCTGACTATGGAGAAGAAGAATGAAACCAAAGATGAGGATAACAAGAAGAGGAAATATCTTCGCAGAGAGTTCTCTTACAGGAAATTCGAACAGAGCCTCGCTCTTCCTGAAGACGTGAACAAGGATGAGATCAAAGCCTCTGTCAACGACGGAGTCCTCACCATTGACATTCCAAAAATCAAGGTCTGCGAAAAGCAGCCAGCTGTAAAACAGATTGAGATTCACTAACAGGCAAAATCCAAAGGGGGGGGTGACTAATAAGTGATTTAGTCACCCCCCCTTTTGTATTTGTAAGCCCCCGAAATGGCTCACCATAATCCAGATCCCTGTTCAGAAAGCTTAATAGTCGAGATTGCTGAAAGGGGGCTGTTTCGCTTCGAGAAACAGCCCCCTTTTTTAGGCCTCAGTAATCCTCAAAAAATAACCTGCATCATCTTTGAAAATCTTTTCGGTCCATATTTCCTCCCTCATCAGTCACATAGCTACGGCTATGCTCCTTCTTCGGGTGAAAATCTGACCTCGAAAATCTAATTCAAATCTGACGCAAATTATTATTTTCGTATTACTCAATAGGTTTGAAATCAGAAGCAGGATGTTTACAGAGCGGACAGATGAAGTCTGCCGGGAGTTCTTCGCCCTCGTAAATATAGCCACATATCGTGCACACCCAACCCTTCTTTTTCGGACGCTCAGGTGCCGGCTTTATGTTTTTATGGTAGTATGCGTAAGTTGCTGAAGGAGTATCATTGAGGGATTCAGCATCAGTGACCTCAGCTATGAAAAGAGTATGTGTGCCAAGATCCACCATAGACTCGACCTTTGCAGAAAGCACTGCATTCACGCCTTCCGTAACATATATGATTCCGTTGTCAGAACGTGAGAAAGTGATGCCTGCTGCTTTGTCAACATCCTTACCGCTCTGGAATCCCCAATGCTTGAATGTATCAAAAGTAGCTGATTCTGAGAGAATTGACACATTGAACCGGCCGGTTCTCTCAATCATTCCGTGAGTGTAATTTGCCTTATTGACAGCTAAAGAAATACGGTTTGGAGTGGTTGTGAGCTGCATTACCGTATTTGTGATGCAACCGTTGTCTTTTCCGTCTTCGTGGGCCGTTACCACAAACAAGCCATAAGACAATTTGAAAAATGCTTTATTATCCATAATTACTTGAAGAAATTTGATTCTGAGTGCAAAGCTAAGTAATTTTGGACATACTTTGTACTTCTTAATTTGAAAAATTATAATTTGAGCCCCAAACAATCTTCAACTCGTCAGTTTTTGCAGGTAAGAATGAATTGGGACAGGTATTCTTACGCCATATCAAACAGGCAGCGAGATACTGTCAATTCTCAAACGCAGTGTCCCGGAAGGGACGGCGACCTCAGCGATTTCCCCGACCTTTTTCCCCATCAGGGCGGCGCCGATAGGTGAATTAAGCGAAATCTTTCCCTCCTCCAGATTCATTTCGTGGGGGCTTACGATTTCGTATTTCATCTTGACATTCGTGTTGAGATTCGTAAATTCGACCAGACTCAGAAGGCATATCCTGTCTTTGGGAAGGGCATCCGGGTCAATGACTCTGGAATGTTCCAGAATCTTCTGAAGGAAACGAATCCGGCTTATGGTCTTCGCCTGCATACGCTTTGCTTCACGATAGCCCGCGTTATCGCTCCGGTCGCCTTGCGAGGCTGTCTCCGCGAGATTTTCCCTCACTTTGGGATAGACCTCGTTGATAAGGCTGTTCAACTCCGTCTGAATCTCATCGTATCGTTCTTTTGACAAGTATTCCATAGCTAAAATATGTTCTGAAACAGACAATTCAAAATTATCCATATTTTGTGAATTTTCAAAATTCGTTGCAATCGTGAAAGAGACTCGGCAGTACAGAGGCCATTCTGATAGTTGAAATCAAGTGCAAAAAAGTGTAGTACAACAGTTGTAATATGTGCTAAAAATTCTGACAACCTCTGAACGTCCCGAAAGGACCGCATCTAAACTGCGAAATGCGTGTTTCGCAGTTGCGAATCTAAAATCAGTTAATATTTGTATATTTGCGGAGTTTGAACTAATTGCTGAGGATATGTTGTACCCTATCGGAATACAGAATTTTGAGAAGCTTCGCAAGGAAGGTTGCGTTTATGTTGACAAGACTGCGCTGATGTACAAGATGGTGAAGGAGGGGAACTACTATTTTCTTTCACGTCCGAGGCGTTTCGGGAAAAGCTTGCTAATCAGCACCTTGGAAGCGTATTTCCTCGGGAAGAAGGAGCTGTTCGAGGGATTGGCAGTGGCTGAACTTGAGAAGGATTGGGTGGAGTATCCGGTGCTGCATCTGGACTTGAATACTGAAAAATATGATTCCCAAGAGGCACTGATCGATAAATTGTCAGGTACCCTTGATTCGTGGGAGAAAGAATATGGCCGAAATGAATCAGAAAAGAGCCTTCCGACAAGATTCGAGGGCATCATACGCCGCGCAAAGGAAAAGACCGGGCGCAATGTCGTCATCCTGGTGGATGAATATGACAAGCCTATGCTTCAGGCCATAGGGAACGATGAACTCCAGAAGGCATACAGGGACACGCTGAAAAGTTTCTATGGCGCGCTGAAAAGTATGGATGCCTGCATCCGGTTCGCGATTCTCACAGGTGTCACCAAGTTCGGCAAGGTCAGTGTGTTCAGCGACCTTAACAACTTGAATGACATATCGATGGACCACCGCTATTACGACCTTTGCGGCATTTCCGAGAAGGAGCTCCATCGTTATTTTGACACTGAAATTCAAGAACTTGCACAGGCGAATAATCAGACTTTCGAGCAGGCATGCGAGCAGCTCAGAGTTGATTATGACGGCTATCATTTCACATACGACACACCGGGGATGTACAATCCGTTCAGCATCCTGAACACTCTGTCAAAACAACGTTACGGCAGCTACTGGTTCGAGACCGGCACTCCGACCTTCCTCGTGGAACTTCTTCAAAAGGCCGATTACAACCTTGAAGAGATGGCTGGCATAGAAGCAGATACGGATATGCTCGGAAGTATCTTCAACGACGACAATCCGATACCAGTAATCTACCAAAGCGGTTATCTGACTATCAAAGATTATGATAGAGAGTTTGGCCTTTATAAGCTCGGGTTCCCAAACCGTGAGGTGGAGAATGGATTTATGAAATTCCTCCTGCCCTTCTACACGGCTAAACGCAACACCAGTTCATCCTTCGAAATCGGCTGCTTTGTCAAAGATATCAAGTCCGGCAACGCCGAAGGCTTCATGCAGAGGCTCCAGTCCTTCTTTGCAGGCGCCAAATTCGACCAGATTGCCAAGGATACGGAAAACTGGTTCCAGAATGTCGTGTTCATCGTCACAACACTCTGCGGCCTCTACATCGAAGCCGAGCACCAGACCAGCAACGGCCGCATAGACCTCGTCCTCAAGACTGACAAGTACATCTATGTTATGGAGCTCAAGTACGACGGCACTGCCGAGGAAGCCCTCCGGCAAATTGACGACAAGGGCTACGCCCTCCCCTGGCAGACTGACGGGCGCACAGTCATCAAGGTCGGAGCAAACTTCAGCTCCTCGCTGCGCCGACTTGACGGATGGATTATCGCGTGACTATCTGCTGAAAAATATTGGTAGATGATGCAGGTTATTTTTTGAGGATTACTAAACCAATGAAATCAGTTTTGCTGCCCTGTCGCCATTGAGTTCTATGATTCCGGTTGCGGGTTCATAGACATAATTACAGAAATCATACAATCGCACGTATGCAACATTTTCTGTCTGGTTGTAATATAAGTCAAGTCTGACGGTACCTCCTTCATGTCCTTGCTTAATCGTTGGGGTTGGATTCCTCCCTTATAGAAAATAAACATGCACAATCCACAGATTCCTATGCAGATGCCAAGCCCCATATTAATGAAGAACAGACCGGCACCGGAGAGAAGAACCATTGTTGATATTGCGAGATCCTTTCCTGTATGGACCTTTATGAAATTGCATTCCATAATATTGAAATATTTTTAGAGTTTTACAAATAGATAACTATAATATGCCGCAAAGAGTAGCAGCATCACAGCCCCTTCCCAGCGGTCTATTCGGCATTTCTTGCCGGAATATGCCCAAAGCAGCAGTATCACGCTGCTCACAATGAGGATTCCGACATCCACAAGGCTCATTCCCCCGAAAGACAGTGGGGTAATGACTGCAGAGCATCCCAGAATCAGCAGGATGTTGAACACGTTTGAACCGAGGATATTCCCAAGAGCGAGCTGGTCCTTGTGCTTGGCTGCTGCAACAATGCAGGTTGCGAGTTCAGGTAATGAAGTTCCTCCAGCGAGGATGGTGATAGCTATGAACTTGTCGCTTACGCCGAGCCGCCTTGCAAGTTCTGTGGCGGAATCAACGAAAAGCTCTCCTCCGAAGATAAGTTCGGCAAGACCTGCAACTACAGCTAAGATGGCAAACGGCAGTTTCATCTGCTTCTGCCCGGACATATCTGTCTGCTCCTTCGAATCGTACTTGAAGCAGAAAAAAAGATAAGCACCGAAAAGAATTAGAAAGCCTATGCCTTCCAATCTTGACAGGACATCTGCGCCACCGATGCCTAGCAAGCTTTTGCTCATTCCGAAAAGCACTAGTATGACAGATACCGCCAGGGTAACAGGTATGTCGCGCATACGGTTCTGATCTGTCATAGACACAGGCAATATAACGGCCGTGATACCAAGAATGAAAAGGGCGTTGAATATGTTAGAGCCTATTACATTTCCTATTGCAATATCTGCATTGCCCTGTATTGCTCCCGTCAGACTCACGACGAGTTCAGGGCAAGATGTTCCGAAGCCCACTATAGTCAGGCCTATTATGAATTCGCTGACGCCGAGCCTCCTTGCTATTGACGAAGCTCCGTCAACAAGCCAGTCCGCGCCCAGGACTATGAGTCCCAGACCAGCCAGCAGTAGAATGATAGTCATTGCTGTAGTTTATTGGTTGATAATGACAAGTTCCGCTGTTGCGAAACTATAGTAATGATTAAGCCTGGATGAGAGAGAAACCGGCTAAACTAAATCAGCAATTGACAAAGATAATGAATGTATCGATGTGTGGAATGTACCCCGGACTTAAACTGTCTGAGGTCCATCCGGGATGAATATAAACTGTGCCCATTGATTATCGCACCGTCTTTTATGACCAGGAAAGAAGACTTCGCATTAGGCTGAATCCTGCGGCCTGAGTTTGGGGATCTATGGGAAAAGGTGAAACTGTTGTTTCCTCCATTGTATCCTGTGGCGCTGGAAGGTAGAATCCCGTAGAAATTGCTGTATGGGTTCAATGTGCCCGTATCCTGCATTATATGACAAGTGACGGAACCATCAGTAAGGCCGCAACAAACTTTCTCATCAATCGACGCTCTGTCGCCGAAATTGCAGGACAGAATAAATCCGATTATGACAAGAAGAAGTTTCATACTGTTCTTTTTGACAAAATTACAAAAATCTCCCGATTATGCAAGGTAGCCCTGAAAAACAATGTACGGGAGAAGTATTCCGTGAAATCAGTTAATATTTGTATCAGTTAATATTTGTATATTTGCGGAGTTTGAACTGATTGCTGAGGATATGTTATACCCTATCGGAATACAGAGTTTTTCGGAGATACGCCAAAATGGCTATGTCAGTGATTTGAACAACCTCAAGGATATATCAATGCGTTGGCAATGAAGTATTTAATATGACAAAAGGAATAATTTTCGATATGGGCGGAGTGTTGATAGACTTGTTCTACGACCGCTGCGTAGCCGCCTACCTCCGGTCATTGAAGCGGCTCTCGTGCATTGATAAAGATTTTCTTGATTATTGAAAATAGTTTTCAATCAACACAATGAATTATAGAATAACATCTGAACAAACATATCCGCTTGCGGATTTCGTCAGGATAATGGACGGGCACCATCCCAGGTTGCAGCCGACCTTGAATGAAGTGGCAGCGAAACTCCCTGGCAGTATCACAATCACATCAATCCATTACGATTACAGCTCCACAGACCTGCATAATCAGCCTGTCCAGATGTCATCCTTGATGCTGGTTATGCTCGATGGCGGGAAGCTTAAGGGCGACCACCTGTGGCTGGAGAACCGTGCCACTCAATCTTCCGACAGCAATGTACCGACGCATATGTGGAATATCGGCGAGGTTCACGTACTTCGACACGGAGTGCTGGTTTCACCGGACTTGATGGGTATGGGAACAAGCATAGGACGGCCTGTATGCTATCTATGCGGTAAACTGGCAGCCAGGTGCACCGTAGATGCCGTAATCGCTGCCCAGATGATTCTCTTGCAGCATTATCATCTTACTGAAGCGCCCCTGCCTGTGCTCAATTCCGGTCACTCACAAGGCGGTTTTGATGCTTTGGCAGTCCATCGTTGACGCATTGGGCACCCGTCTGTCATAACTGTTCAAAAGCGAAGCCTGCAAGAGGGGTGAACAGTTGTATGATATGGTTGATAGATGTGCAAAGGCAGAACGTCAGATAGACGGATGGAGTCCTGAACTTCCGATATCATTCTATCATCTGCACGCGGATGAGTGCGTTCCAGTGGAATCTATGCTGGAAGTCAAACGGCTATGGGGCCACCTTCCCAATGTCACTTTCGAGGATGATATGACAGCTATTGATGAAATACCCAATCGTATGGGGCACGCCTATTCCGGAGGCGTATTTCACAGGCGTCTTCTGAACGAAATATTCTGATGCGAACCCCAAGCGCCGCCCGGGACGGCCGAAAAAATCGATATAGTCTAACGAATTGGGAAAGTATTATTTAAAGGTTTTTGTTTATTGGTTTTTGCATAGATCACTCAATCCTGGCCAGTCTGCAATATTGTAGCTGTCCTTGACTCCTTCCGGTGCTGAAGGGAAGAAATTGAAGGTGCCTCCTGTCATTTGCTCGATTTCAGACACGGAATAAATGAATTCACTCAATGGCCGGATTACGTAAGTTTTTCCGTCAAAGTTCGGATTTTGCGGGAACCAGAAGCCTATGGCCATAACCTCATCAGCAGTACATTCATTTATTTTCTTGTTGGTGTTGCCGGCCCTGGTTCTCATTATGATTTTGTAACGGGCAGTAGGCACAAGACACTGCTTGGATTTGCCATCCGTTTTGTTGGAGCCGTATGTTGCGTCATAGACAATCAGATTCTCATTCTCATAATGGCAACCTGCCACGACAAAAAGGGTATCGCTGCATCTCCATTCGCTCGGAAGCAGGGACTCCACCTGTGTCCAATGGGTTTCCCCTTCAGCATTTGCGGCATACATATATGCTTCGGGGGCAATATTGGTCGGATAGAAGGTCTGGGCATTCAAGTCCAGAAGAATATATTTGTTTCCGCAACCTCTTTCGGCACTGCGCATAAGATGTCCCCGGGTAAAATACTTGCTCATAGTCGGAAGAGAACTCCAATATTGATAGTTATCAGCTGTTTCTGAGTTCCAAGGCCAACTGTTCCAGTTAGAAGGATATATTATGGACTGTTCGCTCTCCGACATCTTAGGGTCCGGACGCCAAGGATCCTTGACAGGACGGGTATATCCTCCCTCCCAGTAAATCTCGTGACAAGGATAGGCCACCCACATAGGGTTATGGTAACGGGTGTTGTAGCAGGCAGAGTAGTTGCGGACAAGCTGCTTCGTGCGGTATGTCGTGGCACTATGGCTGATGTACTTATAGTCTGGACTGTCATTGATGACTTTCGGAATCTCCGGCAGCCAGTACTGTTCTTGTTCTTTTTCAGTGAAATCAAGAGTAACAGATGGGGCATCTGAAGTGACAACAAGGGTAAGGTCGTCGATTTTCGCGTTGCCGAATGCCGATTTGACAATTACGTTGATATCTTGAACATCCCCTGCAACGGCAAAATCCGACGTGACATAAAACCATTTCTGATACTGCTTTGCCTTCCACGGGATTTCAATCTCCCCGGAAGTCCCGCCCGCAACAAAAATATGGACGGTCTCCCCTTCCTTCACCTCGTTGCTGCCATTGACATAACTGTTGAGTCCGAACGCTAGCTTGAAATTACGTTTGTCAAGAGGTATACGGACATTCTGAACACTCAGGAGCGATGTATTCTTGTTCAGAGACACAGCATTGTGCCCTGACGCTCCCGGATATCCTATGGATGTAAAGTTGTTCTGGAAAGAAGAATAGGCAGACTTGCCGTAATCTATGGCTGAAGCGCCACACCCAGTAGCATTGGAATATGTTGCCCAGGACTGATTGACATATTGACTGTCTCCTGAAACATCCACCTTGTCAAAGTTGTCATATAAAATCACATCCGACTCTGCATAAGGGAAGGAATTGTCATCCGGATTGCCGGGGTCTGAAGGCGTTTCCGGTTTCCCCGGGTCTTCTGGGGATTCAGTGTCCGGAACAGGAGTTTCACTGTCAGGAACATCTGGTTTCTCAATCGGAGAACAGGAATAGACCGCAAAGACTGAGACACACAGAGCGACCAGAAGGTTTTCAATTTTCATAGTGCGACAGATTTAATTCACATAACCCGGCTAAATTAGCAAGACTTTGATATTTTTCCAAATTATTCAGTATGGTTCTCATCGAAAGCACTCATAAAGCCCTCCAGCAGAGACGGCAGCCGTTCTCCGAAATCCTTCAAAAGTTTTCCAGTCTCCTCAATCCCCTGCCTGACCAACAAGCCAGTATACCGTCCAATGGCTTTGTTGATTGCATCCCGTTCCTCCTGTGAATATGAGTCATAGTTCGTCTGGTACTCTTCCAGCAACTTCTCATATTCCGATTGTGACCGTTCCCAATCATCCTCAGTCCAATTGCTGCAATTATTTTCAACTTCATTAACATAGTTGTCAATCCTGTTGCTCAACGGAGTATTGCAAGCAGTAATCAGGAGGACAGCAATAGTCCATAGAATCAATTGTTTCCACTGCATAATTCAATATATTTTCCAAAATTTATAATCCAATTGAGATTCCACCTGCTCCTCAATATCATCCGGCAAAAAGTCAAACAGGTCTTGCCCGGTCTGCAGCTCAATCTCATTGACGGAAACTGCGGAAGACTTCATTGTCTGAACATCATCGTTGTTAGCCATAATGAAGCCTATAGAAACCCACCGGCCTCCAACTTGCGCAAGCATAGCCTTGAACAGAGCATCCGGAACAACCACCTTACCGGCACCTATAGTCCCATACACATTACCGCCCACCACCGGTCCCGTGACCACCCAGACTTTCCCGAACTCCATTGCACATTTCCGCACTTTCTTTTCCAGCGTGTTCCAATATTTCTGATTCAAGGTGGAATTCTGAGGACAAATGTTTGTGTAATAGAAGGTTTCGGTCATAGCCCTGTCACTCCATTTGAAATCCGCAGCCGGAGCCATATGCCCTCTTGACCATCCGCTCCGCCTGTAATCCCCATCATTTGCCTGAGGAAGAGAAAGCCCGGGATCCGGCTGAAAATCCTTTCCCTTTCGGGAATATGGGCCATCCGTCTGAGAAGCCGTCAACTCATACAACACCCAGTCCGGAATCTTTCTGGAGGCGTTGTAGGACACTTTAAAACCGGAGTACTCAATTACTGAAGAACCAACTGCAATTGGTGTGGGCCTTGCCGGTTTACCGGCTACAACAGTTCCAGTTCCACTCTCAGACGACTTCGCAATGGAAGGCCGTCTCCCTACAGAAACGCAGGAAACCAATGTAACCGAAAGTATGTATACTATAATCCTTTTCATCATTCAATTATCCCCATTTGCGGCATAATCTGAATCAAAAAACGCTGATTAGCAGAGTTTATTTCATCTCGTGGCTTACCTTCCATCTGTCCGGCTCCGGCAATGACCACCTCACAGGGCAGATTGAAAAATTGCAGTGTAGTATTTTCCTGATTCGGAAACCAGAATTTGAACAGGGACAATGCCCGGTCATAACTCAACTGATTATTCAGAGGATAACTATCTTTCGAAGCCTGGCCCTCAATTACCAACAGATAAGATGCATTCGTATCTTTCTCAAGCAAATCCTCCAATTTATCCTTGATTGCATCCCTGACAGCGCATAATTCACTTTTGGTTTCCTCATCCAAATCATCAATGTCTGAACTGCCTTTTTGAAACTGAACCTTTGTCTTCAGAATATGCTTCTTATACACAGGATCATACTGAAAATACGTCGTATCAATATTCCGTATTGCATCTCTGATTTCATTGATTTTATCCAATTCCTTCCTCGTCGCAGCACCTTGACCGTGAATTAGAGCCACCGCCAAGATAAACAGCATCAGCATCACGAAAAATAAATTGGTCATCAAATCAGAATAACTGGTCCAAAAATATGATTCTTTTCCTTTCTTTGACATCACAAAATTCCGAATATTCTCAATATGAATATCACACTTGTTCCAATCAGCACAGTTGAAGTAAGCGCAGACAGAACAATTGACCATACCGGTAGTCTCAGACGTCTCTCGTGACACTCGTGCGACATATCTGGGCTTTGTTGAACAGCTGTCACCTGAATCTGGAATTCCTTGTCAACCATACGCCTTACACTTTCAGCCAGACGGTCTATACGGTCAGACTGCTGCTCTCCTTTTGAAATAACAGCCTTCAAACTATCCCCGATGGAGAGAAGTCCGTCAATTTTTTCATTCTGAACAGCTGTCACTTCCATCATTCTATTGAGGCAGTCTTTGACAGCAACCAGATTCTTCAACTCGTCAACAATCACGGATGTCTCCTCCAGTTTGCTGTTCAGAGCTTTCTGCTGTGCCTCCACTGCCTTTAGGAACTCAAGGTGTTGCGTAGCAGTATGGTCTATCAATTTCTGATATTGTGTAGACGTGTGATTTGACAGGCTTTCTATAGATTTCTGTATTTCCAAATCTATATCACCCACGGCTCTGGATATGGCATCCTTCCTCTGTGAGATTTGAACAATTTCGTCACGAAAGAACTGGGCCATATTCTCAATCATTTTCGTCCTGTCAAGGTGGTCATTCAGAGTTCCATTCAGCACCTCAACACTTTTGAGGTATCTGTTGGACTGATCCAGGAAGGTATGAAGATCATTGATCTCATTTGTGCAGGCCTGTAATTCCTGCAGCACCTTTATATTCGCTTCGGCCATTGCATTCACATCCAGTCTCTGCACAGCCTCCAACAGTTTCGTATTCTCTTTATAACTTGTATTGATATTTTTGAAGATATCATTCAAATTACTCGAATTGCTTGCAAAGTCCTTATTGAATTTTGCAAGATTCTTTTGAAGAATGATGAGGGTGCTGGCCATATCGTGCTTCATCTGAGGCAGCAGTTCTCCCTGCATCCAGTTCAGGAAATCGTTTTTCCGGTCTTCCCCCTTTCTGCCCATTCTTCTGTTGCAGATAGCTCCGATAATGGACAGAAATACCCCGGAAAAAGTAGATAGCATTGCCACACTCACACCTTGCAGAAGGGCTTTGATACCTTGTGCCCCAGCATTGGCATTGTCAATTGTCTGCGCTGAAATGGTAAGCAGCGAATCCAACCCTTCCCCGAAAGAAAGGACACCGACACCGATAACAATGCCCAATACGGTTCCGCAAAGGCCTAAATAAATCGGGACAGGCACCAAAGCATCGATTTGGGCTTCCAATGTATCTGTCTGACGGTCAGTGATATCTTTAAGTGTTGAATAGTCAGCTGCTCCACTGTTCTTTTTCAAATAATTGTTTATTGCGCTGACAATACTTTCAAACTGACGGCTATGTTCTCTCTTATTGTTATAATCAATCTGCACACTGACCCCATCGTCTGCCAGGACAGCTGAAAGATCCTCATAAGGTTGTTTTGGAAAAATTGCTTTAAGTAGTTGCCTCAATCTGACTGTACGGACAAAACTCCATAATTGAAGAATTACTACGACAAGCAAAATAATTCCAGGCACCACAAATCTTGTATCAATCCCGTTCATTTCAAAACTCACTATTCAAATTTCACATTCAACTTGGTTTCAATCTTTGTTTTGCCATCCGCAACAATGAATTTTCCTTGGTTGAGAATGCTTATTGTGCGGCCATTTCCCTGGCTCTCACATGCCCCTTCAAGGAAATCGTGAACCTCACGAATTCTGTCGTAAGCGCCCTTGAACAATGTGAATGTCCCCTCCTCCATTGATTCAGCATATCTCAGCTCAAATACTGTAGAATCATTGGGGGATTCAGATATGGAAGCAAAGTTTTCCATTGTCGGATTATATGCAGAGGCATAACGTATAGGGTTTGAGGAAACCTCTTTGCAACCAGCTTCCTGTTTTGGCCTTCCGACCGACGCTATCACTTCTTCGACAATCTGGCGTTTTTGTGCTTCTGACACCTCCACACTGATGTGCTTTTCCACTATTTCAGGCTTTGGTAAACTGCTTCGTACGCGTGGACTGGTGAGGAAAACATCAACAATTTCATCTCTAATATTAGCTTCCTCACTGCCGTAACCATAGACAGACCTGCTATCAGAAAGATATTTTCTTAATTTGGAAAACAGCACCAAAGCAACAACCAAAGCTGCAACAGAAACGAATAAGGCGACCACAGATACAATCCACGGAATCATTGAAATTACCTGTTCCATAACTACCTGATTTTACGGGCGAGATTGCTGAGCATTGCAACTATAGGATAGAAGAACAAAGTTTCCTCTATTACAGAATCCTTGCCGGTACCCCAGGCAGCAAGTTCTTCAATCTTTTTGCTCAATCCCTGTTTCGTGTATTCAACCAAGTCCTCATTGCATATTGCCTTGACCTTTCGGATAACACTTGCATCCGCAGAGAAACTGTCAACAAAGAAGTTGCCGTTTTCATCATTGACTTCAAACAGGAAATCTATGAATTTCGATACTCCGGCTGCAATGGAAGCAATTTCGTTGTTGCCGATTTCGTCATATCTGAAATCACTTGCCACAGTACTGTTGTCAATTCCGAGCAAGGAAGTCTTCAATTCTCTGATTTGCTCAAAAGAAAGATTCTCCTTCGCGGAAATACCGCCTTTACAAGTTGCAAGCTTAGGCTCATCTTCCAGGATCAGTTCCAGAGGCACTCCGGAATATTTCTTCCCATACACCTTTTCAAAAATGATTTGTGCAAACTGGGCCAGGGTCTTCTTGTCAGTGGAAAGAACCTTCAAAGTTTTGGAACCGTTTCCGCTGAATGCTATTGTCTGAGGCAGATTAAGTCTCTTGGCCTTCATCATTGATGCAACATAATAAATTATTGCACCGTAGAATACAATGAACGGGTATCTCAACTTGTCATCCTTGTCCAACATCTGGAGGAAATCGATTCTATTCTTGTTCCTGAGGGATTTGTTGGATGCAAGCGAGAAATAGAATGCAATAATATCATTGGAAGAGTCCGCTGAACTCTCGATAGAATTCAGTGCACCCTTCAAATCATTCAGTCCATTAGCATCAAGACAGCCGGCAATTTCATTTTTGAAGGCATTGACAAATCCATTATCGGTAATCGGGAAGTTATATCCGTCACCAAAAACCGAGTTGGCTGCAAAACGGAATGACGAAAGCAGACTGGGTTTATTCTCCTCTACCACAAACACATCAGTTGTACCTCCTCCGATGTCAATAGTCACCACATTGGACTTGGCACCCAAGTCACGCTTGTAATAATTGTAAGGTGCAACAGACTCAGACATCATTATGAGATTGTCTTCCACATTGTCACCGAAATACTTCCTGTAAAGTTCCTTCCAGATATCCGAGAACTTGTTGCAATGTGCCTTGAGCATACTTGCAGGATAGAACCAGATTATCCGGGTATTCTCAAGACCGCCACCGCTGAGAATAACCTTGTTTCTCATCAGCAGGAACAGATTGTCAAGATAAAGCCGAACCCTGTCAGTATCCTTGCTGGACCATTTGAGGTCGGTCACATATTTGTCATACTGAGGTTTTGCCACTTTCTCGTATCTGAAAGGAATATTCCCATCAGCAAGACTGTACACAGGTTTCCTGTAATCTATTTTCAGGGACTCTGCGAAAACTGTTCTTATCGGGAAGGCATAATCATCATCACAACCTATCGTATCCGGGATAAATGCATCAAGGAAACCGGCACTGATATCCCTATCCTCTTTATCATATCCATTGTGAAGCTTGAATATCTGCAAATCACTCGAAGAGATGTCAAACGGCTTTGAAATACGACTGTCATCCACAGAGTATTCTATATGTGTGTTTGTGGTACCGAAATCAACTGCAAAAGTGAATTTCTTGGCAGTTCCCGAAGACTGTAGAACAGGCACTACGACATTTTTGACCTTGTCGATTTCCACAAAAATCCTGTCGAAATTATTCTCAATCACATAAGACTCAATACTGCAAACAGCCCCCGCTTCACGTCTGACAGAATGAAAGGCATCCACAACACCATTTTCCCCGGCAAAGGACAACTTGCTATTCCGGCTTTTTGCAAAGAATGCCACACGCTGATATGGATTTGCAGAGAGCGAGTTGAAATCCACAGGAGGCAAAACTCCCAAGCCAAACTTCCTTTCTATAACCTTGCCTTCATTCTTGGCTTCAAAAATTTCCTCATCGGTTTTCTTATAATCCCTCACGTACTCAATATACCTCCCTCTTTGCACGGGAATCCTGAGAGTTACCCGAACATTCGACGCTCCGAACGGCTTCATCTCAATCATATTCTTTCCGTCCGGCATAGGCTCCATCAATTGTTTGACAGTGAAGAACTTGAAGAAAATATCCTTCAACGGCAGAAGGAAGGATTTGCAATCAGTATCATCCTCAAGATTGCCATTGAAGAAGTTGCTGCTCATGCCCAATGGGGTAGAAATAATGGCTGTTGTCAGGAAATCGCTGATAGTAAGATATGGATATTTGTCTGCAGTAAACGGGAGAGTCCTGGAATCCAAATCACGATAATCTGCATATTCCGCCCTATTTTCGCCTTGCCACCTGTCCTGAACATATCTCAAATCCGAGTATCTGTTGCCTGATTCCACAGGAAGTACCAACGGACGTTTTCCGTGCCAAATCTTGGAATCAATGAAGAAATCACTCTTCATCTCATCCGGATTGATTGCATTACTCTTATGCAAACTCAAGCCAATTACCTCAACCCTATTGCTTCCAAGGGCAAACTCCGGAAAATCAGATATACTGTTTTCATCAAGTTTCTCCAAAGCTTCCTTCTGATCATTCGACAGGAAACGACGGCTCTGCTGAAGATATTCATTGAATTCAGGAAAACGCTCGGCAAACTTCGTTTCTCCACATGCAATTCTCAAAGAATACAAATATTTTTGGAAAGCAAAATCGCGCTTGTACAAAGGTGCATAATCATTATCAAAAGGTTTATCGCTTCCCCTTTGTCTCAAATCATCAGAACAATATGACAAATCATTTGCACTGCTGAAAAACAATGTACGCGGAGATGTTGCGCCGATGATATCCATATCGCTTTTCATTGCACGGCCTTTGTAACGCAAGAGGAACACCTTGTCCAGCAAATTAAAATTATATGCTGCCGCATCCTGTTCAAGGTACATTTTGAGCGTACCTGCAAGAATCTGGTGTTCGCGTACAGAGCTGTTCTCCAACTTTGAAAGTTCGTTCGTTTTGTCCCAAACCAGAATCTCCAGTTTGTCAGCCAACTTGTCAAAATTGAAAAACAATTCTGCAATGTCAAGGCAATCCGACACAATCTTATGCCAGATTGTACTACCATCCATTGTTTCGCTTTCTGCCACATTCTTGAAAGCATTGCAGGCCAGGTCTATACGGGCAAATGGAGATGGAATCGAAGTAATTTCTTTGTCAGCCCTTGCTCCTCCCGGATCTTCTATCTGGTCAATCACATCTGCCCCGTAGCATTTGTGCGTGCCGCCTACCCAATCCTTTATATTATTGTCTGCTTCCTTATGAAGTCTCAAAACTGTTCCCATACTCAGAAATTGTATTTATTTTTGACCAAATCTTCTGTTGCCCTGAAAAACAACTCACAGAATTTCTGTTCCCTTGTCGCGGCTTTGTTGAACTTTTTCCATCGTTTGTTCAGAAGGCTGTCCACCAAGGCATAGTTTCTTGTAAAAAAGTGCGGATAATATTTTCTGGCGGCTTTCCCATTGACAATATCGAATAACGGATTCGATTTTTCCTCATTGAAAGGCTTGAAAGAGCGCATATTTCCAGACATTTCGTGCAGCCATTCGTTATAGTCTGCAAGAATCTTTTTCACAGTTGAGACATAATCTCCATCAAAGAAATTCTCATCCAATTTGTTGTCTATTGCCCAAGGCTGGTATTTGTATTGTCCGTCCATAGCATAATCCACATACTTCTTCATAAGAAGAAATTGCGTCAGAGGAACAGAGAGCAGTTTTCGACTTTCCTTTCCCAAATCAGCAAATGTCACCTGTTGTCTCTCATCCTTTTGAGTCTCAAGGCCGTATTCAAAATGCAGTGTCTGTCCAGCCAGTTTCTCATCAGGCTGGGATGCGAAATCCAGGATAGCCATAGCCGCTGCGAGTTCGATCAAATGGGCATTATTCTTTTGCTTCACTCCTCCATCGTGATTCTCATAAGTGGCGGTTACACTGTCTCCAAGATAATACAGTGCATTGATGCTGGAATTATCACTTATGTTCTTCTTATAGTATGCCAAAGCAGACTTTGTCTTGGAAATGAAAGTTGAAGAATCCACTCCACTGTTTTCGTCTTCTGTAACATTGAAATAAGGAAGCACTGTTACCGCCCCTATCTTTGCCTGGCTGACGAATTTCCAGGATTGGGAACTTTTGTCAGACCTGAGTGTTTTCAGTAGCAACGGGAAACCGCTCGCACCGGTTCCACCAAAGATTGAACTGATTATGAAAATCCTGTCCCCATCTTCAAAACTGTTGGAGAAATCCTTATACTGTTGGGAGTCAGCAAATTGATTCAGCACGACACTGCCAATATTCGGATTTCCCTTGAAACCCACCTTCATATCCGAATCCAGGTTTTTCTCTGAAAAGAGCATTTTGACAAATGCCATTGACTCCTTGTTCAACTGGTTGAACGCGATAAAATCCTTGAACCGGCAATCCCTTGTATTCTGGAGCGGTAAAATGAAATTGGTCATCCCGTCAACAGGCTTGATTTCAGTTCTGAAGAAACGGTTTCTGTTATGCTGGTTGAATTCCAATTTACTGCGAACTGCCCTATAATTGTTCATCAAGTCAATGGTCCTTGTCTTGTCTGCTCCGGAATCATCCGGGTCAATTATTACAGGCACAATGATATCTGCATCACATTCGACCCCGCTTGCAAGAAGCATTGTCAAGGATCTCAAAACTCTGGAACCGGTACCTCCGATTCCGAACACGTATAGTTTACTCATAATTCTTTATGCCTTTGTTATTCAACTTTGTCACAAGAAGTGGCCATGGTGAATGCTTACTATTCCTGCTCGGGAATCGGAAAAGCGCCGAAAGAAGGAGGAAAAAGATTCCTCCCAGCAGTCCATTGTACACTCCAAACAGTATAGCATTTCCCATTCCGATATCGTTACTCAACGATTCAGCAATCACTCCCGAATCCATATCTGTTCTGACTATTCCGAAAGCCAGTCCAAAACCAGTAAAAAGCACCACGCCCAAAGGTATCAGCCAGAAATACCATCTGTTTGCCCTTGGATGGTCAATAATGAAGTAATAGAGGATGAAAGCTAGAAAGCAGACTCCCAAGGTAACAGAAAAAATTAAAGGAAACCTGTCCGATTGGGCTACATACCCATTGGCCTCGTCGGACCACCCGTGCAGATGGTGGAAAAGTTGCTCTCCGTAGAATGCGAGCCTGTAAAAGAATGCAAAAAATTCCATATTGATTATCAGTTTATTTCAAAGTGATATTTGGCGGTAATATTATTGGAGTTATTGGCGTGGAACCCGGCATAAATTCCTTCACACATATAACTGAATCCATAGGTTTTACCCGAATTGGCATCCTTCAAGACTGTGTCGTCCAAATCCGTACAGTCATATACCCACTGCGGAATCCGTCCGTCAAACACGACGGATATTTCCCCTTTCGGAAAAGGTTTCTCTGACATCAGTGTGGCATTGTGAGTAAATTTTGAAGACTTGACATTGTTTTGCCGTATGGACAAGAAGTAAGACTCTGACGTCTGTTTGTTTATCAAATTGCAATAATTGTCAGGATTGGTAGCATATTCTTCCCCATAGAGCAAAACAGGAAGTTTCATATCAATCCCGAATGTAAATTTGAAGTACCCGTCTGAAGATATTTTTACAGATTTCAGTGACGTTGGAGATTTCCACCTGTAATCACCATTCACTGGTCCAGATTGGAGAAGACCATAATCATTCAGTCCGTCAACATCCGAAAAGTCCCCATTAACAATGGTCCAAGTGCTCTCTACAGGAGACCCCATAAAATTGGCATCTGGAACTTTCGACTTAATCGATGCAAGCTGTCCTGCATTGCCGAATACAATGATATAAAACGGCCTTTTCATATCAATTCTGCTTGGTCTGTTCCTGAAATCAAAGTACTTACCTCGAAAATCTGACATAAACCTGTAAATGGAACAGCCTACAAAAACATTCTTGTCTAAGTAGGATTTAACAGCGTTCCTGATTGAAATTTTCTGATTCTCAAGATAATTTTGAGGATTCTGGACATTACCTGGTGAAAAGATACAGTCGGTTATGAGAATCGAAACCTGATTTTGCTCTGTACTGTCAAGGATAGTCTCGATTAGAGCTGCTATGTCTGTAGTTGCCTTACTTCCAGAAGCCTGCAGCAATCCTGTGGAATTCAAAGTATTGACAAATGAATTCACATCATTGCCCTTAGGTGTGACACAATTGGTGATATAATTCAGATTCATTTCTGAAACAAGGCCGCTGTTCTTTATGTTTGAAAGATAATCATACACAACCTGCTGGAACTGCGACTGCCCATTGTTCACATAACCGTTCATACTTCCGGATGTCTCCAGATATACATTCACAACAGGAATTTTTGTTGTAAAAGTATTCACTTGTGTGGAACTTTGCTCATCTGATGAATAACCATTTGGTTGTGCAGGCTCCGGAGCAGTAACCACTTTTGGAGTGTGGGATGGTCCTGAGAAAACGCAGGATACCGCTGTCATCAGCATCAGAACAAGAGGAATCAGTTTTTTCATTCTAAACCAATTACCATCTGTGGCTCTATGATGGGAAAAACAATTATTGAGGAAGTGTGAGCCACATTGACCATTCTTCATCCGATGGGCTCTGGACTGCCTGTAGTACGAATAATGAATCACGACTCACACTTCCGCTATATCGTGAGTAGAAACTCGCACATATAGCCAGCGCAAGCGTATAAACATCATCCCTTGTACTACGAGAATTGTCCAGATTCATCGAATAGGAATATGTCAAACGCTTTCTATTTTTGCTTAATGGATTAAGCAGCGCAAATTTATGAAATATTATGTAATTATCAACAAGAATTGACTGAGATAAATTTGAATCTGCGCCACATTTTCTATCTCTTTGATCCATACATTTCACAGTTGTCATTTTAACGCCAAGCTCACTCTCGCAAAAGATTTGTATATTTGCGGAGTTTGAACTAATTGCTGAGGATATGTTGTACCCTATCGGAATACAGAGTCTTTCGGAGATTCGCCAAAATGGCTATGTCAGTGATTTGAACAACCTCAAGGATATATCAATGCGTTGGCAATGAAGTATTTAATATGACAAAAGGAATAATTTTCGATATGGGCGGAGTGTTGATAGACTTGTTCTACGACCGCTGCGTAGCCGCCTACAAATCAATAGGTTTCAAGGAAATATGCGACTATCTGGACCCTTGTCATCAGAAAGGGATTTACGGGGATATGGAAGCAGGCAAGGTCAGCGAAGATGAATTCTACGATTTCGTCCTCTCTCGCTGCAACAAAGGGACAGTGCGCGAAGACATTGATGCCTGTATGAAAAGTTTCTACGAAGGACCTTCGGAGGAAAAGGCCGCCTACCTCCGGTCATTGAAGGCAAGGGGATATAAAATATTTATGCTCAGCAACAACAATCCCATTATGATGCGCATCTGTGCGGATGACTTCAGCAGGGTCGGTATAAGCTTGACTGATTTTTTTGACAAAATCTTCATATCCAGCACGATGAAACTTATGAAACCGGGGCAGGAAATCTATCTTGAAGCTATACGCCAAAGTGGTCTGCAAGCTGATGAACTGCTATTCATCGACGACTCGCCGCGCAACACCGAAGCTGCACGCATCGCAGGAATCCCGTCAATCGACTATGTCCAGGGTTCAGACCTTGCAGCGCTCATTGAAGCGGCTCTCTGGCATTGATAAAGATTCTCCTGATTATTGAAAATAACCGGCGACTAACAGTCTGCGGCATTTTCCCTTTTGAGCAGCACAATGACATCACCTGCCTCGAGGATGGTGTCCCCGTTAGGAATGATTTTTTCCTCACCTCTTTGGATCATCACGAGAAGGCTTCCGTCTTTTTGGGGATATTCACACACCTTATGACCAGCCCACTTGCTGTTGTCGGACAAAGGATGCTGGATGAGACTGTCTGTGCTGCAGTCCTGGAATGAACGTGTGCAAAGGACGATTTCGTCACCTGTTTCGAGCAAGGTGCTGCCTTTCGGCACTATGCGGAGATCGCCCCGTACCACAAGAGCGATAATGCAGTCCTGCGGCAAATCCAGGTCCTTGATCTGACGATTGTTCCAACTGCTGGTTTCCTTTATGCGTATAGCCCCGAAGGACATTTCCGCGTTTTCACTGAAATCACTGAAGGTTGTCATCACATCCTCTCCGCTGTCAGTCATTCCGGTGGCCTTCGCGACGGCTGGAATAAGCGAACCCTGAAATGCTATGGACAGCAGCACAATACAGAATACAATGCTGAATATGTCGTTCTGCATCTCGACACCCGAAGTGAGGATATTGATGGCGAAAACGATTGATGCTGCCCCACGGAGTCCGACAAAAGAAATCAGTTCCAATTGTTTGAATGGATATTTCCTGAAAGGGGCCAGAACCCCGCACACAGCAAGCGGGCGTGCAGCAAGAGTAAGGAATATGAATATTGCCAGGGCCGGCAGCAGTGAATGAAACAGATTCGACGGTATAGCCAGCATTCCAAGCAAGAAGAAAATGACTATCTGCATAAGGCTTGTGATGGCATCGAAGAAAGAAACCAGAGACTTCCGCTCGGGAAAGTCGGTATTGCCAAGGACGATGCCCACGATATAGGCACTCAGATAGCCATTGCCACCGAACAGCTCCGGTAAAGAATATGCTGCAAGCGCAGTTGCAATGAACAGCAGCAGGTCGAATCCGTTTCTCTGGAAATTGATTCTTCTGAGGAGAAACACGGCAGCGGCAGCTATCGACAATCCTCCGGCAGCTCCGAAGACTATCTGTGCGAAAACCTGCCAGACTATGCCTCCAGCCGTTATGCCGCCACTGAAAAGAGACAACATAACGGCCGTGAGCATATAAGACATAGGGTCGTTGGAACCGCTTTCCACCTCAAGAATAGGAGCGCTGTTGTTCTTAAGACCCAATTTGCGGGTACGCAGAATGGAAAAAACCGTTGCCGCATCCGTAGAACTGATGACTGCTCCCATCAGAAAACTCTCAAGCCACGCCCATCCCAGCACAAAATGGCAGAACAGCCCCACGAAGCATGCCGTAAGGGCCACTCCTACCGTGGCAAGCAGACCGGCTTCCACTGCAATCGGTCTGGCAGATTTCCATCTTGTCCCGAAACCTCCATAGAACATTATGAAGACAAGCGCAATGGTGCTTATGTTTCCTACCACCCAGCCCCAGTTTTCGGCAAAGTCGTCATTGCGGCTGCCGCACAGAAAACCCAGCATCAGGAAGAAGAGCAGGACAGGGATTCCGACCTTTCCGGAAAACTTGTTGAAGAATATACAGGTGAATATAATCACCGCGAATATCAGAAGGAACAGCGCCATTTCAAGCTTGATTAGATGATGCTCTACCAGATTACGACGCGCTCACTCTCCGGTCTGAACATAGGATCTCCTTCCTTGATTCCGAAGGCATCGAAGAATGTGTCCAGATTGCGCAGTGTGACATTGACTCTGTTTCGTCCCAGAGAATGTACGTCCAGCAAAGTGAGGCGGGACTCCTCCTGAGGAGTGATGTTTTGTGCCCAGAGGGTTGCGTAAGCCAGATAGAACCGCTGCTCGGCAGTGAACCCGTCCAAAGGCTCGGGATGCTTGCCGGCAAAGGAATTCTGAAGTGCGGTGAAAGCAATACGCAGGCCACCCTGGTCAGCTATGTTTTCTCCCAAAGTGGCAGCGCCGTTGGCCATCAGTCCCGGCTGTATCTCCACCTGATTGAACTGCTCCACGAGCCCTGCAGCCTTTGCCTTGAATGCCTGGGCATCTGCCTCGGTCCACCAATTGTTCATATTCCCGTCTTTGTCGAAAAGGCGTCCCTGGTCGTCGAAACCGTGGGTCATCTCGTGAGAAATCACCACTCCGATGGCTCCGTAATTCACAGCGTCATCAGCATCGGAATTATAGAAAGGAGGTTGCAGTATGCCTGCAGGGAAGCAGATTTCGTTGGTGGTCGGATTGTAATAGGCATTGACTGTTTGAGGACTCATTCCCCACTCGCTCCTGTCCACAGGCTTGCCCAGTTTGGACAGATTGTCGGCCACATACCAGCGGGAAGCGGCAATACGGTTCTCATAATAGCTCAGTTGCGGGTTGATTTCCAAGCTGGAATAGTCCTTCCACTTGTCCGGATATCCTATCTTTACGATGAAGGCGGACAGTTTCTCCTGAGCTTTGGCCTTGGTCTCTTCGCTCATCCAGTCCAGAGCGGCCACCCTCTGGCCCAGAGCCTTCTGGATGTTTGATACGATCTCTTCCATACGCGCCTTATCCTTCTCGGGGAAGTATTTGGCCACATACATCTGGCCCACAGCCTCGCCTAGTATGCTGTTCGGCACTGCCATCGCTCTCTTCCATCGTGGCTTCTGCTCCTGGATGCCGGACATCTGGCGGGAGAAGAACTCGAAGGATGCCTCATAGAAATCATCGCTGAGGCTGCCGCAGGCAGAAGTCAGCAATTGTGCCTGGAGATAATGGCGCAGCACCTCCGGAGAACTTTGCCCGATGATTTTGCTCAATTCCTCAAAATAGGAAGGATTGCAGACTATGATTTTCTCCTGCTGCGGCAGTCCCATCTCGGCGAGATAGCTGTCGAAATGCATACCCGGATAGGCCTCACAGACTTCTGCGCTGCTCATGGGGTTGTACTGAGCCTCCATATCCCTCTGCTGCACCATTGACCAATAAGGCACTGCAATAGCCATCTCGAAACTGAAGGCATCCTCCGCCCTCTGTGCGGCATCTTCGTATCCGGCCAGGCTGAACACCTTGGCAAGGTAGGCCTTATAGCCATCTCTCAGGGATGCATTTTCCTCATTCAGATAGTAATCCCTGTTGCCGAGCCCCAGACCATTCTCTCCGAGATACAGCACATTGGTTCCGCTGTCCATCAGGTCAGCATCCACTCCTATGCCCCAGCAGCCGTCCAAACCTCCAAGTCCGAACTTGCCCTGAGCCCTTGCGAAACTCTCAGCATCGTTTATAGCCTCCAGCTGTTCGAGGTACGGCAGAATCGGAGCCGCGCCCTCTGCATTGAGGCGGGTGGAATCGAGCCCCATATTATAAAGGTCTGCAATCTTCTGCTCAACGCTACCTTTCTTTGCCTTGACCCCGGTCAATGATCTGAAGAGTTCGTTGAGGCGTATTTCGTTATTCTCCCGCAACACATCAAAAGAACCATATCGGGAATACTCGGCCTTAAGAGGATGATTGCGCTGCCATCCGGCAGTTGCGTATTCGTAAAAATCGGCACCAGGTGCGACCGTGGTGTCAAGGTTTGACAAGTCGATGGCAGGCACCGGCGCTGTCCGGTTTTCGGGCCTGCAAGCTGCTGCAGCCAGTAAAATCATTGTAGAAAGTGTCACTGAATATCTTCTCATAATTTTGAAATTTTCGGGCAAAGGTAATAAGTAATTTTCAAAAATGATGCAGGTTATTTTTTGAGGATTACTTAACGAATATTGTAATACATTTTTCAAATATTTGTATTATCTTTGCACCCAAAAGAACTCAATTATGAAAAGTTCCGCAAAAAGAGGTGGAGCACGTCCCGGTGCAGGGCGGCCCAAAGGTGACAGCAAAATGATTGCCTTCCGTGCTCCCGGCTCACTTGCAAGAGCATTGGACAGTATGGAAAACCGCACCGATTTCATCAGGAAGACCCTCACCCGGGCTCTTGACCGGAAAGACAGGGAACCTGCCGGAATCGGTGAAGTCACAGCTATGTCCGAGCTTTCATCGGGACGGACTATCCCCTATTTCGACATCAGGGTGGCAGCAGGTTTTCCGGTCCCCCTGGACAATGACGAAAAATCCCAGGAGATAGACCTTCTGTCTCTTCTGTGCCCCAACCCGGAGGCTTCCTACCTCATAAGAGTGAAAGGAGACTCTATGATTGACGCCGGAGTGATAAGCGGAGACATAGTAATCGTGGACAAGAGCAACCGCAATCCCTCCCCTCACGAAATTGCAATGTGTGAACTCAACGGGGAGTACACCCTCAAAAGGATTATCAGGGAAGAAGGTCACGGATGGCTGGTGCCTGCAAATCCCGCATATCCGAAAATCCCCATCTCGGCGGAAGACGACTTCAGCGTCTGGGGCACTGTCACTTATATCATCCACAAGGCAAGGGAGTGATTCTGCTAAGGTCTCGCCGATTTCAGAACCTTTAGTAATCTAAACAGGAGTATGATAATGGAAAATTCTATCTGGATATTGTTGATACCATTTGTCGGCACGGCCCTCGGTGCTGCCTGTGTCTATTTTTTAAGAGGCGGGATGAGTGCCAGGACCGAGAATTCGCTTTCCGGTTTCGCTGCCGGAGTGATGGTGGCCGCATCAATCTGGAGCCTGCTGATTCCTGCTATGGACCAGGCCTCCGGTATGGGCAAGTTTGCTTTCGTGCCGGCGGTGGTCGGTTTTTGGGCTGGTATGATGTTTCTTTTCCTGTTGGACCACTGCATCCCGCACGTCCACAACAACGGAACAGAGGACGAAGGGCCGAAGAGCAAGCTCAGCAGAAGCACAAAACTTGTCTTGGCCATTACCCTTCATAATATTCCGGAGGGTATGGCTGTGGGAGTCACCTACGCCGGATGGCTTACCGGCAGCGCAGCAATCAGTCTTTCAGGAGCTTTGGCTCTTGCCATCGGCATAGCCATACAGAATTTCCCCGAAGGTGCCATCGTCTCTATGCCACTTGTTTCCTGCGGCACTTCCCGCAACAAATCTTTCCTTTACGGAATCTTGTCCGGAATCGTGGAGCCGCTGAGCGCCGTCCTCACCATACTCCTGGCATCCGCCATAGTACCTTTTATGCCTTATCTGCTCAGTTTTGCGGCTGGAGCCATGCTCTATGTGGTTGTGGAAGAACTGATTCCCCAGATGTCTGCGGGCAAACATTCAAACCTGGGAACCATTATGTTCGCCATCGGCTTCTCACTGATGATGGTGCTTGATGTCGCCTTGGGATAAAGTTCATTTCTGCACTTTGGAAGATTTTGAAACAGTCTTGCAAATATAGAACACCACTATGCAGAGAACGAAGACCCCGGCTCCTATAGGCAAGGACCAGTTCTGAGGCATATTGAAGCCTATTTTCGCAACACAGAGATAGGTCAGGCAGACCGAAGTCATAAATGAAGCCGGCAACAAGGTCATCAGATATGCACAATTCCTGCGGTCTTTCACGAGATAGACAGTCGCAATCCACAACATCACAGCCGCAAGAGTCTGATTTGCCCATCCGAAATAGCGCCAGATGACATTGAAGCCATTCTCATCCGCTATATTGAACCACAGGAGCAGACTGGCCACGACAAAGAGTGCTAAACTGACATACAGGCGGTTACGTATAGGCTTCTGATCCAAGTGCAGGAAATCGGCAATGATCATACGTGCACTTCTGAATGCAGTATCTCCGCTGGTGATTGGTGCTGCAACCACGCCGATGACTGCGAGTATTCCGCCCAGGATTCCGAGCCAGGACATCGAAACTGCCACAACAATTCTCGGAGCCGATGCCGACAGATTGAGCCCTACTGTTTCTGCTCCCCCACCGAAGAAGAACCAGGAAGAGACCGCAGCCCAAATCAGTGCAACCACACCTTCGGTAATCATAGCCCCGTAAAAAACTGGCCTGCCCAATTTCTCATTGGTTGCACAGCGTGCCATCATAGGACTCTGGGTTGCGTGGAAGCCGCTCACAGCACCGCAGGCTATGGTAACGAACAGACAAGGGAAGATGCTCTGCCCGCTCATAAGTCCCTGTTGCTCACCAAGATTGCCCAGGCCGTTCCAGAATTCGGGAATAGTGGGCCATTTTACAAAGAGGCAAACCATAAGGCCAAGAGCCATAAACAGAAGCGAAAATGCAAACAGCGGATAAATTTTTCCTATGACCTTGTCCACAGGAAGCATTGTGGCTATGAGATAATAGATGAAGATGACCACAATCCATATCATTACGTACATTCTGGAACCGTCTCCCGCAATCTGGCTCAAGAGAATGGCCGGACTGTACACAAATACGGTTCCGACAAGCAGCAGAACAATGATGGAGAAAGCCAGAACAAAAGTTTTCATCCCCTTGCCCATATATTTGCCGGCAAGGTCCGGAAGTCCCGCGCCGCCGTTGCGCATAGACAGCATACCGCTGAAATAATCGTGTACGGCACCCCCGAAAATGGCCCCGAAGACTATCCAGAGATAGGAAGAAGGACCGAACATAGCACCCATTATGGCTCCGAATACAGGACCGGTGCCGGCTATGTTCAGGAACTGGATCATATAGACCTTCCAGGCCGGCATAGGCACATAGTCCACCCCGTCTTTCTGAGCAATCGAAGGCGGGATGCGTGCAGGATCGGGCTTGAAAACCTTTTCAACGAATTTTCCATATAAAAAATAGCCCAAAATCAGGGCAATAATGCTGAGAACGAATGAGTACATAATTCAAGTCTGACAAACGACGCGAAATTACACATTTTAAATTTGAAAATATTCTTTTTCTGCAAATTTGTCAGATTTTTCCACAATTGGTGCAGAATTTGCCGCACATTGAGATATTTTGTGCATCCGAGTGATGCCAAGTTATTTTAACCGGGAAATTATCCCCCTAAACGACATATTATGGGAAACGAAAAAGCCACCAGAATCCAGACATCGATTCTGAACGGCCTTGAAAAGAAAGCATTGGTTTGGCTGGCCAAGAAACAGCCCAAATGGGTGACATCCAATATGTTAACATTTGTAGGGACTATAGGGGCAATTCTGTGCGCACTCGGATTTGTGCTCTCGAACTACGGTTTGAACTGGATGTGGCTCTCTGTATTCGGACTTTTCGTCAATTGGTACGGGGACAGTCTGGACGGCTCTATGGCCCGTGTGAGGCATACACAAAGACCAGTCTATGGCTTTTTCATCGACCACAACGTGGACATATTCACAATTACTGTCATGTGCATAGGCGCCGGTGCCTCCCCTATCTGCCGTATGGACATAGCCTTGCTGGTCCTTGTCGCCTATCTTGCAATTTCCGTCCACACCTATATCGGTGCAATCCTCAAAAATGAATTCAAACTCACCTACGGCAAACTCGGACCTACCGAATTCAGGGTCATAGCCGCGGCATTCACCATTTTCCTGATTTATTTCCCTTGGCAGGACAGCCGTTTCATCACTCAGGTGGAATGCTTCGGGGGCGGTCTGGAAAGCCTGAACGGAATCTATACCATTTTCGACTGGATTGCGCTTGGACTTGCCTGCATCATCTTTATGCTGCTCATAGTTTCCCAAACCAAGGAGGAAAAAGTGCTATCCGAAATTGATCCTCCAAAGACATTTGACGGGAAGATTCCTGAATAGAAGAGCTATGGGCAAAGATTCTTTTCTGACCTTCCGGAAATGGACTGAGTTCATTGTGAGCCGGGCCGTGGGGACTATCGTGGACACGGGGGTACTGTGGCTTGTGGGTTACACCCTTCAACTTGCCGCCGCCAATCATCCTGACAGCGGATTCTGGCAGAGTTTCAACTACTGGGGCGAATACTGGGTGGGACCTGCCATATCCTTTGAAATCGCGACATTAGTCAATTTCATAATGTCCTATTTCTGGATTTGGCGCAACCGCATCACAGACAGGGGTTCTGCACGCAGTTTCTGGAGGCATTTCTGGGGATTCAACATCTCCTGCATTTTCGGTTTCATCGTGAAGATGATTTTCCTGGTGCTCTGCGAAAGGATATTCCATTGGGACGCGTGGCTATGCAACCTCGTAGCGGTCTGCATTTCGGGAATTCTCAACTATTTTCTCGCTGAGTCCGTGGTATTCAGAAAGAGACGCCAACGTCCCGAACACGAGTTGCTCAGCATCGAAGAATTGGGCAAGCTTGCACCTGTTTTCAAAGGACCCTGGGGGCGAGCATTCGGTAAAATGCTGATGGCATTGCTGAACGTGAACAAATGCAACAGGCTCTACAACAGCATATGGGGGCTGGGAGCGGCAGAAGCCTCTGAGAAACTGGTACAGGAAATAGGCTGCCGTTGCTCAATAGGCAATCCCCAGCGCCTTGAAGAACTGCCCCAAGGAGCATTCATTACCATCAGCAACCATCCCTACGGCCATCTGGACGGCATACTTCTTCTGAACATAATGCTGAAAAGGAGACCGGATTTCAAGGTGATGGTGAACCAGTTGCTGGGGAGAATCGAACCCCTGAGACCAGCGCTCATCACAGTGAATCCGACTACGACCGAAAAGAAGGCCGGGGACAAAATAAATCTGAACGGAGTACGGGAAACGCTTCTGCACTTGCAGCAAGGACATCCAATGGGCTTCTTCCCTTCGGGAGCCGTATCTGATTTACATCTGAAAACCAGGGACATATCAGACAGGGAATGGCAAGAAAGCCTTGTGAAACTGATAAAGAAAGCCCGCGTCCCTATTATCCCTATCCGCTTCGCAGACCGCAATTCAATGTTCTATTACCTTTTGGGTCTGATTGACTGGAAGTTGCGCCTGCTACGCCTGCCGAGCGAAGTTTTCAACAAGAAAAATGAAGTCCACAGAGTCCTGATAGGAGAAACAATCAGTGTCGAGACCCAGGACAAATTCACCGACATCAATTCTTTCAGAGATTTTCTCCGCAAAACTGTTTATGAAACTGAACAGGTATGTCAGATTGCGACGGAAAGATAAAACAGGCACGGTAGGGCTGCTGTTTGCCGTACCGTGCCTGTGGGTTTCTGTGGGATTGAGAATCAGTTGGCGTAGGAATAGCTTACGCTGCTGTTGATTGGGCAATCCACGACATTGTTGACCATAAACGAGCCTCTGGTATTTGTGCAGACAAAGACTATCACGTGAAGGTTTTCCTTAACCCAAGACGGGTCGACATCCATCATTATAAACTGGCTTGCAGTTTCTCCCTTGGCCAGTTTGCAAGAAGTTCCTGTGAAATCCTTGCTGGTATTCTGCCCCAGTATAAGCCGCACGCAATTGTCGTGTGTTGAGAAATCTCCTTCAGCACCATTATTGGCCTGATTTGCCTTTATACCGTCTTCCAAAAGCCAGGCTGCGATACGGTATTCCTGACTCTGGGCAGCTTTGATGGAACATTTGGCCACGAGCTGGTTCCCGTCAAGAACTGTTGCCACGCTGATTCCTGCCTGGGCTGACTCCTTGGAGTATTCTGCATTGAAGATGCTCTGGAATTTGGTGTAACTGTTGTAATCGGAGAACTTTGTGGACTTGTTCAAATCCAGAACAACTGACGGATATCCTGTAACTCCCATCGCCCCATCAATATTGGTACTGAGGAAAGCTGGGTCACTGTCTGTATAAGTGTGGCAGGCAGCCAGTACGTATTTGTCCTTGTTGCTGTCCTCAGCGGCAAACTTCCTTAGAATATTTATCATAAACGGGCAATAGCCGCAAGCAGTTCCGGTAAACTGGGTTACAAGCACCTTGCGGCTGAAATCCAGGCTCTCCGGCTGCGGGTCTGCTGGCACTTCCGGCACTTTTGCAGAAATGGCTACTACAGAAATGCTCGATGAAATATAAGCCTTGTAGGAAGCCCAGAAAGAGTATTTTCCGGGAGTTGTGGTTGAAAATTTGGCATCAGGCAAATTCACGGGAACATTCTTTGCCGCATCATAGAAAGTCACTTCGGAAGTAACATCCTTGCCTCCCTGCTTGACAGTCAATTTAGCACAGGACTCCCCGTCAGCTGAAATCAAAGGGTTGTCCACCTCAATGGTCAGCTCGGAAGCGGGATTATCATTTTCCTCGCCTGTCAAACTGCACGAACAAAGTCCCGGAAAAACTGACAAGGTCAAAATTAATACTTTATATAAATTTTTCATAATCAATAACTTAACTTAAAAAATGAAAACTGTCTGCCCAGCTGATTAAAATACCACTGTCAGCAAAAGGTTCAATCCGGTGTACGCGGGACTGAAACGGCAGACTCCGCCAGAGCAGACATAACCGGCGCGGTTTCGTCCATAGCTTAGCTGGGCACGGGTCCGTCCCTTTGCCCAACTCACACCGGCATTGTAGTAATGCTGATTTCTGCCGATGTTGTACATCTCCGAAGCATAGATATTCCACTGAGGGGCTATGCTGAATTCCAGCAGGGCAGCCACCCAGTCTCCTTCATATTGTGAAGGCAGCATATTATTCTCATATCCCTTGGCAACGGCATAAAGATATTGGAGTTCTCCGCGAAGCGAATAGGTCCTGTTGAACTTGTACTGCACATCCACAACGAAGATATTGGATGCTATTGTGCCGGGCTGGTATCCGTGGCTCGGACTGTATTCCTGACGGGAGTAGAGGAAGGTGGTCTTGAGAGCCTTCGACCAGTGGCACTCGGCATCGGCGTCTATGTCCATCCACATCATTCTGCGGCTGCCATCGTCGGTCTGCTTCCCGGAGATGGTCCAGGCAGTGGAAAAGTTTGCGTGGAAAATCCAGTATTTGCTGCGGCTGGATTTGCTACGGAGTGTGTAATAGAGGTCAGCCTGGCCGGCACATTCTCCCACAAGGTTCACCTGATATGGCTCCAGATTGGCCAGAAGATAATGGTACTGGCGACTGAGGGCAGGAATGTAATTGAGGGTGTTGCAGGTGCCGTTTCCATAAAGGGAAAGCATTGTGCCCATATGGTCCACGAGCCGGAAAGTGGCAGATGCACTGAATGTCTTATAGGCGTAGTTGGCTTCTGCAAAGATGGTCGCACCCCTGCTGGATTTTCCCTCAGAGAAAGTGCAGAGGTCCCTGCTCTTGGCGGCATATTCAGCCTTGAGGGAGAGGCCGTTCCAGCCGAAATTGATTGCACCGGAATAGAGGTGTACATTCGGATTGGTCACTCCCATATCGCTGAACACATAGTCGCTTTCCTTCTCCAAGCTCTCGTAGCGGTTCACATAACTTCCTTCCAGGTCCAGAACTATGCTGTTCCACTTGAAGATATCCCCGAAGGAGATGTTCAAGTTGGCTCCACGCACCCAGGAACCGGCGTGGTCGGTGTAGAGCCTCGGTCTGCCGTACATTCCCTTAAGAGTGAAGCAGTTGTTCAGATTGAAGGAAGCATATATACCTTCCAGGGCATTGTTGAATCCAAGATTCCTGTCTTCATAAGAACGGAACACCAGTCCGTTGCCGAACTGGTCATAAATGTCTCCTACGTGAATGGTTAACTGGTCTGCTGACCATCGGACGTATTTCGAGCCGAGGAAGAACTTTTTCGGGTCGTTCTGCTGCCCCAATTCAAATCCGTAGAGGGCCGGGAGGTAGGTCTCGATTTGCAGACCGGCGGAGAACTTCCCTATTCCATAATCCATCTTGAGATAGGAGTTCGAGCCGAACCTGTCTTCGGGAGCCTCCGCTCCGATTGCCTCGTCATTCACATAGACCACATTGTTGGTCTCAAGACTTGCGGAGAACTTTCCTTTGTCCAAAAAGGTCTGTGCACCGGACCGAGTCCAGCACAACAGACCTAAAGTGGACGCTAACAAGAACTTAGCGACGGGATGTTTCATACTTCTTTTTCAAAAACTCCTCGAACGACTCCTTTGTAATAACATTCAGATTATGTTTTTCATAGTTTGCACGTTTATTGACAAATGGTGTCTTGCGTTTTACGTGAGATGTTGATTTCACAAAGTTCTGGTTTGCAGCAGATTTTACAGCAGCTTTTGTAGATGCTACATCATCCGAAACTTCCTCCCAACCTCTTGAGAATGAAATACCTTCATTGATTCTACATCCGGCATATGTGAGTTGTCCATAATTAGCAGGACAGGCTGCCTGCAAATAATAATCAGAACCATTATAAACTGCAGGATTCACAACAAAGGAATTGTTATCTTCTTTCAAATCAACTGGGAAAAGAAGATCAGCGTATTCTTCAAGCATATTCAGATAACCCATTGTACCATCACTCTGGGTTCCAAACCCGGCCAAGGAAATTTCTGTTCCTCCGTGATTTGACATAGGGAATTGTTTAGCATAGTTCACTGGAACTACAACTTGTCCATTTTCAAGAACTTCTAAATACCATTTTGGACCGAAATCCCAAATCAGAGAATTGTTGTCATAAGCACTATAATAACTATCTACGAATAAATCATACGGCATTTTGGTTGTAAAATAGCCTGAATAGCTGTCAGCTTCAAAGCCAAATCCAACACAAAGCAAACGATTCTGTCCTTTCAACCAGGCATTGAACTCAGCAATTTCCTGCTTCAATCCATCATAAAGGGCATCAACTTCTTCCTTACTCTTAGACGGATATGCAGCATAGTCTGCTTCGCTGAGAGTTTCAGGACATTTGAGAGAGTTCATTATTGTGATTTTGCAGGACATTTCTTCTGGATCTAGGAATTTATTAGAATAATAATCCCACTTTGAAGCTGAAGCGCTCATAGTCCAGTCGCCCAGGAGTGCTTCGAAATATTTCGATTCAACAGAAGGTTTAACAGGTTCATCTGTTGATGTCTGTTCAGCAACTGCAGGATCATCCCAGCCAGATATCAGGTTATATGTATCTTCTTCATTATAACCTATAACAGCAAGCCTTGTTGTCTGTCCCGGAAGTGTGGTAAACATCATATTCAGGCCTTCTTCGCTGTTAATTTCAGCTATATCAGATGCGGTAAATGGTTGAGAATTAAACTCGAGGAATTGTGAAATGGATTCATACCATTTCGCCAAGGTCCATTCCCTGAGATAGTTGGCACCATATTTTGCTTCAACAATATCCTGAGTTGGGCATTTAACATTGAACCACACCTCGTACGGAGACTCCTCACCGTTAGGATTGGATATTGCAGAAACATTAATTTGAGGTGCAGGAAGAGTTTTTGCCTTCGTGCTGAATTGTTGGTGATAGAATTTCTGACTTGTTCCCTTTTCATCACCCATGGCAGTCACGAGCAAATGGAAATCAGTTTCCGGTTCAAGTGGTCCAAAGAAATCAGTTAATTCGAGAACTGTAGGTTCTGTAAAATATGTACTTAGTCCGATATTGGCTGCAGTTATGAAATACGATGTTGTAAACCACTGCAAATAAGACTCGTTTCCTAACAGAAAATCATCCAACACCATTTGGTAATATGCATCCTCGATTACTGCTACACAATACAAAGCTACATTCTCATCTGGAGTCATAGTGATGGTCCCAGAGGTTGCACGAATGTCACACTCTATATCAATGTTCGCGTCCAATTCAGAAGGTTGGTCAATAACCACAAGTTTTCTGTCGTGGAAACCAGTCCAGTATGTATCTTCATCCAATGGCATAGCACTGAATCCGGCTTTTGTTGACCAAGGCATAGGACCATCACCACCTGAATTATTTGCGTAATAATTGTCAGTATCGAACATAGGATCAAAGTAACCAGGGAAACCAAACATGGTATCTTCTGTCCAGCCAAACTCTCCTGCAAATACAACTATCGGCTCTCCCGGAGAATATGGGTTATGAAGCATAATCTCACTGCCGTCTTCATCCAAAATATGATTTCCATCTTCATCCACCTCGTAAATAGTGCTGTCATCATAGACGTAAGTCGCAGATTTGTCACAGTATTTTTGAGAGTTGTAGTAGAGCAGATCCATATCAAGATTTGGTCTAAAGTATCCTTGTCTTGCGGATAAGTAATCAGGGAGTGAAGCAACCTCGTACCTGATTACATTATTTCTTTCCAGAACTTCTGAAGGCATCTCAATATGGAAAGACAAACCATTCATTGAAGTTGAAACCAATGTTATTACTTCTTCGTATGCTTTTGTCTTAACATCGAATGTTAATAACTGTTCGAAATACGTTTCAGAAACTGTCTTAAGAGCAACAACAGCAGAGTACTCGCTATCACCCTCGAGTCCGGTAATTGTGATAGTATGCTCTCCGTCAGAAATAGCCCCGCTTTTTCCGGTCATGAAAATCACGGCAGGATCTGTGGTGGAAGACTCACCACTTGGGGATAAGAGATAGGCATAACTTGTGATGTTGGCTGTCTTGAGAACCACGTCAGCGGAAGTAATTCCAGCCGTAACGCTGACAAGAGATGCAGAAGGAGTGGTGTCCACCGCTTCCTGCACGCAGCTAGAGAAGACTATGCCCCCCCCAATGAGGAAAACGGCTACAGTCTTCAACAGATTGTAACAATGACGTTTCATAATATTTGAAAGATTTAGAATAGTATTTTCTAATAAGCTGACCATTTCAGCGGCAAAGTTAAAAACTATAATTAAAGTCACCAATTTTTTGTGCAAAAATTGGTGAAATTATTTCTAAGAATTCAAGATTAAACTTGTATTTTATTAAATATCAATAGGGTATAAATACAGAAGCAGTCTCTCAAGTTGGTGAAAATCCCCTTTCAAATGATTAGAGCACACTGTCTGAGCACAGTTTCATCTGTCCCAAATCGGGATTTTCGACTGTTTTCATTTGGATTTTTGAGTAATAATAGCCTAAATTTGCAGACTGCAAGAGGAAAATTAAACACAAAATATATGAGAAGAGTTTTTACTTTCATTTCGGCACTTCTGCTGGTGCAGATTGCCGCTTTTGCCCAACTTCCTTCAGTTATGGTCGGGACATCCAATGGAGGAAAGATTGATACGGCAAAGTTGCTTGACGGCAAAACGCCGCTTGTAATTTCGTTTTGGTCAGTAACCTGCAAGCCTTGCATTCAGGAACTGGATGCTATCAACGAAGCTTTGGAGGACTGGCAGGAAGAGGCTGATTTCAAAGTGATAGCTGTCTCCACCGATGACACCAGGTTCAGCTCAAAGGCCAAGGCACTTGCGGAAGGACACGGCTGGGACGGTTTCACAGTGGTTTACGATGTGAACAGCGATTTCAAAAGGGCTATGAATGTAGTCAACACGCCCCAAGTCTTCATCATATCGCCTGAGGGCAAGACTGTCTATTCGCACACCGGCTACAATCCGGGCAGCGAAGAGGAAATCCTCGCCAAGCTCAAGGAGCTCAAGGCAGAATGACGGCACAAGGACTTACGGCTCAAGGACTTACAACACAATTAAAGGGATTTACGCAGAGGCGCAAATCCCTTTTTTGACTCAAGTTGCGCGAATACTACTTCGCATCCATAGCCTGGCAGGCGGTGATGGCAATCATCTTGTAGATGTCGTCCACAGAGCAACCGCGGCTAAGATCGTTAACCGGACGGGCAATACCCTGAAGGATAGGGCCGATTGCATCTGCATTTCCCAGACGCTGCACGAGTTTGTAACCGATGTTTCCCACCTCGAGGTTAGGAGCCACAAGCACGTTAGCCTTGCCTGCAATCTCGGAGCCTGGAGCCTTCTTGCAACCCACTGAAGGCACAAGAGCCGCATCAGCCTGCAATTCTCCGTCAATCTTGAGCGTAGGGTCAAGTTCCTTGGCCAGTGCGGTGGCCTCCACAACCTTGTCCACCACCTCGTGCTTTGCGGAACCCTTGGTGGAGAATGAAAGCATAGCCACCCTCGGCTCGGCAAATCCAGCCACACTCTTTGCAGTCTGAGCCGTACATACGGCTATCTGAGCCAGCTGAGCAGCATCCGGCATTGGGGTCACAGCGATGTCACCCATAACCAGAACGCCCTCTTCGCCATACTGAGGAGTCTTGGTAATCAGCAACATAGCTCCACTGACACAGGTGATCCCCGGAGCACATTTGATAATCTGGAGTGCAGGGCGGAGAGTGTCTCCAGTGGTGGAAAGCGCTCCGCTGATCTGTCCGTCGGCATCCCCGCTCTTGATGATGAGACATCCGTAATAAAGAGGATTGTTGTAAACAAGTTCCTTCGCAGCCTCCAGAGTAAGTCCCTTCTTCTGCCTGAGCTGATAGAGCAGCTGCACATATTCCTCAGTCTTGTCGTGAGTGGCAGGGTCGATTATAGTCGCCTCCCCTATGTGCTGGAGTCCGAGTGAAGCAGCCTTTGCGAGTATTTCCTCACGGTTGCCGATGAGAATGATGTCAGCAAGTCCGTCCCTGAGGGCCTGGTCTGCCGCTGTTATTGTGCGCTCCTCGAGAGATTCAGGGAGCACGATGCGCTGCTTGTTGGATTTTGCACGCGCAATGATGTTGTCAATGAGTGCCATTATTTGTGTTTTGAAATTTGTTTCCGGTGCATAGGGGCAGCTTCAACCCCGAAACCCCGCAAAGTTAATCAATTTCCCCGTCTTTGAAAACAATCTGATTCAGAATTATGCCTTCGGACTCATTCCTTTCCATAAGCATTTCAGTCCTGAAATTGGATACCATTCAGGTTTACATTATATTTGCAAGACTGGTTTTCAATGATTATGAAAAAAATAGACATACGTAACGCAACCCGGGCAGACATCCCCTTTGTGGCAGAATCTGTGCTTGCCGCAATAGACCTTTACGACTTCACAGGTGAATGTGCCGAATTTGAGAGCACAGTCAAAGTCTGCTCAGAAGACGACAGCTTATATTCATATAAAAATGCCCGTATAGCCGAAGTGGACGGGACAGCTGCAGGCTGCCTGATTTCATACAACGGAAATGGCTATGCAGAAAGCCGCGAAAAGACCTTCGCAATGTTCGCAGAGATGGGCATACATATAAATATCGGAGGTGCCGAAACCGGACCCGGCGAATACTATCTGGACTCAATGGCAGTGAAGCCCGAATACAGGGGCTTGCAGCTCGGACACCTGCTTATGGAAGATGCTCTCAACTTGGCCCGTAGGAGCGGAGACTGTCTCAAGGCCGGTCTGCTTGTGGAGAAAGGCAAACCAAGGCTTAAAGACTATTATGCCCGCATCGGATTCAGCATAGAAAAGGAAATGGAAGCCTTCGGGAGCATTTTCTACAAAATGACGCTGGTTTTGTAACTGCTTAGAATTCAGACTAATCGAAAGGTGGTCATATTCTCAGAACCGGAAGCCGAGGCCGAAATCGAGGGAGATTGTGCGGAAAGCTATGGTGGAGACTCCGGCCTGGATTTCAACAGGGCCGGCATCGACTATGAGGCCGCATTCCAGCAGCACATTGGAGGTGCTGAGGTCCTGCACTTTGGCCCAAACTCCAGACAAGTCTTCCCACAGCACTACTTTCCTTCCGTAGCCGGCCCCGGCGGTGATTCCGAACCAGGGACCGAAATTTTTCCTCACTCCGGCGCTGGCCTGCAAGATGGAAATTTGAGAATTGCCGCTGGGCCACATAGTCCCGCCATCCCAACTGCTGTCGGAAGAGCAGATGTAGGAATATGCCACAGGCTTGAAATTGCTGTGAAAGCGTAGATATCCACCCCATAAAGTGTCTTTGTCGAACAATGAGAGCGAGCCTCCATAGGACAGGACCGGCCATACAGCCATCACGAATGAGACGGAACCATATACGCGGCGGGACACGACACCCCGTGGAACATCACAATGGTAAGAACATTCTGCAAGTGTCCCGATGTATTGAAATTGGAGGTCTGCTTCGGGCGAATACAGACGGGGCAATGGTGCAGGACGCTGAAGGGAACTGTCTTGTGCTGCGGTGATTTGGCCTCCGTCTTGAGAGGCGGTGTTGTCTTGAGAGGAGGTAGCAATAGGCTTGTCATTCCGGACAACCGGCTTGGTGAGGGGATGTGCAGACCCGCTACGTTCAGGGACTTCGGGAGTATCCTCGTGCTGCTCCTGCGCCACAGCCTGAGTGCCGCCGAAAACCGCTGAATACCTTGCTCTTATGCTTGCGAACCTCTCCCGCTGCTGCTCTGACATAGACCCTGAACCTTCCTTGAGTTCCGTTCTCAACTCAGCCAGAGACGAAAACAATTTTCCGAAGGCGGACTTGGAAATCTTTTCCCCTGCCTCCGCCTTCAGCTTCAGCTGTATGCAGGACTCGCAAAGGCTCTCATATTTGTCCAGAATCCGGTCCCAATCCTTGTCAACTGACATATTGCCGCCATAGACAGGCAGCATAAAAAGGCAAAGGAATATGACAATCAACGACTTTTTCATAGATATGGGCGGCAAATTTAACAATAATTCGTACTTTTGACAATCCATTTCCGGTTCACATCAGACAATTCATACAGGTAAATTATGACGAACAGGCGCAATTCAGGATTTTTTGGCTCAGACGGGATGTTGACAGAGGAGTTGGCAGAGGAAAACCTGCTGGAAATAGGCCATCAGGATGGTCCTTTTGCCCTGTACAAATGTTCACGGCAACGCCGGATCGTGGTGCTCAAATGCGTCAGGGCAGTCTTCCGGGACAATCCGCTCTATGCTGAAATGCTCAGGAAGGAATATGAAATAGGCCACAGTCTCAACCACCCCAACATCAGGGAGTATTACGGACTTGAAGAACATCCGGCACTGGGCCTGTGCATCGAGATGGAATGGGTGGATGGATTCTCTTTGGAAGAAGTGCTTCCGGATTGCCGCAAAGACAGCGTATTGCGGGACAAACTTGCCAGACAAATACTTGATGCAGTGCGTTTTATGCATCTGAAACAGGTAATGCACAGGGATTTGAAGCCGAGCAACATCCTGATCACCCGCAATGGGCAGAATGTTAAACTGATAGACTTTTCCGTGGCCGATTCCGATTCCCATTTCATACTCAAGGGCAACGCCGGCACCGCCCGTTACGCCTCTCCCGAGCAAATCGAATGTAGAAGAGCAGACTTCCGCAGTGACATTTTCTCCATAGGGGTCCTTCTCTCAGAGATGTCCGGCAGCCGTCATTTCCGCAAAGTGGCACGCAAATGTATGAAAAAAGACCCGGACAAACGCTATTCCGACATAGACCGGCTCGAAGATGCGCTTTTCAGCCCCTCGAACTATGGTTTGGGAGCCATTGCAGCACTTGTTGCCACCGCCGCCATCATAGCAGGAATATGGTTTCTGACCCGCCCGCAGGCCGAAGAAGAGTATGTGGACAGCGAGGCTATAGACGAGATTTTCCGTCAGGCCACCGATCTTGTGGAGGAGTCGGGACTCAATCCGTAAACTCCTGAAGCAGATTACTTCTCCACCACTTCCAGAAGATTCAGTCCGCCGTTCCTCCCTGCCACATAGGCCTGGGTGTACTCCCCCTCCCTAAGAATACGGGAAACATAGAGAGGATAACCGAGCATAAATGAAACCTGCCTGAACCTGTCCCCTTTAATCAGGCTTGCATTGACAGAAGACTCCACCTCAAACTCCCCATCCCCAAGATAGTTCAGTTGCACAACCCGATCCGGAGCCCAGCCTATTCTGAGACAGTCCCCCGGTTTGAGGTCATCGGAATAGACAGTCACACTGCTGAAGAAGCTGGAATTGAAACTCGGGTCATTACGCAGATCGTTGCAGAAATTGTCGTAATTCCGTTTGCCAATATAGCGTGCAAGAATGTCAAGCGTGCTTTTGCGTGGCACCGGGTTCAAAGACACATAACCATAGAGACGCTTGAGTGTGGACGATGAGAGCAACTCCCCGGTTTCTTTTTCTATCAGAACGGAAAGGGACTCAAAATCGGTGGTTGTCGCCAGTTTGCGCCCATAGTGTTTCTCCACAAGATGGAGCATATAATTCAATTCGGGTATTTGGTATTTGGATGACATATTATTCCTTATATTTTATTTGCACATTGTTTTCGACATAAAATTCAGCTATTCTCTGACCACGGGCCACATAGACGATTTCCAATTCCGGAGAGTCATAGAGGTCCAGATATTTGAGTTTCAAGTTGTTGGACACATCTATGGTCTTGAATGAATTCATTCCTGCCACCAGGGTCTCCAGTTCGGAAAGAGCAGAGAGGTCGAGTTTCCCGAGGTCATTGCCGTAGCAGTCCAGTTTTTTCAGATGTGGTGCAGCTGAGAGCCCAAGGGATGCAAACTTGTTGAAGCGACATTCAAGTTCGCTCAGGGATGACGGGAGAGAAATGGCTGCAATATGATTGTAATTGCATTTCACCGTTTCCAAGGAGACATTGCTGCCGAGTGCAAGGCTGCTCAATTTTCCATTCCAAACCGACCCGCAGCAATCCAGATTTTTCAGGTTCCTGAAATATTGGACACCGTCCAGAGTCGAAATTTTGTCCGTGCAGACAGTTATTGCACTTACGGCATCTGCTTCATCGGCGACGATTTTGCCATTGGAATCAGCATCGCATAGGCCCAGCAGGTAGCTGCGGAAAATCGGGTCGCTTATGGTTATGCCCACTCCCTCTGGAGGCATCACCGGTCCTGGAGGGTCTTCCGGGTCAGGTTCCGGATTGCCACCGGAATTATCACCGCCGGAATTGTCACCAGTATTGCCGCCAGTATTGTCCCCGGAATTGCCACCGCCAGCCTCAGTCTTGAACCACACAAGGCGTGTCCTGATTTCATTGCGTCCGTTCCCCGCCTTGGCATAGAAGCAATATTCGGTATCATTGTCCAGATTGTCAACCCTCACCGAGAAATCACAATCCCTGAGTTCTGCCGGGAAGAAAGCCAGGTCAACCTCGTTCTTGCCTATCATAAACCCGGTAGTAGTGACCCCGTTGGTCGAGGAAAGGCTGGCTGAAAGGTCTGCATAACCTTTGCCCAATGCGATTCCCGACTCATAGCGCAGCTGCGTGAATTCAGGGACCACATTCTGCGGCGGTGCTGTCACATCCGGCAGACTGCACCCCACGAAAAGGGATGCGAAGAATGCATAGCAAATAGTCCTCAATTCCATTCGTCAATTCCTCCTCCCACATTGATTACCACCTTGTCCGGATTGTTGGAAAGCACCACATCCACGCTATGCCTTACTCCTGCCTCAAAAATGAACTTTGAACTCACCAGATAGGAAACATCCTTTATAATCACCTCTATTAGAGGGACTTGCGAAAGCAGCTTTTGGGGCACCACTATTGCCGAATAACTTCCTGAAGCATTATTGCGTGCAATGATCGGGGCAGCCACAGCCTCCGGGTCCTTCACGATGTCTCCGCTTTTCAAGTCCACAAGGGCCACCGGAACTGTCCCGTGGATTTTCACCACCGCATCCTGCGGCAATTCTCCCTCATAGTACTCTCCCTTGACCAGCCTTACGTCAATTCGGGAGAGCCTGTGAGTGAAATGCAGGTCCACCGGCCCGTCCTCACGTGAAGCAGAAAGGCACTTGGCCCACATAAAATCGCTCGATGTGTATCCGTCACCCCGCTGGTCGAGTTGGAGAGGGAAGCGGAAATCTTCCACTGAATTGACCTCCCGGCTGTAAGGATAGTAGGAATAGACATTGAACCGGCTCTCACCTTTCCAGTATATCGCCGGAGCAATATCCCAATCCTGCCCATCAAAGACTCCCATTGCGTTATTGGCCCAGTTACCAGACAGTTCCAAATCCCCCGCAGCCTCATCCACGACATAGATTCCTATGGCATCCGAAGGCTCGAAGGCTGTGTCGGTGGCTTTTGTGACAGAATTCGGCAGACTCGGATTGAACTGCATCCTGTATTCAGAAAGCTCTGCCTCCTTACTGCAGGATAAGCCCGCAAGCAGCACAACTAAGTTTAAAATATATCGGCAGCGTTTCATAATTCATCATTTTCAATAAAGAAGTCCATACTGAATGCTTCCCCTGAATGCTCCATAATCCGGCGCATTATCTCATAACGGCTTATGGTGTTGTAGTAAGGAATCCGGGAATTCATGCAACTGTTCATTTCGCTGCGCCAAACTCCCCTCGAACAGGTCATAGCCCCTTCAAAAACATCCACGAAACTGCTGTAGTCCGGATGATTGACAAAGTCCTTCCACGGCAAGTCGCCCAGTTTGCCCGAGGCTGACACATTCCTCCACATCATTGCATTATGTCTGGCCTGCACATCTTCCGGATAAGGGAAAAAGGCATTGCAGCGCACAGATTCGTCGGCAAGTCTTCCGAATGCACGACCTCCTGCCCAGTACTGCACCATCCCCCTGAAATCCATAGGGTAGCCGTAAACCGTCAAAGGACAGCAGACTATGCCTATGCAACGCTCATCCTCAGTGAGAGAGCCTTCGTAGTCATAAGTATTCGGGACCATCACTATCATAGTCCGGGACATTTCATCAGCATCGGCTTCCAGGGCCTCCCGCACATAGTCCAATATGACTTCCCTATCGCCCGGATTGACGTAACCGTCCTTTGCGAGGCATCCGAAACGGGTGTCGGCAATATGATTGAGGGAATTGACGCCCGAATCTATGGAAACGGAAGCGGCTGTGTAAACATTGAATCTGTCCCTGAAGGTGGAAAAAGGAGGCAGGGCGAGAAAATGTTCCTGCACCTCAGATGCTATACTCATTGTATTGCCCTGGCTCACCTCCTCAGCCGTAAAACCGTCACACAGAATCACGACATTGATGCCTTGCCCCACACTCGCCTTCTGAAGCTGGACAATTCCGTCCTCGGGATAGCTGAAGTCATACTGGGACAAGGAAATGGAGGTTTCATATCCGTCCCCGTCGAGGGCAATCACGACAGTTCCGCTTCTCATATTTCCATCGTTGGGCTTTTCGCTGAAAGTGAGCTGCAATTCAGATTTGCCGCTACCCTGCATAGCACTGAGGCTCACCCACTCCGGACAGGACACGACTGACCAGTCCCCGTCTGCGTAGAGCATAACCGTCCTTGTGACACTCGAATTCAGGGCACTGCAGGAAGAGGGACTCGCAGCGAGCCTGCGGCTTGGACCGATTCGTTTGAAACTGCTCCAACCTGCTGCCGCCTTGTACTGCTGTTCACTGCCAGCGGGCACTTCAAGCACGAAATTGTCCTTTGCAACCCCATCGAAGCAATTATCGGCAATAGTCGGAGGTATGGGACTCCTGCAAACTATGCGAGAGATATTGAAGCAGTTTTCGAAAGCTCCCCCGTCATTGCAAAGTATGCTTTCCAGACTTTCCGGGAATATTACCCCCTCCAACATCCGGCAGTCCCGAAAGGCGCGGGTACCAATGCTCAGGACACCTTCCGGAATCTCCACCATACCAGTAAGGCGCGAGTTGTCCTGAAATGCTCCGTTGCCTATGAAGCGGACACTTCCGGGGATAACCAGGTTGCCGGAAAAATCGCATCCGTGGAAAGCCTCGTTACTGATTACCTCGAGGTTTTTCGGCAAGTGGAGTTCTCCCCTGAATTTGGTATTGATGAATGCAGACCTTTCAATATTCATTATCCCGTCGTGGAGAATCAGTGCTCCGTTGAAACCGGAGTCACAGAAGCAATCCTCAGTTATCAGGCTGACATTCTGGGGAATCTTCAACGAGCCTGTGACCCCGACCATAAATGCAAAGGCACGATAGCCTATGTATTGAACAGATTCGGGAATATGGATTTCTCCGTAGATATTTCTGCAGGAGGTAAAGGCTCCGGCCCCTATGGTTTCAAGTCCTTCCGGCAAATTGAGTTCGCAGACGAAGGAACATCCCCCGAAAACGCCGGATTCATACTTGTCTCTGGATGTACCCAGGTGCTTGAGTGTGGAAGGCAGGTAGAGTTGGCCCGTGAGGGAACCGCATCCTTGGAAGCAGTCATCCTCCAGAGTTTCAACACCTTCCGGAATCAGGAGCGAACCGGTAATATTACATCTGGCAAATGCCCTCGAACCTATGACCTTTAGTCTGTCCGGAAGGATTATGGATGTCAGGCTGTATTTTTCAGCGAAGGCACTGGCCGGAATCTTGTCTGCCGGATTGTTGTCATCAGCGACGATGATCGCTTCCTTGAGGTTCAGAGCATTCAGATTCACCATCTTCTGGTTCATCACCTCGAAATCCCTGGAATTTATCTTTCCTGTGACCTTGAGATTGCGCACCTTGCTCACCTGTCTGCCGCTGGAAGCTATGACTGCATCTATGGTCCCGGGAGTGGTCACGTTCACGATTACATATTCCCTTGCCAGGCCTTCGTGGGAGTTGCGGTCGTTTTCCCAGTCCGAAATGCTTTCATCTGCAAGTTCGAATTCATATTCTCCTCCAGTGCGCTTATTCACAGTGAGCGTGAAATTGTGCTGCTTTCCCCCGACATAGACCATATCTGATTGTCGCACAAGGTCGTAGGAATAGCCACCAACTGTCACGGTGATGAGGACCTGCCCTGCTCCGACTGTCTGAGGCACCACTACCGCTCGGAAGACAGAGCCTTCATCCTGGGGAATGATGCCCTTGTATTCCGGTTCTCCGTTGACAGTTACGCTTCCGGTGGAGAAATCTATGGAAGCTTTTCTGGAAGTATTGCGTATGAGCACGTCCTTGCCGGCTGCATCCCACTCCCCTTCGGCAAAGCCGCTGCCCTGATCCAGTGAGACCTTCACTCCTGCCATCTTGTGTGCGAAGTTGAGCCAGACTATTCTATCCGCCGAGGTCTTGCCCTCCGCCTTGGCCCAGAGGAAGTCGCTGCTCTCATAGCCGGAAAGTCCTCCAGTGGTGGTTTCCCTTTGATTTACAGCCACTTCGAAGGGATAGTCCGAAACAGATGATGTATTGGCAGCGGGGTAATAGGCATAGATGTCCACAGGGGTTTTGTCATCCTTGTAGTAAACGTCATAGGCAGGTACCCAGCGGAAACCAGGCTCGTTGTAGGTATAATAGAGATTGTCCGCACGGTTGCCGGTGGTTTTCAACTGTCCCGGTGCTCCATTTTCGTAATCCACGATATATGTGGCAATCACGTCCCCGTCAGCAAAGCCGTACTGGTCTGCCCGGGTGGTATATTCCTGATTGATCTGGCTGCTCAGGGCTATGGGCACCTTTGCATCAGGACTTTCCTTTTGCGGTTCAAGTTCCTCTGCACAGGCACACAGCATTGACGCGGCTGTAAAAACATATATTGACTTTCTGAGATTCAGCATATTATTGCACATTCATTTCGGGTGTTCAGATCATTTAGACCTTTGCCGACACCCTTTCACATCCTCTTATATCCTCGTTCCCCCTCCATAAGAGGTGGCTGCACGTTGTTCAGTTAAGCACGCCGCCGAAGTCTTCCCCGTAATCTTCCCAGCCGCCTATTCCCACATTGACTCCTTCCGTGACCTTGTCCACAGTAATGGTGCATTTGAGTCTTTTGTTGGACATAATTTCCAAGGCAGTTTTGCGGGAGCGCTCAAGTCCAGCCACGACAATGCTCACCTCAAATTCCGGAATGCTCTGCGGCGGTAGTAATGCTCTGAATACCAACCCCTCCGCACAAGGCTGCACATCCTGCACCTCCCCTTCAGCCACAAGTTCCCCGCTGGCAAGATTGAGTACCGCACCGCAGACCGCACCTTTCAAAACCAGGCTTTCTACGGCCGCGGAGAGTGAAGTCTTGTCATACCCCTTTCCCGGCACAAGTTCCACGACCACCTGCCCGGTGCGATGCGAAGTCATAAGTTCCACACACTCCGCAGTAGGTTCCACTCCGAGGCTTTCACCCCAGAGTATGTCGCTTTCAGAGAATGCCTTGTGCGTCCTTTGGTCGGCACTGACTCCGCAATTGAGCATCTGCTTGCCTGTCGCTTCCTCAGAATAAGGATAGTAGCATCTGAAATCTGCCGGAGTGCTGTCATCTTTCCACCAGAGTTTGTCCCCTGATTTCCATTCCAACACTCCCGCGCCTGTATTCAACGCCGTAAATGCCTGATTGTCAAGATAAGTCTCCGTCAATTGTGCGATTCCATCAATTCCGTCAGGGGAAGCGCAATAGGTCATAAACACCCCGATTCTATCCCCAGCCTCAAACTCATCTCCCGCCACCTTGCTAAAACCCGGAGCAAGCCTCAGCTCCAGTCTCCCGTCAGCACCAGTTCCGCCAACATCATTCCCGTCATCCCCGGCTCCGATGGCATCCCCGGCCACCTTACCGCACCCGGCACACAGCACCCCCGCAATCAAGGCCGCCGACAAGATTTTCATATATTTATAACCTTCCATCAGCATAATATTTAGCCGACCGCGAATTTACAAAATCCCAACGACAATCCCTCAGGAAATC
>CAMCFO010000006.1 GCA_945874155.1 uncultured Bacteroidales bacterium
ACATGCCGGAACTAAAAATGTATGTTTAACGGTAAAAATTTACCGAAGTATTGTTCTTTATGACAATGGAATAATATCCAACTGTGAGTTATGCAGAGTTATTCATTAACTTTGTCTTCAAATAATTATCCCATGCCGACAAGATACATCTGTGATACCGAGCATTACAACGAGGTCATAGCCCATTGCGCCTCGGTGAAGTCATCCCTCTGGATAGGGACCGCCGACATCAAGGACCTGCACGTCAAGGTGGGCCCCGACAGCCTGCCTTTCCTTGCCGTCCTCGCGAAACTGGTCCGCAAGGGCGTAAATGTGAGGCTCCTGCACGCCAAGGAGCCGGGACCTGTCTTCCGTGAGGAGTTCGACCGTTATCCGTCACTCTTTACGGGACTGGAGAGGGCACTGTGCCCGAGGGTGCACTTCAAAATCTTCGTTTTCGACGGGAAGGAGGCCTACATAGGGTCTGCCAACCTCACCGGCGCGGGGATGGGAATGAAGTCCGGCAGCAGACGCAACATTGAGGCGGGCATACTTACGGACGACCCCGCGCTCGTGGCTGCCGCAATGGATCATTTCGACTCGGTATGGGCAGGGTTCAGGTGCCGGGACTGCGGCAGGAAGGACTACTGCGGGGACCCTATTGTGAAATGAAATCTATCTTATGTAACCTTGGATTATACTCGAAAGTGTTGCGCTTAAACAGCACTTTTCAATAAAACTGTTGTTTATGTGCAACATATTTTGTACCTTTGAGACGTAAAAGAAGCTCATATGGATACGTTATTTCGGAAACACGACAGGTTACTTGCCAATACATCAATGGATATTGTTCGTGAACAGATGGACCAAATCCATTGGAATGCACAGATTATCAGCATAATGGGTCCGAAGGGTGTAGGCAAATCCACTCTTCTGAGACAATATGTAAAGCGCAATTACCAAATCGGAGACAGAAGAGCGCTCTATTGCTCGGCTGATTCGGTTGATTTTTCCACACTCTCTTTGGTGGAACTCGCCGAACAGTTCTTCATCAATGGAGGAGAACTGCTGGTCGTTGATGAAATCCACAAGTATAAGCCCGGCACATCGAACTGGAGCAAGGAGGTAAAAGAGATATATGAGCTCTTCCCGAAACTGAAACTCATTGTGAGCGGATCCTCTCTTCTTAAACTCAAAGAAGGTGATGCCGACCTGTCTCGACGTGCAATCAAGTACACTATGCCCGGCTTGTCGTTCCGGGAAGCGCTGCGTTTCTATCACGGGCTGGATTTTCCGAAGTGGACGTTGGAGGAAATCCTTACTCATCCTGTCGACTTGTGGGAGATGGTCTCGTCAAAATGCAAACCGATTCCTCTCTTCAAGGAATATCTTGCAAAAGGCTACTATCCGTTCCTGCTTGAGGGAGAGGGGGAATACTTCACCCGTATAGAGCAGGTGGTGAACTACATCATAGAAACGGAATTGCCGCAGATATGCAAAGTTGATGTGGTGAATATTCGAAAAGTACAGGCTTTGGTCAAGCTCATAGCTGAAGAGGTTCCGTTTGAGGTCAATGCGAACAAACTTGCCGGTTCTATGGAAATCGGCAGAGATACTGTCGTCGAGTATCTCAAGTATTTGGGAGATGCCAAAATACTTAATCTGCTGTATTCAGACAAGAAAAAGACGGGCAAGCTTTCCAAACCGGATAAAGTCTATCTGGAAAATCCCAACCTTCTGTATGCCATTGCCCCTGACAAGGTTGAAATAGGGACGGCAAGAGAGAGCTTCGCCATCAACAGTCTGTCAGAATCCCATCTGGTAGAGTATGGTAAAGCTCAAGGGGATTTCAAGATTGATTCAAAATACACATTTGAAATTGGCGGGAGAAGCAAAGATTTCTCTCAAATTGCAGGACTTCCCGATTCGTATATATTTGCAGATGACTGGGATATGCCTGATGGCGCAAAGCTGCCTCTTTGGATGCTGGGATTCCTCTACTAAACGTGCGAAAACCAGCGGAAACTATATTTTGTTTGAAGTTTCCGCTGGTTTTCGCACATAAATTCGATCTTGCCGGTTGTCGTTAGAACTAAGTCCTTTAGTCCCGTTCAAGAAGCTATTGCAGAGATTTAAGCACTTTGTAACGTCGCTGAAGTGCCACAAGGACGCTTTTCTCAGCTACGGGATTGAGACCACGAAATGTCGTCTTTTTCTTTAATTCCTCAAGTGGCATATCCAGCAACAACTTAGCAATGCATTCATCTGCAAACGAGTTGGTCACCACATTTACACCAGTAAAATCCAAGACGATACGTTCACCCCCTTCCAGTAGGGCAAGAAGCTCCTTACGAATTTTCGCACCCATATCCCTGGTGCCAAAATTCTCTCCATATTGTGCAAATTTGAACTCTACCATAATGTATTCAATTCATCTGACTCCAAGAAAGGCTCGTTAAACTCTGCCTCAATATCAGTTCGGTTTTCAACTACATCATCCGGATTGACATCTATATTGGTGCATATCTCCATATAGACTATCGTACCTTGCCATAAGCCATTCTGTACTATCGAAATATCGCCATCCTTATCAATCAATTTATGGTGTCCGGAATGGATAATAAATTCCAGTCCAACTTCCTTCATCAAACGGGAGGTAGCATATAGCCCAAAGCCCATTCCCTTTCCGTCTGTCACTGAATCCTCAAGGCAAAGACGAAGAGCTTCTCCCTCATCAATATCTTTATACTTTGCATTCTCTGACAAAGAAGCTCTAATCCCTTTACCATCATCTGCAATTAGGATTTTGAGCACATCGTTTTCAGAATCAAAGTGAGTAATCGCGGTACCAAGCGGCTTACCGGAATGGATATGTACGTTATCGAGGATTTCATAGAAACAATAACTCAATGATTGTAGTACGCTTGTCTCTATCTCGAAGTGGGATGTAAGGACTCTTAATACATTGGAATAAACTGAATTCAACGTAAGTGCGTCGAAAACATCTATTGAAAGATTGCTCTCCGCACCCTTAAAATACTCTTTTATCAGAAACGCGACATCCATTGACAAACCAATTTCCACAAAGGTACTGATTTTTTGAATATCTTGAGAATCTGGGATGATTTATGTAGGAAAAGTCATTTAATTCCTTCAATCTGACTTGAAATTTTTCATTAAAAATATTGCAAAGGTAAGCAGGAATTGCTTACCTTTGCAACAAAACAGACGAATATGAGTTTGAACGACTGGATAAAAGAATTGGAACAACGAGGGGTTACCTCCTTCTCTTTCCAGCAAGTTCGTTGTGAGTTTCATGAACGGACGGAGAAATCGTTGAAAACTGACATCAAAAGACTGGTATCAGCAAGGAGGATTGAAAATGTATACAAGGGATTCTATGTTATCATTCCTATACAGTATCAGCTAAAGGGGATAGTGCCTCCAAGCTATTACATAAACGAGCTTATGGAGCACCTTGGCAAGCCTTACTATGTAGGATTATTGTCGGCTGCGGCCATATATGGTGCTTCTCACCAAAGAACAATGATAACTCAGATTGTAACCACCGGGCCCAGGACAAGAACATCAAACAGGAATTCTCTATTGGACTGGAATTACCGCCAGCAGATACCGAAAGAACTTATTGAGACAAGAAATGGAGAGATGGGTCGTATATACTATTCATCGGCAGAGTTGACGGCAACGGACCTCATCCAATTTGCTTCGCACGTAGGAGGTTATCAAAGAGCTGCCACAGTTATCGCCGAATTGGTCGATACCATTGATATTAACAAGATAAGAACCGTTCTCCAGCATACAACGGCAACAACAGTACAGAGGCTTGGGTATCTGTTGGATAATATTCTGTTTGAGAAGGATATGGCTGATGCTCTGTATGGAATGCTGAAAGAAAAAGTCGGTTATTTCAATGCCGTTACGATGAGCCCCGGTCATCCGGCATCCGACTCACCGGAGAGCAACCGTTGGAGAGTGGATATGAATATTGATATAGAAATAGACTATGCTTTTCCGAATGGAGTCTGAAATTCCTCCAATACAACCGATACGACTGAAAGTTGAGATAAACTGCAAAGAGCATTTCAGCGTGTTGGGTTTTCGCAAAATTCCGTTTGAGGTCAATAACAAGTGGTTCAGCGGCAGATGTGAAATAACTACTTATGCACTTGATGAATTGGTGGGAACAAAACTGCGAGCTTTATATCAAAGGAAGAAGGGACGTGACCTTTTTGATATGCAGGTAGCATTGGATTATGGGAACTTGGATGTGGACAAAGTGCTTGAATGCTACAGCAAGTATATGGATTTTGTCGTGGACAAAGCACCTACCTATAAACAGTTCGTGCAGAATATGGAAATAAAACTTCAGGATTCGGAGTTCCTTGACGATACTGATATCCTTCTTCGTCCCGACACTGACAGATTCGCCCCGCAGCGGGCGTATGAGATGGTAAAGGCAAACTTTATTGACAAATTGCCGGGTAAACGGGATTGAGAATAGGACAAAACACTAGAAAAGAATATGATACTGACAACTACATCGGCCATTGAAGGCCACACAATCAGGGAATACAAGGGAGTCGTCTTCGGGGAGGTCATCACCGGAGTGAACTTCCTGAAGGACTTTGCGGCCAGCATCCGCAACTTCGTCGGCGGACGTTCAGGCTCGTATGAGAATGAGCTCGTCAAGGCGCGCCAGAATGCCATGGACGAGATGGCTGAGCGCGCACGCAGCATGGGAGCCAACGCCGTCGTAGGAATTGACATCGACTACGAGGTGCTCGGAGCCGACAACGGTATGCTGATGGTTACTGCATCGGGAACAGCCGTAATTATAGACTAAAGAGAGTATATTATGACCAAAGTATATGTAATGTCAACCTGCCCGGACTGCTTTGAGGTCAAGGCAAGACTCTCGGACAATCCGAACTTTGAGATTATCGACATCGGTGAGCACGTGAGGAACCTCAAGGCGTTCATCCGGCTTCGGGACACCTCACCTGCCTTCGACCCCGTCAAGGCTAACGGTTCCATCGGTATACCGTGCTTTGTCGCTGAAGACGGAAGAATAAGCTTCGATACTGAAGAATTCATACCAAACGGCTACTCCTCTGGGGCATCTTGCAGTCTTGACGGAAAAGGGTGCTGAGATAGTCGAAGAAGATAATGAGATTATAATGAAGATTGAGGAAGCTATATTATATGTCCTTGCAGAGAGAAACGGGGGCCTGCGCACGGAGCAGATTGCGGAAATCATCAACCGCAGGAAGCTGCACGTACGCAAGGACGGCCAGCCGGTGACCTCGGCCCAGGTATATGCCGTGGTGATGCACTTCCCGGACACCTTCGTCAAGGCTGAGGGACGGATAATGCTGATGATTTGAGACAAATGATAGTGAAGGCACCCATATACCGCATCAGCCGTAATCCCGCCTTCGTAGGCTTTGACCTGATGTACATAGGTCTGCTGATGGCTTTCCCTAACATCATCCATCTGCTGTTCGCTGTCTTTCCTGTAGTGATGCTGCACCTTCAGATAAGGCAGGAGGAGGACTTCCTGCGCAAAACCTTCGGTACCGAATATGAGGAGTACTGCAAGAAGGTCAGGAGATATATCTGATGGAAATATTGACATACTAAAATGCCGTTTTGTCCACTTCTGTGAACATTTTGTCAGCATCTGTAAACCTAAATGGGTCTTATAGCGTCTGGCATCTGATTTGACCTACACACAATCGTTCCCGCGAAAGCGAGAGCGACCATCCGGTTATGAATGATCGTTCGAACAACGGGGCAGGTAATATGTTGAACTTTTTAAATAGGAGAATTTAATTATGACACCTATGAGACGTTATGAACAGAATTGGCTGCCCGAAATCTTCAACGATTTCTTCGCCAATGATTGGATGACCCGTACAAACGCAACCGCTCCGGCCATCAACGTTATTGAAGACGAGAAAGACTACAAGGTCGAGGTCGCAGCACCAGGAATGAACAAGGAAGACTTCAAGGTCAACGTCACGGACGACAACTACCTTGTCCTGACGATGGAGAAGAAGAACGAATCAAAGGATGAGGACAAGAAGCGGAAATACCTCCGCAGGGAGTTCTCCTACCACAAATTCGAACAGAGCCTCGCTCTTCCTGAGGATGTGAACAAAGATGAAATCAAGGCATCTGTCAACGACGGTGTCCTTACAATCGACATTCCTAAGGTTAAAGTCACTGAGAAGCAGCCTGCCGTAAAGCAGATTGAGATTCAGTAATCAGGCTTAGTACGGATGCCCGCCTGCCGGAAACGGCGGACGGGCTTTTCTTTTTTACACTGATATGAAACGGCCTGTGGTCTTGAATATGAGCGGCGCTTATGACATGGAACCGCTGATGGAGGGAAAGGAGTTCGACCTTGTCGATTGCCGGGACATCGAAGGGAAGGACTTCATCTGCTCGGAGGATGCGCAGAAGGAATTGTCCTCAAGGATGCGCGCTTACTCCCCGGAGGGAATCCATTTCCTTGACTCGGGGAACTATCATTATCTTACGAAACTGTGGACTGACGGGCTCACGGTTCCCTTCTCGCTCATCCTCATCGACCATCACACGGACATCCGTCACGAGGCCTTCAACGGGGTACTCACCTGCGGCAACTGGGTGAGGGTTATGCTCGATTCCAACCCCCGGCTCAGGAAGGTCGTCATCATCGGCCCCACCGAGTCCCAGCGCAACACAATCGACGACTCCTACCTCTCGAGAGTGCGGTTCATCAGCGAGGAGAGCCTGCTGACAGAGGACGGTTGGAAGGCATTCTCCGGGGAGAATCTGAAAGAGCCCGTGTATATCTCCATCGACAAGGACATACTCGGCCAGGGCGATGCCATCACCGACTGGGACCAGGGGAATTTAAGTCTGGATAACCTCGAAAGAATGCTTGACATCATATTCCGGAACGAGAAGGTCATCGGGATGGACATTTGCGGTGAATACTCCGGCACCAGTGACCTCGTCAAGGCTCAGAAGGCCGGCCTGCTGAACGAAAAGACAAACGAGGAGATACTCGAGGAGGTGGCCCGGGATACCTTTATCTTGAACGAAGATACCTCAATGCCTCCAGCGAGTGATGGAGTATCATCCTCGGGCCGCTGAATCGCATCACCGTCCGGATCCTCTCCCGCATATCAGGACGGTAGCAGTGCACCGGACACTTGTGGCACTTGGTCTTGGCGTCTCCGAACTTGCAGTGTTCTAGCCTGGCAATGGAGTAGTCAAGCAGTCCTCTGCACTCTTCACACAGCCCAGGGCTGCCGTGGTTCTTCCGGCACCACAGCTCAATCATATGCCTGACCGTCTTCTTTTCCCAATCGATGCGACCCATATCCTATAACTCCCGCGAAAATGGCCAAAAATCGACCGTTTTCGCTGAGTTTCCAGCAACACCGATATAGCGGCTACACTATCTTGAAATTTTAACGCATTACCCCAAGGGAAACTGAAGCGCTCCGGAGACCTTTGGAGTAAGCTTTTATTGTGGCTTCACCCGGGGTCTCTCCTGCCTGGAGAATCACTGTGAGCATTCCTCCGAAAGCGTGCATCCGCGTCTCGTGGAAAATGTCAAGGCAAGTCGGATCACCGTTTGCGGCCGCTCTGTACGAAGCGGCTCCTGTGACTGAAAACTCCACAAGATTCCCTGCCCCCGGACAGAGGTTGCCGTCCTTGTCAACTATCCTGACGGTCAGGTAACAGAGGTCCTTTCCGTCCGCTTTCAGGACGGGCAGTTCCTCCACACCGGTGAATGACAATCCGTTGACAATCTCTATGTGATGAGGCTTGCCGGCCGTGCGGACCGTTTCTTCCGCCACGACATTCCCATCCCGGTCGTACGCCACAGCCTTCAATTCACCTTTTTCATATTTCACTCCGTCCCAGATGAGTCTGTAGCGTTCCTCGTGGTTCTCGGTCTGAAGTCCCTCGGCAGGAGTCCCGGGGGCCTTTCTGCGTACACCCTGGCTCACTCCGTTGACAAACAGCTCGACCTGGGGCCAGGAAGTATAGACGAACACGGGGATTTCCTGCCCTTCGTGCCCCTCCCAGTTCCAATGCGGAAGGATATGCAGGGTGGGATTCTCCCTGTTCCAGATGCTCCGGTAGAGATAGAAGCGGTCTTTGGGGATAGATGCGAGGTCGATTATTCCGAACATCGAGCTGTGATTCGGCCAGGCGTCAGTGTCGTACGGAGACGGTTCCCCGAGATAGTCGAAACCGGTCCAGACGAACTGTCCCATAGTCCATGGATAATCCTCCGCAAGGGCAAAATCAATGTCGGGAACATTGGACCAGCGACAGGCATCCAGGTCGTAGGCCGAGCACTGATGGTCCTCATCGGTCGCACTGAAACGCTTTTGGGCAGGCAGTTTGTAAACTCCGCGCGAACTGACCGTAGATGCCGTTTCACTCCCGAGGATGAACCTTTGTGGAAGGGTATTCCAGGCCTCTTTGTACCGGAATGTCCTGTAATTGAGCCCGGGCACGTCAATCAATGCGGCAAAACCGTTGTCAAGCACACAGGACACCTGGTCCATTCCGCAGGTGCAAAGGCGGGAAGGATCTTCCCTGTGGCAGATATCCTGAAGGAATTTCGCAACACGGTAACCCTGCGGATCGCATTGTGAAGGGACCTCATTGCCGATGCTCCACAAGACGACGCACGGATTGTTGCGCCACCTGCGGAGCATCCTGACCATATCCCTTTCAGCCCAGGTGACTCCCTCGACATCGGACTGTTCATTGAAGAATCTGTGGTAGCCGTTGCTGCATTTGGCCACATCCCATTCATCGAAAGGCTCGATCATCATCATAAAGCCCATCTCGTCACAAAGATCCACCAGTTCCGGAGCCGGCATATTGTGGGATGTCCTGATTGCATCGCAGCCCATATCCTTCAGCAGAAGAAGCTGGTGCCTGAGGGCCGACACATTGACTGCGGCTCCGAGAGGGCCGAGGTCGTGGTGGTTGCAGACACCCTGGAATTTGCGGGGCTGCCCGTTGAGGAAAAATCCCTTCTCCGGAACAAATTCAACAGTCCGGAAGCCGAAACGTGTCCTGTAAATATCGACAAGGCTGTCACCATCGAAAAGCTTCGACTCCGCCACATACAGAGACGGTGTCTCAGGGCTCCACAACTGCGGATTCTCCACGATGAGATTCTGCACAAGAGGCTGTCCCTGGGCAGTCTTTCCTGCGAAAACGTTCTGCGACACTTCCGTCCCGTCAGGGGCATAGATGGAAGTCCGGATGCTTAGGGAACGTCCCTCCCCTGAGGCGACTTCAGTCTCGATGTGCACCGAGGCATAGTCCTGCTCAATGTGCGGTGTGGTTAGATGAGTTCCCCACACGGGTATATGGACCTTTCCTGTTGTTATGAGATGTACATTCCTGTAAAGTCCCGCTCCGGGATACCATCTGGAAGAGGAAGGCAGATTCTCCAGCCGCACCGCCAGGACATTCCCCTTTCCATCATCATTGAGAGCATCAGTGACATCCGTGTGGAAAGGGCTGTAGCCGTAAGGGGAACTGCAGACCTCCCGTCCGTTGACGTAAACCCTGGCGCCGCTCATCGCTCCGTCAAAGAGCAGCTGAGCAGTACGTCCCGGCTGGACGTCGAAACGAAGTCTGTACCAGCCGGCACCGACGTATGGCAATCCTCCGGTGCGCCCTGTCTTCAAAGTGGCCGTCTTCTCCATATTCTGTGTCACGGCAACACTCTGAAGGTCATTGGCGATGTCGAAAGGACCGGTTATCGCCCAGTCGTGCGGGATGGTCACACTCTCCCAGCGGGAATCGTCAAAATCAACAGACTCGGCGCCCGGGGCATCTCCAAGATGGAATTTCCAACCTTTTTCCAGAAGGACTTCGGTTCTCTGGGCAGAGACCGGCAGCCCCGAAAGGAAGGCTGACAATGCAAGCAATGAAATTAATATTGATTTCAATCTCATAACGGAAAATATATCATTCAGAGGCTGAGACTAAGCCTCAATATTCATCATTCAACAACTTCCAGAACGGCTTCCAGACCGCCGACCATAATCCGGTATTCCCCGGAATCCAGATATTTCCGTCCGGTCCGGTCCACGAAACCGAGATCCCTCAACGGGTCGATTTCAAACTTGAAAACCATTGATTCACCGGCAGGAATCATCTTCTTCTCGAAGAATTTCAGTTCCTTGACAGGTCTTGTGATGAGGCTGTAAGGGTCACGGACAAACCACAGAACCGCCTGCTGTCCGTCACGGGAACTTGTGTTCACCACTTCGACAGACGCGGTGACCTTGCCTTCCGGGCTGACCTTGTCTGAGTCCAGGGTAAGGTTCCGGTACTCGAATGTGGAATAGCTCAATCCGTAGCCGAATTCAAAAAGAGGTTCGCTCTGGATGTCCTTGTACAGTCCCTGGGTGCCACGTCGGCCGCTGTTCCTCCTGTTGTAATAGATCGGAATCTGGCCGGTGCTGTAAGGGAATGTCACGGCAAGCTTTGCTGAAGGATTGTACCTGCCGTCGAGGATTCCCGCAACTGCAGGCCCTGCCATAGTACCCGGATGCCAGATCATCAGGACGGCGTCCGAATTGTCAACCACTTCACGAAGGTCCAAAGGACGTCCTCCGGAAACAAGGGTGACAACCGGTTTACCGACAGCCTTGACAGCCTTCAGGAAGTCAATCTGTATCTGTGGAATTTCAATGGTGGAACGTGAACAGTTCTCTCCGCTCCAACCTGCCTTGTGTCCGATGCAGACGACAGCGACATCAGACTCCCGGACAGCCTTGAGGGCCTGCTCGAAGCCGCTCCTGTCATCCCCTTCGAAACCGCAGCCTTCCGCCGTCAGGATTCTGCCTTTGAACTCCTTTTCCAGACCTTCTGCAACGGTAATGACATCCTCCGCACGGGCCCTTGCATTCCAGTTGCCGTTGTGGACCTCCCTTGAAAGCGCAACAGGGCCGGCAACGGCCAGATTGCACTCCGGATTCAAAGGAAGAATGCCTCCCTCATTTTTCAGAAGGACCATTGTCTCGGCGGCCGCCTCCTCTGCCAGAGTGACGCTCTCCGGAAAAAGATACCTTTCCTCCTGAGGCCTCTCGCTGGCAAAAGGATGCTCAAACAGTCCCAGTCTGAACTTGATTCTCAGGACACGCCTCACGGCATCGTCCAGCTGCTCCATACTGACCTTGCCCTCGCTGATCAATTCCGGAAGATGCTTCGTGTAAAGGTCATCGACCATATCCATCTCCACACCGGCATTGAACGCAATCATAGCCGCCTCCTTCTCGTCCTTTGCCATTCCCTGATTGACAAGCTGGCGCACGGCATCCCAGTCCGAGACCACGAATCCGTCGTGTCCCCATTTTTCCTTGAGCACTTCGGTGAGAATGTATCTGTTTCCTGTGGCAGGTGTCCCGCTTATGTTATGGAAAGCGCTCATCAGAGTCACCGCCCCGGCCTTCACTCCGGCCTCGAACGGAGGAAGATATGTGTCCCAAAGCGTCTGGTCGGAGATTTCAGTCGGGACATAATCCCTTCCGGCTTCCGAAGCGCCATAACCCACATAATGCTTCAAGCAGGCAGCAATCGTGTTTTCAGCCGAGAGGTCATCTCCCTGATATCCTTTCACCGCTGCACGGCAATAGACGGAGGCTGCGTAAGGATCTTCCCCATAGCCCTCCATTATCCTTCCCCAACGGGGGTCCCTGGCGATGTCCACCATAGGAGAAAAAGTCCAGTCAACACCGCAGGAATAAGCCTCTTGGGCAGCAACGGTACAACTTTTCCTGACCATTTCAGGGTTCCACGAACAAGCCTGCGCAAGAGGTATGGGGAACATTGTCCTGTAACCGTGGATTACGTCGTGGCCGAACAAAATCGGAATGCCCAGCCGGGACTCCTCCACGGCCTTTCTCTGCATCTCATTCCTCAGGAGGGCGTCGTCGCCGAAGTATATCAGGGAACCTATTTCCGCAGGCACGGCCCGGACAGCCTCCCCGAGATTGTTTTCCACAGTGTTCGTGCCCAGGGTGTACTGGCTGAGCTGGAGCAGTTTCTCCTCAAGGGTCATCCTTGAAAGCAGGTCACTGACCCTGTCCTCGACAGATGCCGCAGAATTCTTGTACACAGGCTCCTGTGTCCGCTTCCTTGCAAAGCAGTCACTGTCCAAAGAAAATGAAAGAACGGCTGCCACAACCAGCCAAATAAGAGTCATTGATTTCTTCATATAATTCAATTTCATAAATACTACTTTATTTCATATTCATACAAAGAGAAGGAGTTGTCTTCCGGAAGACGGAAGCGGACCTTGCCGTCTTCTTCCACTATGCCCTCGAAGGCTTCGCCGCTGCCCGCCAATGGTTTGAAAGAGACTTCGGAGCCCTCAGGAAGCCAGGTGGCGACCCGAGATTCGGACTCACCGGTCATCTCACGGAAGACAAGGACATAGCCGGAACGGTCGCTGCGGATTGACTGGAATCCTGTCCAGGACCTTCCTGAAGGTTCCTCCCCGATTGGTAAAATCAGGCCTTCGTGGAAATCGTAACTGAATGATTTGTAGGTTTCAAGCAAAGGAGCGACGGAGAAAGCCTCCTCCGGAAGATTGGATGCCTCCATCCAGGCAAGGGGCTGTCCGGCCATAGAGACGGCAAAAAGATAGTCGAAGGAATACCGGCCCGGAGCAAAAGGGTCATCGCCGTATTTCCCGGCATTTCTCCATTTGTTCAGGAACTCAATCTGGAACCTTTCAGCCGGAACATATTTCGAAAGCATCCAGAGGTTGCGCAGGGTCTGGTAAGGATAGTAGTTGCCCCAGTCGGTGTAGCGGTTTTCAAGGAAAATGTTGCCGTAACTGCAGAAGGAATGATAGCCTCCCCTGCGGCTTGCAGTGGCATCCAGGTTGAACAGGACCTTGTTGCCGGTGCGCCGGAGCACGTCATCGAAAAGACGGTGGAGATTGGTCTCACCCTTCTTCGAGGTGATGGTCAGGCCGTCGATCTTGAAGACATAGATGCCGTATTTCTCAAACAGGCCTACAAGAATGTCCGCGTCCTTCTTCCAGTCTTCGAAGTCGTTCTGGACGCTCGGGTTGAACCACAGGCCGATGGTGATTCCCAGTTCCCGGCCCCTTTGGACAATCGGGGTCAGACCACGGGGATATTTCACAGGATCGGGAGTCCAGTAGTCGGGATTGTCGTGAATGTTCTTGAAAGAGCCTTTCGCAACGGCGGAGTTCGGACTTTTGCCGGCCTGCCAGCCGTCGTCAATCTGGAAGTGTGTGACTCCCAGACGGGCAGCCTTCTCCAGTTCCTCAAGGCAGAATTTCTCATTGACCTTCGAGTCCTGGCTGCGGTCTCCCCAAGTGTTCATCATTATCATCTCGTCACGGTCGCGTCTGTGGAGGCGAAGCTGCTTCTGATAGGTTCTGAGGGCTTTGAGAGCCGAGAGTTCAGTGTCGTCACACACTCCGAGAACACAGGAATAGACACCGGTCCATTGGTCAGGACTGACGTCGGAGCCTTTTATTCCAAGACCTGTAACGGTGAAATGGCCGTATTCAGCAGTGAAGTCCGAGCCCGGATAGCTGAGCTGGGTGCTGGAGCAAGGGGCCTCCTTCAGGAAGAAATAGCCGTCGGAAGCGGCAGCATCCCTGAAAAACAGCAGATTGCCACGGCAGGACATCTTGTGGTAAGGAATGAACTCCCTTTCAGCAACAAGATTGTTGTTCCAGTCGGTCACGTCCCAAAATTCGACAGCCCTGGCGTGCCAGTGCTTCCCTCCGAAATCCACCTGGTCAAGGACAGCCTGAACCGGTTTTGTAGCCATATCGGCAACGGATTCTATGTTCTTCCGGTCCGCCGCTGAGGTCTCAGCAGAAGGTTCCATCCCCGGGAGACAGCCTTTGAGATAGGTGTCACAGGCGATTGCAGGCACATCGGCATAGACTCTGAACTCCCTGCGGACCGTGACCTGTCCGACAGTCGTGGTCACGACTGCCTTGTGGAAGCCCGGTGTGATGCCGTCAGAAGGGACATCCACGGATTCAAAAGAGGCTTCTCTGCCGGGTGAACTGTCCCGGGACACGGAGAAATCCGGTCTGAGGGCAACATTTCTTCTGGTGACTCCCGTTTTCTTGTTGGTGACGCTGAAGGTCATCAGATTGCCTCCGTTCCAGACGAACTTCCTTTCAACCAGACGGTTCCCCACGACAAGAGTGTCATTGTCCAGACGGCTGTAGCCTGCAGCCACAGGCCTGTCAAGCAAGCGGTTGGGCAGATTGAAATTCTGGTCATTCAGACCTTCCCTCTTTCCTGCCCCTTCCATCATCATTGCCTTGAGTTCATCCAGACGGGACTCATAGACTCCCCTTGGTGTGCAGCCGTTCCGGGAGCAGATTGCGGCCGCCATACCGACCACTTCACCCATCATTCCCGTGGTGCGCATCACCCTGACAGTGCCGAGGGCGACGTGGGTCACACTGATGTTCCTGCCCGCAAGGAAAAGATTATCCACATCCCTGGAATACAGACATCTGTAAGGAACGGGATATGGATGAATCCAGTTGTGCACCGTCGAGGCCTTGAACTCGTTGCCCGGGAATTTTGCCGAATTGTCACTGTCAGGTGAATGCAGGTCAATTGCCCAGGTGGTTGTGAATGAAGCATCCTCGTGGGGGATGTTCCTGTCTATGTCGTTCTGTGTGAGGATGTAATCCCCGACAATGCGGCGGGATTCCCTTTTGCCGGCTATGTAGGCCACCCAACCGAGGGAACGGTTCGCCCATTTTGAATTGTTTTCAAGATGATTTTTGAGGAAACTCCAGTTGGAATAGACCACAAGAAGGCCGTAGTCCCTGATCCTTTCTGCATCCGCGATCTGGTCGAGGTTCATTCCCGTCTCCCATTTCCATTCGCCCATCGTGACCTTCTCGCAGTTTGAGGCGTTGAAATCGATGCCATAGGCAAATTCCGGGAAGGAGGTCATCTCTCCCCTGTCCTCGGAATACCACTGGACGGATGCCCCCATCGTCATCTTGTCCGCCTGCTGAGGGGCAAGGGATTCCCCGAAGTCGCTCCGGGCTTCCCTGCCGGTCATATATGACGCCCCGGCAAGGACGGCAACAGTTCCGTCACCAGTGCAATCAGAGAAAAGAGGAGCCTCCAAAAGAATTTCCTCACCGGTCTCTATATGCTTGATTCTGAGAACCGAAATCCTGTTTCCGGTTTTCACCACATCCACAGCCCTGAAATTGGAAAACAGTTTTATGCCTTCCTCCGCCTCTATGAACTGCTGTTTCTTTTCATCTTCGTAATATTCAGCAGGCTTTGCATTTCCGCCCATAGTGTGTCCGAACTCACGCTGCATCCTGCCCAGACCGGTGTAGGGTTCCATCTCGACATAACCGCCCAGATGCACCCTGACTTCCGAACTGTTGTTGCCTCCCAGGACCGGACGGTCATTCACGAGGGCCACCTTCAAGCCGTTTCTCGAGGCTGCCGCAGCGGCGCACATCCCGGCGATTCCGCCACCGGCAACAACGAAGTCAAACTGTTTGACAGACGCATCGGGGAGATTCAGCTTCTCTTTCCTGAAAGCAGCTAGTTCCTCCACGGATGCAGGAGGACAGTTCCTGTCCTTTGTGAGAAAAACCGCATCACAACGTCCGTCAAAACCGGTAAGGTCACCCAGAGCAAGGGAGACGGTCCCTTCCTTCAGGCGGACCTTGCCGGCAGACTGCCACATCCATTCATCACCCTCAGCCCCGAGCTCATTGGGGAGGACCTTCCCGTCAATCTTCACGACAAACCTTCCAGGTCCCCTGCCGGAAGTCCAGGGAGACACCCAGTTGTAGGTTCTCACCCAGACCTCGTAAACACCACTTTCAGGAACAGTCACCTGCGTGGAAGCATCCGTGACAGGCACTCCAAGTCCGTGGGCAAGCAGATACGGAGACCCCATAATGTCCATAAACTGCTGGTCCACGACCCAGCCTCCCTTGTGCGTGAAGCTTTCCGCCTCAACGAGAATGCCGGACGTTTTTGCAGACAAGACTCCGGAAAACACTCCACAAATGGCCGACAACAAGATTATGATGAATGTTCTTTTCATATTTCCAAATGAAACCAAAGGTACAAATTTACCTTTTTTTATTGTAATATTCATTCATAAGATACCAGGCTCCCTTGCGGTGTCCCTTGTCGGAGACGAGTCCCTTGCGGTTCCAGCCATCCTGATTGGTCGGGTGGAAACGGTAAGGAGAACGGAAATCGAAGAGCACCCACGGCGAGACTCCAGCAAGATTCGGGATGTGGTTGAACATCTCAAGGTTGTCACGGTAGAGCCTTGCTTGATAGTCCTCGCTCCAGGAAGAAGCCTCGTCATCAGGACCGTTCTGTCCGTAAAGGGCCTCCCCTCCGAATTCGGAGATAATCAGAGGCTGGCCAGCCGCAACATTCCAAACGGCTTCAGATGGGTCGCACGGCCAAGGATGGTACCAGCCCATATACTTGTTCACCGCAACGACATCCAGTTCCTTTGTGAAGTCATCCTCCATCACGAAAGTCTTTTTGTCCTTGTCGAAATACGCCAGGTCAAAGGCCGCAATGTAGAGCCTTGAGGTGTCAATCGCCTTCCCTGTAGCAAGAAGGGATCGGAGGAAAGCATTCCGTTCCACAGAAGGCTTTGTCTCATTCGCTATGCTCCAATATCCGATTGCACAGCGGTTCCTGTCCCTGTAAATCATCTCGAGAAGCATTCTCCGCGCTTTTGCAAGGGTTCCCTCATCATCAAAGGCAATTCCCTGCCACACAGGGATTTCCTCCCAGACAAGAATTCCTCTTTCTTCCGCAAGGCGGACAATGTGCTCATTCTGGGGATAGTGCGCAAGTCTTATCATATTGACCCCGAGTGCCTCCGCCTCGGAAATAAGCATCTGCGCGTCAGGGCGGGAGAAGGCCCTGCCCATCCGCTGCGAGATCTCCTCGTGGAAGGAGACGCTGCGCATAAACACAGGCTCACCATTGAGGAGGATTTTCTCGCCCCGGACCTCAATGTTCCTGAAACCGATCCTCTCACTGACACTGTCATTGGCGCAGGAAACCGTCACATCGTAAAGTTTGGGATTCTCCCGGCACCATCTCTGAAGTCCCGTCACAGGGAAAGAGACAGAGGCCGTTCCAAGAGAATCTGTCGTGACAGTCTGCCTTATATTCAGTTCCGGAATCTCAATGCAACATTCCCGAGAGCATTTTTCCGAAAGTTTCACAGAGGCGTACACAAGGTCCGCCCTGTGCTTGTCAAGACGGATGAAATAGTCCTCGACAAACACCTCGGGAGTCTGCACAAGCATCACGTCGCGGGTGATTCCACCGTAGTTCCACCAGTCGAAATTCATTGCCGGAATCGCGTCAGGAGTGCGGCGGTTGCTCACCTCGATGCAGAGGAAATTGTCTTTCTCCTTCAGTTTCCCGGTCACCTCAACCTGGAAAGGAGTGAAACCACCTTCGTGCTCAGCAATGAATTCTCCATTGAGATAGACCCTGCACCTATAGCTGACGGCCCCGAAGTAAAGAAAGTCGCGCTCCGAAGCCTCAGGAGCGTCAAAATGGCGAGCGTACCACATCGTCCCTTCGTAGTATTTCAACTCCGGAGATTGGGAATTCCAGTCCCCGGGCACATCCAGACGCATTCCGCCTTCGAATGAATATTCAAAGAACTGTGTCCCGTCCTGAGGCTTGCGGTTCTTGTAAACCTCCATTTTCCGTCCCTGGTCGTAGAGGTCAGTGAAGGCGTTCCATTTTCCGTTCAGGGACGTATGTTTCCTTCCATATATGTTCGTCATAAAAGGAACAGTCCCCTCTGCCACGGCGGTAGGTTCAGACACTTCCCTGCAATTATATGAATATGAAATCCTTTCCGACAGCGGCAGATCAGCGGAAGAGCCTCCGGCATAGATGACGAACTCGCCCGGCTCAACCCTGAAATCCTTTATGTCAACATCGTAGAACGCAAAATCCTCCTGTTTCAGCAGGACGGAAACGGTCGCGGTTTCACCCTTTCGCAGGAAAATCTTGCTGAAGCCCTTGAGTTCCTTTTCCGGACGCACTACAGAAGCCTCGCAGTCCTTGACATAGACCTGGACCACTTCAGCGGCATCCATCTGTCCCGTGTTGGTGAGAGTCACTCCGACCTTCACATTCCCGTCAGGAAGGACTTCCACCTTCAAATCCGAGTAGCCGAATGAAGAGTATGAAAGACCGTAACCGAAAGGATAGCGCGGAGTCTTGCCGCTGCGGTCATATCCCCTGTAGCCGACAAAAATACCTTCCGTGTACTCCACGTGCTTCTGCTGCATTGCATTCTCGTAGTAGCTGTTCCGGACAGGGTTGTCGTTCCAGTCATTTTCCATTGAAATCGGAAGTTTCCCGCTCGGAGAAATCTTTCCCGTCAGAATGTCCGCAACGGCCGTTCCGCCTTCCTGCCCCGGATACCAGGCAAACAGGACGGACTCCACATCCTCGGACCAGCCTCTGAAATCAACTGCCCCGCCTGCATTCAGCACCACATTTACATTGGGGTGGGCTTCGGAGAGCATCCCGATGACGCGCTTCTGGTCCTGCGGAAGGGCGAATCCCCTGTCGAATCCCTCTCCTTCAATGTCGCTGTCGAAACCAGCGCAATAGACGACTGCCGTCGCATTCTTCAAGGCAGCATACATCTTCGCGCTGTCCATCATCCCGACCTCAAGAATGACCGTCGCCTCCCCGACATTCTCAAAATAATCAAAACGGAAATTATAGGTCTGTCCTGCCTTCACATCCATAAAGGCGGATTTTGAGGAAAGCGAATGGTTGCCCCAGTCTCCGCCGATTTGTTTCCCGTCCACGATAATCCTGTAGCCGTCGTCCCCGCTCATTCTGAAACGCAGGGTCCCGTCCTGGGCAGCCTTGTAAACACCTTCCCAGCGGACGCAGAATCCGTCATCAGGAAGTCCTTTGCAAGGGGATGAATATTTCCAATGGAAGTCAATCCTGCCGTCAATCCTTTCCATCACAGGCTCGCCCTCGAACTTCTTGTTGGGGTAATATGCCGCCTTGAAGCCCCGGGCAGAGAATGTCTCATCAGTAAATATTTCGGAATATATGTCCTTGTAGAGCATGTCATCCGAGAGAAGTGTCACATTCTTCGCACCCTTTGCATCAACAAGTCCCTGATACACGGAAACAGAAGAAATCGGAGTCACAAACCCGCTTCCGCCTCCTGTCGCAATGCGGTCGGCATTCGGGCCCATGACAAGAATCTTTCCCCTTTTGGCCATTGGAAGACTGCCTTCATTTTTCAAAAGCACGATGCCCTCCCTGGCAACCTGAAGGGCTGCATCCCGGGATTCCTGCCTGTCCGAAACATCGTTGATTTCCGGTTTCTGTGCATCCAGCATCCCGAATGAAATGAGTGTCTGGAGGATGTGCTGAACTTTCAAGTCGATGTCCTCCTCTCTGACAGTCCCGTTTTCGATGGCTTCCTTGAGCCTTTCCTGTGTAAAAAAGACTCCCTTCGGCATCTCAAGGTCAAGTCCTCCGTTTGCAATTCCGACCGTGGAATAGGTAGAAGTCCAGTCGGACATCAATATTCCCTTGAAACCCCACTGATTGCGGAGGACATCAATGTTCATCCAGGCATTCTCAGTCGCGTGAACCCCGTTCACGGGATTGTAACTGTCCATCACCGCACCGACGCCTGCCTCCTGGACCGCCTTGCGGAATGCAGGAAAATATATTTCATTCAAAGTCCTTTCATCGACATCGGAACTGACGGTGTGGCGGGCATATTCCTGGTTGTTGGCGGCAAAATGCTTGACTGTCGCCATCACTCCCTCATCCTGCATTCCGAGGATATAGTGCTTCGCCACTTCCGAAGCAAGGTAAGGGTCTTCACCGAAATATTCATAATTCCTGCCGCACAAAGGCGAACGGTAGATGTTCACCCCCGGACCGAGCATTATGTCAACACCCCTTGCCTTCGCGTCAGCCCCCAGTCCGTGCCCAAGAGCCTCAACCGCATCACGGTTCCAGGATGCCGCCGAGCATATACCGCACGGGTACAGGGTGCTTTTGGTGTTGTTCCTCACCCCGCAAGGACCGTCCGCCATCCTGATCTGGGGTATTCCCAACCGTGGGATTGCCCTGATATAAAATGACTTCAGTCCTCCGATATAGTCAATTTTCTCCTCAAGGGTCATTCTGCTGACCAACTCCTTCGCACGCTCCTCGTCCTCGGGTGTGATCCGGTGCTGGGCGGAGGCGATTGTGGAGAGTACCAAAAGAAGCATCCCGACAATAATTTTGGAACAATTGAAAATAAATCGTTTCATAATTTCATTATTCTTGGTTTCACAAAGTTAATCATCTTCGTTGTGTCCTGTGGTCTCTCCACATCGGTGAATATGTATTGCCTTGTTATTTTATCAATTTAACCCTCAGATTTCTGATATCTATTATAATCTTATTTACTTCTGCATTCATTACGAACTTGTTCCCATCTTCGCTCCTTTCTGCCGGATAAAAAAATTCATTTGAAACTCCAGCAAGCATCGGTGTCCATTCATTCAAGAACATTGGGACACGTGTCACTGTAGCGGTGCTCTTCTTTAATGGCAATGTTACTTTCTTTGCTGGATCGCCATAAAAAGCGTATGTTTTGGACATATAATCAGTGTTATTTGTATAACCACTCGACTTCGTCCCTTCTTTCACAACTGTTACTTCCGATAATTCAGCCGACACCTTGAAACAGAAAATCTGCAACATATTATAACCAGAGTGTAACAAGACCTGAGGATCGGCCTCTGACATAGTAACTGTTTTGTCTACTCCTTTCCAACCGGTCATATTCTCGCCATACATGTATATTTTCTCCGTCACGGTCCTTCTCAAAACTCCATAACTTTCAACGTTCCCTATTGCAAAGTCAACAGTAAACGGCTGAAGGTCATTGTCATAATCATAGACATCAATCACTCCAGTGTTCTTGTCAACGACAACCCTTGCAGCATCAAAAGGGACAGTAACTATGACATTCTCGTCACCATCCTTCAGATCGCCTTTCGAAACATTCTTCTTAGCAAACACATTGGCATCATAGTCCGTTATAAGAGAATTATCTCCGATTTTGAACGATGCGGATGAAGTCATCGATCCCAAAGCAGCTCCGACATTGAGGACACGGATTTTGCTGCGGGAAGGAAGAGCCTTTGTCTTGTGGACATTCCAGGTGACTGTCTTTTTCGATTCTCCTTCACCGAATACGTATTCCAATGCAATTCCTGACTGGCAGTCACCTGAATATACAACGGCATAATATGTATTTCCTTTGGTGAAAGTACCCTTAACAACAACCTCCTTTGCAGCATCGGAAGCAGGAGTAATCACAGGAAGTCCCCCTTGATCAAAAGTAACAGAGGCATTTCCAGACAGTATATCTTCACCCAAAGCAGTTATTTTGACCGATGTAACGCCTTCTTCAGCGATGTTGAATCCGATCAGGCCACAGGCATTGCTAAAAGAGAAATTGTCAGTTTTAGTAGATTTTGCAACCATTACTAGTGCCTTGGGATCACAACCGCCATCTGTGGCAGTTTGTTCAGACGGGACATTGATTGTAAGAACATTTTCACTGCATGAAGAGTATGCAGATGCAGGATTTACGGCATAATAAGTTGGCGCGCTAGCAATATTGTCAATTGAGAAAGTTGCATTGTAAGGGGTTTCTTCATTAAATGCCGCAGCTATGTCATGTTTTTTCTCTCCGTCAAAGACAGCGATACAATCCCCCTTACTCCATCTAACTCTGTATTTATCAGTCAGTTGAGCTTTTGTGTCGCCAAGGAAATCAGCAGTGAATACTTTTGAAGTGTAAACAACATTGTTTTCATCCTGAATATTATTGTCTCTCATTAAAGTTTCTGATTGACAGGAAAGCAACAGAGACACAGTCACAGATAATAATACAAGTCTTTTCATAACTCTCAGATTTTTTAACATTAAATTAATTATTCCACTCTTCTATTTTAAAAGACTCCATATCATCTTGTTGTTGAATACTCTGACAAAATAGACTTTCAGACAGTAAATTGAAAGCTTCAATTTTCGGGGAAATATATTCTGCATTTAGCTTCCCCCACGAAATGTTTTGTTTTTTCATGTTTAAATATTTAAAAGTTAATAATAGAATTTCCTTGATAATGTCTTTTCCGATGAACCTCCTACATAAATGTCAGAATTCAGTCAGTTCAGTTACTGCATACGGTGTAGCAACTGCCCTGTGGGCGGCTGCACGGGCAATCCGTGCATTGGCCGCGCTTACAGTTGAAGGAGCGTATGACACATCTTCCACATTCTTGCCGGAAATTGCCTCGAACCAGGTGCAGGCTGCAGTGTATCTCCCGTAATTGACCTCCAGATGATAACCGTCCCTGTTGAATGTGTCACCCAGAGACGAGGTTCTTCCATTCTGGATTGCCGTACCGGAAGGAACCAGAAGGTCGAAAGAATATGATGTATTAGCCATAACTTTCTGCCCTACTTCGACAATCGCATTGTACATCGTCATCTGGTCCTTGTTGTATTTCGGAAAATCACCGTGGGTCGAGTCCTTGGAGTAGGCCCAGGTGGAATGCCAGATGAGTTTCACATCAAACTTCGAATGTGAACGGACATAGTTCAATATTTCCGGAAGATAAGGTGTGCAGGTCTCGAACTGCCCCGAAAGACCGCTTACCTGCTGGATGCTCACATAATCCCACGGTTCCTCCTCCAGCGCCGTTGAAATCTTCACGCCCGAGAGGTTGGTCTTCTGGCCATTGACCACCTTTCTGTATTCGTATGCAGCCTTGTCATCCCTAATGTTGTTGTAGTGTTTCTCAAGGCTGCATCCTCCTATGTAGAGGTTTCCGATGATTACCTTCTGTCCGCTGGTTGCAAACAGTTCATAGAGATACTGCTCCACGGCATCCTGGGAGAAGCTGTTTCCTATTGCCAGAATGCGGAGAATTCCGTCGCCTTCCTCCTTGATTTTGAAGGTCAGGTTTTCAGAGACTTCGGACAGCTCAAGAGAAAGTCCCCTGTAGGGATAAATCTTGGCACAGACTGTGCCGGATGCAAACATAAGAATGAATGCAAGCAACGCCTGTGCCAAGGATTTGAATATATTTTTTCCGGTCATTATTCCGCTGTTTCTTCAACATCAAAGCGGACTCTCATATTCCTCGCGTCGATTATGAAGCGGATGACCTTGACTTTCGTGCCCTTTGCAAGAACCCACCTCTTGTTGCTGACTGCACCTGCGCAAGGCAACCACTCATTCACAATCAGATCTGCGTCAGCTGAAAGTGCATTTCCATCAGCATCTGCCGGAGCAAATGCGTACGATTTCGAAATGAAGGGCGTTCCTGACTGGGTGTTAGGATCGTCACCACCTGTTCCAGGACCGGCCTCAATCAAATCAACGTCGGCTGCGCTCTGGGCAATCTTGAAGCTGACCTGCTTCAAATCCTCATTATCTCCGTCGATGGTGATGGCGGACTTGCCTTCCCAGTAGAACACCTGAGGGTCTGCCGCTGAAGCCAGGAAAGTGTATGGTTTGCCTTTCCAGCTGTCCCATCCGCTGTTGGTGCTGACATAGAAAGTACCAGGAACAAGGGTCTTGGTGAGGTACCACGATGTACCGTTCTCATAAGCGAATTTCACTGTCAAAGGCTGCAAATCGGTAGCCTCGTCGTAAATGGTAATCTTCTTGGAAGCACGGTTGAGAACAACACGGTAGGTTCCTTCTGCAGGAATCTCCCAGGCACCGTTGCCGACAAAATCCTGTGAAAATTCTGAAGCATTGCCGGCATTGATGTCTGTTCCGGATGCAGGGATGATGGAACCGAGGGATTTGTTCTCAGCATCGAACATCTCGACATAGAGTGTACCGGCTTTCAAGGTAGAATAGAACGCGAACACATCCTTATTCTCAACTGTCTGTGCAAGGGCGGCTGGAGCAGCAAGAGAAGTTCCTGAAAGAGAGAATGATGCTACGGTTGCAAGGTCAACCTCATTGTAGATTGTCTCGCCGGCACCTGCCTGGACAATCTGAATGTTTTTCGTCTCTCCAAGTGACGGAACTATGCTGACAGTTGCAGCACGCTGCTCACCGGTGTTCCCGTCGATGATGAGTTCGATTGTTGAGGGAGCAAGAGCCTTTGTCGATCCGGCAAGATGAATCCAGGAAGCTGCGGATTCAGGAATATTCACAGTGTAGTCAACGTTTGCGCTGACAGGGATTGTGACTTTGCCACCTGCGTTGCCGACGGTTTTTGCATCATACACAAAAGTAAGTTCCCCTCTCTCGAAAGTGAGATAAACGGCCTTTGTAGAAGAATCGGAATTCCTGATGGCCTTGATGATGAGGTAACCTGTTTCAGGAAGCGGGTCAGGAGCGGTCACTTTGACAACATCACCGTTGAGAACGGCAGTATATCCCTGAGCCTCCACGAAAACGTGAGTTGTGGCATCTTTCCCAATCACCTCGAAAGGCACGTCAACGCTCTGCCCCGGAAGGACCGCGATAAAGTCCTTGCTCACTGAAATGCGGAAACCAGCCTCAATCGGAAGCCTGTAGGTCTGGTCAGGAGTTGAATTGAGAACAATCACAAGGTATCCATTCTCAACGTAAACACTCTTGAACAGGCAGCTTCCTGTTGAAGGTTCACCTGTGGAAGATGATGAGCCGACAGCCTTGACAGGATTTCCACTCTCGTCGGTCACCCTTGCAGGAGTCTCGGTCTCTGAATATTTGATGGTCCAGTAACCTTCTGAATCAACGCCGAAGATCGGAGTGTCGCCCTTGTCGCCTTTCTCGCCCAGGGCCTTCACAGGATTGCCGTTTGCATCTTTGATGCGGTTGCCGTCGATTGTCCAATAGCCTTCTGAATCAATTGAGACATTGAGTTGTACTGGTCCATTATCAATTGTTATCTTGTGGACAGTACCGTTTCCAAGAGTAATGGTATAGACATTCCCGTTCTGGACAATGTCCTTTACAGTCTGTCCTGACTGGGTAAAGGCCTCAAGTGCCCTTACATTTGCATTGAATGCATTGAGCTGGTTTGCCATTGCGGCCATCTGGGCCTCAAGGGTGTTAATTCTTTCCTCCACTCCGGAGAGGTCCGTACAGGCCACTCCGAGAGAAAGGATGGCAATCGCCGAAGCGAATCTTACGAAATTCTTTTTCATCAGTTTTGTGTTTTATTAAATATGATCTTGTTATCTTGCTGAAACTGAAACCGTCCCGACACGTACCCAACCGGATTCAGTCTGGTACTTCGGCGCTGCTGCAAGACGGATTCCTATTTCATTGTCACGTGTGGTGTCAACTATGCCCACTGCCCAGGAATAGCCCCCAACAGACACTCCCTTCATCTCCACTTCGGTCTTGTAGGAAGTGATGTTGCCCTTGAGCCACTTTGAGAGGTCTGTCTGCTCATCCACGAAAATCTTGACAGGATTGTCGTTGCTGTCAAGAAGAGCGACTGCAACCCTGAATTTGTAGTTCCACTGCGGGAGATTCACAGGACAGTAGCCCCATCCCAGATTGGCCCAACTGTGAGCAATGGTGACTTTGTCTCCAAATTTCGCCTTGGTCGGGAAAGAGACCTGAGTCGGATAGAGCCTGTAACCGCCTTCCGAGATGAAGCGCTCAACGTATTCGTAGGCATTCTCGAACCAGCTCTTCGTCTCACCCCCGACACGGAAATCCATCATATTCACGTGTGCCTCCATTGAGGAATCGAATTCTCCCTTGCGGACATCTTCAGGATGGCCTTTCCTATAACCGGCAGGGTCATTCCAGTAAGAATGGCTGGAAACGATCCAACCTCCCTCCATAATGACAGGCAGTTTGTACAGCCATTTCTGGACATAAGCCTTCTCCCAGTCATTATAGCCCCAATCCTGGTTGTTCATTCCGAATGAATCTGCACGCAGGCAGTAGCCGTTGTCGATTGCTATCTGGAGAACAGCCTCGCTGTCCGGCTGCGGATCCTTACCCTCACTGATAGGATGACCTATCTGGCGGTGATAGTTGATCACAAGAGGAACTTTTGTGAAATTGTCCGCATAGAGTTTCGTAATCCAGCGCATTGTCTCAGCCTTGTACTCGGAAGTCTTCGAGGTGATGGCATTGTTCTGCTCGTAGCAGACATTGTGTCCTTCGCCCCATTTTCCAAGGCCATAAGCATCAATGAATGCGGTTTTCTTCGGATCATTGAAATATGCAGCAAATGCCTTTACAAAAGTCTCATAGTGCTTTCTCCAGGTCGGATCGATTGCCAAAGGAGTCTTTCTGTCCGGAAAGTTTCTGTCCGAAAGCCAGTATTCGGCTCCGTCATCAAATACGAACTGAGGGGTGTTTTCCCTCTGGTCCCTTCCGTCCACAACGACGCGGAACGCAATTGGCAGTCCAAGCTCTTCAGCCCTTTTCACCAATTTATAAATGTTGCTGGAAGGATCTTCCCACGCATATTTGCCTTCAGAAGGATTCAGGTTCTTCCATCCGGTCCTGATGTAGCAGGCAGAAGCATAATCCCTGACATAGACCTCCTTGCCAAGATCCGGGACACTGAATTTCGTGTCAAAATAAGAAGGATCGGCTGTACCGGAGAGATACATCACCCACCCCGTCAGAGGGTTCCTCAGGACTGATGTCTTGTCGGCAGTGATTTTCACAGTGGTATTGCCTGCGATTTCCCCGGAGTTCCCAGTATTTTGGGAACCCGGTTCTTTCGCACAGGCACAAGCGGACACGATTACCGCCGCAACCATAAGGATACTGTTCTTTACTGTATATCGCATAATCTATCAGTCAAAACGAATAAGATTGTGTCTTGCATCGATGGTTATTCTGCTGAGTTTCACTCCTCCGGAGGCAGGTTTCCATTTCCTTTGGGAAACGGCAGCCGCTGTCGGAATCCACTTTCCCATCGTGAGTTCAATGTCGGCTTCCACAGGGACTCCCGGTTCTGTAGCCGGCACAAATGCCAGAACTCTGGACAGGAAGTCCACTGTACGGTCCTTGTTAGGGTCGTTCCCGTCCGTGCCCTCGCCCTGACGGATGTCATCCACCTCGGAAGGACCCCGGGCGACCCTGATACAGAAGGCACCATCCGCGGAGGGCACTGTAAACGCTGAGCCCTGCCAGCAAATGATCTGCGGATCGACCTTCGATACCTTGAACGGTAAGGCCTTTCCTTGCCAGCTATCCCAACCTGTCATTGAGTTGATGTAGTAATTGCCGTCAAGAAGAGTCTTTGTGAGAATCCAGCAAGCAGGGTTCTTGTTCTCGTATGCGAACTCGACTGTCAAAGGCTCAAGCCTGTTCTTCGGAGAGAAGAACTGGACTGTCTTGTTCTCGATGTCAATGATTACTCTCCAGTAACCCTCTGACGGAACATTCCAAGCAGGAAGTTCTTCTCCCTCCTTCAGTTCCTTGACAGTTGCAGGGTAAGCCTCTGTTCCTGCAGGTTTCCCGTCGACCTGGTCAGCATCAGGAATGTCAACATTACCCTCTACAGGACAAATGTATGAGGTTATCCCCTGATATTCAATTGGAATAGTAAGTTCTCCAGGTTTGAGGTAAACTTCCTCGGCATAGATGTATTCATTCTCCGGCGTCTTGCCGATTGCCTTTTTGGTCGTTCCGGTCACGGCATCTCCCGACAGAAAGATCCTGTCGGCATCAAAAGTGAGAGGACGGTACGGACGGACGCTGAAACTTGTTGTCCTGACCTCTGGCATAACATATTTCTCGCCGCCGTCCCATTTCGCGATGACCTTGAATTCCATACTCACTGCACGAGAGTAATTCTTGTGCCATTTCTCCGTAAGGAGTTTCTGAAGCTGGCTGGTAGTGTATTCCTTGAAGAACACCCCGTCATCCTCAACCTGACGGACAGCATTGCTGAAGTCATTTCCCTCAATGTCGAGATAGGTCACATAAGTGACTATATAGTCATCGGACATCTCCCTTGCAGGAGTCCAGTTCAGTGTCAGGGCGACCTCATCCAAAGCCTCGGCATCAAGTATAATCTCGGTGGATGAAGCTTCGAGAGTCATTGTCTCTACAACGTCATACAAACTTCTGTCCGGTCCGGGGAAGCCTCCCTTGTTGCAGGCAGCAAGTGAAAGCAGACCTGCGGTAAAACCCAAAATATATCCGTGTTTCATATTAAATAAAATCATATCGTCCATTTACTATCTCCAACCCGGCACCTGACGGAGATTGAGGTTCTTGTCAATGTCATCCTGAGGAATCGGCCACCAATAGCTGATGAAACGGCGGGTCTGGTACTTGGTTCTTTTGTAATATTCATCCCTGTTTGCTTTATTAGCACGGGAATCCATTCCATAGAAAGGCCCGTTAAGGACATCCGCAGCCTCTTTCCAACGACGGAGGTCATCGAAGCGGTTTCCTGCCTCACAATTCAGTTCGACCCTTCTCTCCCTGTGAATCAGATCACGCAGTACGTTCACATCGTCTGAAAGCGGAATCATCGCAACACCGTCTCCGTCAACACCGTTGCCGTAGAGAGGAATGCCCGCCCTCTCCCTGATTTTGTTTATAGATGTAACTATATCGTTCTTGTTTGCAGCGAGGGTTCCTTTTGACACGCTATACTCGAAAAGACATTCTGCGTATGAAAGATATGCCTCTGCGAGACGGTAGATTGCTCCGTGGCGGGTTTTGTACTTTCCGGAATTTTCTGAAGGTATGGCTGACGGATCAACCATCTTTCTGACGAGGTAGCCGGCAGTCGGAGAATCGTGATTCGGACCTCCGTCCTGCCCTTCGGAGAAGAAGTCGGTGAATTTGTTGGAGGATTTGTGCTTGTCCTTGCCCCAGTGGTACTGCTCATTGTAGAGTACGGAAATGTAGAAGCGAGGTTCACGGTTGCAATACATATTGTAGGTACCTGCGGTCGTAATGACGTGATTGGTCTTCTGTCCTTCCACAGCACCCTGCTCAGCATAAAAATATTTCGTGTCGTCTTTGTAGTCCTGAGTAGAATAGCCGGTCTCGGTGTAGCCTGAATTGACATTGATTTCAGGATTGCCATCCACGTCATACCCGAGGATAGGAACAAGTCCATTGTTCATAAAGAAGGCATCGACAAGATTCTGGGTCACTCCGATTGCGCCTGCACCACCCATACTGCGCGGGTTGCACTGTCTGTCGAACCAGGCGCCGTTGTCGTATGTCTTAGGGAAGAGGACCTCGTGGTTGCCCTGGTCCCAACGCAACAGGACGGCATTCATATATGACATATACGGGTCAACCGAACCGTTGTCAAGCCTCTCGACATAGAGTTCATATCCACTTTCCTTTGCTGCTTCAAGGACCTCTAAGTTGGCATCAGCCGCAGTTCTCCATCTTTCCGGATCATATTCCGAAGAGAAAATCGGAGTACCGTCACAATTCACGAAACCTGCGAAATCAGGATTGCCGTTCACAAGCGGACTGGCTGCGAATGTCAGAAGACGGGCACGCACGGCAAGACACATCAGGGAAGTTGCCCTTCCGTACTTGTTCGCCTCTTCGTAGGAAGCAGGAAGGATTTCCGATGCATCCTTGAGTTCCTGTGCCACCCAGTCAACCACCTCATAGAAAGGAGCCTGTTTGAGCTGCATATCAGCTGCATTCGTGCCCTGGGCAGGACCTGTAATCATCGGAATCGCTCCGTATGTCATCACCATCATCGCGTGATAATAGCCGATGAAGAAACGGCACTCGGCCTTCATCCATTCGATTTCCTTTGCGGAAACATCAAAGAGAGGATGAGCATTCTCGATGAATATGTAGGCAGAACGAATCCTTTTTGAAAATTCTTGCCAGTAGCTGATAATACCTCCCTGTGCAGGCGTGAAGTTTCCGTTCTGATACAGGATTGCCTTGAAGCCCTGTGACTCCCAGGCTAAAGGCGGGGTAAGGTCATCTGCAATGGCTACCGCACCATCGTAATGGTAAAAGTTAGGTATGCCGTTATAGATGTAGGCAAGCCATCTCTCAAGGTTTGTCTTGTTCTCGAATGCAGTCTCGATGTCCAATTGGTCATCCGGCTGCTTGTCGAGATAGTCGCAGGAAACAGCACTGAACACTGCCACAAGACCTGCGATCAGGTATATAAATCTGTTGTTTTTCATTTCAAGACTGTATTTAGAATTTGAATTCAAGACCTGCAGAGATTGATTTCATTACCGGATAGGCAGCACCGGTATTTGATGACAATTCAGGATCCCAAAGTTTGAATTTCGAGAATGTCAGCAGATTGGTTCCTCGGACATAAACTCTCGCACTGGAGATGAATGATTTCTCTGCGAATCTCTTTGGAAGGGAGTAACCGATTTCTATGTTCTTGAGCCTGAGGAAACTCATATCCCTGAGCCACCAGGTGGAAGCCTGGCTGTTGTTCGCATTCTCTCCGTAGTCCAGTCTTGGATAGAACACATTCTGACTCGGATTTTCTTCCGTCCAACGGTCGGTGTAGTTGGTGAAGACATTGTAGTACGTTCCTTTGTTGGATGCCGGGATGATGTTTCCGGAAAGAATGTTCCAAGTCTTGCCGACACCCTGGAAGAGGGCTGAAATATCAAGGTCCTTCCAAGAGAAAGTGAAACCAAATCCGTAAACCATCTCTGGATTCTTTGTTCCTCCAATAGGAGACTTGTCGTAAACGTCAATGTAACCATCGTGGTTGACATCCTTGTATTTGATGTCACCGGGACGCACTTTTGACACAAGTGTCACCTGCGGAAGGTAAGGCTGTAGTTCACCCGTCTCAACATCTACAAAATCATCGTATGTGTAAAGTCCATCAGCAACGTAACCGAAGAGTTGTCCCACCGGAAGTCCGGTCTGGGCCCTGTTGGTCCCGATTACGGCTGCCGGTTCATCCATCTCGAGGATGGTGTTGTGTGCATAGGTGAAGGTCCCCATCACACTGAGAAAGAAGTCACGACCGAACTGCTTCCTGATATTGAGGGAGAGATCGACACCCTGATTCTTTACTTTACCGAAGTTCTGCCAAGGGGATTTTATGAAACCTGTTGTCTGAGGGATGGATGTTCTTTCCATAAAGATATTGTTTCGCCTTTCATCGAAGAAATCCACCTGAAGGTCGGCAACTCCATTGAAGAGGCCGACTTCAAAGCCGATGTCAGCCTTGTTGACTTTTTCCCAGGTAAGGTCAGGGACAGCAAAGTCACCTTCAGCCATACCGTTCTGGTTGTAATTGGACTCATATCCCCAACGGTATTCGCCGAGGGTGGCCCAGTCATCGGTAATGGTTGAGAGATAGGCAAATCGACGCCCGTCAAGAGATGCATTACCTGTCTGTCCGTAAGAAGCCCTGATTTTGAGTTTCGAGAGGACCTCTTTAGCACTGTCCATAAACGGTTCTTCGGAAATTACCCATCCGATGGCCCCTGATGGGAAGAAACCATATCTCTTTCCCGGAGCAAAGTTCTCTGAACCGTTGTAACCGAAGTTGAACTCGGCCACATAGCGGTTGGCAAAAGTATAGGAAGCCCTTCCGGCAAGTCCCTGGTTCCTGTATGGGAGTTTGCTTCCGTTGTCGTAATTTCTCCTGTTGAACAGGAGGAGGCCTGAAACAGTGTGCTTCTTGTTGAACGTCCTGTCGTATGTGAGAGCCGCTTCAAGGTACACACTCTTGTTGCCGAATGTTCCTGAATTGGAATGTCCGAGGGTGTTGCTTCCGTTTTTCTTTACAGTGAGAATGAGCGAACCGTCCTCATTACGGCCTGATGCCGGATTGTATATGGTAGGATTTGTCGTACGGCTCACGGTTCCCGTAGCATAGCGGTCAAATGAGAACGATGCCCTCAGCTTGAGACCTTCAGTGATGAATTTGAGATCCTGCTCGAGAGTCACAAGGGTCTCAATTTTGCTGGCAGTTGTTCTGTTGTAACCCCTTTGGGTAGCCATTGCCCAGACATTGGACTCCTCTGTTCCGGGAATCTCACCGGTCGAGTACTGCACAGGGAATTTGAAAGGAACCGCCCTGAAAGCCCTGTTGAAAATCTCGCTCACACTCTCCGGAGTGGAGTTGCGCTCCTGAAGATAACCTCCGATGTTGATGCGGAGCTTTGTGGTATTGGTGATTTTGATATCCACATTGGAGCGGACATTGTACCTCTGGAGTTTGATTGAAGGGTCCCATTCCTTCGTAGCGTCCCTTGTCAGGATTCCTCTCTCATTGTAGTAAGCGCAGACAATCGAGTACACGACCCTTTCGTTACCTCCGCTGATTTCCGCAGTAACACGCTGGTTGTTCGCCCAATCCTTCGAGATGGCTTTTATCCAGTTTACATCAGGATATAGGTCAGGGTCGTACCCGGCCCTTGTCTTTGCAATCTGGTCGGTGTACATTGGGAGGGAGCCTGTGTCAACGAGGACATCGTCCAGAAGCTGCATATAGTCTGCTGCACCGATGTACTTCGGAAGTTGGACAGGTTGGGTGCCGGCGAACTCCGCCTTGATGGTAACTTTAGGCTTTCCAGCCTGTCCGCGCTTTGTGTTGATAAGGATTACTCCGTTGGCGCCACGCACACCGTAAACTGCACTTGCAGCAGCATCCTTCAACACTGAGAAAGAGGCTATTTCCTCTGCATCAATCGTGTCGAGACTCCTTTCGATTCCATCGACGAGGACAAGAGGGTCACCTCCTACACCCTGAAAAGTGGAGATACCACGGATCCAGAATGTTGAATTGTCATAGCCCGGCTCTCCGGAACGCTGTATTGCAAGCACACCGGCCACATTACCAGCAAGATTGTTGGTCAGAGATCGGGTTGTCGAGACCTTGAGGGCCTCAGGCTCGATTGCAGTGATGGAAGCAACGACAGACTCCTTCTTCTGGGTACCATATGCGACAACGACTGCATCGTCCAGTTGTCCGATGTCCTCCACGAGTTCGACATTGATGACCTTGCGGTCCCCAACCGTCTCCTCTTTAGTAACGAAACCGACATAGTTATACACCAACACCGTCCATTTTTCGGGGACCACGATGGTGTACTTACCGTCAAGATCCGTGATGGCATTGACATTCTTGTCGTTCTTAGCATAGATGGTGGCGCCCACAAGAGGCTCCCCCTTTTCATCAGTGACATTACCGACTATTCTCAAACCGGCAGTGTCCTGGGCAAATACGGCTGACAGACCGGTGACGAAAAATACAATCACCAACAGACTGCGCCTCAAAACACTTGAGTATCTGCTTGAAAACATATTTAGTTAGATTAGAGTGTTATTCAACTTTTACAGAAAAGAGTTTCAACCACCCGCTGGAGGTTACATTCTGCTTGGCGGCAATGTAGATTCCCGGCTTGTTGTCATTCCAACTGTCCGTGATGCCAACCGCCCAGAAATAATCTCCGGGAGGTACATCTTCGAATCTTGCCGTGAGGGTATAGTTGCTCGGCTTACCTTTTATCCAGTCCGACGGTCTTGCATTGTCATCGTACACAAATGCTACGGTCTTGTATGTCCTCTTGTCCAAAAGGGCGAAAGTGGTGTGGTAGCGTCCCTCCCACTGTTTGATGTTGGTCGGGCAATAAGACCATCCGAGATTTATCCAGCGGTGGGAAATCTTGAAATCCTCGCCGTTTCGGATTGTCTCCGGAAGAGTGAGTTTGTCAGGATAGATTCTGTAGCAGCCTTCCTGGATGAATTTCTCCACATATTCGTAAGCCTCATTGAACCAGACGTATGCCTCGCTCGCTTCAATATTTTCATTGTAACGCAAATCAAGAGTATTCACGCAAGACTCCTGGGCATCCAGGAATTCTCCCCTGCGGACATCTCCCCAGTCCTTGTAGCCATCTGTTTCAAGAGCCTCCGGATGAGAAGCTTTCACCCATCCTCCCTCTGATGCAATCGGGACCTTATACCTGTTCTTGTAAAGCATTGATTTCTCCCAAGTAGAAAAATAACGGTGCATTCCGAAAGCCGCACTCTGAAGGGAAAATCCCTTGGCAATGGCCCCCTGGACCAGCCTTTCCGACTCCGGATCAAAATCATCCCTCCACTGAACTCCCGTTCCAATCCATCTGTGTGCGTTGATGGTAATAGGAATCTTCGTGAACTCCTTCACAAATGTGTCAACGAGAAAATCGAACACCTGCTCTCTTGGAGAGTCATCACCTGTGGAATACTTGCACGCGTGGTACTCTCCCCATTTTCCGACGCCGAAGCCCCCGATGAAAGCAATACGGTCCGGATCATTGAACTCCTTTGCAAAATCGTGGATAAACTCCGCATAACACTCCTGGAAAACCGGATCGTCCGGATAAGGAGTCCAAACAGTGGTACTGCCTGTCTTGGTCTCAAAATAAGTGCATCCCCTCTCCCTGAGATATTCAGGACAAGCAGGGTCGTGTTTATCCTGGCTGTCGGCGGTGAAATTGAAGGCGAGACGCATATTTCTTTCCTTTGCCCCGTTCACAAGCATCTTGAACCTTTTGGCCTCCGGAGTGTTGCAGCCTTCCTGCCAGACATAGACTCCCGGTGCAGGATTTGCCTGAGACCATATTACGCGCATAAGGAGAATGGGAGCATAATCCCTCGGAACATTGACAGTACCAATGGTTGACGGGAAGTTGTCATATCTCTGCCAGAATCTCTCATCCCCAGGACTTCCTCCCTGGTCGATGTTGCTCCCCATTCCGGAGTAAATCATCCAGCCTGAAAACGGATTTCTGAACAGACTCGTGCGGTCAGGAGATACTGTGACGCTCTTTCCTGTAATATCCGGATTATCCACATCCGGGACTGCTTTCTCTCCGCAGGAGATTACTGATGAAAAAATGAACAAAAGGTACAAGACCTTGATTAAACGATTTGATGCCATTGTGCTATTTGTGGTTTTTACTATGGCAAAAGTCAAGAAAAAGGGCGAGAACCATAGGAGCATTTCATACGGAAATGGTTTCATTTTGTACACATCAGCATAATTGTACAAAATGGTACCACCTAATATACCATAATAAATCAAGTATTTGCTTCAACCTTTCCTGAATTCGCTCGGAGAAAGATCAAAATGACGACGGAAGCAGATGCTGAAATATTTCGGATTTGCAAATCCGGTCATATCGGCGATTTCAGATATGGTGTATTCAGACTCTTTTAGAAGCTGGGACGCCCTCTTTAACCGGACATCAAGAATGAACTCCTTTATGGACATCCCTGTCAGGTCATTAATCTTCCGGTACAGGATTGTCCGTCCTATAGCCATATCTGACACGAAGGAATCCACATCATAGTCACAATTGTCCATATTCCTTTCAATATGGTCCATCGCCCTTTTTAGAATCTCCTCGTCCATTGAGGATATGGTCGCTTTCGATGGCTCGGCAATGAACCTCCGGCTGTAAATCTCCTTGAGTTTCTGCTGAGAGCATATAAGGCTGTCCGTCTGCTTCAACAGGAAATCAATATCCACAGGTTTGTCAATGAACACGCTCGCGCCGCTTTCCATCGCCCTGACCCTGTTGTCATCCTGATTGCCGGCACCCGAGAGCAAAATCACAGGAATGTGGCTGGTCCGCAGGTCCGAGCGTATTTTCCTACATACTTCAAAACCGTCGGAATCCGGCATCATCAAGTCCGTGACCACCAGCTGAGGATTCACCTTGAGTGTCTTGGCTATGCCGTCGCTTCCATTGGTCGCAGTATAGACATTATATTTGACGGAAAGTCTCTTTTCGAGATAGTTTCTGAGATTTACATCGTCCTCCACAACGACAACGGAATGTGTCTTGCGGCAGTCTTTTCTGACCGATTCTTCATAAGAGGCTTCTGAAAGCAGGCTGTCCGCCTCTGAAACAGCATATTCATAACCACCCTCATCTCCGGCATTCTTTGATTCTCCGTCAGGAACAAATGGAAGCCGGACTTCGAAAGACACTGTTGAATTCTCGGAAGTGAGGGAAATTTGTCCTCCCAGATTGTCCACCAGTTCCTTAACAATGGCAAGCCCAAGCCCTGTGCTATGCTCTATAAGTTTGTCCGCTTGATGGGGCAGTCGGGTGAATGCATTGAATATCAGTTCCTTCTTATCATCAGGAATCTCCGTTCCCGTGTTGGTGACCACAATGGAAAGCCACTCCTGACCTGAAGTGTCCACACTTCCAAGCCTTGATATGGCAATCCTGACGAAACAACCCTGAGGAGTGTATTTAAAGGCATTGGAAATGAGATTGGTGACTATTTTCTCCATCACATCGTAATCGAACAAGGTGTAGAAACTTTCCATCTCGCTACGGAATTCCGTCTCAATCTCCTTATTCGCCGCTATGTTGTCAAAAAGGGAAAATATATTTTTTATGAAGCGGACAATGTCTCCCGACCGCCTGTCCAGCACAATCTTCTGGCTTTCAATCTCCCTGAACTGAAGCAACTGGACAATCATCCTCTTGATTCTTCCGACATTTTGTTCTATCAGACGCACATCTGCGATTGCCGGAGACTCCTGAGGCAGATGCTCCTTCAACTGCTTCAGAGGATCCACAACGAGTGTAAGCGGAGTCTTCAGGTCGTGGGATATGCTTGTGAAGAAATTGATTCTCGCCTGAGTCATCTGTCTGATGTTTTCCTCATTCACCCTTTCCATTTCCAGTTTCTGTTCCAGTATCTTCTTGTTCATTGAGAACCTCCAAATGGCAAATGCAGAAAGGGAGATTATCAAAGCATATAGGCAATACGCCCACACTGAAAGGAATGGAGATGGACGGACCTCTATCTGAAGCGATGTCACCTTGTCCCCCCAGATTCCATCATTATTTACCGCCTTTGCCTCAAACCGGTATTTACCCGGACGCATATTGAAGAATGAGACCATCCTTTGCCCCTCAGGCAGTTCCATCCAATCATCGGATAATCCTTTCATCCTGTAGGCGTATCTGTTCTTTTCTGCATTCAGATAGCTGTCGGAAGACAACCGTATCCCGAAATTGGTTTGCCTGTGGTTCAAGACGAGACAATCATCATATTCAGCGGAAGTATATGTCAGGATTGATTTCTTGAGAGGGGAATCCTTGGTTCCGGGCAGGGCGACGGTGTTGTCAATCAGAAAATCAGTGAAGAAAACTTCCGGTTTCTGTGTATTGAATGCCATCCTTGACGGATCGAACATCACAAATCCGGAAGTACCTCCGAAAAGAATCTCCCCGCGCGAGGTCTTGTAATATGACCTTATATAATATGACCCGCAGTTTTCGTTGTTGTCAATGCTTGACCTGGAGAACAGTCCCTTTTCTCCTGAATACAAATAAAGGCCACCGTCCGTACTGAGCCAGACATCACCGGAAGACTCATCTTCGACAATGCCAAAAACGAACCTTCCTGAAAGTGATTCCCCGACAGAGTCAACCAGGTGCCTGTAACTACCGTCTTTCCGCAGGACATTAACACCCTCTCCTGTTCCAAACCAGATGTCACCTGAAGACATGCTGCAGAAACAGATTAGATTGTTGGACTGGAACGGCACACCGTCAAGATGATGGAATCTTACGACCCTTCCGGATGCAGCATCTGCCACAATCAGGCCTGAACGCGAAAGGAGGCACAGATGCCCCTCATCATCACGGTATATCATCTCCGCGGAAGTCCCGGAATGATGTCCATCGGAATCGGTGAACAAGACAGATGCCACCACTTTCCCTTCTTCGTCGAGGTGCTTGAGATTCTCATCGGGACTTGACATCCACAATCCACCGTCTCCATCCTCCAGAAAATCATATACACTCAAAGGATACTGGGAGGAAGAACCAGCCTTTGTCCTGAATTTCCGGGTCTTTTCCTCATAGACCTGTAGACCGCCATTGAATGACGCAACCCAAATGACACCGTCATCGTCTTTCCAAAGTTTCTTGATAAAATCAGACGCGAGAGAGCTGCCGTCAGAATGAGTGAAATACCTGAATTCACCGGAAGACCTGTCCCACACAGAAATTCCACCACCTTCCGTACCTATCCATAAATTCCCGTGACGGTCCTCGACGAAACTGCTCACTATAGGGTGGGACAAACCACCGGTACGGGCAGAGAAAAACCTCAGATCACTGGCGGAAATCGTGCTGTAAGCCAGCTTTCCTCCGTATGTGCCTATCCACAAGCCGCCGTCAGGATCAGGAAATATCGACCACACGGAATTGTTCGGAAGAGAATACGGACGATTCAGGTCCATCTTGAAGACCTTTGTTTTTCCCGACTCCGGATCCATCAGCAGGAGCCCTGTCTGAGTCGCCACCCAGATGACCCCTGAGGGATCGGCATAGAGCATTTTTGCACTCGTGGAACTGTCCGAAACCATCCGGTCCAATCCGGAGCGGAGAACAGTACCGTCCGGGCGGCATTTGAACAAGCCATCCATCAAGGTAAGTACAAACACATCCTCACCGTAGCTCAGCACATCCTTTATTTCTGTTCTACCCCCCCCCGACAACGATGAAAGGGTCAAACCTGCAATTATCCGGATCGTATTTCATCAGGACATTCCCTACTGAAACATAAACATCGTTCTCCGTACAGAAAACCGACGAAACAAATGATGGCAACTGGGAAAAAGACGGGAGAAATGTGCCGGATGAGCATTCGTTTGCATTGAACATCTCCACTCTTCCGTCTCTTATCATCCATACCTCCCCTTTCCCATTGACATCAAAAGGACCGATGTTACCTGGAAACAGACATTCAAAAGACATGCTGTCATAATCCAATGCCATCATTCCGTGATTACTTCCAACAAAAAGCCTGCAATCATTTCCGGCAGTCTTGACCTCACCGAAATTCCAGGAATCATAGGGGGACATTTTCATTATCTCCTTCTCCATCCTCACGAAAGAATTCCCGTCATAAACGCATACAGCCTCATGGCCGCTGAACCAGATTCTTCCTGTACGGTCTTTCGTAATTCCATGGATACCACCGTAATAGGTAGTATTGGATATAGTGTGGAAATCGTAATCCGGCAAGTCCACAGCCCTTGCAGTAAAGTTGTATGACAGTCCCAGAAGCAGACCTGTCAAAAACAAGGAAGTCAAGTTCAATCGCATAATTCAATATGTGTCTGAGTCAGAATATTCCGGAAATAATTTTCATATTCCTTGTCGGAATTGCAAATATAACATTTTTTAATTCATATCTTTGAAGTCTGAAATCAAAAAGCTGAAATCGGTCAAATTCGTGGCATTCGGCGTTGGTGATAATTTAAACAAAAAATATGGAAATCGAAGTAATGGTGGCAAACCAGAGCCACACAGTTTACGCCCAGGCAATCTGCGACGAGATCTACATTTCTTCCCTCGAAAGGAAAACAGGTATTGCCAACCGCACACCTGAATATATCTGTGAAAAAATATTGGCTGGAAAGGCCGTGATTGCCCTGACGGACGACGGACGCTTCGCAGGATTCTCCTACATCGAGTCCTGGGGCGGGAAAAGTTTCGTAGCCAATTCCGGGCTCATAGTGGCCCACGAATTCAGGGGTATGGGAGTGGCAAAGAAAATCAAAAGGCAGACCTTTCTGCTATCGCGGGAACTGTATCCCGATGCAAAGATTTTCTCCATCACCACAGGTGCGGCAGTGATGAAAATGAACTACGAATTCGGATTCAGGCCGGTGCCGTTTGCTGAACTTACCGACGACCCGGAATTCTGGAAGGGCTGCGAGGGTTGCAGACATTTCGACATTCTCAAAAGCCACGACTACAAGATGTGCATCTGCACCGGTCTGCTCTACGACCCTAAGGAGCATCTTGAGATTCAAAGTCCCAAACCCGAAGAATTGAAAAAATAAATATGGAACAGAAAAAAGTAGTGGTCGCATTCAGCGGCGGTCTGGACACCTCCTACACAGTGATGTATCTGGCCAAAGAAATGGGTTATGAAGTCTATGCAGCCTGCGCCAACACAGGCGGATTCAGCCCGCAACAGTTGAAGAAAAATGAGGAAAACGCCCTTCTTCTCGGCGCAAAGGAATATGTAACCCTCGATGTCACAAAGCAATACTATGAGAAAAGCCTCAAGTATATGGTCTGGGGCAATGTGCTCAGGAACGGAACTTACCCCGTGTCGGTTTCATCCGAGAGGATTTTCCAGGGTATGGCTATAGCCGAATATGCCAGGAAAATCGGAGCCCACGCCATTGCACACGGGTCCACCGGGGCAGGCAACGACCAGGTACGCTTCGATATGACCTTCCTCGTGATGTGTCCCGAAATGGAAATCATCACCCTCACCCGCGACAAGACACTCAGCCGCAAGGAGGAAGTGGACTACCTCAACTCTCACGGCTTCTTCGCAGATTTCACCAAGCTCAAATATTCCTACAATGTGGGGATTTGGGGCACTTCCATCTGCGGCGGCGAAATCCTTGACTCGACCCAAGGCTTGCCTGAAAGCGCCTATCTGAAGCAGGTGAGCAAAACCGGCAGCGAGATTCTGGCCCTGGAGTTCAGTCACGGGGAACTGGTCGGGGTGAACGGGAAGCATTTTGACGACAGAATCGCTGCAATCCAGGCTGTTGAGGAAATCGGCTCGGCTTATGGCATTGGCAGGGATATGCACGTGGGAGATACCATCGTGGGAATCAAGGGCAGGGTTGGATTTGAGGCTGCTGCGCCTATGCTCATTATTGGGGCTCACAAATTCCTTGAAAAGTTCACGCTCTCGAAGTGGCAGCAGTACTGGAAGGACCAGGTGGCCAACTGGTACGGAATGTTCCTGCACGAGAGCCAGTATATGGAGCCTGTGATGAGGGACATCGAGGCAATGCTGGAAAGCAGCCAGCGCAATGTCAATGGAACTGTGACACTCGAACTCCGTCCTTATTCCTTCTCCACAGTGGGAGTGGATTCACCTGACGATTTGCTCAAATCCAAACTCGGGGAATATGGAGAAGGCCAGAAGGGCTGGACTGCCGAGGATGCCAAAGGCTTCATCAAGATGCTCTCCAATCCTTTGAGAATGTATTACGGGGCCCATCCTGACGAGATGATTTAACTTGGACTTGCGAAACTTGACTATGTATAAAATAGGTATCATAGGTGGAGCAGGCTATACCGCCGGAGAGCTGATAAGGCTGCTGCTGAACCATCCTGAAGTGGAACTGTCCTTCGTGCAGTCATCAAGCAATGCAGGAAACTTTCTCTGGCAGGTGCACGGAGGCATCTACGGGGAAACCGATATGCAATTCTGCGAAGATGCTCCTTTGGACAGCGTGGATTTGGTATTCCTATGCTCGGCACACGGCAAAAGCCGGGAGTTCTGGGAGGCTCATCCCTGCCCCGAAGGTCTGAAAATCATAGACTTGGCTCAAGATTTCAGAGATGAGTCCGAGGGCTATGTCTATGGCTTGCCGGAATGGCAGAAAGGACGCATTGCCGGGGCGGACAAGATTGCAAATCCGGGATGTTTTGCCACAGCCATACAACTGGCCCTGCTTCCGCTTGCAAAGGCGGGTCTGCTGAAAGAGGAAGTGCAGGTGACAGCCCTCACAGGTTCCACAGGGGCCGGAGTTAAACCTTCCGCCACCACCCATTTCAGCTGGAGGGACAACAACCTGTCCACCTACAAGGTCTTCTCCCACCAACACCTGATTGAAATACGCAGGAATCTGGGACTGCTGTCTGGATGCGAGGTGCCGGCAATCAATTTCATACCTATGCGCGGTGATTTCGCCAGGGGCATATTTGCAAATGTCCAGACGGGATGCCAGCTCACGGAAGAAGAGGCAACGGCGCTTTACAAGGATTTCTATAGCGGCTCTGCTTTCACCTTCCACTGCCCTTTCGCTCCGGACCTCAAGCAGGTGGTGAATACAAACAAATGCCTCATACACACAGAAATACATAACGGTAAAATAGTAATCACAAGCATTTTGGACAATCTTCTCAAGGGTGCTTCCGGGCAAGCGGTACAAAATATGAATATAATGCTCGGATTGGATGAGCGCACGGGACTCTCTCTGAAGGCATCGGCTTTCTGAGATGGTTTCGCATCTCTCACTCAGGAAGTGCAACTTATTGAATGCGAATGACTATGGAACTTTTTGACGTTTACAAAACTTGGGACATCGAGCCGGTCAAAGGCTTCGGCACCAGACTTATTGACAAGAACGGAGAAGTCTATACAGACCTCTACGGCGGCCACGCGGTAATCAGCATAGGCCACTGCCATCCGCACTATGTGAAAATGCTCACTGAGCAGCTTGGAGAGCTCGGATTTTACTCCAATGCAGTTCAGAACCACCTGCAGCGCGACCTTGCGCACAGACTGGGCAAGTTGAGCAATTACGACGACTACAAACTCTTTCTCTGCAACAGCGGGGCCGAGGCGAATGAAAATGCTATGAAGCTGGCCTCGTTCCACACCGGTAAAGCCAAGATTCTCGCCTTCGGGCACGCCTTCCACGGCAGGACCTCCGGCGCGGTTGCAGCCACCGACAATCCGGACATACGCTCCCCTTTCAACGGAACGGATAATGTCAAATTTGTGGCTCTCAATGACTTGAATGCAGTGGAGAAAGAACTGTCCGGAGGAGAATATGCAGCTGTGATGATTGAGGGAATACAGGGAGTGGCCGGAATACAGATGCCGGGCGATGCCTTCCTTCGTGAGTTGCGCCGGCTTTGCGACCAATATGGAGTCCTGCTGATTCTGGATGAAATACAGTCCGGATGCGGCCGGAGCGGAAAATACTTTGCCCATCAGTGGAGCGGCATCAGGGCGGACCTGGTCACAATGGCCAAGGGCATAGGCAACGGTTTTCCTATCGGGGCCGTTATGATAAGCCCTACAATTCAGGCCCGTTACGGAATGCTGGGCACCACCTTCGGAGGCAACCATCTGGCTTGCACTGCAGCTCTTGCGGTGTGCGATGTGATTGAGAACGAGAACCTTATAGCAAACGCGGCAAAGGTCGGTGACTGGTTCAGGGAGGCTTTCAAAGGCAATCCGGCATTGGCTGAGTACCGTGGGCGCGGACTTATGATAGGACTGGAAGTGAAACCGGGCTACGAAAAACTGAGGGAAAGGCTGCTTTTCGAGAAGCATTTCTTCACGGGAGCATCGGGAGCCAAGGTCATACGCCTTCTGCCTGCCCTGACTCTCGGATTGGACACGGCGAAATCCTTTGTCAAAGCCTGGAATGAACTGATATGAAAACATTTACATCAATAACTCAACTTGGGGACCTGCAAGCTGCATTGAAAGAGGCTTTGTGGGTGAAACAGAACCCTTTTGCCGACAAGAAACTGGGCGAGAACAAGACTGCTCTCCTTGTGTTTTTCAACAACAGTCTGCGCACCCGCCTGAGCACTCAGAAGGCCGCCCTCAATTTGGGGATGAACGTGATGGTGCTGGACGTGAACCAGGGAGCGTGGAAACTGGAAACTGAACGCGGAGTGATTATGGACTCCGACAAGAGCGAACATCTGCTGGAAGCCATACCCGTTATGGGCAGTTATTGCGACGTGATAGGTGTCAGGTCCTTTGCCCGCTTCGAAAGCCGTGAAGACGATTACAATGAGGTAATCCTCAACCAGTTCATCAAGTATTCAGGCAAACCGGTGTTCAGTATGGAGGCGGCCACAAGGCATCCTCTCCAGACTTTTGCAGACCTGATTACCATCGAGGAACACAAGACCAAGGCCCGCCCTAAGGTGGTGATGACCTGGGCGCCCCATCCCAAGGCTCTCCCGCAGGCCGTGCCGAATTCCTTTGCTGAAGGACTGAATATGACTGACTATGAGTTCGTTATTGCCAATCCGGAAGGCTATGACCTTGCACCTGAATTTGTCGGAAATGCCAAAGTGACCCACAATCAGGACGAGGCTCTGGAAGGGGCGGATTTCGTCTATGCCAAGAACTGGGCACCATACGGGGCTGAAAATTACGGCAAGGTGATTTGCCGGGATATGGGATGGACAGTGACTGCGGAGAAGATGGCGCTGACTGACAATGCCTTCTTTATGCACTGCCTGCCTGTCCGCAGGAATATGATAGTCAGCGATGATGTTATTGAATCAGAGCGGTCGCTGGTGATTCCGGAAGCTGCAAACAGGGTGGTTTCCGCGCAGACGGTACTCAAGATGTTGATTTCAGAGTAATCTATGAAAGTTTATAAAATAGGCGGAAACGTGGTGGACGACCAGGCTGCGCTGGAGACCTTCTGCAGGGAGTTCGCGTCATTGGAGGGGCCCCGGGTGCTGGTGCACGGAGGAGGTGTGGCGGCAAGCAGGGTGCAGGAGTTGATGGGCATCAGGCCGGTGAAAATTCAGGGACGCAGAGTCACGGATACGGAAACGCTGAAGGTTGTGACGGGGGTATATGCGGGGCTGTGCAACAAGAATGTCGTGGCCCTGCTGCAGAGTTTCGGCTGCAATGCAATCGGACTTTCGGGCTGCGACGGGAATGTCATCTGCGCAACCAGGAGGCCTCCGATTGAGATTGAGGGACAGATGGTGGATTTCGGAGCCGTGGGAGATGTGACTGCGGCGAGTGTGAACACTGTACTGCTTGAATCATTCTGCGGGATGGGACTTGTGCCGGTGCTGAGCGCTATCAACCACGACGGGAAGGGAAAACTGCTCAATACAAATGCAGACACAGTGGCTTCATCGGTGGCGGCGGCTCTTGGGGCAGAACTTGTGGTGTGCTTTGAGAAGAACGGAGTGCTGAGGGACAAGGATGATGAAGGGAGTGTCATACCGGAGATTGATCCGGGGCTTTTTGAGAGGCTCAAGAAGGAGGGCATTGTGGCAGAGGGAATGATACCGAAGCTGGAAAATGCATTCCTGTGCCTGCGCAATGGGGCATCCGGTGTCACCATCCGCAATTCCTCCGGACTTGACAACGGCATCGGAACTGTAATAAAACTGTAAAGATGCAAGTCTTTCCAGACTTGTTTGGGCATCAGAATGGAAATATGGACAAGATAATAGGATTACAAAGTCTGAACCTGCTGAGAGAAATGGTGACAGTTCCATCAGTTTCTTTTGAGGAAACAGCAGTAGCTGACCTGATAAGCAATCGTCTGTCTGCCTGGGGTGTTGTGCACGAAAGACTGCGCAACAACCTGGTAGCCGGGATGGAGAAAATGGACCCGGACAAAAAAACACTGGTCCTGGATGCCCATATAGACACTGTCCCAGTATGCCAGGGCTGGACCTGCAACCCCTTCGACCCGGACGGTCCCGACAACAACCAGCACATCATCTACGGTCTGGGTTCCAATGACGACGGGGGCTGCGTGGTGGCAATGATAGCCGCCTACAGGCACTTCCTGAGCCGTGAACTGCCTTTCAACCTGATTCTGGCCCTTAGTTGCGAAGAAGAAAGAAGCGGAGAGAACGGTGCCCGATGGCTCTATGGTCCGGAAGGTCCTCTCCACCCCGAAATGGTAATCATAGGCGAACCCACAGGCCTGAAAGCAGCAACGAGCGAAAGGGGCCTGCTGGTAATCGATGCTGTGGCTGAAGGCAAAAGCGGCCACGCGGCCCGTAACGAAGGCATCAACGCCCTCTACATTGCCCTCGACGACATAGCGGCCATCCGTTCCCACAAATTCTCCAGAATCTCCCCCACAATGGGCGAGGTGCATAAGACCGTAACCATAATCCATTCAGGCACAACGCATAATGTAGTCCCGGACCGTTGCGAGTTCACCATAGACATACGCCCAACCGAAGTCTATACCTGTGCAGAAATATTGGACGAGCTGCAGAGTATCTGCAAAAGCCGTCTCAAGGCAAGAAACCTGAACAACCGTTCCAGCGCCACCCGCAGCGGCTCTCCCCTTTTCAAAGCCCTGGACGGACTCGGAATTGAAAAATTCTCCTCCCCCACCACTTCGGACTGGATGCGCATAGACTCCGACTGCGTAAAAATCGGCCCGGGTGAATCCAGCCGTTCCCACAAAAGCGACGAATTCATCACGGTAGAGGAAGTGCAAAATGGAATTGAAACATATATTAACCTCATAGGCGAACTCGCCAAACTATTTTAGCAATGGCAACACTCTGGAACAAAGGCAAAAGCGCAACCCGTATAGTGGAAGATTTCACGGTGGGAAAGGACAGGGAACTGGACCTGAGACTGGCAGTTTACGATGTGACCGGGTCTATGGCACACGTGAAAATGCTGGGCAAGACAGGTCTGCTCAGTGGGGATGAAACCGAAGTCCTCATTCAGGGACTCAAGGCTCTGGAAAACGAAATCAGGGCCGGACAATTCACGCTCGGAGAGGATGTGGAGGATATTCATTCACAGGTCGAACTACTTCTTACACAGAGGCTTGGAGAGGTGGGCAAGAAGATTCATTCCGGACGCTCGCGCAACGACCAGGTGCTCGTGGACCTGAGACTGTTTTTCAGGGACGAACTGCTGAAACTGCGCGAAGAAACGCTTGAATTGTTCGACTTGCTCCAGAGCCTCAGCGGGAAATACAGTCAGGTGCTGCTGCCGGGCTATACCCACACCCAGATTGCAATGCCATCTTCCTTCGGAATGTGGTTCGGGGCCTACTCGGAAGCTCTTGTGGACAATATGTACGAGTGCGGAGGCTGCTGGAAAATCACCAACCGCAATCCTCTGGGCTCGGCTGCGGGCTACGGCAATTCCTTCCCTCTGGACAGGGAAATGACCACGGAACTGCTCGGCTTCGACTCCCCTGTCGTAAACAGCGTCGCGGCACAGTTGGGCAGAGGTGCAGGAGAAAGGTGCATTGCTTCCGCCATAGGGGGTATAGCACTGACTCTCAATAAATTCGCCTCAGACTGCATAGCCTATATGTGTCCCAATTTCGGGTTCATCAAATTCCCGGACGAGCTCACTACAGGCTCCAGCATAATGCCTCACAAGAAGAATCCGGACGTTTGGGAAATCATCCGCGGCCGCTGCAATATGATACTGTCGGCCCAAAATACCGTGGCTATGATGTGCAGCAACACCATTCACGGATACCACCGGGACTGGCAATTGCTCAAGGAGGTGATTTTTCCGGCTCTGGAATACACTCACCAGTGTCTGGAGATGACCTCTTATATGCTCAGGCATATTGAAATAAATGAACATATTCTGGACAATCCCATATATAAATATATGTTTACGGTGGAAGAGGTCAACCGCAGAACTCTCGCCGGGGTGCCTTTCAGGGATGCCTATAAGGAAGTGGGGATTGAGGTCAACGAGGGGCGCTTCCGTTACGGAGGCTCAGATGGGCGTTCGGAGACTGATGGCGGCGCTTCCCTCACGGTCAAAGACCTGAACCACACCCACCTCGGCAGCATAGGCAACTTGGCCAACGACAGAATCAAGACATTGATGGACGAAGCCTCAGCTTGGGGCAAAGGCAAAACCAGACTGATATGATGAACAGAAAGAAAGCGAAACTCCTCCTGCAGAACGGCAGATGTTTCGAAGGCTACAGTTTCGGCTATGACGGGGCCACCTCCGGCGAAATTGTCTTTTCCACAGCAATGGTAGGCTATCCGGAAAGCCTCACCGACCCTTCCTACTCGGGCCAGATACTCTGCGTAACCTATCCTCTTGTAGGCAATTACGGTGTACCTCAGGAAGAATGGGACTCATTCGGCATAAGAACCACCTTCGAGTCTGACCGCATACAGGCCCGCGGACTCATCATTTCCGACTATAGCGAAACCTACAGCCACTATGATGCCCGCACAAGCCTGGAAGAATGGCTGAAAGAGGAAAAAGTTCCGGGAATATGCGGAGTGGACACAAGGGCTCTCACCCGTATCATCAGGGATTCAGGTGCGATGCTCGGCAAAATAGTCCCGGAAGGTGCAGAAGAACCTCAGTGGTACAACCCTGACAATGAAAACCAGGTTGCCCTTGCCAGCTGCAACGAGCCGCGGGTCTATGGGGAAGGCGAAAAAACGGTGGTGCTGGTGGATTGCGGAGTGAAACACCGTATCCTGCACTGCCTTGCATCCAGAGGTGTGAAGGTGGTCCAGGTGCCTTGGGACTACGATTTCAACAGCCTCGAATGGGACGGACTTATGATTTCCAATGGTCCCGGAAACCCGAGCCTTTGCACTGAGACGGTTGAAAATATACGCAAGGCATATAACGGGGACAAACCAATTTTCGGAATATGTATGGGCAATCAGCTGATGAGCCTTGCTGCCGGAGCTGCCACCTATAAGTTGAAATACGGACATAGAGGACACAATCAGCCGGTCAGGCTCTGCGGCAGCAACCACTGCTACATTACATCCCAGAATCACGGATTTGCTGTTGACACCCAGACACTTGACAAAGAATGGGAACCCCATTTCATCAACCTCAACGACGGGACCAACGAGGGCATACGCCATCGCAGCAAACCTTTCTTCAGCGTACAGTTCCATCCGGAGGCATCCAGCGGGCCTCTTGACACGGAGTTTTTGTTCGACAAATTCATTGAGCTTTTATAATTATTCCGACAAATATAATTATGGTGAAAAAAGTACTGGTGCTCGGATCCGGAGCCCTCAAAATAGGTGAAGCAGGAGAATTTGACTACAGCGGGGCACAGGCCCTGAAAGCCCTAAGGGAAGAAGGGGTGCAGACTGTGCTGCTGAATCCGAACATCGCCACGGTGCAGACTTCGGAAGGGGTGGCGGACAAGGTCTATTTCCTGCCCGTAACCCCGCAGTTCACAGAGCAGGTCATAAAGCAGGAACGTCCTGACGGCCTTTTGCTAGCATTCGGAGGACAGACCGCCCTCAACTGCGGAGTGGAACTTCATCGCAGCGGGGTTCTGGAAAAATACGGAGTGAAGGTGCTCGGCACTCCGGTACAGGCCATAATCGAGACTGAGGACCGGGAACTTTTCGTGCAGAAACTGGACGAAATCGGAGTCAAGACCATCAAATCACACGCGGCATCCACCCCCGGAGAGGCAATGGAGGCAGCCAGGATGGTGGGCTTCCCGGTAATTGTGCGGGCCGCCTATGCACTCGGAGGTTTGGGCTCAGGCTTCTGCGAAGATGAAGACCAGTTGCAGAAGACAGTGGCAAAAGCCTTCAACTTCTCTCCGCAGGTGCTGATTGAAAAATCCCTGAAAGGCTGGAAGGAAATCGAATACGAGGTGGTGCGCGACCGCTATGACAACTGCATCACTGTCTGCAATATGGAAAATTTCGACCCCCTCGGCATCCACACCGGAGAGAGCATAGTCGTGGCTCCATCCCAGACTCTGTCCAATCGGGAGTACCATTTCCTGCGAAAGAAAGCCATTGACATAGTGCGACATATAGGCATAGTGGGAGAATGTAACGTGCAATATGCCTTCAGCCCTGACGGGGATGACTACAGGGTAATAGAGGTGAACGCCAGACTGAGCCGTTCCTCCGCCCTTGCATCCAAGGCCACAGGCTATCCCCTCGCCTTCGTGGCTGCAAAACTCGCGCTCGGATATGGACTTTTCGAACTCAAGAATGCTGTCACCGGAAGCACTCCGGCCTTCTTCGAGCCTGCCCTGGACTATGTGGTCTGCAAAATTCCCCGCTGGGACCTGGGCAAATTCAAAGGAGTGTCCAGAGAATTGGGCTCCAGTATGAAGAGTGTGGGAGAGGTGATGGCCATAGGACGCTGTTTTGAAGAAGCCCTGCAGAAGGGATTGAGGATGATAGGTCAGGGAGCCAACGGCTTCGTTTGCAACAAGCCCTACAAGACAGAGGACTTGGATTACGCCCTGAGCAATCCTACAGATACGAGGATTTTCGCCATTGCGGCAGCTTTCGAGAGCGGTTACAGCATAGAGCGCATCAATGCCCTGACGCATATAGACAAATGGTTCCTCGACCGGCTTGCAAACATTGAAAGCTGCTACAGGCAGATGGAAGAGACCGGCAGTCTCGCTCAGATGTCCGCAGAAGACCTCAGGCGGGCAAAACAACTTGGCTTCTCAGATGTGCAGATTGGTCGGGTTTTCGGGGAGAAAGAACGGACAGTCAGAGAGTTCCGCGAATCTATGGGCTTGCGTCCACATATACGCAGAATAGACACCCTCGCAGCCGAATTCCCTTCCGACACCAACTACCTCTATCTCACCTACAATGCCGTGGAAGACGATTGCAGACCTGAAGGTGGAGCTGTTATTGTACTGGGCTCGGGTGCCTACAGAATAGGAAGTAGCGTGGAATTTGACTGGTGCGGGGTGAATGCCGTAGATACGGTACGCCGCTCAGGCAGGAAGGCGGTGATGATAAACTTCAATCCTGAAACCGTTTCCACCGATTTCGACTGCTGCGACCGGCTCTATTTCGACGAATTGAGTTTCGAGACCGTAATGGATATATGCGGCTTTGAAAAACCGGAGGGGGTAATCGTCAGCGTGGGAGGACAGATACCTAACAATCTCGCCCTTCCTCTTGCTGAAGCCGGCATCCAGCTGATGGGTACGGGAGCCTCCGACATAGACAGGGCCGAGGACAGACGGAAGTTCTCCGCTATAGTGGACAAACTCGGCATAGACCAGCCGCGCTGGAGCGAATTAACTGATATGGAAGGGGTGCACAAGTTCATTTCCGAAGTGGGTTACCCGGTGCTGGTGAGGCCTTCCTATGTGCTTTCCGGAGCAGCTATGAATGTGTGCCACAGCGACTCCCAACTGAAGGAATTCCTGGACCTGGCAGTGGAGGTCTCGGACGAGCATCCTGTAGTAATCAGCTCATTCATACAGAGATGCAAGGAAATTGAATGTGACGCCGTGGCTAACCGCGGGAAAGTCCTTTTCGCAGCCATATCGGAACATATTGAATTTGCAGGAGTGCATTCCGGAGATGCCACCATACAGTTCCCGGCGCGCCGCATCTACGCGGTGACTGCAGCCCGCATCCGCAAAGTTGCCTCAGCCATAGCCCGGGAATTGAACATCACCGGTCCTTTCAACATCCAGTTTCTTTCCAAGGGCGACTCCCTGAAAGTAATAGAGTGCAACCTGAGGGCCTCCAGAAGTTTCCCATTCGTGTCCAAAGTAATGGGAATCAATATGATAGAACTTGCTACAAAAGCAATGCTGGGGGAAAGTCCAGAGGCCGTGACTGCCGATCCTTTTGCCCTCGAGTACACCGGAATCAAATGCTCCCAGTTCTCATTTTCAAGACTGAACCAGGCCGATCCGGTCTCAGGAGTGGACATGGCCTCCACCGGCGAAGTGGGCTGCCTGGGAGACAGCACCGCAGAAGCCCTGCTCAAGGGTATGCTTTCCGTAGGCTACAGAATACCTAAGAAAGCCGTGCTGATTTCCTCGGGGGACGCTCTCCAGAAGGCAGACTTGCTCAATGCCTGCAAATTGCTGGTTAACAAGGGTTTGAAAATATATGCCACAGGAGGCACCTGGGCCTATCTCAAGGCCAACGGCATTGCAGCGGAGAAAGCTTTGTGGCCTGATGAGGCCGAAGCCCTGGAAGGCAGGTATTCCGAAGGCATACTGACAGGCGAAACGGCAGGCAAACCAGTAAACGAACCGGCCGGCGTAAGCCCTGCCACAGACCTGATAAGGCAGCACGAGGTGGACCTGGTGGTGAACATACCGAAAAACCTCTCAGCCAACGAATTGGAGAGAGGTTACAAAGTCCGCCGTGCAGCAGTGGATTTCAACGTCCCGCTGCTCACGGACAGCCGTCTTGCCGCAGCCTTCATCGATGCATTCTGCAACATTCCGGAATCCGGTTTGGCCATCAGGGCCCGGGACGGGTACGGGGAATAACGAATTGCGAGGCACCATTTATAGGTTTCCGATTTCTGTAATGCATACCCGTTAAAAGGTCAATCATTACTATTTTATCGTTATCATTTTATAGTAATCATAAAATAGTTATAAATTTTGTTACCTTTGCACAAAATACAAGAACTATGAGAAATCCTTTTGTGACAAACGGATATGCAGGAGATGAATATTTCTGCGACAGAATTGCAGAAACCGCGGATTTGAGAGAGTTGCTCCGCAACGAGAACAACATTGCCATAATATCTCCGAGAAGACTTGGAAAAACAGAACTCATCAATCACCTTTTTGATTGCGATGAGTTCAGGAATGATTATCATTGTTTTATTGTGGACATCTACGCATCCAAATCTATCAATGATCTGGTCAACCTGCTTGGTAAAGCTGTTCTGGACACACTCAGGCCTAAAGGAAAGGCGGTCTGGGAGAAGTTCCTGTCAGCAGTAAGTTCACTTCGACCTGAAATATCTTTTGACATCAACGGTCAACCGAGCTGGAGTGTAGGCTTCGGCGAAATCCGCAATCCGGCTGTGACTCTTGACGAAATATTTTCATATCTTCAAAATGCCGACAAGCCCTGTATAGTGGCGATAGATGAGTTCCAACAGATAACAAAATATCAGGAACCCAATGTCGAAGCAACTATAAGGACTTATGTGCAGAAAACGACAAACGCCCATTTCATTTTTTCCGGAAGCCACAGACACTTGATGAACGGTATTTTCACTTCCCCATCGAGGCCTTTTTACCAGAGCGTCGCAATAATAAACCTTAAGCCTATCGCTTTGGACAAGTACACGGAGTTCGCTACCGAAAAGTTTGAGATGGGAGGGAAAAGACTTGCAGCAGACGTTGTTCCTATTCTTTATGAACGGTTTGACGGAATAACAAGTTACATTCATCGTGTCCTGAACATACTGTACTCCCGAACCGAAGAGGGATGTCTGTGCGATGCCGCAAATATTGACAATGCTGTGGATTTTCTCGTGAAGATGTCATCGGACACATACGAAGCTCTTCTCTATCAGATGCCGTATAAGCAAAGGGATTTGCTGCTTGCCATTGCATCCGAAGGAAAAGCCTCCCAGATTCTTGGAGGCAGATTCATCAGAAAACATTCTCTGCTGTCCAGCAGCAGTGTAAGTGCAGCATTGAAGGGACTGCTTGACAAAGACTTCGTTACGGAAGATAACGGCACATATTCACTCTACGACAGATTTTTCACAATATGGCTTGAGAAGAAGGGCCTCATCGCAAAACGTTGACCAAGTCATTCAAATGAATCTGCCAAAATCAGCAAAGGTGCTCATTTCGTAAAAACTATAATAGGGCCGAGAAGACCGGAAGGAAGAAGACTATCATCCGGGCCGAAAAATTTCGCAGGTGTGAATGTAAGCCTTTCCGCTCCCGGCTGCTCGTCCCCTATCAGACGGTTCACCCAAAGATTCGTAACGCGTATTTCCAAGTCATTTTCACCTGCTCTTGCCATTTGGCCGATCTCGCATACAAACGGTTCCCTCCACAACACAGCGGCCCTTTCCCCATTGACATAGACCTCCGCCAGATTCTTCACGGAACCTAAATCAAGCATCAATTTTCCCTCCGACTCAGGCAAGGAGACCTTCTTCCTGTAAACTGCAGTACCGGAAAAATACTTGACTCCAGGAATGTCCGATTCGGTGAATGAAACCAGATTGTCCATCTCTATGGATTCCGGTGCTCCCCTGCCCTGCTGGAACGCAACTTCCCAAGGACCGGTCACTTCAAAGAGTTCTTTCGTTTCTGATTCAGGAACTGTATATTCAGTCAAATCCGCCTTCCCGGAGAAAACAATGAAGAAAGCATCGTGCGGCATCATATCCACGCTCACATAAGTCCTTCCTTCTGCAATGCGGTATGTCACATCCGATATTTCCCCACTTTCCGGATTCCAGCACTGCGGCTTTTTGCCTGAGACGCGGAAGGAAAGTTCCTCGGAAACCGGCTCCTCCGATTTGTTGGACAGCCAATATATTTGAGTATTTCCAAGATTCCTATGGACAAAATCCACCGCCTCAGGGCCATCCACATCATTTGCGGAACAACACAGAGCCTCTTCTACTGAACCGAACACATTGGAGCGCCCCTGTCCCCAGATATTTCGGACAAGACGCGCGAATTCTTCAGCTGGATCGGAATTGCTTGCCATCTGCGTCGGTGCCTGACCGGCAATCTTCACTCCGTTCTCCACAAGTTCAGATAGTTTCCTCAAGACCTTGACAGACATAATGTCCGTATTGTTGCCCAAAACAAGCACTTCATAAGAGCTGCCCGATGGAGCCACAACTTTTCCGCGCCTTGAACTCAAATCCATAAGGCAACCGGGGCTCACATAGTCGTAAGCATATCCTTGAGGCAGGGCTGGAGGGGTGATTCCATATTCGGCACATACAGCCGAGTCCTCACCATAGTAAACGAGGATATCACCCACGAACTGCCCCTGCTGGAGCAGGAACGATGTCCTGGCGATGTAATCAGTCCAGACACGGGCCAGATGCGCCCAGGTCTCGTGGCGGTTGAACCACTGGCCATAATGCAAGAGCCCCATTCCAGGGAATTTGTCATCCCTCGGCTGATGTGCCGACTCGTGAATCACTATCCGGTTGGCACCGGCAGCAAACTCCTGATCTATGGTAGGTTTGAGATTCTCGGGACAGAATGTATAGGCCCGCTTATGGTCTCCGGGAACAGTGAGCGATTCGCAGGCCACGAATTTCTGACCGTAAAGATGGGAAACAGATGCCGACTCACGAACATCCGCATCAGCCATATAGCCTTGAGTGCCAGTCGCGATTCTGAAAGGCACCCAGGTGGCCGACATCGGAATTTGCGCAGTCTTTTTGATATCCATTCCGTCCATTACGAATTCTTTTCCGTTCTCGTGGGCTTCAGTATATCGGCCGCGCATACCATAATCTTTAACTATGTCATTTAGCCTGCAATAGTTTTCTGCAAACAACTGCCCTATTGTCATCCTGTAGTCCCAGAGGAAGCGCTCCGTCTGTTCAGAATCCCCGATTATAACACCCGCAAGGGCCGGAAGCCACGGTTTCAGGTCGTAGCCGTTCCTCTGCAGGAAACGCTCTGCCATTTTAGGCGTCCAGTTCTGCAACTGGGCCTCATAGCTGTCAGTAAGAAGGTACTGAATGCCGCGTTTGCCCATAATACCTCCGGATGCCTCCCTGTACATTTCCAGATAGTTACGGAAATATGCCATCCAGGCATCCGGATCGAGCTTGTCCACCTCCAAGCCCGTAGCCTCCGCAGGTGCCGGATGGTTCTGCTTTCCCGTGCAGGATGCCCCGAAACGATACACCATCCACTTGCCTTCAGGGGCATTCCATTCCAGTTTTCCGTCTCTGACAAATGCGGTCAAGTCAACAGGCTCCGAAACACCTTCCGAATATGGGGTAGGAAAATCGTGAAGGTCTGCTGGAGATGTGAATGCAGCCTTCTCCGGAGCAAGCATCACGCGGTTCTGTGAGCATAGGTCATACTCATACACGGCCATCGCAAAAGGATAGCGAAGCCTGAAATGCTTTGCCGTCACACGGGGGAAGGAGACCACCTGATAGCTTACGGTATTGGACGGGATTCTCGCAATCTCTCTGAAATCCACACCGTCATCGCTTGCTTCGAGTACAACACTGGTGTCTGCCTTTTCATTTCTCCACCAGCATCTTTCCCTTTGATCAGCCACTGTTGCTGAACAGAAGGACTGAGGCTCATCGAAGCTGTACATAATCCAGGAGGCCGTTGTGCATGTTGACAAATCATCGTCCACCATATCTGCAAGTTTCACTTCAGCATCGGATGACACCCGGACCAGCCTTTCCTCAAGAGTCCTGTCTTCATCTTCAAGACGCACTGCAATAACGGCGATATCTTCATACCAGTGAGCACCTTCTACTCCGTTGTTCCGGTTGAGAAAATTTCCGGGGACATTGTAGCCTTCGGGCAAGTCTATGGAAACGTGACTGCCGCCTTCAACCCGCATCTTGCGCCATACCACCTTTTTCATTGCATCCTCCGCATTTACCCAAGGGCCGCCTGTCGTGCTCCAGCCCGGTGAACTGGCTATTGTGACTGGCATCCCGAGAGAGTCTGCAAGGGAGATAGCATAACGGAATGCATCCTTCCATCCCTCATCCATATATATCAGCCTCTTATCGACAATCTGCTCAGAATACAGAGCCGCATCGAAATGATGGAATCCAGCAATTCCATTTTCATGCATCCAGAGAATGTCCTTGCGAATGCCGTCCTTGCTGATGTTTCCATTCATCCAGTGCCACCAGACCTGAGGCCGGGCCTCCTCCGGCGGATTTTTGAAGCCCTCTTCCAATTCTGAAAGAGAGACTTCGTTTGTGCTGCAGCAGGTCAACAGGAATATGACCGGCAAGAGGAAAAGAAGTGCGTTCCGCATAAACAGTTAAAATTCCAGTTCCGCACACACAGGATAGTGGTCGGAGATATATTCAACATCGAGATAGCGCCGGTCCAGAACACGGAAACTGCGACACTGTGAAAAATTTGAATAGTAGATATAGTCAATCTGCATCGGCGTGGTCGGCGCAGGCCCATCCCAAGTGGGAGCGGAATCGGAATTTCCATAGAGACCCCATCCGTTGAACGAGCCCTTGTCATCTGAATCCACGGCACTGGAGCGTGCACTGGTCATAATCGCATTGAGTCCATCCAGATCACTGCTTGTCGGAGGCATATTGAAATCTCCGGTCAGAATCATCGGAAGATTGTCCGGATTCATATTTGCCACCTCCCTTACAATCAGCAGAAGGCCGTTCTTTCTTGCCTCTGAACTTACGTGATCCAGATGAGTGTTGACATAGAAAAATTCGTGACGGCTCGGCAAATGCTTCATCTTTGCCCAGGTGGCGGTTCTTTTGCACTGGGCTCCCCAACCATAAGAAGGGACATAAGGCGTTTCGCTCAGCCAATAGGTTCCCCAATCCAGGAGTGCGACACGGGTAGTATCATAGAATATGGCCATACGTTCACCTTTAAGCGCCCCGTCTTCCCGGCCCACTCCTATACTTTTGTATTCCGGAAGATTATCTTCAAGATATAATACCTGAAAATCGACAGCTTCCTGAAGTCCGAAAATATCGGGTTTCTGTTCATTTATCATAGCTATGCTGGCAGGCTTTCTTATATCCCAATTGTTGGAACCGTCATCAGCATAACCGAATCTGATATTATATGAGATGACTTTAAGGCCGTTGTCCTTCCGGCTTTCACAGGAGAACAGCGACAACGAAACGGCAAGCAAAAAGAGCCTTACAGCAAATCCGGAAATCCTTTTCATATACGATACTGTTTAAGATTTATGAGATAGTCGGAAGCATACAGGTAAGCCCCGGCCGTCCACCCCATAAACGGGGACATCTTGTATTCCTCATTTACTTCGAGATTGCCTTTTACGGCATTGTATTTCTCCCACAGGTTTCCCGTCTCCCTGAAAATCCGGATTGAGGAATCCACATATTTTCGGGCAATACGGGCGGCATCCTTCCTGTATCCGTATTTGTCAAGTCCTGCTATTGCAAGCACATTGCAACTCGGCCAGGCATTTGGGCTGTCCCACTGATAGACATCACTTCTGATGCCCTCCTCGCAGGCAACAATACCGTACTTGGCTTCAAGACGAGGAAGATTGTCCACAATATTCCTGACCTGGTCCGCATCAGGGATTCCCGCCCAAAGGAGATTGAATACTGCTGCCGAATAGACTGTACTCCTGGTATGTGTGACATAGTTGTAATCATAGTAAAGTCCGGAGTCATTGTCATAGCAATATTCATTTATCAGGGCAAGCCTCCGGGATGCCGTGCGTTCCCACTGTTTTCCGCCTTCGATTTCCAGCTGATATGACATCCAGGCGAAGTTCTTTTCATAAATGTAGAGATTCGCGTTGAGGTCAATGGGATTGAACTCTTCACATTTTGTATTGAAGCGCGGAGTGAAATCCCACCCGGATTCCGCTTCGGACAAGAACTGCGAGGCAATCCGGATTCGCTCCAAGGGCGATACATCATCCCTAAGGGACGGGATGCGCGTCTGAAGGTAGGTGTAGAAATTGGTCAGATACTCTTCCGAGCCCATATTGAAATGACGGTTCAGACCGCTTTCAGTCATCCTGTAAGTCATCCAGAACCGGTATTCCTTCAACAGGGTGTTGTATGCAGCCATAAGCCACTCTTTGTCTTCCGTCTGTTCATACACATCACGCACCATCATCGAAGTATAAGGCGGCTGCGAACGGTTGTTGGAATTCAGATTGGATGAGTTCGGCATATAACCGAATCTCTCTATCAGGTACAGAATATCATCGACATTGTTCCTGGCCTGCTCCACATTGCCCATAGACAGTAGGGCCAGATTGGTATAATATGTATCCCAATAATACAGGTCCTGAAACATTCCGCCGATTGTCGGAACGCTGAACGGCTTGGGTAGGGAAAGATGCCCCAGAGTGTCTTTCGGATAATAATATGTCGAGGCCGGCATATTGTGGCTTATGAATTGACGGACCATCTGGTCACCATTTGAACACGAAGTTGCAATGACTGACAAGCCGACGATGACCGGTATTATCGGGATACGCATAATTAGTAAATTGTTATTTTGTGAACTTTGTTGTGTGCGCTGTCTATGATGTAGAAAGCATTCTTTCCATCAGGGGAAGGAACAAGTTCAGCCGGCATAAAGCCACCATCAGGCCAGCCGGACACATTGCCGGATTCTATTCCAGAGAGGCTCTCTTGAGTTCCGTCATCCTTGAGTTTTGTCCTGTAAATCTTATTGGAATTATTTGCCCAGAGCAGCCTGCCTTGTGCATCCATCATCATAGAGATGACATTACCTGAGCCCCACGCGATTGTAGTCACGTTACCTGATGTAAGATCCTTTGACCACAAACGGCTTTCAGTTCCGTCATCTTTGTGCGTTGCCACATACAACTTGCTGCCGTCAGTGCACATAGAACGAGGCTTTCTCGGATCTCCGAAATAGAAATAGCCTTCATTTGCACCAGTATCAGAGCTGTAACCGCTGCTCTTCGAAAACTTTGCTACAGTGTAGTTATCCCTCTCAAGCACATACATATTGTTATCCTTGTCAAACTCTATGTCCATAAACCCACGGTCGGCGCCATACCATTTTGCATCCCCGTTAGAGTCATTGACGGCATAACCGTTTGACTTGTCATCAGGATTCACCCAACGCACATAACCGTTTGCTTTAGAAATGAAATACACTTTATTGTCTGAGGCATTGTATTTAATTTTCCACGGATACACGCCGGTTCCGACATCCATAATTTTTACAGAAGACTTGTCTTTGAAACTATAAACCCAAATCCCTTCATTGGAACTGTTTATAGTTGACAAAGCCAGCCTGTCCTTATCTATGAAAGAAGCTCCGTTAAGTTGTCCGGCAAGGTCTGCGGGCATCGCAACCACGTCAGCCTCGCAGATATAGACAGGGTCGGCAGTAGTTCTGACATTGATTTCACGAATCTTGCCGGCGTTGAAAGAAACTGCTGACGGAAGAGTCATACTGTTCTCATAGCTTTTGCTCTCGCCATTGACTTCACCAGTGACTGTAATTCTCAGCAAGGTTCCTGCCTGCGCAACAAATGGCTTTATTGCAGCATAAACTTCCGCATATTGGACTCCGTTTGACTTCACATTGCCCAAAACAATCTCAGTCTGGTTTATATCCAGCTGCATAGAAGTTTTTGCATCGACAGCAGTGAATACCGGTTCCCCCTGTGTCAAGTCCACAGTAAAAGTGCCTACGATTGCCTCATCTCCGATTTTCACCCAAATATTCTTGAGTTTGAAGTCACTGTCAAAATAAGTGTTAAGCACCTTGAACTTGAGAAGGGCCGCCATATTCTTCATCTGAAGATTGACTGAGTTTGTACCTAAGTCGCAGGTAGCCTTTCCCCACAAAGGAATATTGACTCCGCATATATTTGACATTGAGCCGTTCCCTCCGACCTGCGACTGAACTGCCGTGGAAGTGGCGATGGTAACAGGAATACAGGTCGGGTTTATGGCAGTTTCACTTTCAGTGTATGGATACACAGCGTACCAATCATACGAAGCTGCCGGGTCAATTGTGCCGTTCAGGGAGCCGGTGAATTTGTTTGATGCGAGATTGGCCTCCGTAATTACAAAAGGATTGTCCTTGGTGTATTCAGAATTACCTGCTGGAGCGTGATAGAGTGTAATCCTGTCTCCGGCAACCCACTTGGTGTTCATCCCGTCGTTGGCTGTCTTTGTTTCGGAAACTGAAGCGGTGATTGAGAATCCATCTGAACTTGTATCAGGTCTGGAGTTCACGACGTTTTCTTTTGCACACGAAGAGAAAAGAAGAGCTGCAATCCCAACTATGTAAGAAATATATGTTTTCATATACAATCAATATAAAGAAATTGTTTCATCCTCATTTTCCCATTTAGAGATTTCCATAGAGCCACTAGTTAGAAATCCCCCCCCCGCCAGGAAGTCCTGGACTGTGATGGCGGGAGAGATATAAGCAGTTGAATTGTTCATATTGCCAAGCATTATTCAACGTTAAGAACAGCCTTGTGAATCTTGCCACCGTGGTTGTAGTCACCGATATACATCTCCACGCCTTCGGCATTAGGGTCCTGAGCGTATCCTTCCGGCCAGGAACCTGTTACCCAGCCTTTCCCGCCATCGTGTACGAATGCTACGGTTGCATCCTCATATCCTTTCTTTCCGGGTTTGATTACATAGGTACCCATACTTGCATCACTCAGCCAGATACAGTCTCTGCTGTCCACCGTAAGTCCAAGAATCTCGCCCTTGAACCTTGCAGTGAGAGGATTGCGGAATTCACCGGTAGAAATTGCATCTGTACCTTCCTCCAGACTTCCTGCAATCAGAGTCTGTTTTCCATCTTTGTCCACAGAATACAATGCAGGGGCTTTATTTGTATTATTGTGCATTGCAACAATGAGATTACCGTTGTTGTCAAATGCCATATTCTTGACAGTTACATCATCAAAGTGAGTGAAGAGAGTCTTTCCGGCATTGTTCTCATCAGCAGTCTTGTCGCAGCTGTAAGCATCTTTGGCAAATTTCCAGACATTTCCGTCATTGGCTGTACAAACATACATATTGTCATCTTTGTCAAATTTGACTGTCATAGCTCCTGCAAGACCTGTGGCAAGGTCGCCAGCCTCCTTTGTCTCAAGATTGATCCACCTTACGCAGCTATGTCCCTGAAATGCCACAAAGAGCATTTTGGAGTCACGGGTATTCTGTGCAAGTCCGCGTGCACGACGACCGTCTGTCCTGCTATAGATAACATCAGACGCTCCTGTTTTAACATCTACAAGGCAGACTTCACCAGCTCTTGTTCCCATAGCCAGACGGCCGTCCTTGAGGAACAGCAAGCCATATACATTCTTTTCACTGCCCTCAGCGAGTTTGTCCGAAACATTGACAACCTCTCCGGTGCAATAATAAACATCCTTGTTATACTTGAACTGTGCAGGGGAATAAGCGGTCACGCCATTCACAGTCACTTTAACATCATAAGAGCCCGGATCGTTATATGGAACTTCAACTGTGAGTTCGGTTGGGGTCGCTGCGATCACCACGGCAGCAATCTCACCGAATGTCACGGCATTGAGACCTGCAACAGCGCTGAAGTTCTTGCCCAAAATTTTAATCTCATCCTGGTCATATCCGGATTGTGCGCTGAGAGACGAAATCATCACTTTTGTGCTCTCAAGGTATGTGAATTTGAGATTTTCAGTCTTCTGGTCTCCGAGAACCACTTTCACGACACACTCGCCAGGTTCATTCTCTGGAACGACAACGGAGATTGTGGTAGTTGTCGAAGACAAAACAGTAGCCTTAACATCTCTGAAGAACACCTCGACTCCGTCCCCGAAATTCTTTCCTGTAATGGTCACCTCAGTTCCCACTTCACCCTCAGAGGGATTGATGGCTGTAGTTTCGAGAGTATTACCCTCCCCCGGAACTGGTTCCGGTTCATTGTTCTTTGAACAAGATACCGATGCAAGAGCCGCAGCTATTGCCAAAATGGACGCAAACTTTTTCATTGTTGAATTTGGTTTTTAGTTAATGTTTAATGTTATTTGAATGAAATTGGAATCTTGATGATTGCCCCGTCGTGATGCCAACGGGCGCCGCTGTAAAGTCCGTCTCGCGAAGGGCTGAATTTCATACCGTAAGGGATGAAACTGTCGGAGATGCAGTCCAGTTCCGCATTTGAGTCTCCCTTTGCCAACTTGGCCACCCATACGGTCTTTGAACCAGCATCGTTCAGATATATGTCTTTCCTCTGCCGGTCAACAGTGAGAGTCGTTATTTCAGAGAAGGAGTCTCCGGTCTTGATGGCCGGGTCTCCCGGATATCTGCCCAAAAGCAATTGCTGCCTGGTGCTTCCGTCAGGTGAGACTCGCCAAAGACCGCAGTACTGTAGAGCTACGATGAAGTTGCCTTCCCAGTCAAAATCGAATGTGATTATGTCGGAACCGCTCTCTTCCCCTTCAACACAGCTCAAGTCCTTGAAATCAAACAACGGAACTGCATCTGTTGTTCCGGCTGCAACCTTGTAACAAGTCTTGCCTGAAGAACTTGCAACATACATATTTCCCTGAGCATCAAATCTCACACAGACAGGGCTCTGAATTTCCGGAACAAGGTTTATGAATGTGACAGCCGAACCGAGAGGGTCGAACCATCCCACCGTGTTGGACTTCGGGAACGCCCCATAAAGCATTCCGTCCGCCTCATTCAGAGTCAGTTCCGTACAGCGTTTGTTCTCAAGTTCATAATCTACGACCCAATCGGTCACCTTCAGAGACAGGAAATTGAATATATGGAAAGGATGTGTAGCTTCATAGGAACCGAAAATAACATTGTTATCATCAACGAAGTGCAGACAATTTGCCTGGACATACGATGCCTTCTCCACAAACTGGTCGTAATCCATCGTGCCGTACCGGAAGGATTCTTCACTTTCCATATCCTCCTTTCCAGCAACGGAAACGACAAGTTTATGCTCCTCACCTTCATCAAAATCAGGAGCTTTCAACACAATCCTGGTTCTGGATGCCGATAGTATTTCTGCAGCTTTGCCGCCTATGGTAACGGAGTTTTCTTCGAATACGTCACTAAAGGTGGAACCTGAAAGTGTCAGCTTTGTACCTCCCTCACCCACGAGAGGTTCGAAGAAGAATGGAGGGCACTCTTCACATTCGAATTCAGGACCGGTGAACTCTTTGTCCCCGACCTTGATTATTACAGGGTACCTGCCCTGAGGATTATAGGGAAGCTTGCACTTGAGCATTGTGATGCTGGTCTGCACAGGAGTCAAAGGCTCCCCGTTTATGGTAACCTTGTTTTCGCTCGGAACTGTTGAGAAGCCTGAGCCAACTATTGTAATGATATCAGGAGCCTTGCCGCTTTGGGGGTAGATTCCCGTAATCTTGAGTTCTGCCTTACCCTCGGTTGCTGCAAAAGGGTCCTCTGCCTGCGTGCAGGAAACCAGCAAGCCGAGAGAGGCCATTATTGTATATAAGAACAATCTTGTTTTCATAACTATTTGATTTTACAGGAAGAATTTATCAGGGATCCAGGGGATCGACACTGCCAAGAGTCAATGAATTCTTGGACGGAAGCAGTATCTTTGAGTAATTATCCAGACGATTCCTGAAAGTAATCGGCATATACCCGAACTCATTGTAACAGCGCTGACGGAATGTATCAGCCTCCATATCGTCCATAATGTAATTCTGCATAACCATAAGAGCCTCTTTCTCAAATGGAAAACCATAACGCCAGAGGACACGGGATACGTTTCTGAAATTTGTCGGAGTATGACGTGCGTGAGGCTCCATAATTATGGCGGACTCAGGAATGCCCTTTTTCATAAGGTAGCTCTTCATAACATCTGCCTCGCATTCCTTTGTCTTGAACGGATGTATGCGGCCTCCTGAAACGATAATGAAAGGTGCCTTCTTGGCCTTCCACTTCGTGTAGGCATAATCGCAACGCTCCTGAGCCTGGGCATGGAAGACCGTAGTTTCGTCACTGCAACCGAGAACTATGATTGCTGAATAATCATATTTGCTGAAATCGGTGGTGGCGATGGCATCACAGGCAGCTTTGTTCCGGCCTTGCTTGAGAGATTCGAACAAAGTAGGTTCTTCCTGACGTTCGTGTGCCTTGAGAATGTTGAACATTCCGGCCACGGCCAAATCCGAGAACATTCCTGATGCTGATGCATTTTGCTGCACCTCGGACACTGCCTCTGCCAATTGACCGTCAGTAGCTGTTCTCCGGTCATCGTAACAGTGAACATCCCTCGTTGCGGTCCCATAAATATCAACAATCATTTTTATGACTTGCGCATCGTGAGCCCAGGCAGCACGAATAAGGCGTTTTGCAGAAGTGGCATTGGAGAAATAATAGCATCCGGATGGAACGAGATGGTCGGTCACGAGGCGGTCCCAGGCATTTCCTGCCTCCCACAGAGACTCGAAATGGTCTCCAATCTGACTGATTTCAGCCGCAGTGAAACATAGGGCCTGGAATTTACCATCCAAATCCGAAGATTCCGTCAGCCTTGAATACTTTGCCGCCTCCACATCATTGAGGAACTTGTCCTTCGCAACAATTGTTCTCATTTCAGGCAGATTCCTGAGCAGGGACACGAAGTAGCATTCCTTGGTTATGAGCTGGGTGACTTCCACCAACTCGTAATCCTGGCTCGGCTCAATTGAGAATTCCTCCGTAGCAGGCGGCTCAGGTTCTGATCCAGGACCGGAATCCGGAACGGGTGGTGGTGTCACGACACTTGTGGTACACCCAAACAGCAGTAAGGCTGCCCCAAATAAAAGATTCATAATTTTCATATACTTTGTTTATGAGGTCCATCAATATCCCAAACCGTCTATCCAGCCAGGATTTTGGGTAAGGCTTGGATTCAGACGGCGCTCCTGGACAGGAACGGGCTGAAGATAATCCCTGCCTTCATTCCAGTTCTTGACTTTGTCTGAATTTATGAGAATACATCCTGAAGTACCATTTTCCAGAATTACCTCCTGGCCAAGCTGACGGTACACAATGTCTCCCTCATCCGGTTTATTGCCAGACCAGATACATACATCCGCTTTTCCGTCACCGTCGAGATCGAAGGATCCGGTGCCCGGGAAATACATTCCCTTGAAAGGCATAGTCTGCCCGTATTGCTGGCGAAGAAAGGCCGACCCTTCCTTCCATCTCATCATATCATCCCATCTGAAGCCCTCCTGAAGAAGTTCAATGCTGCGTTCGCGACGCACTTCCATAATGATTCCCTTGTTAGTCTGGTCCACATTGTGGAAGAAAATCTGCTCGAGTACAGGATCCGGATTTGACTTTGCCTGCGCAAGGTTCAGCATCCCCGTCATCCCTACGCGTTTGCGGAGTTTGTTTATGGTAATATCTATGTCATCCTGCGTGATGGTTCCGAGTTCTGCCTTGGCCTCGGCATAGTTGAGCATAGCCTCCGCAAGACGGAAGAGAGGAACTGAAGTCCACGATTTTGCGTTACCGTCCATATCTGTCTTGGAAAGGTATTTCGTCAACTGGTACCCGGTGATGGAGACTGACAAATCCGGTGCGAGTGTCTGTGACTGACCTATCCTCGTGTAGCCCGGAGTTCGGATTGACTGCGCAAGGCGCGGATCCCTGTCCTGTACTTCATCATAAAAAGACATTGTCTTGTAACCCGGATTATCGGTAAAACGGCTGCCGTCATTCATCAGATAAGTGTTTACGAAGTCCTTTTCAAGGCCGAGAAGACCTGTCGTAGAGGAAAGACGGTAGTAGTTTGAATCGTGGTAAACCTGATTGGTGAGATCATAGCATCTGGAAAGCAGGACCTCATCCGTATAAGGGTCAGTCTGGACGAAAATGTCACGATAGTCTTCAGACGGAGTGCCGGTGTCGTGCAGAGTATAAGGTCCGTCGGTGAGGAGTGTATATGCTGCCTTTGCCGCAAGGTCAAGATAGACATCAGCATCCGGGATATTGAATTCCGTATGGTATTTTCTCCAGGTTCCCTCATAAAGACAGATTCTGGATTTAAGCAGAAGCGCGGTCCACTTGTTCACATAGTTGGCGGATTTCGATTCCGGAAGATTTGCGATGGCGAAATCCAGGTCCTCCATCATATTCTCAAGAACCTCGGTACGAGGAGTCCTGGGTTTGTACAGGTCAGGGTCCTTGTCGCCCAACACCCTGTCGTACCAGGGCACATCCCCGAATTTCTTGACCATCTTGAAATAGAAGTATGCTCTGAAGAAGCGGGCTTCCCCGTCATACGTGTTGCGCACCTTCTCGCTTGTACACTGATGGGAATGTTCAAGGAAGAAATTTATGTTCCTCAGGTCGGTCCACACCCAGTCTCCTCCGGTATTCGGAATGACCCTGGTTCCACGAATCGCATCGGACATATCCCTTCCGACTACGTCATCAGTACTTTCCTCATAGAATGTTGCAGCACCCGGGAGTGCGCTGTAAAATGAATTGCAATACAGCCGCAGGTCATTTTCAGTCCTGAAGAAGTTTTCAGGCGAAATCTGGTCTTCCGGGAACTCGTCAAGAGAGCAGGAGGACAGGAGCAGTGTGGCAATTGCTATATATAAAATACTCTTTTTCATTATTCCGAAACTTTAGAAAGTGATGTCTATACCGAATGAGAAAGTCCTGGAAAGTGGATATCCGTTACCGTCGTGGTTATAACTTGCGTTGATTTGCTCAGGATCTATATAAGGTGTCTTGAGAGCAGACCAATAGAACAGGTTGTCGCCGCTGAAATAAATTCTAAAGTGCTGTATGTGAATTTTCTGCATCCACTTGTCAGGGAAAGTATAACCGAGAGTCAGGTTCTTCAGACGCAGATACCCAATATTCTGCAGGTAACGGTCATTCACATTCATAAGTGTGCCTTCAGGATCCAGCGCCATATAACCGCGAAGAACAGGGAAATATGCATCCGGATTATCTTCGCTCCAGCACATTTCACTTGCATCCTTTCTCAGGAAGCTCCAATAAGGACGGGAGAGTGGTCCCCAGAAGCCATAGGACTCCTTGTCAGGGTACCAGTCCTGATGTCCTATTCCCTGGAAGAAAGCTGAGAAATCAACACCACACCAAGACATATTTAAGCCAAAACTGTAGTTATAACGTGCCTGAGAATTACCAATGATGGCAAGGTCACCCGGGTCATCTACAGTATAAAGCCCCTGGTCTATGATTCCGTCCTCCTTGAGATCGTGAAACTTGACATCACCTCCGCGGTAATGGTTCCATTCCACAGAAGGGGAAGCGAGAAGTTTCTTGTTTACAAGACTTTGGTCCACAGTATATGCGGCAGCTTCCGCATCCGACTGGAAGAGGCTTACTTTGTAACCCCATATTTCACCGATTCTCATACCCTCATAATATGTGGTAAGGGACTTGGTGGGGTTGTCGAACTTTGTGATTTCTGAGACACTGTCACCAAATGAGAAATTGAATCCATAGCTGAAAGGCTTGCCGAGAACCTTGCGCTCATCATTGAAACTGAGGGCAAGTTCATATCCCATAGTGCGAAGGTCACCCGCATTCTGCTGAGGTGAAGCAGTTCCGAACACAGACGGGAGAACGACACCGGGCACAAGCATATCCTTGGTATCTCTTATGTAAAAGTCTCCGGTAAGATTGATTCTGCTGTCCCAGAAGCCCATATCGATTCCCACGTCGGTTGTCTGGACGGTTTCCCAGGTGAGGTCCTCCGAAACAGCGGAAGGAGAACTGTATGCGACGGATTTTTCCCCGTTGACAATCCAGGAGGTAAGATTGCCTGACATTGCGGAAATATAAGGGTAATAGTTGCTTCCCTGCTGGTTTCCAAGCTGGCCGAATGAAGCTCTTATCTTCAAGGAGCTCATAATATCCTTTGCCGGCTCGAAGAAACTCTCTTCACTCACTCTCCAGGCTGCCGATATTGACGGGAAGAAACCGAAACGCTTACCCTTGCGGAAACGGGAAGTTCCATCATATCGTCCGTTGAACTCGACAAGATACCTTTCGTCATAATTGTAATTGATTCTTGCGAATGTACCGAAAAGAGAGTAGGCATGACGTCCACCCTTGACCTTATCGTTCTCCGTACCGAGACTGAGGTCACTGAGGGTGTCGGAAGTAAGGCCGTCACGCTGGCCCACAAGCCGTTTGTAACTCTTTTGCTCATAGTTCAGACCGACAGTCGCAGACAAAGAATGTTTCTCATTGAATGTCTGGTTATAAGACAGGAACACATTAGCAGAATGCTGAGGCTCGAAGATGGAAACCTGCTCCATTGTATTGTAGATTCTGAAAACAGGTAGAGACACCTCTTCCACCACACCCGGCTCTATGGAGTATGTAATCGGCTGTCTGCGGACGTAATTGTCCTGAATGGATGTCAAATAGGTATAGTCTGCATTGAGCGTCAGGATGTCCTTGTAGAGATTCAGAATCATTCCCGTCGAAGTCGAAAGTTGGTATGTCTTGTTCTCTCCACCTGCCCCGGCACGGATTGCTGCCAGATAACCGTCTCCGACATAATACGTATTCTTTGAAGAGTCATACACATTGGTTCCGTCAGGGTTAACAGGAACATAGAACGGAAGCGCGTGACAGACAATCTGCCTGAAGACCTCACTGCCGTTCGCCACACCTGTAAATCTGTAGGATTTTGAAGAAAAGGCTGTGTTGTTATAGACCTTGAGCCAAGGTGTCATCTGAGCGTCAACCTTTGAACGGAGATTGAAGGAATTGAACTTGTCCGGATTGACCTTCAGGATACCATCCTTTGTATAGAAATTTCCGGAGAGCATAAAATGCAGTTTCTCGGTTCCGCCGGAAAGGCTGAGGTTGTGGGACTGGGACGGTTGCCAGTCTGAAAAGAAAGTATGCCACCAGTCATAGTTGCCGTAATAGTTGTAGATATCGCGTCCATCAACATTTTTCACAACAACCCAAGGTCTGGACGGGTCTTCGACAACATCGTTTCTGCGGGCAAGGAGTTCCTGGTAATCTTCGGCGGAGTAGCCTGAGTATGTACGTCCGATTGTACGAGAGAAGGCATTGTCCACAAGAACAATAGCATCGTAACCGGTAGTGATGAAGTCTGTACTCGTGGTCGGGGTGGCAAAGGCAAAGAAATCGTTATAAGTTACCGTGAACTTTCCTTCCTTTGCAGTTTTGGTCGTCACAAGCACGACTCCGAAGGCGGCACGTGCTCCGTAGATGGCCGCAGATGCAGCGTCCTTCAGAACGGAAATGGATTCAATATCTTTCGGATTGACCGCATTGATATCACCTGGCACGCCGTCAATGAGGACGAGAGGAGAACCTCCGTTAATGGATGTGAAACCACGCACATTGATATTTCCGCCTGCACCTGGTTCCCCTGAATCAAAGGTGATGGTGACATTCGGCATTGCACCCTGAATCATCTCCGAAACGTTTGACAGAGAACGGTTCTCAAGCTGGGAGCCGCTGATAGCATCTACAGCACCGGTAAGGTTCGCCTTTTTCTGGGTACCGTATCCGACCACCACAACCTCATCAAGGAAGTTGATATCCTCGACCATTTTGATGTCGATGGTCGAGCGTCCGGATACAAAGGCCTCGACAGAACGGAATCCTATAGATGAGAATACGAGCACAGACTGCTCCGGAATACCTTCCAGAGTCCAGAATCCGTTCACATCGGCAATTGTACCTATGCCAGTACCTTTCACCTGGATTCCGGCACCGATAAGGGGCTCTCCGGCATTGTCAACGACCTTGCCGGACACATTGACAGTCTTGGCCTGAGGCTTGGGTTCGGGCAAAATGGCTATGTTGTTGCCGTTAATCTTGAACGCATAGCCACTGCCTTTGCAGAAAGAGGCGGCAAGAATCTGCTCGACACTTCCCGACTTGACAGGGATTTCCAGCTTGTCGTTCAAGTTAACAATCCCCTCGTCACAAATGAACGAGTAGTTTGTCTGGCCTTCAATCTCCGAAATCAGGAATGATATGGGCACTGATTTCTGATTCGTATTGATTTTCACATTCTGCGCTCCGGCAACCAGAGACAGAAAGGCGACAACCAAACAAAGAGTTATCTTTTTCTTCATAACATTTAGGGTTAATAATATATGGCAGTTTACTTGTATATCCTTATGGAAGAGTTATCCTCGCTCCATTCCCATTTGAAGGAGTGGATTGAAGACATTGAGACCAGAATCTGATTAAGGGTATCCTCCTGCTTGAAACGGGCAGTACACCTATATTCCCCGATTTCCTCATCCTCCACGATGATTTCAGTATTATAGTATGCCCCGACGGTTTTGAAGATCCGGGAATAGGGCTGATTCTTAAATGAATAGAAGCCTCCGTTCCAATCAATGCCGGCATCGCTGTCTATGCCTTTCCTGCGGTATTGTCCGTTGGTACCGATCAGCATTTCATTGGGAAGCAGAGTGCACAAAGGAGTATCATCCATATTCCTGACGGAAACCTTTCCTTCGTAAAGCTTGACGACAAATTCATCATCGCACTTGTATGCTCGGACATCGAATACGGTTCCCAACACCTGGACCTTGTTTTTCGAAGTCTCAACTACGAATGGCCTGTCCTCATTATGTGCGACATCAAACCAGGCCTCACCGTCAAGATAGACACGGCGAATGTTTTTGTCTGTGTTGTCGAAATTGAGTTTGGTATTGGAGTTAATCCAGACTTCAGTTCCGTCCGAAAGATAGGCGTGGGCTCTTTGACCTTCGGGTGCCTGGATGGTTGAAGGAAATAGCATCTGCGCACCGTCATCGAAATATCGGGATGCCGCAAAGAAGCCCAAAAACAAGGCGGCTGCAGTGGAAAGGCTTGCAGCAATCCATTTGAGAGCACGGATTGCAGAGAACTTTGAAGCAGGTCTGACGAATGTCCCGGAATCGGTATTGAGCAGGGAGGCAAGGAACAATTTACGGAGTAATCTTACCTCCCGGTCATTGTCCGGGTTCTTTGCTGCCCAATCTGTAATTTTCAATCTTTCTTCCGGGGTAGATTCACCGGAAATGTATTTATGTAGCTGATTTTCTGTAGGTCTTGACATAATCTGGCATTAGTTTTACAATATTATTCCATCCTGGCACATCTTACCCTAGCGGATATTGAGAAAAAAAATTCAATGACGAATCAAAGCATATCCTCCGTTGGGGATGTCAAGTTTTCCAATGCCTGAGCGCACTTTGGATTTTTGGCAGACACAACCCATACAGTCGTATATTTCTGCAACGGCCGCCTTGTCCAAATCAAGATACACACCTGATTCACCTTGTGCATTCATCAGATAGATATTCCGGTCAAGGACAGTGTGTACAATAATTGATGGTTGGTAGGAAATGATTATTCTTTCGTTATTGTCCTGGCTCTCCAGCAGAGGATAGCAGGCCTGCGGATAATGAGCAGCGAACTCCCCGTGCAACAGGGCATTGCGGTGTTTACCGGCAAAATCAATGAAGTGTCGGATAATCTGCTGCTGTTCTGAAGGAATATCTCTCAGCATTACAGAGTATTGCACCACTCCGAACAAAGCATTCATAATATTGCAGGCAATGTTCTCATTTTTCTCACACCTGCTCCATTCCAGCATATCAGAGTGGACAGCAGTGTGCCCGGAAGTAAGACGCAGACGTGCAATTCTCTGGCGGTTCTGACGTGGATTGGCAGGGCAGTCACTGGCACGCAACATATTGCCGTACTGACGGATAGCAGGACCGATATATTCCTGTCGAAACTCTATAAGCACATCAGGGTTGAATTCTGAAAGACTTGCATAAACATCGCTCATAAGACGGTCAACTGCCATCGGCAGGGATTTTATGTCCCTTCCTTCGTAGTCCTGCTTTATGGCAGGGTCCTCACCTTCGAAGAGAAAGGCATCTATGAAGTCCAGTTTGAAACCGTCCACCTGCCACTCTTTCATTGCATTGAGGTAGGTGTCAATGAGGAACTGACGCACCTGAGGGAAGCGCGGGTCGAGCACAGAGGCCTTGTTACGCTGGTGATAGTAGAGGTATTTGCCCTGGAAACGCTCATAGTTCTTGCTGTGGATACCGACAAAAGGCACCGAGTACCATAACATATACTTCATTTCCATATCCTGGATCTTTCGGATATGGGAACGGATATCCGGAAAACGGTTGGCGGAAACTTCCCAATCCCCACAAAAAGCATAACAACCGTTATTGTCATCGGTCTGCCATCCATCGTCCACGATAATGGTCTTCATACCAAGCTGGCTGGCAATGAGGCATTCTTCCTCAATGTCTGAGGCTTGGATATCCTGGTGGAAATTGTACCAGCTGGAATACAGAGGCTCGAAAGCGGCATCGGGTACCGGGCAAGGATTGACTCCGGCGCTATAGTCCATCCAGCTCGCCGCCGACTTTACGGCATCATACCATTGGCATTCTCTGGCGTCTAAGCGGATATGTACAGTATAGTCGTTGATCGGAGCCTCCGGCTGCTCGAACAAACTGATTCTGCCGATTACCAGACAATCCTTCTCTCTAATCGCCATCCTGGCACCCACATATCGTCTGACCTCATCGCAGGCTACTGTCAAGCGGTTCCTGTCGTTGTTGTCTAAAAAACAATATAACGGCATATTCTGGGCCAGGCTGGAATGCCAGGACCAATACCAGTCGGGAGGCAACTCAACATAATCATTGTGGGGTGACCATACACCAAGAATATTGTCCTGCGGAAAGGAGAAACAGAGTTCCGTTTTGACAGGTACTGCCGGGACAGGAGATGTGAAATGCAAAGTGATTATCTCACCCTCCACACTTTCATCAAGGGAGATGGTGATATTCCACAGTCCCTGATTGTGACAGACCAACTTCACTTCCCCCACTGCCTTGCTGATGACACTTTGTCCGAAACACAGGAGAGGAGCAGCCAGCACAAAGCAGACTAAGAGTATTTTTTTCATTTCGTTGAATAATAAATATCGCACTGACAAAACTGAGTGGGAGCAAAAAAAGCATCCACCACGATACAATTATTCCACCCCGGCAGATACTTCCCTAGTGGCTGCCGGACGAAAATTGAAAAACTAATGCTCAAATTGTGAATAGAATGGCTATAATCGGAAGATAGTCCTTCAGGGCAATTCTCAATTTGGCCAAGGTGCGGGAGATATGATATTCAACTGTCTTTACAGATATTCCCAGCATTGCTGATATTTCCTTGTATGAATAACCGTAATACCGGCTCAGTATAAAGGACTTGCGGGCGTTGTCATCCATAAGAGAGAGCGTCTCATCCATAATTTTCCTGATATCCTTGTTGAATAGTGCATTGGGGTCACAGTCCTGCAGGGTATCCAACCTGTACTGAAGTTCTCGGTGTGTATGTTTGGTCAATTCATCGACACGACCAGACCTGGATTGTTCCGAACGGAGGTGGTGAAGTATGAGATTGCGGGCGATGCCCAGCAGATATGGTAGAGCCGGGACATCCTCCTCCAAAGTTTTCTGTTTTTCCCAGAAAACAAGCATAGCCTCAGATGCAATGGACTCAGCTGTCGCATCATCATAAGTATATGACTTGGCGAAAGCAACACAGGCTCTGTAAAACCTTTCAAACTCCGATTGCTTACTGAAGACTTCTTTCATCCGTTGCAGAAATTAGATCAAAGTGCCGCAAAGATATGGATAAAAAGGCAGACTGACAAGCCGATGGTTATTTCATTGACTTATCGGAAAAATCGACAATCCGCCAAACCAAGACCAGCCTTCATAGGTAATAAAACCAGGTGAATCATATTATCTGATTCTGCTCCCGGATGTATTCTGATATGAGATCCAAATGATAACCGTCAATGTGGGCTGCTGTACCCTTTTCCCGGAAAGATTGCAGAACTTCAGCAATACGAGTTATAATGGAATCTGCATTTCTCACGTCATTCTCCGACGCGAGTCTGATTAACTGGCCTCGGGAAATGAGTTTGTCACTTTCTGCAATTGACATTGCGTGCCTGTCCCCAATGAAACGGTTCTTGTAATTGACAGTGAAAGTCACATCATAGGCAGGAGCGAGTCTCCAAGTCCCGTCTTCAGACATAATGAATGAAAAATTTTTGTCGTGATCGTCAGTCACACCGGCCAGATAATTGAACACAACACGCAGATACAATTGTTCAATATCGTGATACGGGAGATGCAGGATGCGACAAACTTTGAACAATTCATCATAAGATGTTACCTCACCGCACAAAGAACGGAGTGTTGCAGAATGTACTTTTTTCCCATCCTTGCGGTCAAACCTTTCTGTCAGGAAATGATTGGCTCCGGAAACTGGCAGGAGAACAGACTTTTCCATTTCTATTCCGCATTCTGTGGCCATCTGGTAATACACATACTCTATTTCTGCTGTTGGCCAAGTCTCTGAATCCCGAAACTTCAGAATGTATTGGACGAAATCTACCGGAAGGAGGACCTGTCCTGAACGAACCTCACCAGTCTTCCAGTTGATGGCAACTATGGCCTTCGGGTGTTTTCCCCCAGCGCTCATACCTACAGTCATCAGTTCGTTCACTCCCGGACGATTGGCCAAGTTCAAGGCAACTCCTTCCCTGGCCGATTCTATCTCAATTGCCAAATTATATAACTCATCAAGCATAACAGCATCATCGGTTGACGAATTATACATTTGCGGAACGAATTCAAAGCCGCCCATTCCCCTTTTTCCGATGAAAGCCAATTTATCTACAGCTGTTACATCGTGGCTTCTGAGCCCATTTGCTTCCATCCACTGAAAAAAAACCAGGTTGCCCCAATCATCAGGTAGCGAAGCACTCAGAAACCTTGGCAAACCCTCATATTCATTTCTCCTGCATATATCAGACATTCCTCTCCTGACCAGATAGGTCGAAAGTCTATATGGTCCCACAGGATCCACATCAACGCCAAAAGTATGATACTCCGGATTGAACGAAACCTTGGCTCCGATTTTCCCAAATCCTTTTTCATAGCCTCCCTGCCACTGCAACTTGCAGATTTCTTTTCCATACAGCAGGACATTCAAAATGTTATTTTTCATTTTTTCGTCTTCTGACTCTCCGTTTTACAATGTCTTTTTCCGTATGACTTCCATACAAGCTGACAGGAATATCCGGTATTGATTCAGCTATCCCTTCAAGACGCTCAATTGCTCTGGCAAGTGCCACAAAATTGTCAAGTCTGATGGCTGACCCTTCGCCTTTCTCAAAACGGGCAATGGTCATAACAGAAAGACCTGTCTGCTCTGCAATGTCTTTCTGAGTCAAGCGCAATGCTATTCTGTAATCGCGAAACCGTTTACCGAGTTCAACAACGATATCATTATTGGACCTCCCGTAAAGATCCTCCATTGAAAGATTATTCATAACACTGCAAATATACATATTTTATAGTTTATATCAAGATTTTGCATATAAAATATCATATTCGTTAGCATAAAGTCATAATCCAATCGGGAATATTCACTATTACATTTTTAAATTCAAATCCGGAAAATATCACTAAATTTGCCGGGCAATAACTCTCATTATGAAAAAATTATCTCTATTCTTCATTTCAGCATGCCTCTGCGCCTGTCAGTTTTCAATCACCGATTCATCATCTTCGGGAAACCGGCCCGAGACCGGAGACCTTAATGAGGAAAAAGCCTCCGAAAGCATAGTCCTTCTGTTTACCAACGACTTGCATAGCCAGATAGAGCCCATAGACGAGAGCGAGACATATAATGCAGGACGGGGCGGAGTGACGCGCATCAAGGTGCTTGTAGACAGCGTCAGGGCAGCGGAAAAGGCTGTAATTCTCGCTGATGCAGGGGATTTTGTGCAAGGGACATTTTATTTCACCTGTCTGGGAGGGGATGTGGAAATGATGGTGCAGAAGGAAATGGGCTATGATGTCAAGACCATAGGCAACCACGAATTCGACAAGAAAATCGAGGGGCTTGGCCATATGCTCAATCTGAACGATGTGGTCACGGTGAGCAGCAATTACGACTTCAGCCATACTGCCCTGTCCGATAATGTCCACGAATCTGCGATTATCGAGGCTGGAGGTCACAAAATCGGATTCATAGGTCTGGGAGCGCGTTTGGAAGGGCTTGTGGACCCGAAAGCCTGCGAAGGCGTGGTGTATTCATATCCCTGGGAGGATGCGGACAGACTTGCACGGGAACTCAAGAAGAAAGGAGCGGAAATGGTGATTGCCCTGTCCCATCTGGGTTACTCCGAAGACTTCAGCAAAAAATATTATGACGGCGGCTTTGCCTCGAACACCGAAAACATAGACTTTGTCATAGGCGGCCATAGCCACACTTTTCTTATGAAGGAGAGGTATGCCACCAATCTCTCAGGGAAGGAAGTGCCTATAGTCCAGACCGGCAGCAAGGGCATATATCTGGGCTATATGAAAATCAATATGAAGAACTCCGGGCGTGAAAGGTTCAGTTACCGTCTGATTCCCGTAAACAGTCGGTTGGATGCAAGGATTGACCGGGATTTTGCTGACAAACTTGGGGTCTATTCCGCCCAACTGGAAGAAGCAATGTTGGAAGTTCTCGGCAATTGTCCTCAAACTCTCCGCAAAGGTTCTCCTCAGGGTCTGCTGGGCAATTGGGCCACTGATGCTATGGTGGAAATATGCGAGGATGTCTTCGGGGAGAAGCCGGATTTCGCTATCTGCAACAACGGTGGATTGAGAGCGGAACTACCGGCGGGAGCTGTTACGAGAGGTCGCATCTACGCAGTCTTCCCTTTCGACAACAAACTTTCTCTTCTGGAGATGAACGGCGCGAAACTCCTGAGCCTGTTTGACTATGAAGCCAATTATCCGGAACCGGTCAGTGCCGGAGTAAGGCTGGAAATCCGGGACGGGGAAGTGGAGTCGGTAAAACTGGGAGGCGAGGAAATCAACCCGAACGCGACCTATAAAGTCTGCACAATAGACTATCTGTCCAACTCCAACCGCTATTGCCTTGGGGAGTACCTTTCCAGACAAGACAGCGAGGAATATCTCTATGACCTTTTCTGCGACTACGTCGGGAAGCTGACTGCTGCTGGGAAGAATGTCACATCCAGCTTGGATTCACGGGTTACTGTCTTTGAATAGTATCTGGCTCTTCCTTAAGCTATTACTGGTATTATTGGACTGGCTTATTGGTGGGGAGGAATGTTCTTGGGGGGGGATTAGGATGCTTTCGCTTTCGCTTAAGCATCTTTTGGGGGTACTGGTGGTTCCAGTTGCAGGATGATTTCGCTTTCGCTTAAACATCCTTTGTGGGTACTGGGCTTTCCACTTGCAGGATGCTTTCGCATTCGCGAAAGATCCTTTGGGTTAATCGGTACCCGCACAGGATGCTTTCGCATTCGCGAAAGATCCTTTGTGCGAAGAGGTCTTGTACCCAACGATTTCGGGGACGGGCAAGGGGGCTTGCCCGTTTTGTTTTGTTAGAAGGAGTCTGAAAAAGAAAGCGAGCTCTCTTTTTCAGACTCCTTCTAACAAAACAGTCCTGCGGCTTTACCGCAGGACCCCCGAAATCGTTGTGACCCGCACAGGATTCAAACCTGTAACCTTTTGATCCGTAGTCAAATGCTCTATTCAGTTGAGCTAGCGGGCCGGAATTATTATTCCTCTGACTTTACCAGTGAAAGTTTCTTCTCTTTAATGCGGGCCTTCTTTCCGGAGAGTTCGCGGAGGTAGAAGATACGTGCGCGACGAACTTTACCAACTTTGTTCACCTCAATTGACTCAATGAACGGTGAGTTGAATGGGAAAATCCTTTCTACTCCTACGCCATTGGAAATCTTGCGGATTGTGAAGGTCTTTGTGGCAGGTGAACCGCCTTTGATTTGGATAACGACTCCTTTGAATTTCTGAAGTCTCTCCTTGTCACCCTCTTTAATACGGTAGGTAACTGTAAGAGTGTCACCTGCTTTGAATTTAGGGTATGACGCTGCTTTTTCGTTTGCAAATGCGTCGTTTACTATCTTAATAAAATCCATAACAAAAATTAAATTGTGGCAACGTCAGGGAATTACCCAAGACCCAGAGAGGTTGCTTTTTCAATTGGGACTGCAAAGGTACGAAATATTTTTATACCTGCAAGTATTTTCTAAAAAAATTTCCGACAAAAAGACATATTGATTACTGAATGTACGGGGAGAGTTCCAACTGCTTTACAAACAAGGCTGCAGGCGTGTTTCATCCTGGAAAGGATAGAGCTGCCGGGCATACGGGGCAGGATAGTGTTTCATCCGTAGAGAATTGTGTCTGCCGGACAAAGCATATTCGGATAGACATAAAAAAGACGGCCCGAAGACCGTCCTTAACTCAATCAGTAAATCTGATTACTCAGCCACAACCTCGAACTTGGCAGTGCCTTTGATGTCTTTGTAGCACTTAACAGTAGCCTCATAAACACCAAGTTCCTTGACTGCCTCGTTGATGGTGATGTCATTCTTGTCCACATTCAGACCGAGAGCCACGAGAGCATCAGCAATCTGGGCAGTGGTAACTGAACCGTAGATCTTGCCGCTTTCGCTGACCTTTGCAGTCACTTTTACGAGTACCTCAGCAAGCTTTGCTGCGAGAGCCTCTGCATCTGCGCGGAACTTTGCCTCTTTGTGAGCCCTCTGACGGAGGTTCTCAGCATGCACCTTCTTTGCAGACTCTGTTGCGAGAGTTGCAAATCCCTGAGGAATGAGGTAGTTGACAGCATATCCTGTCTTAACGTTAACGATGTCGTCAGCGTGACCGAGGTTGGCCACATCCTTCTTCAAGATAATTTCCATATACTGTCCTCCTACTATTTCAAAAGGTCTGTTACATAAGGAAGGAGAGCGAGATGACGTGCCCTCTTGACTGCCTGGGCAACTTTCCTCTGGAATTTGAGGGAAGTTCCGGTGATGCGGCGAGGGAGAATCTTACCCTGCTCATTGAGGAACTTCTTGAGGAACTCAGCGTCCTTGTAATCTACATATTTGATACCGGCCTTCTTGAAACGGCAGTATTTCTTCTTTCTCACCTCTACTGTAGGAGGATTGAGATAACGGATTTCATTATTCTGTGCCATAGATTATTCCTCCTTCTTAGCTGCTTTGTTAGCCCTTCTCTTCTCTGCATAAGCTACAGCGTGCTTGTCCATAGCGAATGTGAGGAAGCGGATGATGCGCTCGTCACGGCGATACTGGGTTTCCAGGCTGGCTACGAGTGAAGTCTCAGCCTTGAACTCGATAAGATAATAAAATCCTGAGGTCCTCTTCTTGATAGGATAGGCAAGCTGCCTCAGACCCCAGTCCTCTTCGTACACGATTTCTCCACCATTCTCCTTGATGAAGCCTGTGTACTTGGCAACCGCTTCCTTCATCTGAGCATCAGACAAAACGGGAGTTGCAATGAAAACGGTTTCGTACTGTTTGATCATTTTGTTTGTAAATGAATGTTAATAAATAAGTTGCAGTCCATTTGGGCTTCGAGTCAAAGACAATCCACCGCAAATGGGCTGCAAATGTAGTAAAAATTTTTCAACTGTCCAAATAATAAACCGACTATCAGTGCCAGAAATTATTCAGTAGCAGCTTCGATTTTCTTCATCAGGGCAAACATAATGACTGCCGCAATGAGACAAAGCGCGATGAGAATTCCCCAGTTGTACATCAAAGGAATCTTGCTCCAGAGCATCGAAGGAATGGAACTGAGATAGTTTCCGATGGCAGTGGCAGCAAACCAGCATCCCATCATCATACCCTTGTACTTAGGCGGAGCAACCTTGGAAACGAAGGAAATACCCATAGGAGAAAGCAGCAACTCTGCAAAAGTGAGGGTGAGGTAGGTCGAAATGAGCCATCCCGGACTGAGTATGCTCTGAGTTTCGCCCGGAGCAAGATCCATAGGTGACTTCAGGCCTATTGAGGAAATGGTGATAATCACGAAACCAAGTGCGGCTACAAGCATTCCGAGAGCAATCTTCTTTGGTGCAGAAGGTTCCTTGCCCTTCTTTGCGAGCGCGCCGAAGATTGCCATTGAAATAGGAGTCAGAGCAACCACAAAGAAAGGATTGAACTGCTGGAAATCAGAAGGCTGAGCATAGACAGGATTCGGAGTCACAAAATAGAAAATCGCAGCTGCAGCGCCCCACAAAGCGAGAGTGGCAACAGCACAGCCTGTTTTTCCTTTCCTGGTGTCAGACTGGAACATACCGAAACAAGTGTACACGGAAGCGGCAATCAACGCCAGAATCCAGATATTGAAACCCAATCGCATAGGTCCTGTGACCGTAAGATCGGTATAGTTCTTAGCAAAGAAAGTGAGGGCAGAACCGTTCTGATGGAAAGCCATCCAGAAGAAAATCACCACTGCAAACACGAGGAAGAGGGCCACAAGCCTGTCCTTGGTCTGTTTTGGAGTAAGTTCCACGACTGCTGCACTGTCCGAAGACTTGGACTGTTTTGCTGTCACGTCAGCGTGCTTGAACCAATTGCGGCAAGCGAAGTAAATGGCCACAGACAGTACGAGAGAAACACAAGCCACGGCAAAGCAGAGTCCGTATGCTCCTGAAAGAGCATCGAGATAGGCAGGGTCCTGGCAGGCTGCATCATAGACATAGCCTTTGCTGGCGAGCATCACTTCCGTGATTTTCCTTGCCATAGCCGGAGCGAACATTGCACCTATGTTGATGGCCATATAGAAAAGGCTGAACGCAGAATCCCTCTTTGCGGAATATTTCGGATCATCGTAGAGGTTTCCTACAAGCACCTGGAGATTACCCTTGAAGAGTCCGGTTCCGACAGCGACCAGAGCCAGTCCTGAACACATTATCACCTTGGCCCACATACCGTTGCCGGCAGGGATGGATAGGGAAAGATAGCCCAGGAACATAACTGCAATTCCCAGCACCACGCATTTTCCGTAACCGATTTTGTCGGCAATGATACCTCCCAGAAGAGGCATAAAATAAACTCCCGCAAGGAAGATGGCATAGACCTGACCTGCTGCAGCCTCACTCCATCCGAAGCGGGCCTGCATCAGCAGTGCAAGTATGGCCAACATCGTGTAATAGCCGAAACGCTCTCCGGTGTTGGCAAGGGCAAGGGCAAAAAGCCCCTTTGGTTGTCCTTTGAACATATTTTCTTAATTAATTGATTATTACTTCGTTGGTATAGCTTCAAGCACAGCCTTAAGGTATTCCCAGGTCCTCTGTGCAGATGAAATGGATGCTCTCTCATCAGGTGAGTGAGGCATTTCAAGAGTGGAACCATAGGATGCCATATCCCAATGAGGATAGGTTCCTCCGAGGATACCGCACTCCAGACCGGCGTGGATGGCCAGTACAGACGGCTCCTTGCCGTACATCTTCTCGTAAACCTCCTTCATAGTGTTCACAATTGCAGACTTGGAGTTTGGAGCCCAGCCGGAATAGCCTCCAGTGAACTCTGAACTAACGCCTGCAAGTGAAAAAGCAGCCTCAAACTGATCGGCAAGAGCCATCTTGGCTGTGTCCACAGAACTTCTCATAAGTGTCTTGACTGAGAAATTGCCGCCGTAAAGCCTAACGATTGAAAGATTGTTGGAAGTCTCAACCAGTCCCGGTATTTCACTGCTCATACGAACCACTCCGTCAGGGCAGAGAAGTAAAGCTCTCAGATATGCAACAGCCTGTTCCTGAGGAATATAATCAGGAGTTTTTGCAGCTGTCAACGGATCCGCCACCTCAAAAGTCATAAAAGCGTCAGGATCGGTAACTGCATATTCGTTTTTGATTTCAGCAAAAATTCTCTGCGCCTCAGCAACAGCCGGCTGAATCAGATTGGACGGCATATAGACAGTAGCAAAAGCCTCCCTCGGAATGGCATTGCGAAGTGTACCACCTCCAAGACCGGCCAATTTAACACCCAGATTCTTAACCATCGAATAGAGGATGCGGGCTATGACTTTGTTGGCATTGGCGCGGCACAGATGAATATCAGCTCCGGAATGTCCTCCAGTCAAACCCTTGACAGCCAGAGACCAGCATTCCAGATTCTCTTCAGGTTTCACTGGAGTGTAAGTACCTGTGGCAGTGGCATCCAAACCGCCTGCACAGCCGACGCAAATTTCACCTTCTGTCTCAGAGTCCAGGTTTATGAGAATTTCACCCTGGAGCAGCCCCGGTTTGAGTTGTTGTGCTCCCGTAAGTCCGGTCTCCTCGTCAAAAGTGATGAGAACCTCAATCGGGCCGTGTTTGATGTCATTGGATTCGAGCACAGCCAAGGCCATAGCCACGCCAAGACCGTCATCGGCACCGAGGGTTGTTCCCTTTGCCCTGACCCAGTCTCCGTCTATATATGTCTGAATAGGGTCATTCTCGAAATCGTGGACCGTATCGGAATTCTTCTGTGCAACCATATCCATATGTCCCTGAAGGATAACACCTTTCATATTTTCACATCCAGGAGTGGCAGGTTTGCGTATGATCACGTTGCCGATAGGATGGTTGTCAACGATGGTCTCAAAGCCACGGCTGACTCCCCAGTTGTAAAGGTAACTCGTAATTTTTTCCTCGTGCTTGGACGGCCTCGGAACCTGAGTGAGCCCGTAAAAGTTCTTCCACACCAACTGTGGATCCAAATCTTTGATAGTCATAATATTATAATAGTATTAATTGATTACTTGGAAGCAACCGGCACCGGGACAAGTTCCTCATAGGTCCTGGTGTAGCCCAATTGGGGCACGACGGCCTCCCCCTGGAGCACGACGGTAGCTCCGTCACGCAAACGAAGCACACATTCTGCCGGGATGAATTCCGACTTGGTCTCCCATTTCATATTCTTCGGGGCCTTAGGCTTTTTCTTTGGGTTCTCATCCTCAGATGCAACAGGCTCTGACGCAGGAAGATTGAGTGGCTGAACCTCCAAGGTGACCATTCTGCCCTCCAGATGATTTGCAGGCAAGAGCCCGTTCTCGGAAATGCGGAAAGCCACATAGAGATTGCTTTCATTATCCGCAGACGGAGTCACAACAAATTCACCCTCAAGCTGTTGAGTGAGCGTATAACCAAGGAAGAGCTTTAGAAGTTCATTTTCCTGACGGCTGAATTCCTCCAGGGTGAGTTTCAGGCTTTCTCCGGAAAGTGACATATCAGTATCACCTGTCAGAATCTGATAGCGTTTCTGTCTTATGTTCATCAGCTGGTCCGCAGCAGCAGATGCAGCAGCTTCGATGCTTTTCTGGCCCACAGCAGCCTTGAGAAGAGGCACTGAGGTGAAATCAGGCCTGTCGGAGATATATTCCCCGAAATTGAAAACAAATTCATCGCCCGGTGAGGCAAAAGCAGCTGCCATCTTCACAGACTCAATCCAAGTGCTTGAAACAGATGACTGACGGGCTTCGACACCCAGATACTTCTGAGCATATTTGGCATAAGGTCCAACAAAATATTTCTCCTGAACAGCAGACACCGAGATTTTGATGAAGACCTTTTCGTCTCCTCCACAGTCCTGGCCAAAGCTTGAAAACGCAGTCAGGGCCATTAATGCCGATATCAAAAAACGTTTCATATATAATTAGTTTTCAATTAATTCCATCTTTTATGAGACCAAAGCCAATTCTCCGGATGACGGCGGATTTCAGCCTCCAACTTATCGTAAAAACTGCGCACTATAGCTTTCGGTTCCATCTGGGAGGCATCCATACAGATTTCCTCAAACGAGACTTCATACCTGCCCCTGTCCACCCTTTCAAAATTCAGGTACAGCACAGAGAACCCGAGTTTGCTTGCCACCTCTGCCGGACCGAGAAAAGCTTTGGTGTCCTGAGACATAAACTTTCCAATCTCCACCGCAGACACATAAGGACTCTGGTCAATGGTCAAAAGATACATCAGCTTGTCATTTCGGTGGGTAAGCATATAGCGAAGCAGCTTTTTCGATTCCAGCACGAGTTCCGGGGAAGGACTCATAGCCAGACGGCTTCTCTTGAAAAATTCATCGGAAACCTTGCTGGTGAGTTCCTTATAGACGCAACGTATGTTCATCTCAGGACAAGGGAAAACATCGCGGTCGAGACATTCCACGTGTGGCAGACCTCCCAGAAGTTCCCAGTTGCCGCAATGTGAATTCAATATCACCACACAGGGGGAATTCTGATACGCTTTTTCCAGCACCCCTACATTCTTTATGGTAACAAGTCCCGATTTGCGCAACCTTTTTGCATTTGAGCCGGAAAACCATATCATCTCCACGGCAATTTCAGCCATATGCTTGTAGTACAACTTTTCCAGCCACACCAGATGGTCATACCCTGCCTCGGGAAAAGAGCGTGCAAGATTTATGGCTATGACCTCGCGTCTGTACCCGACCACAGAACGCAGCACCCAGGCAATCACATCAGCCCAAAAATAATGAACCTTGAGCGGAAACAGGGCAAGGAAATGGGTAATACCCAAAAGTAAATATAGCGCACATTTTTTCATATCCTGCAAATTTATCAAAATTCTTGTAATTACTCTAAAGAGATTATACCTTTATGGTCAAATTTCAGGAATATGGACAAAGAGACAGCGGACAAACTGGTTTCCTGGGCGGAAACATATAATGACAGGCGCTATTTTGAAGAAGACCCGATTATTTTCCCGAGATACTTTGCTGACAGATACCTACGTGGGGAGTGCTGTCTTGCGGATGTGGAAATTGCGGCTGTAATTGCTGCTCATCTGGCTTGGGGACGCAGGTCGATGATTGTTCGGGACTGCAAACGGGCTCTGGACGAAATGGATTGGAAACCATATGATTACGTTATGAAGGGAGAGTATAGGGACGAAGAATGTAGCCTGCACAGGACCATCAAGTGGAGTGAGTTTGCCGGAATATGCTCCCGCTTGCGCAAGGCTTACGAGGAGTCCCTGAGCCTCGAGAGCCGGACCCAACAATGGTTCCGCACTCAAGTCTATGGACAGAAACCCGACCCCAAGGCGGCAAACAAAAAGATAAATATGATGCGAAGATGGATGGTCAGAGACGACGGCAAGGTGGATCTCGGAGTGTGGAAAAATACTGATCCAGCGGAACTTATCATACCATTGGATGTCCATGTTCACAATGTGGCAACCGCAATCGGACTTACTGAAAGGAATCCCAAAGACATAGTGACGGCCTGCGAGATAACCTCAAGTCTGAACGAAATTTTTCCGGGCGACCCGTGCAAGGGCGATTTCGCACTATTCGGCTATGGAGTGACCGGCGGTATGTAACAAATTCGGGATAAACTGCATCTAATCAGGAGGAAAACGAAATGCCGATGCCTAAACTCTACATTGTGTCCGGATGCAATGGTTCCGGGAAAACCACCGCCTCATACACGCTTTTGCCGGAAATGCTGGAATGCAGCGAATTCGTAAATTCTGACGAGTTCGCAAAGGGTTTGTCTCCGTATGGACCTGAAAAGGTACCTCTTCTGGCCAGCCGTTATATGCTGATGAAGACTCGATACCTGCTGAAGAAGAAGAGGGATTTTGGAATCGAGACCACTTTGGCTACGAGAACGCTGTTGAGGATGGTAAGGGAAGCTCAGCAGGAGGGTTATTTCGTGACGGTGCTCTATTTTTGGCTCGACTCACCGGAAAGGGCATTGGAAAGAGTACAGTCCAGGGTGAGCAAAGGCGGACACAATATTCCGCCGGAAACAATACGCCGCCGTTATTTTATGGGATTGCAGTATTTTTTTGAGGATTACACCAAAGTTTGCGACAGATGGATACTCGCTGACAATTCCATACCTCCGTTCAGGGTCGTTGCGGAAGGATTCCGTGAGAGTTCCGAGATGATAGTCAGGGACACGGTCGCTTTTGAAAAGATTAAGGCCTGTCTTGCAGAACACAGGGCAGCGCAACGTAAAGAAGAAAATGGAGAATAAAGCATATCTGGAACTGTTCCACACTGATATCCAATCACTTGAAAGACTTATGGGAGAGGCCCGTGCTGCTGGTGCTCTCTTCGTTGATTTCTATTTCGAATATTCAGGGACGATGAACCTGCTGTTGAAAGACTCGGCTGTGAGTTCTGGGGGTTGCCACGAGGATTTCGGAGTTGGAATCAGAGTTGTCGAAGGTGAGAAAACTGGCTATGCCTATTGTGAAACCACTGATTTCCAGGCGATGAGACAGGCTTTGAAAGCGGCCTTGGCCATCTGCGGGAATGGGGATCCGAAGGCTTGCTTAGGGAATATGACCGGCCATGGATATGAGCAAAATTGTCTTCCTGCATTGCCGGCAATGAAAACGAGTTGGATGGATGCTGATATGGAAGCCTTGGCTGGTGTACTGAAGCAAATCGATGCTGAAATAAGGCATAGAGAGCCGAGGACGGTAAAGGTTATTGCACAATTGAACGGTAAAGTGTCCAGAATAATGATGTACAATTCATTTGGAGAGCTTTGCTGTGAAGAGCGACCAATGGGAAGCATTGCTGTTTCGGCCGTATTTTCCAATAAGAGCAAGAATATAAGTACTTCTTCATCATTTAGTTACAGGCTTGGCCCAGAGATGCTGGACGGGAGGACTGTAGCGTCCCTGGTGGAAAAGGTTACAAATGGACTTGACGAGAGGTTTGAGGCTATAAGGCCCAAAGGCGGAAGTATGCCTGTGGTTATGGGTGCCGGAGCATCAGGAATCTTGCTTCACGAGGCAATGGGACACGCGTTCGAAGCGGACTTCAACCGCAAGGGGCAGTCCATATTTTCGGAAGCAATGGGACAACGTATTTGCCCTGAGGGAATTACGATTATTGATGACGGGACAATTGCCGGCAATAGAGGTTCCAATATTTATGATGATGAAGGGGTGGCTTGTCAAAAGACCGTGCTGGTGGAAAAAGGGATACTGAAAAATTATATGCACGACAGAATAAGTGCCGCATATTACGGAGTGAATCCTACCGGAAACGGGAGAAGGGAAAATTTCAGAAACAACCCTATTCCGAGAATGAGGGCGACATATATGGATTCGGGGAAATACAGCCCGGATGAGATTGTGGAGTCTGTGAAATACGGAATCTATGTGGATGAGTTCAGTAATGGTCAGGTGAATATCGGGGAGGGTGATTTCACATTTTATGTAAAAAGCGGACATCTGATAGAAAACGGGAAATTGACTGCACCGATTAAAGATATCAACATCATAGGAAACGGCCCTAAAGCCCTCGGGCAAATTTCAATGGTGGGAAACGACCTGAAAATAGACAACGGAAGCTGGACCTGCGGCAAGGAGCAGTCAGTGCCAGTCTCAGTTGGAATTCCGACAGTCCGAATTGACTCTCTGTCAGTCGGCGGCGAATAAAACAAATAACCACCAAAACTCCCACCAAGAACTCGCGCCCCAGCGCGACGGCGGGAGCCGTGTATTTGCCTATGAAATAGGCAAATACGGAAGGCGGAGCCACAGGGTATAATAGGTCAAAGTCCCTAGGCATAGATAGTAACGGCGAAGCAGATACTTGAGGATTTGCCAGTCAAATCCTCAAGTATAATAGGGGCAGAGCCGCTAAGCTTTGAAGCTGATGCGATACAAGCATAAGTTTCAGGTCATATAACCGCTTTGAACGAAGAAAGCCTGACAGAACGCCCTGTAAATCAACCACGTACTCGCGCCCCAGCGCGACGGCGGGAGCCGTGTATTTGCCAAAGGCAAATACGGAAGGCGGAGCCGCGGGGTACTATAGGGGCAGAGCCCCTAGGCATAGAGAGTAACGGCGAAGCCGATACTTGAGGATTTGCCCGTCAAATCCTCAAGTATAATAGGGGCAGAGCCCCTAGGCATGGAAGCGGATGCGAAGCAGCTTGCTTC